>CAJXNH010000004.1 GCA_913057245.1 uncultured Phaeodactylibacter sp.
CTCGTAGGTCACGCTTATGGAGTTGCCTTCGTCACATAAATTCGGAGTCGAATTCATAACTTCGACGGAAGGGGGATCAGGAACTATAGCAGCTTCACGAGTAAGCAACACATTATCAATTAAAAGTGCGCCTATGGAGCGGCGAATAGTTTGTCCACCAATATCAATCGCAAAAATGATTTGATCATAGGGAATCTCAGCACATTTATCTATAATATTAAAATTAGTCCATTGAGTTGAACTAAAATCCATTACTGAGAAAGTTGCAATTTCCTGAATTTGTAATCCGTTGATTGATGGCATCGGAACAATACAGTTACCAGGAAGAGACCAATTCCCCTGAACTCCATTGGCAATAAAAACCCTTAAATTGAATTGGCTGATATGACTTGCCACTATCTCCCTACGGCCAATGAAACTTAAATTTAGCTGATCACCAATATTCCCTTGTTGAGCAATATTAGCAATTACACCTTCGCTGTCATTAATTAGTGGTGTGCCAAAATTTCCATTGCTATATCCCAGATACAAATAATTAACGCCATTCGGCGTAGAAATATCGCTGCGAATTGAGGGAGTACCAAACCATGGCTGCCAATTCGATAAACAATCTACATCATCAATATTACCGCCACCACAAAAGCTAGTCGTACAAGAGTGGGTCTCAAACCCTTCTTGCAATAGTTGACCAAATGCATTGTTGATCAAAGACATAGTTATAAACAAACAGAGCGTAAGAGCGTAAGAGCGTAAGAGCGTCATAATATGAAGTTTTAGTTAGATAAGCGGAGTGTTATTGAGATATTAACGCGTTGACAATGCCAAGGTACATTGTTTTTATGGGCAATTGCAATAATTTAACATAAATCGAGCGCACAGGAACGAAACACTTGACCTATCAGCTATGAACAGGTGGTTCATTCTCTTTATGTTTTAACCTCTCATAGCTAGTCTATACCGATAGCATTAAAAAACTACTGCATGTTTTTCCGCGCGGCTCAGGCTTAGCTCCAATCTTTTGGAAGGGAGCACATGACGCACCTACGGCGCGGGGGAACAGCAACACATTGGAGGTTACCCACATTTAGTCCCTACAGGGACTTTGCGCCATTCCAAAAGAGGAGGAGAGCACCTCCCGCGTTTTGCTACAGCGACTGAGACTGATATTTACATTGGGTTTTCTTTCCAAGCCCGGCATCTGCCCCTTTAGGGGCAACAGGTCGGTAACCCGCAGGCACAGCTTTGGTTCCGCGCCGTTAGGTTGCGGAAGGTGAGCAGCGGACTCTGATGAGACGACTACGCTTCATCGTTTTACCCCGCAGCTCAAGCTGAGCTTCAATCCTTTGGAGGGGGTACATACCGCACCTACAGCACGGGGGAACAGCAGCTTTACTTTGTCTTTTCAAATTCGGTGAGAAACTCTTTTGGTGTTTGAATGGACAAGCTACTTTTAGAATAATCTTTTACATTTCTGGTAATGATCGACTGTATTCCATGCTCTGCCGCACAAAAATTTTGAATGGCATCTTCAAAATCTTTAAATTCAGAATAAGCCGCTTTTTCTACTGTACTCTTATGAACGGAAAGTGTCTCCACTAATTTCAACATTCCCTTGACTTTTTCCCTTGCTCTTGTTTTATTTTCTGTCCGGCTGATCAAATAGTAAAGGTTACTAAGACATAAGGAGGATATATTCAATTCCAATTGTTTTCGGTTGCCATATTCCATTAGTTTCATGGATTCCAGCGCAAAAGGTTCACGTTTGGTTAAAAAGTCCATTATCACATCCGTATCAAGGAATACTCGTTTCATTTCAAGTATTTTTTTGCCAATTCTTCCGCCAGTATTTCTTTATAATCCGTTGATTCCGGAATGGGCTTGACCGAGCCCCACAGTGATTGGACAAGAGGACTGATTTCAAAGTCACTATCCTCCGATTTATGCTGAACAAGGGACTTCAGGTATTCTTCAATAATGCCAGAAAGGCTCCTTCCATTCGATTTAGCATATTTTTTGGCAGCATCTATGACATCTTTATCTACTGTCAACGTTAATTTTGTATTCATTTTTACGTGTTTTCTTATTTGCGAAAATACGTGTTTCCTATCCACTTTGCAAGGCTATTCTCTTTTTCGTGCCTGCTGCCAGACCAAATGCGGTTTTCCATAAAAATGTGGAGCAACGGACCCCGATGAGACGACTACGCTTCATCGTTTTTCCGCGCAGCTCAGGCTTAGCTCCAATCTTTTGGAAGGGGGCACATGACGCACCTACGGCGCGGGGGAACAGCTATATATTGGAGGTTACCCACATTTAGTCCCCACAGGGACTTTGCGCCATTCCAAAACAGGCGGAAAGCACCTCCCGCATTTTGCTACAGCGACTGAGACAGATTTTTACATTGGGGTTTCTTTCCAAGCCCGGCATCTGCCCCTTTAGGGGCTATATGTCGGTAACCCGCAGGCACAGCTTTGGTTCCGCGCCGTTAGGTTGCGGAATGTGAGCAACGGACTCCGATGAGACAGCTACGCTTTATCGTTTTTCCACACGGCTCAGGCTTAGCTCCAATCTTTTGGAAGGGGGCACATGACGCACCTACGGCGCGGGGGAACAGCTATATATTGGAGGTTACCCACATTTTCTCCCCACAGGGACTTTACGCCATTCCAAAACAGGCGGAAAGCACCTCCCGCATTTTGCTACAGCGACTGTACCAATTGAATGTAATTGCCGCAGGTATCGTCCAAAATGGCAAATTTCACCGGCCCCATTTCCGTGGGCTTGACGCTAAATTCCACATCGAGACCCGTCAGCCGCTCATACTCAGCCTCCACGTCATCGACGTCGAATTGCGTCCAGGGTATCCCGGCATTCTTTAGGGCATCCTGATAGACTTTTGAGGGTTCAAAATGATTGGGTGCAGGTTCCAGCAGCAGTTCCGGACCGTCGGGCCAATCTTTTGAGACCAACGTCAGCCACCTGTTGCCACCGCCTAAGGGCTCATCCTTCTTTTTGATGAAACCTAATTTATCGGTATAAAATTCCAGGGCTTTTTCCTGATCCCGGACGGGGATGCTGACTAGTGCGGCTTTCATGGCTTAGGTGTTTTAAAATGATGCTCGATTGCGATTGTTTTCTATCTAAATTTCATGATTACGTTCTTCATTATTTCAGTTGTAAAAAGTTAGAAAATCCTGGATGAGTAAAAGCAAAAAATAAAATTCAAACTCGATGATCTCGGTCTTTACCAGGTGATCAGCCTTGTAAATGCCCGACCACCGGCTTCCAGCCGATAGTAATAGCGACCAGGGCTCAGGAAGAATTCCGAGGGTGCAAAACGAAGCCGGTGGCTGCCCACTTCCTGATAGTGGTTCCAAAGGGTGCGGGCGGTAGTACCGTTTACGTAAAGCAGCACAATACGCACTGGCCCGGGCTGCCGGATGGCATAGTGGATATCAAAAGCCAGCCCTCCATCCTGGGAAGGCTCGTGGCCCAGCAGCATCCCTGCCTCGTTGGCACCGATTGGCGGATCAGCAGGGGGCAGCAAGCCATCGAGTGGCTGTAGCCCTTCGCTACCGAGGAGGTGCTCCGTGACTTCCGGAGGCGTGCACAGCCAGTTTTGCATGACGCTGGCGTAAACCGACCGAAAGTCCACCGAAAAGAAAGGATCACCGTACTGATCCGTATTGTCCAGGTCAGGAGCCTCGCCCAGGAAATCGCTGCCCAGCCCATCGCCAAAGAGCAGCATGGGCGCGCCGGTACCGTGGTCTGTCCCGGCTGAGCCATTCTCATAAATGGTGCGGCCAAACTCGGAGAAACTCATGGTCAGGACATTCTCGCTATGCCCGGAGGCGGCCAGATCAGCATAAAAAGCTTCCACGCTGCTGCCCACCCAATCCAGGAGGTTGGGGTGGAAATTCGCCTGATTGCTGTGGGTATCAAAGCCGTCTATGCTTACCATAAAGACTTTGGTGCCCAGGCTGCCTTTGATCATGCGGGCAACGATCGCCATCTGTTCGGCGAGGTAGTTGTCAGGATAGGCGACCTGATTGCTGCCATCGTTGTACGCCCGCTGAATGGATTCCGAATAACGAAAGGCGCTGTTCGCTACCTGCCGCACGTACCGCAGTTCGCGCTCGAAAGGCTGATTGCCCAGGTTGCCCGACTCGTAAAGCGTGCCCGTTTGTGCAATCTGATAAAACTCCGCCGGATTGCTGATCGCCAGGGCATAATTAGCCGAATCACTGCGGAAGATCATATTAGGCTGCACGCCAATCTGTAAAGCCGGTGGAATAACCGGCGGAGCGCTCAGAAAAGCAGGCAGGTCCTGCTCCAGCCAGCGCCCCATCCAACCGGTATTGACCACCTCGCTGCTATCGGAGGCGGAGGCCCAGATATCGGAGGAGCGGAAGTGGGAATAATTTTGCTGAGGATAGCTGACGTTGTGCACCACCTTCATGCGCCCCTCTTCCCAGAAAGGCTGTAGCCCCAGTAGTTCATTGGGCATGCCGTAGTCCTCGGACAGGGCCCAAAGGCCATTTTCGGGTACGGCAAGGGTGGGACGGATATTGTAATAAGTGTCATTGCCACGAAGGATGACCGTATTCAGCCCATCGTTGCCCCCCTTGAGGCGCAGGAGGACCAGCACACGGTCGCCGCAGTTCGTATTCGACAGTCCCGCCAGCATAGGCCCGGGCGCAAAGGCGCTTACCGGGTAACCACTCAGGGTAAGGGCACCGCCCAGGGCAGCCAGGCCGGTCATTTTCAGGAAATCCCGCCGGCCCCATTCCTGATGCATATTTTCGTGGGCCTCGCCATCCTGAAGGCGGGTACCTTTTTTGCGCTCCAGATAGCGTTTGGCCTTGGGGTGGTAGGTATCGTGGTGATCGTGCTTTGCCATTATTCAGAGGTTAGTTGAGCTGCCATTCCGGGAGGCGGACCAGGTGAACAAATAGGTTGACAATCTGCCAGGGCACGGCACCGTAGTACAGGCTCCAGGTGCCGTCCTCAAAGTAATTGTCGGGCACATCGCCTTTGAAGTAGAGCGTAGCCACTTCCAGCAGGCGGTCTTCGAGCGGGCGGTTCAAAAAGAAAGTCGCCAGCGATTGCGTAATGACCGCCGGGTCGGTTTCCTCCAGCCCCACCCGCTCGATAGCCATATCGCGCAGGCGGTCGAGGAACGCCTGTGAACCGGTCATGCTGTACAGCACATTCTCACACCCTGACCACCGCGCGGTAAGGGTATTCTCTGTCAGCCAGCTGTGGTGCTCCGGCCAGCCCGCTACATCCACCGGGTTGAAGACTTCCTGCCCGAGATTGCCTGCCAGAAAAGTGAGGTACCCAACGAGGTCCTCATTGTAATCTTCCTCCCAAATGCCGCCCGTCCTGCGAATGACACCAACCAGGGCTTCCAGCGGGCTGCGCACCCGGGCATTGATGAAGCGCTGCTCGTAAAAATGCTCGCTGTGGAAAAGCTGTCGCAGCACGGGCATGACTTCCCAGTTGTTGTCCCGGAAGGTCTGCGCCATGCCCTCCACAATGACCGGGTCGGGCGCTTCATAGACATAAAAGCGATAAAGCTTGCTGCAGATGTAGTTAGCCACCTCCTGCGAGCGCAGCGTAAAGATAAGCTCGTGCACATCGTCGTACCCCCAGTTGCCCGCATGCCCAAAGATCGTTTTGGAGGTATTGTCGTAAAGGTTAGGATCAAAATTAACGGTGGGGTCACAGGAATACATATTCACCCGCCAGCCGGTCAGGGCGCGGGCTACTTCCACGATATCGTTTTGGGTATAGCCATTGCCCTCCCCCATCGTGAAGAGCTCCATGAGTTCGCGGGCGTAGTTTTCGTTAGGCTGCTCTGCGATATTCTGATTGCCATTGAGGAAGGTGAGCATGGCCGGATTAACGCCCATTTCTTCCACGAAAGTGCGGAAATTGCCAAACGCCCGCCGGTGCAGCAAGTCGTAATAATGCCACATGAAGGAATTGCAGGCATAGTCGTTTTCCCGGGTCACAAAGTGGTTGTGCCAGAACAGTGCCAGCTTGGACCTTACGCTCTCGGTAGCCATTTCCCGGATCCAGCGGCGGAAGAAGGCGCTCTTGACTTCAAAATAAGTCTGCATATCGTCATCCGGGTAATCGTCGTAAGCCCAGTTGGCCCAGTACGGGGCATCGGGGGCAGGCAGGTTGGCGGCCCCATCGAGCAGTTGGTCGGCCAGCGCCTGAGGCGAAAGCGACAGCCCGGCAGTGACCGTGTTATGAGCGGCTCCGAACCCGAGGCGGGCATAAAGATGCTGCACCCGTTGTTCGTTCCATGGCTTTTCCGCACTCGGCTGATAGGGCGCTAATGAATCTGGCATAGTGGCTGGTATTGAATCGCAATTCCTAAAATTAGCAAAAACCCAACGATTATTTTGTAACTTTCATGGAGCAAAGCATCCGAACCTTGAAGACATACATTTTACCTTTATTCCTACTGCTGCTTTCCACGGTAGCAATCCCCGCTCAGGAGCTGCTTTTTGAAGAGGACTTCAATAGCTGCGACCTTGGCAGCAACTGGACGGTCAACCTCACCGGCAACCCGGATGCGGCCTGGTCCGTTGGCCTTCCCGAAAATGAAAACAGCGATGGCAGCGCTATCGACGGCAGCTGCATGCTGATCATGGACGATGATGCGACGGGCGAAAACAGCCCCGCCTGGACGCTCCAACTGGAATCCCCGCCGTTCGATGCCACCGGCTGGTCGCGGGTAACCCTCTACGCCGATGTCCACTTCCGGAATTACGACGGGCTCGATGCTTTTGACCTCCTGGCTTTCGATGGTAATGAATGGCAATTGCTCCGCCGCTTTCAGGGCGTCGAAGGGCAGACCGGGACGCAGTTCTCGGAATTCCTACCAGTTGAAATCGACCTCACTTTCTTTGCACACGAGACCTTACAAATTGCCGTCCGCTACGACGATGGGGGCACCTGGGGCTGGTGGGCCGGCATCGACAACATCCGGGTGGAAGGCACCGGCAGCGGCACCCCGGTATTGCTGGAAACCTTCAACGAATGTGCCCTGCCCGATGGCTGGCTCAACGAAACCCTGAGTGGGCCGTCGGGTTGGTCGTTCGGAATGGTGGACAACGAAAACGCCGGCGCCAACAACAGCATCAACGGCTCCTGCATGGCGTTTTTTGATGACGATGGGCTGGGCGAAGATGCCCCCTTTTCTAAAGCCCTTCTGCTAAGCCCGGTCATTAACGGGCTGGAATTTTCTGAATACCGCCTCGAATTCGATGCCGTCATCCGGCAGTACACGGACCTGGAAAGCCTTTCGGTGGGCCTGCGGGATGAAGCGACCGGCGAGACAGCCTGGGCACAAGCCTATCTCGAAGATCAGGGCGGCCCGCTGTTCGACAATTCCGTTCAGCTGGTGGTTGACCTGTCTGAATACCGTAGCCCACAGATGCGCCTCGCCTTCCTCTACGACGATGGCAACGGCTGGGGTTGGTGGGCCGCGCTGGACAATATCAAACTGATTGGCGAAGGCAGCACCAATGACCTTTGTGAAAACGCCATTGCATTAGAACTAGACGCCCCCTGCACGACCGGTAACAATCAGGGCAGCGTCTACACCGGACCCGATGCCTGTACCCCGCCCGGCGAAGGCAGCCTTTGGTACCAATACACCGCAGCGGTCAGTCAGTGGGTACACCTGCGCACTTTTGCCGGGTACAACGATGCGGTCACCATCTTCACCGGCGATTGCACCTCCCCGGAAGTGCTCACCTGCACCGATTACGATGCACATGGCTTTACCGGAGAAGACTTGTACTTTGAAGCTATAGCAGGCACTACCTACTTTATCCGGGTGCACGGTCAGCGGGCGGAGTTTGGGGTGCCCCGCGGCCCGCACTGCATCCAACTGTCCGGCGATGGGCCGCCCCCTACCCCTCCTGCCAATGATGACTGCGCCAATGCCTTACCGCTGGAAGTCGATGGCGATTGTGTGTCCGGCAATAATTACCACGCGACCTTTGAAGGACCGGTCCCAAGCAGAAACAACAAAGCACAGGCTGACATCTGGTTCCGTTTTACCCCGGAAGATGGAACGCCACTGCGCATCCAATCCCAGGCCGATTTTGCCGATGTGCTCACCGTCTACCGGGGCAGTTGCGGAGCACTGGAAGAGGTCGCCTGCAATGAACTGGGGCAGGAGCTCTACCTCGAAGCCCCCGAACCCGGCACGTCCTATTACCTGCAGCTCAGCGGGTTCTTTGCCACCCTCGAAGGCACCTGCTGCGTAAAAATCGAAGCTGCCCCTGAGGAACCACCGGCAAATGTCCTGTGCAGCACCGCCCTGGAACTGGAGCTAGGCGAGGACTGCACAGCCGCAGAACCTGCCGGGGCAGGCTTTTCCGGCCCCTTATCCTCCTGCGCACTCGGGCAGTCTGATGCCGTTTGGTACACCTTCACCGCACCGGGCACTGGCTCGGTGGCTTTTGAGCTGGAGAGCCATTTTGTGGCTACACTAAGCGTTTTCAGCGGCAGCTGTACCAACCTCGAAGAAATTTTCTGCGCCACGGCCCCCGATGCCTGCACCCATACCAACCGCCTCAGCGGGCTCACCCCCGGTCAGCAGTACTTCCTGCGCCTCGGGGTCAACGGCAGCCTCACAGGCTGGGCGGGAGCAGGTACGGCTTGTCTGCGGGTGGACGAAGTAAGCGGGGCACCTGATGCTGCCCCCCTGTCGCTTTTCGCCAACCTGGAATGCTTTGGCAACGGGCGTGCCCTACTGCTACTGGAAGCTACCGGTGGCTCCGGCGGTTATACCTTTACCGGCATTTCTGATGGCAGCCTGCTTGACGATGGCACGGCTTACTTCGCGGAAGTAACGGACGAGGCCGGTTGCAGCGCTGTGATTTCCGGTACGATCAACTGCCCCGCTACCTGCCCTCTGGATGTGGAAATAGAACTTTTGGAAGAAAATGACTGTCCCAACGACTTCAACGCTGTCCTGCAAGTAGCGGCATTGGGCGGTTCCGACAGCCTGCGTTATACCTGGCAGAATGGCTATGACGGCCCGCTGCTCACTCAGGCTATGAACGGCAGCTACCGGGTGACGGTCACCGATCTGACCAACAACTGCTCGGCCATAGCGGCCTACGAAATCGGGGAAATTGCACCAATTGCCGTGGAAGTCCTGGAACTCAGCCCGCCCTCCTCCGGCGGTATGGATGGCAGCATTTCGGTTGCCGTTAGCGGCGGCACCCCGCCTTATCTGTACGAGTGGTCCCTCGATGGCGCCTTCGTTTCCAATGCCGCCAATCCACAAAACCTAAGTGCGGGCGTTTACCAGTTGCACATTACAGATGCCAATGGCTGTACCTTCAGCGCTGAGGATATTGAGCTGGGCACGCCTTCCAACACCCTTTCGGAGCCTATGCATGCCCGCATCAACGTTTATCCCAACCCGAACCGCGGGCTCTTCTACATAGATGCGGAGGATTTACCCGCTCCCGTCACTCACCTGGAGGTGTACACGGCTTCCGGGCAATTGGTCCGGCGCGTGGACATAGGCGACAACTGGCAACCACCCTATGCCGTTGACCTATCGGGCAGCAGCACGGGGCTGTACCTGCTCCGGGTGTTTACGGAAGCAGGCATAGCTCAACGCAGGGTAATAGTGGGGCGGTAGAGTTTGGTTACCGCACAATCGTCACCGGAAGTACTTCGCCGGAATCAGTACGCACCCAGTACCGGCCTGCGGGCAGGGCATTGACATCCATTGAGGTCACCTCAGCATCCAATGCTATAGTTTGAAGCCATTGCCCCGTTGCATTGTACAATTGCAAACGCTGTGGCAATGACTGCCCGTAGGACCTAATCCAAATACGATCGCCGGCCGGATTGGGGAACAGGGAAATTTTATCGCTCCGGAAAAGGCTTGTTGACCCACTGCTGATCAGCACCACCTCCTCACAATACGTATGTTCCCCCCAGTCATTAGCTGCCGTAAGGCAAACCGTGTAGGTGCCGGGTGCAGCATAAGTGTGCTCCGGGTGCTGCGCTGTACTGCCTTGCCCATCGCCGAAGTCCCAAATCCAGTTCGTAGGGGTATTGGAGGAGATATCCGTAAAGACGGCCTGTAAATCAGCCGTTTCGTAGGCAAAGGCGGTTGCAGGCGTGAAGTCCGGCAGCTCGGATACCATTATATTTTGAACGGTATTGGTGATGATGGGCGGATTGAAGTCGAAGTAAATCCCGGCGGTATTTTCAAGGAGGGTATTTTCCTCCAGTCCGGGCAGGGTTTCGATTTCGAATTGCACAAAACCGTGGCTTGCCGGCTCATTGGTGGTGCTGTCGGGCAGCAGGATGTCCCGGAAGTGGAACTCCAGCCGGCCGTCTTCGTACAGTACAGCCACGTAAGGGTGGCTGCTGCTGCCTGGCGCAAAAGTGGCCCAGTCTAGGTCCTCCGACAGTTGATCGCGCAGAACCACATTGAAAGCCGTATCGGTGCCCGTATTCTGAAAACGGATGGTGTACAGCAGGGGCTCCTCAAACAGGGTATAGTTTTGAGTAAAAGGCGGTTGTTCCGAGCGTGCGGGGTGCACCTGCTTGTCGTTGGGATCGTACGCACAGTTGATGATGGAGACAAAGCCGAAAGTCACTGCGGGCAGGGCTTCCCCGGAGGCATTGTAGGGCACTACACCAACCGGAATATCCAGGGACGAACCGATGAATTCTACTCCGGCGATGACCATGCTCAACGCTACGGAGCGGCTCTCCCCCGGCTGCAATCCTTCAAAATCCCAAAACAGGGTATCGCCTGACACCTGAGCCGACACGGGCGTGGCTTCCACCAATTCCGCCAGTTCATTGAGGACCAGGTAGGCCTGACCATCGAAGGGCCAGCAGCCGTCATTGGTATAGTTGAGCCAGAAGGGCACGGTAAAGCCGCAGCGGGTGGGCGCAGAGACCAGGGTAATGCCTGCTTCCGGCTCCTCTGTATTCGGACTTACGCCAAATTCCAGGCTGTCAATGGGCGTGCCATCGAAGGTGATTTCGTAGCTCTCGGGGGTGGTGGTTAGGGTCCAGCATGCTTCGAGCTGGGGGCTGATGTTGTAGGTGCCTTCTGCCCCGTAAACGGTAAACCGCCCTTCCTCATCTGTGAAGACCGCCAGTGCCTCAGGCTCTATCGTAATTGGAAAACGGTCGAGGAGGACCTCCTGTGTGTCGAGCTGCCCATTGGCATTGATATCAAAGAAAACCTGCCCGGAAACGCCCACGTCGTTGGCCAGATTATAAGACACAATGATACGATCGATACCGCCATTCGGAGGGCTCTCTGCATTACCTACAATATCCAGGTCCCCATCGCCATCCATATCTGCCAGTTCGAAGCCCCGAACCGCAATAGCTGCGTTTGGGATGGGCAAAGGAGGCAGAAAATCACCATTGCCCTGCCCTTTCAACCACTGCATGGGAAAGTCCTGATACCCCGAAGTCACAATATCCTGCACCCCGTCACCATCGTAATCCATCAGTGTGAATTTTTCCATAGCCGGGCCCCCAACGTAGATATCCTGCTGCGCCCCCAAATAGCCGCCACCAGTACCTGGCCACCAGGCAATCCGGTCTTCTCCCCCAAAGCTGTTATCCGCAGAAACGATGATATCCATTAAGCCGTCTTCATTCAAATCAGCCGCCTGTGCATAGAGCGGCGTTGTGAAGTTCGTCGTCAGGGTATGAAGGTCATAAAAATTCCCTCCTCCCAGGTTAATCCGGTAATCGATTACCGGGTCTTCGCCTTTACAGACGACAAGATCGGTAAGCCCGTCTCCGTTTAGGTCCGCAGGAAGGACATCGAGTACCCCTTCGACTTCTTCCCAAAGAAGGATGTGGCCGCCCCAACTACTGCCATTATTTGGCACCCAGCCCACGTAACCGGTAGGCTGCCCGTTGTGGCTCGGGGAAGCCCAGAGCATATCGAGGTCACCATCGCCGTCCATATCTGCCATCTGAAGGTCCCGCTTGAAAAAATAACCGCTCTCGAAAGGGGGTGTTTCGGTAAAGGTGCCATCCGTATTGTTGATGTAAACGCAATAGATGCTTTGGTTAGTCGCATTGTCCTGCACACTGCCCGCGAGGACATCCGGCCAACCATCGTTGTTGTAATCAAAAACAGCAATACTGGCAGGTTCAAAATTATGCCTCCTTGCAATCAGCCTGGGCTGCGAATACCCCTGGCCCTCATTTCTAACCCAAACCAGGGCATCGCTGCCACCGGAGCCCACGACAATATCCGGCCGACCATCCTGGTCAACATCAGCAACTACGGGGATACCAACCTGGTATACACCAAGTTCTACGAGTGCGGGCGGGGCAAACGCTCCATTGCCTTCAGAAGCCAGCCAAAGCAGGGCCTCTTTCGGTGGGGCCGTACTGTTAATTCCATAAAGGATATCCGGAAAACCATCTCCATTGAGGTCGGGCAGGTCAAGAAAGCGCTGATAAGCGGCATAATCCTGTAGCTTGATGTCAGGCCCGAAGTGTCCGGTACCATCGTTCTGGAGCCACCCCACTTCGCCGTAACGGTGGCAGGAAGCAAGGTCAAGGTCGCCGTCACCATCCATATCCGCCGTCTGCACATAGTAACTACCGTAGGCAGGCAGCAGGGTATCAGGTGTGGAAAAGGTACCGCCGCCCAGATTGCGGAAAAGGGTCAGCCCGGCACCACCTTCGTCTTCAATGCGGTTGGAACAAACGATGTCTGGCAGGCCATCCCCATCAAAGTCTCCGGTAACGACCGAATTAGGGCCCAGATGAATATCATTGATGACCTGAAAATCAGCAAAAGTGCCATTGCCCAGGTTTTCATGCCAGCAGAGGCGATGGTCAGAATGAGCGGCGACCACAACGTCCTGATCACCATCTCCATCTAGGTCTTCTGCATGCACGCTATTGGCACTATTATGATCAGCAGAAAGGAGCTGAGCATCACCGAAGGTGCCGTCGCCCTGACCGGGCAACCAGGATACGCCCTGGTTTTCCCCGATAAGGGCATCCGTCTGACCGTCACCATTGAGGTCGGCAAGGTAAAGGTCTGTCACTAGCCCGGCGTCATAAATGATGGTGGGCGGCCCGAAGGTGCCATCGCCATTATTGAAGTGAATCCCAAAACCTGCCTGGTAGGAAGCAAAAAGCAAGTCTTCGTCCCCGTCGTTATCCATATCGAAGCTGGTCAGGGAGCGGTAAAGCCGGTCCGTAAAGTCAATGGGATTTTGATGGCCGAAGGTGCCATCCTCAAGCTGCGGGAGCCAAAACAGGCGCTTATCTGTAGCACAAATAACATCGGTGCGGCCGTCGCCATTTACATCTGAGCCTATGCTGAACTGAACGTTCCCTACTTCGTCAAAGAGATCAATGGCAGGCGCATACTGGGCATTAAGCCCTGCAGTAAAAAACAGGCTTACTACTACTAACTGGAGTTTGTACATCGTTCGTTTTGGTTTAGCCCCGCAAGGTACGGCTTTTGGCAGATACAGCATGGCATAAAATTGATTTACAATTCCACCCGGATGCCATCAGGGTGATAAAAAGCAAGACTTTCGAAGACACTTATCATTGCCTGAATTAGCCTATTATCCCTAAACTACAATGAAGATTGCAGTTCTTCCGCCTACACCCACTGCTTTCAAATGAGAACCCATGGCTAAGCCCGGGTGCCAACAAAAAATATGATCATGAAAAAGACTTTTTCACTCGCCCCATTGATTTTCCTTATTGGTATATCCAGTCTAACCTCAGGCTGCACCCTTTCCTTCGCGCTGGTTGGTGCCGGGATAGATGCTACCAAGGCAAAAAATGACCAAACCTTACTTCCCGGCGAAATTTCTACGCTAAAAAGAGGAAATCTGATCGTGGTCTACACCTACGATCAACTGGCGCTAACGGGCCGGTTCCAAAAAGCCGGCATAATTACTTCAGAAGACGAACTTGCAGGGATTTTAATTAGACGCAACGACCATTCAGTGCAAATCCCGTGGTATACGATCGAAAAAGTAGGTGTGATAAAAGAAAACCGTAATACCTGGCTTATTGGTGCACTGGCAGGTGCAACCCTTGATGCGATACTTATCTATGATGCACTGCACGACAATCCGCTAAGCTGGAAGTGACCATTTTGCCTACCGGTCCCGCCACTGATTGGCAAACATCTGCCATACCTCATCCTTATTCACCGGGTTGGCAGTGATGGTGACCCGCTCATTGCGCACCGGATGGATAAAGGACATGGACCGGCAGTGCAGGTGAATGGAGCCATCTTTATTGGGCGTGGGAGCGCCGTATTTCACATCACCTCGAATAGAGCAGCCGAGGCGGGCCAACTGTACGCGGATTTGGTGGGGGCGGCCGGTCAGTGGGTTGACCTTTAAAAGGTGATGGTTGCCCACTTCAGCGATCAGCTCGTAGTCGAGCTCAGACTTCTTAGCGTCTTTATTGCGGGGGCGAACGGAGGCGTGGGCGACGTTGCGGCTGCGGTCTTTATCGATATAATGGACCAGGTGACCGGATAACGGGTCCGGGCGCTCTTCGGTAATGGCCCAGTACGTTTTTTGAATTTCCCGCTTCTGGAAAAGGGCATTCATACGGGCGAGTGCCTTGCTGGTCCGGGCGTAAATCACGACCCCGCTCACCGGACGGTCGAGTCGATGAATAGTGCCCAGGAAAACAGCACCGGGCTTATTATATCGGTCAGCAATATACTGCTTCACAAACTCGCTCATAGGCTTGTCCTCTGTGATGTCCCCCTGCACGAGCATGCCCGCCGGCTTATTGACCGCGATCAAATGGTTGTCTTCAAAAAGTACTTGTAGTCCTTGCATAACGCTGGCTAATTATGGGACGAAGGTAATTCTTTTTCTGTATCTCCCTCCACTGCTTTCCCGGCTTCCGGCAAATCGAACAGACTGGAAGACCCCGCACCAACGCTGATAATAGACCGCATCGCGTCTTCCGGCCGAGTATTCACGTATTTGACATCCTCTTCTTTCATGTGGAAAACAAAGCCATTGGTAGGATTGGGCCCGGTAGGCACAAAAACAGTGACGTAGCCGTTGCCCAGTTCGTCATCGGTCACAAAGCCCGTCATCAGGGTGCCACTGCCAAAAGGATCAACGAGGACCACCTGCGAAAAAGGCACCTTTTTACGCCCCAAAAATTGCCGGACGGTTTCCCGTAGTACGCCGTAAAATGGCAGGTTCATCAACCACCGCTGCTCAAAGCTGGCAAACATTTTACCACCAGAACTGGTGCGTACCACCAGCCCGAGTGCAAAAAAGAACGTGAGGACAATTGCCAGTGCAAGGAAATCCAGGAACCAGCCTGGCAGCTCCTCTGAAAAAGGCAGCAGCGCCCGGACCGGCGAGACTAGATTCGTCATAAAGTTGATCAGAATCCGGACCAGGAAGAAGAAAAGGGTGAGGGGCAGAATCACTACCAGCCCCCCGATAAAAGTGGTTGCGAAAAATCGGCGCAGGCGGTTAAAAATCCGCATGAACCGGCGGGACCGCCTGCGTACTTTTTCGGAAGGTTCAATCATTCGCTATACGTTCGTCTGGTATTGTTGTTCGTAATAAGCCTGGTAAGCCCCTGAGGTCACCCGCTCCAGCCATTCGGTATTGCCAAGGTACCACTCAGCGGTCTTGCGCAGGCCTTCTTCTGCCTGAATGCTTGGGGCCCAATTAAGCTCATTCATCAGCTTGGTGGCATCAATGGCGTAGCGGCGGTCGTGACCGGGCCGGTCTTTCACGAAAGTGATCAACGCCCGGGAAGTACCCTGATCGCGCCCCAGCAAATCGTCCATAACATCACAAAGCTGATGTACCAGGTCAATGTTTTTCCATTCGTTATTGCCGCCGATATTGTACGTTTCGCCGTTTTTGCCCTCATGATAGATGAGGTCAATAGCCGAAGCATGGTCTTCCACCCAGAGCCAGTCGCGGGTGTATTTCCCATCGCCATAAACCGGTAGTGGTTTATTATGGCGGATGTTGTTGATCATCAGCGGCAGCAACTTTTCTGGAAACTGATAGGGACCGTAATTGTTCGAGCAATTGGAAATCACGATAGGGAGCCTGTAGGTATGGTAGTACGCGCGGACGAGGTGGTCAGAACTCGCTTTGGAAGCCGAATAGGGCGAGCGCGGATCGTAGGCCGTTTCTTCCGTAAAGAAGCCGGTTTCGCCCAGTGTGCCGTAGACCTCATCTGTGGATACATGGTAGAAGCGCTTACCGGAAAAATCGCCCCAGTGCTGCTTTGCGGCATTGAGCAAGACCACCGTGCCCACGATATTGGTTTCGATAAAGCTCATCGGGTTGGCGATCGAGCGGTCCACATGGGACTCTGCTGCCAGGTGGATGACGCCGTCAAAATCATGAGCAGCAAAAAGTTCCTGCATGGCAGCGGCATCCGTAATATCCGCTTTCACAAAAGTGTAGTTGGCAGCGTTTTCGACATCCTTAAGGTTCTCCAGATTGCCGGCGTAGGTCAGGGCATCAAGGTTAACGATATGATAATCCGGGTATTTATTGACCATCAGGCGGACAAGATGCGACCCAATAAACCCGGCACCACCGGTAATAAGAATTGTGGTTGGCTTAGACATGTTCTTTGGTTTTGGTTTGCGGTACAGTGGTTTGGTGTGTTTGTGGACGTTGGACGACAAAGCTAACGAATTCCGGTGGCTGTTGCCAGTCCTGATGCGAGTGATTTTCCTACCTTTGCAGGAAATCAGAATCATTCTACCTTATGCGTACGTACTTTTGGCTCCTTTTGTTGCTACCCCTGTTGTCTTCCGCTCAGGAGTACGGGGAGTTTGACCTCAACCGGGGCAATGGGATCCTGATCAACTTCACCTACGCCTACCACAGCCCGGGTGGTGACCTTGCCAGTCGCTTTGGCAATCACTTTAGTGTGGGCTCAGGAGCAGAGTTTATTACAGACAAAGGCAATTGGCTCTTCGGGCTGGGCATGAGTTATTATTTTGGTAATGAGGTGGCAGAAAACCCACTCACCGGCCTGCTCAACGATCAGGGCAGAATCATTGGCAACAACCGTGGCTATGCTGATATACAACTCAGAATGCGCGGCTACTACATAGGCGGGCATGTGGGGAAGCTGATCCCGCTGGGCTTCTCTAAAAACCCACGCTCCGGGCTGCGGATAACAGCCAGTGCGGGCTTGCTGCAGCACAAAATTCGAATTCAGGAAGACCCTTTGAGTTTCGTCCCCCACCTGGATGATGAATACAAGAAAGGCTACGACCGCCTCAGCAACGGGCTGGCCTTCACAGAGTTTATCGGCTACCAGGTACTGAGTACCAACAAACTAATCAACTTCTTCGCCGGTGTGGAATTCACCCAGGGTTTCACCATGAACCGAAGGGCTTTTGATTTTGCCACCCGTCAGCAGGATACGACTGAAAGGCTCGACCTGAATGTCGGTTTCCGGGTGGGCTGGATTCTGCCTTTCTACGTTGGGCAGCGCGCCTCTGAGGAAATCTACTATTAATGGTATTCTACACGCTGGGGATTTACCTCTATGGGATTGTACTGCGCTTCGCAGACTTGTTTCACCCTAAGGCCCGAAAATGGGTGAATGGAAGGCAAAACTGGGTGGATCAACACCGGAAGCTAAGCGCTGCGTTGCCGGAGAACCGCTCCTTATTTTGGTTCCACTGCGCTTCCCTGGGAGAATTTGAACAAGGGCGCCCCCTTATCGAAAAGCTTAAAGCGCGTCCTCACCCACCACTCATATTGCTTACTTTTTATTCCCCTTCCGGCTACGAAATCCGCCAAAAGTACCCACAGGCGGACGTGGTGGCCTACCTCCCGCTCGATACGCCTGCACAGGCGAGGGCTTTTGTAAAGATCTGGCAGCCACAGCTTGCCATTTTCGTTAAGTATGAATTCTGGTTCAATATTTTGCAACAGCTGCAAAAGCAACATATCCCGACCCTGTTGATTTCCGGTCTTTTCCGGCCCGGGCAGCTTTTTTTTAAGCCGTACGGAGGGGCTTTCCGACGTATTCTTGAAGGCTTCAGCCATCTTTTCGTACAGGATGAAGCCTCCGGACAACACTTGTTGAATGCAGGGATTGAGCAGCATACCGTGGCAGGGGACACTCGCATCGACCGGGTTCAATCCATTGCCCAACAAGCACCGGAAATCCCCGTGGCGGCCAGGTTTTGTCAATCCGCGCCGGTATTGGTAGTGGGTAGCTCCTGGCCGGAAGACGAAGCCTGCCTCCTCCCTTTCCTGAACACGGAACTCCCGCCAAACTGGAAAGTCATGATTGCCCCCCATGAAATTTCGGAAAGCCATCTGAAAAATATTGAGCAGCAACTTGCCTTGCCCTGTATTCGGTTTAGTGCAGCCGAAAACAATTTGGAAAAGCTTGACAGGGCACGGGTTCTGCTCATTGACAATATCGGCATGCTATCTGCGCTCTATCAGTACGGGCGTCTTGCCTATATCGGAGGAGGATTTAAGACCGGGCTGCACAACACCCTGGAGCCTATCGCTTTCGGCCTGCCGGTGCTTTTTGGCCCGAAGTACCATAAGTTTGAAGAGGCCCGCTACCTGGTCCGCGAAGGTGGAGGGTTTGTTGTAACTCAAAAAGAAGAACTCTCCCAGGCCTTTCAGCAATTACAGCAGCCGGAGGCCTACACACGGGCAGCCGCAAAGGCATTAGGTTACATCACCCAAAACCAGGGCGCAACCCAAAAAGTACTGCGCTGGATAGAAAGTGCCGGGCTCTAGACCTTCCCTGCTTTAGCAAAATTCCGGCATATTCCTATATTTGCTATTCGGTTGAACGGCACTGCCAGCGACTCAATACTCCATTGACCTATTGTAAATATGACCTCTAACCTGAAGGCTTTCACAGCATTTGAACAGCAAAACATCCTGATCATTGGCGATGTGATGATCGACCGCTACCTGAATGGCAGCGTAGATAGGATTTCGCCTGAAGCGCCGGTGCCCGTAGTCCGGCTCACTGGGCAGGAAGACCGGCTTGGAGGTGCCGCTAATGTAGCCCTCAACCTTAAAGCACTCGGAGCAACGCCCTACCTGTGTTCCGTCATCGGAGCAGATGAAAACGGAGGACAACTACAGCAACTGTTGACAGCCTTACAGTTCTCGGACCGGGGGCTGCTTCAGTCCAAAGAGCGCCGCACGACCGTCAAGTCAAGAGTCATCGCTGGCAATCAGCACCTGCTCCGGGTAGACGCCGAAGATACACACCCTCTTTCCGCCACTGAGCAGGAAAACCTCCTTCACCTGATAACAGAGCTGCTGGAGCAAAAGGAAATTCACGCCATTCTTTTTCAGGATTATAACAAGGGCGTGCTCTCTTATCCAGTCATCCGGGCGGTCATCCTCGAAGCCATCAAACGGGATATCCCTACTGCTGTAGACCCCAAGTTCGATAATTTCTGGTCCTACAAGCATGTGACCCTCTTCAAACCCAACCTGAAGGAAATCCGGGCGCAAATGCCCTTTGAGGTACAGCCCACCATAGAGGACCTGAACAAGGCGGCTAACCACCTGCGTAGTAAACTGGGCAACCCCTACAGCCTGGTCACCCTTTCTGAAAGGGGGATCTACCTCAACAACCGGGGAGAAGGGCAAACCATCCCCACCCACCCCAGGTCGATCACCGATGTATGTGGTGCAGGAGACACCGTTTTCGCGGTCGCCGGGCTTGGCCTTTCCCTGGGTATACCGCTGGAGGAAATCGCCCGCCTGTCTAATCTGGCAGGAGGACAAGTGTGCGAACGGGTAGGTGTGGTACCGGTCAACCGGGAGCAACTCGAAAAAGAATATCAGCAGCTTCTAAGCGAGGGGGAGATTTCGTAATCTGGATTGCCAAAGGTTTTCTTTCGCTGGACGCGTAACTGGATTTTTGCTACATTGATAGCAAAGTTCGTCTGGAAGTCACCTCACGCTATTCTGAATCAAAACCCTGGATTAAGCTATGAAAAAAACGTTTACCCTACTTCTGTTTTCCGTGCTTTATTTATCCTCTGCTTCCGGCGCTATTCCTTTTTGGGAAGTCCACTTCGAAGCAGGTCTGCCGGTTGGGTGGTCCACCACTGATGCTTCCGGCCAGAATGTGTTATGGACCCACTGCAGTGACTTTGCCGAATGTCTGTCTGATCAGGGGCCGGTGCAAGGCTTTTATGCTGAATCCGCCTCCGATGGCTTTATGTTCCTCAATTCCAGTGCGGCCGGCCCTTTGCCCGGGAATGGCCACGTCAGCCGGATGCGCAGCAGCAACATTGATTGCTCCGGGCACGAACGGGTCTTTGTGCAATTTCAAACCAGTATTGCCACCGATAACGAAGCGGCATTTCAAAACGCAGTACTAAGGGTCATTACGCCTCAGGGGGAATCCACCTTTCGCCCCTTCCCCACCCTGAGGCGCAATGCCCAGCAACTGGCGCCTAACCCTGATATCGCTCCGGGGCGCCCTTACGTGGTGACTTTCGACATCACCAATCTGGCGGCCGGGCAAAGTTCTGTGGTACTGGAATGGGAATGGGCAGCCAACTATGAATTCTTCTGGATGATTGATGATGTGGTCCTTACAGAGGAGCACCCCGCTGCACCTGAGAATGCCATTTTCTTTGAGCCCTTTGAGTTTGGTGACAATGGCTGGACCTCCAACGTCTTATTTTTCAGTGAAAGCGACTCCACCTGGCAATGGCGGTACGGCGGTGATGCCAGCCGAGGGCTGGGCGCTGATCAAAGCGCGTTGGGGCCGGATTTCTTCATCCATTCCGAAACTGCCGTAGATGGGGCAATGCTCTTCGACGGGGATTTCTATACCACGCTGGGCGACGAACCGGGGCAGCAATTCCACATTTGCGAACTAATTTCGCCAGTCCTCGACCTTTCACAAGCCAGTAAACCCCTGGCCTTGTCTTTTCACCAACTGGCCTGGCTGGGCAATACCGCTTTCAATGCACCATCTGCAGACGGCACCCGCTTCATTACCTCCTTTTCCTACAGTACCGATGGCGGCACTACCTGGAGCGCACCGCAAGGCGTCAACCCCTACCTTACCCCGGTCACGAGCGCTAACGGCAATCAGCTTCCACCTTACGACAACAGAGAGTATTTCCCCTTACCCGACCTGGAGGGAGTGGAAGCATTTCGCATCAAATTCACCTGGGCAGGGGATTTTTACTTCTGGGCTCTTGACGATATTGCACTGGAGGAACGCCCCGACAACGACTTGCGGACAAGCCCTAACTTTTTCACCCGTTTTCCCAATATGCAAACCCCTGCAGGCCAACTTACCGATATCGCGCTGCAATCTGACCTTCAAAATATTGGAAGTGCTAATGCGACCATCGTAACCCGCAGTTTCCAGTTAACGAATACTGAAACGGAGGAAGTTTTGTTCTCAACAGAAGAACCGGTGGCTGAAGTAATGGCGGTCAATGAGCTTTATGAGAACATCCCCTTCGAAGACCTGATGCCCCATTCCGTTATCACAGCAACCGGCATATACCAGGGCACTTACGGGGCCAGCCATATAGAAGCAGACCAGCGTCCAGACAACAACAATGTCAGCTGGAGTTTTCAAATTTCCGATTCCACCTTCGCCAAAGAGGCAGGGTTCACCCGGGATATTGCTCCGGTGCAAGAGGTAGCGTACAGTTACGGCAATTGTTTCTTCATTCCCAATGGAGAAGGTTTATATGCCCGTTATGTTTCGTTTGCCGTAAGTAACCCAGTGCCGCTTGCCAATTTTAGCCGGGCGGTCAATGTCGTCCTGCACGAGTGGGCAGGCGACCTGAATGACAATAATGAAGCAGACGCTGAAGAGCTGCAGGAGATCGGCATTAACCTCTATCCATTTAACGGTACAGAAGGGCTCGGCATGATCACGCTTCCGGTCTCCTTTGAAGGTGAAGGCATTCCCTTAAAAGACAGCACCTACTACATCATCAGTGTACGGTACAATGACCCTACACCGCCCCTGCTTTTTATGCTGGCCAGTGATACCGTTGACTACACTGCGACCGTAGCAGCGCACAATTCCACCACCGGGCTTGTTCCACAGTATGCGAGCGCACTAGATGTTGGCAATGACGGGGCATTCAGCATGTTGGGTTTCGGATACGATATCGTGCCGGTAGTACGGCTCCACATTGGCGAGTCCCCCATTCTGACTCCAACTGCTGAAACAGAAGCCCCGGCAGTGGCCATCATGGTAAGCCCAAATCCTGCCAATGAGGTCTTTGAGGTCCAACTAAAGGGGGATTTTGTTGCGAAAGACGCCAATTTAAGGGTCACTGATGCCTCAGGCAAGACAGTTCTTGACCGGGAAATTAAGGATTCTCTTAATAAAAGCTTTACATTTGCCGCTCGACAGTTGCCTTCCGGTTGGTATACCGTCCGGCTTGAAACAGCGGAAGGCGTTCTCACTAAACCCTTGGTTATACAGCATTAATCCCAGCGTTTTCTTTTGCTTAAAGAAGGAAAAAATTGAGAAGAACATCAAATCATCTTATATATATGAATTCACGTAGACTAATTACAATCACCTTGTTTATGCTGGGCATGGGCGTTTTTACAACCCTGTCTGCCCAGAACGTATTGCTGTCCGAAGACTTTGCCAATGGCATTCCTGCCGACTGGACTAACGAAGATGCGTCCGGTAACGGTGCAATCTGGACCTGGTGTAATGATCCGGCATCCGGACAGGGCGATGGTTGCCCTGCCGTCTGGAATGATCAGATTAACCAGCAGATGCCATTTGCTGCGGAGACCGCCACGAATGGCTTTGTAACGGTTGACTCTGATGCTGCGGGTGGTGCAGTTACACACACCAGTGAGCTGACCATCGCCCCTCAGGACTTCTCAGCCCAGGATGCCGTTTGGATTGCCTTCCAGGCACACATTGGCGTTTTTGCTTTCTCTGCAGAAGACAATGCCATTCTTCGCGTCAGCAATGACGGAGGTACCAACTGGGATACCTACACCGTCTTTCCTGGCCTGACTACTGGTGAGCGCTGGTCAGCAAACCCGGAACAGATACAGCTAGACATCTCAGCAACTGCTGCCGGTGAGTCCAACGTACTCATTCAGTGGCAGTGGACCGGCAACTGGGAGTACAACTGGAATCTCGACGACGTATTCATTTACGACGCCGACCCACGCCCGGCCAACGATATGCGTGTGAATAACTTCCACGCCGTAGCGCCTAACTTTGCAACGCCTGCTTCTCAGGTGACACCATTCGGGTTCATTGCTGACATTCAGAACCTGGGTGCGCAACCACAGCAAGATGCGACACTTTCCGTTTCCATCAGCGATGCGGGTGGCGAAGTATTCTCTGACGAACTGGTGTACACTCTGGTCGGCACTGACTCTACTGCTGAAAATGTTTTCTTTGAGAACGAGTTTACGCCAGCTATGATGCCAGGTGCCTATACCGGTCAGTACGAGCTGACGCTGGGTGAGGCCGATGCTAACCCTGAGGATAATGTTCGCCCATTCTCCTTTATCGTTACTGATACGCTTTTCCAGCGTGATAGCGGAGAAGGTCTGGGCGGTACGCGCCCGGCAGACGACAACGACTTCAGCTACGGTAATGTCTATTATGTTGCCAACGGTGAGAACCTCTTCGCACGTTACGTAACCTTCGGTGTTAGCAACTTCGACGAAGTGGCTGGTTTTGCCGTTTCTACCCTACTTTATGAGTGGACTGGCGACCTTGATGGTGACGGACTCGCTGCCGGTGATGAGTTGACTGGCCCTATTGCCTTCAACAGCTACGCTTTCACTGGCGAAGAGGAAGGTCCTCTGGTAACAATCCCGGTTGACATTGATGCCAACTTCCCTGCACTGCAGGATGATACCTACTATATCATCGTGGTACAGTTTGCACCGGATGATGACGAATCGGACCTCTTCCTGAGCACAACTTCTGACATCGACTATTCAGCTGCTAACTTCTACCAGGATTCTGTTGGCAACAAGGCCGTTCCTTTCGTAGCACTTGATGTAAGTAACGTAGGTGAATTTTCACTGGTCGGCTTCGGTCTGGACAATATTCCGGTTGTTCGCCTTTCAGTTGGTTCAGCAACAAACAACACCGTTGCGCAACTGCCGGAAAACAGCCTTGCAATCATGCCTTCTCCTGCCAATACACAGTTCCAGGCTATTGTAAACCTGGAAACACCGGCACAGGAGGTAACGGCTACCCTGTTCAGCGCGAACGGTCAGGTTGTGGAAACCCGTAACCTGAGTAATATTCAGCAGACGACGCTGGACTACAACGTCAGCAACCTGCCCGCCGGTAACTACTACCTGCGCCTGCAGACCGAGCAAGGTATCCGTACCCTGCCCGTTGCTGTACAGCACTAATTGAGATCCATAAAACTCAATAAAGAATGCCCCGGTGGATATTTGTTCCGCCGGGGCATTTTGTTTTGGTGTGAATGGCTGAACCAGCTACTCCTGCTGCGCTTCCCAGACCGGGCTGCCTGCCCGTACTGCCGCAACGGCATTCTTAACCAAATCCACGGCCCGCTCAATATCTTCCGCCCGGGTAAACCGCCCCAGGCTGAACCGCAGGGAGCTGTGTGCTTCTTCTGCCGTGAGTCCCATCGCCCGTAACACATGGGAAGGTTCTACTGATGCCGAGGTGCAGGCAGAGCCTGAGGACAGCGCCAGTTCCTGCGCAAAACGCATCATGACGGTATCGGATTCGGTAAAGGGGAAAGCGATATTTGAGACATGCGGCAAACGATGCTCCGGGTGCCCGTTGAGAAAAGCCCGGGGCACTTCCCTGAGCAGTTGTTGTTCCAGTTGGTCGCGCAGAGGGCGCAGGCGCTGAGCCTCTGCTTCCATTTGCGCCTTGGCCAGAGCAGCTGCCTTACCAAACCCTACAATGCCCGGCACATTTAGCGTCCCCGACCGCAGGCCCTGCTCATGACCGCCACCGTGCACCTGAGCAGCCACGCTCACCTTGGGCTGCCGGCGGCTCACATAGAGTCCTCCCACCCCTTTCGGACCGTACATCTTGTGGGCAGAAAAAGCCATCAGATGCACCCCGGCTTCCCGTGGATGGCAGGGTTGTTTGCCCACCACCTGAGTGGCATCGCTCATTAGCAAAGTGCCGTGTTTATCGCACAAAGCTCCAATCCGCTGCATGGGCTGCAGCACGCCGGTCTCGTTATTGCCCCACATTATGGATACCAGTACGGTATCCGGGCGAATGGTGGCTTCCAGCTCATCTAAATCAACGAGCCCATCAGGTTGCACATTCAGGTAAGTGACCTCAGCTCCCAACTGCTCCGCTCGCCCGCAGGCGTCGAGCACGGCTTTGTGCTCTGTTTTCAGGGTAATGATATGGTTGCCTCTACGGCGGTATTGCTCCAGGGTGCCCAGGATGGCCAGATTGTCAGACTCGGTAGCGCCGGAGGTAAAGATGACCTCTTTAGCTTCTGCGCCGATCAGGTTGGCGACCTGTTTACGTGCCGTCTTAACAGCATCTTCCGCCAGCCAGCCCATGGCATGATTCCGGCTGGCTGCATTGCCCGGCTGTTCGTAAAAATAGGGCAGCATGGCTTCTACGACTTTGGGGTCGCAGGGGGTGGTGGCGTTGTTGTCTAGATATATCATCATTTTTCTGCTTAACGAAAGATAAGAAATTTTAGTTGCGCCTCCAATTCGCTCGCCGGGGCAGAATCCCTACTTTTGCCTTTCGGCAAAATACCATCCAATATGTCACAAGTACAAGAATTTAACGACTACCGGGCCAAGATGAATGAGAAAATTTTGGCGGAGGATAATAAAGTTTTGAAGCGTTTTTTCAATCTCGATACAAATGCGTATCAAGAGGGCGCACTTTCTTCCAAAACCAAAGAATTGCTGGGCCTGGTGGCCTCTATGGTGTTGCGCTGCGATGACTGCATCCGCTATCACCTGGGCAAATGCCACGAGCAGGGCGTGACCAAAGCGGAGGTCTTTGAGGTCTTTGCCATTGCTAATCTTGTGGGCGGCTCTATCTGCATCCCGCATACGCGCCGGGCAGTAGAGTACTGGGAAGCTTTGGAGGAAGCATAGTAATTTGTAGAACACGGTCTCAAGAAACGGAAGACAAACATGAGCTATTTAGACGAATTGAACGACGTACAGCGGCAGGCGGTAACCAATACAGATGGCCCTGTACTTGTGGTTGCCGGGCCGGGCTCCGGTAAAACCCGGGTATTGACCTACCGCATCGCTCACCTGATTGAGAAAGGGACAGCGCCCTGGGAAATTCTCGCCCTGACCTTTACCAATAAAGCAGCCCGCGAAATGAAGGAGCGGATCGGCAAGGTGGTCGGTCCGAGAGCTAACCGCGTGTGGGCAGGTACTTTCCACTCTATCTTCGCGCGCATCCTCCGGGTGGAAGCCGAAAAGATTGGCTATCCGTCCAATTTCACCATTTATGATTCGGACGACTCCAAGAGCGTGATCCGGTCGATCATTCAGGAAATGAACCTGAATAAGGACCACTACAACCCCAACGCCATCCTGTCGCGCATTTCCTCCGCCAAGAGCAGCCTCATCACTCCAAAACTCTACGAAAAGGACGAGGAACTCCGGGAACAGGACAGCATGGCCAAGCGCCCGCACCTCCATGCCATTTACAAAAAGTATACGGCCCGCTGCAAGCGCTCCGGAGCGATGGATTTTGACGACCTGCTGTACCGCCTGTACGAGCTCTTCCAGAAAAATCCGGACAATGTGCTCGACAAGTACCGGGAAAAATTCAAATACGTGCTGGTGGACGAGTTTCAGGATACCAACCACCTGCAATACTCCATCATCCGGAAGTTTATACAGTATGATAAGAGCAACCGCAACATCTGCGTAGTGGGCGACGATGCCCAAAGTATCTATGCCTTCCGGGGGGCGACCATTCAAAATATCCTGGACTTTGAGAAAGACTTCGAAAAGCACGGCATTAAAGTTTTCAAGCTGGAGCAAAACTACCGGTCCACCGAGCACATCGTACAAACCGCCAACGAAGTAATCGGCTACAACCGCCGGCAGATCAAAAAGACGATCTGGTCCGATAAAGGAGATGGGCAAAAGATCAAGCTCATCAAAGCCATGACGGATGGAGAGGAAGGGCAACGCATCGCGGATACCATCCTGGAGCAAAAGAACCGCTACCACTTGCGCAACAGCGAAATTGCCATTTTGTACCGGACCAATGCCCAATCCCGCGTCTTTGAGGAATACCTGCGCCGCTACAATATCGCTTACAAAATCTTCGGCGGGCTGTCATTCTACCAGCGTAAGGAAGTAAAAGATATGGTCGCCTACCTCCGCCTCGCTGTCAATACCATGGACGAAGAAGCCCTGCGCCGGGTCATCAATTACCCCAAACGCGGCATTGGCAAAACCACCCTGGATAAGATCAGCACAGTAGCTGCGCAACTCGATAAACCACTCTGGGAGTGCCTGGGCCGGGTACAACTGAGCAAGCGCGCATCGGGTGCGATTGCCGACTTTGTGACCATGACCAAGGCCTTCCAAAAGAAGGCAGAAGGAGAAAATGCCTACGAAGCCGCCAGCTATATCGCCAAGCGCTCCGGTGTACTTGATGAGCTTAAAGCCGACAATTCCGTGGAGGGTATCAACCGTATGGAAAACGTGAATGCCCTCCTCGATGGCGTCAAAGCCTTTGTGGAGGATGACACCGTTATCGATACCGAAACCATTGCCGATAAGTCGCTGGCCAGCTATTTGCAAAATATCGCGCTGCTCACAGACCTGGACACGAAAGAGGACGAGAACAGCGAATATGTGACCCTGATGTCCGTACACGCCGCGAAGGGGCTGGAGTTTAAATCTGTCTTTGTAGTGGGCATGGAAGAAAAGCTGTTCCCCTCCTTCATGTCTTTGGAGTCCCAGGATGGCATTGACGAAGAGCGCCGCCTGTTCTACGTGGCCATCACGCGGGCAGAGCAGTTCCTTACGCTTTCCTACGCCAACAGCCGCTACCGGTATGGGCAAATGCGGTACAACGAGCCCAGCCGCTTCCTGCAGGAAGTCCCCCTCGAACGCCTCGAGGAAATCAGCGGTGCCCGCTCCTCCTTTGGCAGTAACCGCCCTGGCGTTATGGACCGCAGCCCCACTCCCGGTAACGGCAGCAGCGGAGGCGCAAAAGTATCCGGCAATTTTAAAAAACCAGCCCGCTCCGTCAATCTTGGTATTGACCCCAAGGACTTCAAACCCAATGCCCCCACCGAAATCCAGGCCGGCATGAAAGTACTCCACCTGAAGTTTGGCGAAGGCAAAGTCCTGAGCATCGATGGCGGCAGTGCCAACCGCATCGCCACCATATTCTTCAAAAACGCCAGCGACCCTCAGCAGCGCAAGATCATGCTGAAGTTTGCCAAGCTGCAAATCATTGGCTAATGGAAAAGGACCGAACAACACTACTACAGGAAGCCGAACAGCTCCGGCGCCGCTGGTTCCGGCAGCTGCAGGCGATTGAGGGAGAGCCCAACTGGCCTAAAGGGTGGGAACGGCTGGAGTACCTCCGGAGCCTGATCAAGCAGGTGGAGCAGCTTGGGGAAGAAGACTGGGCAGAGCAGGCAGAAGCACAGCAACTGAGCCTGATCGTACAGGAGGCCAGGGATTTATAACCCTTGAAAGCGGCTGCAACTACCCCTTTTTGTGGACGAACTTATTGTAGTTTTTCCGGTCGTGGCGGTCAAGATAGGTTTCAATGAGGGCTTCCCGTTCAGCGGGTGGCATGGGGTTATTGGCTTCGTACATATCGGCTGCCCGGCGTTGCCGGAGGGCTTCGTAAAGCGTGACTGCGCAGGCCACGGAGATGTTCAGGCTTTGCACCATACCCATTTGCGGAATCAGGAAATTGCCGGTAGCAAATTGCAGGGAAGCCTCAGAAACCCCATCGTGCTCGTTCCCAAACAACAGGGCTACGGATTGGGTGAAGTCAATCTCGTACAGGTCCACAGCCTGTTCGCCCAGGTGCGTCGCCCAGATGTGGTCATACTGTTGCTCCACATGGGCAAAACAGGCGGCTACATCATGGTAAAGGTGAATATCAATCCACTTTCGGGCACCGGAACTGGCATTTTTCCCAATTTCAATGCGTTCTTTGTCGAGGCTGGGCTCGGTGTACAGCACGAAGATTTCCCGGATCCCCACAGAGTCACAGGAGCGCAGGACGGCACCGATGTTGTGCGGATCGTGCACATTCTCTAACACCACAGTGAGATTGGGCTGCCTGCGGGCGGCAACCGAAGCCAACCTTTCCTTTCTTGCTGCTCTCAATTTATCTCAAATTCGCTGACTGAAACTGGTAGTCCTGAAATTTCAGGATATTGACATGCTTGTTCTCGAACTTCTGGATTGGCGGGTTCTCCATACCGGTGGTGGTAGGCCGGACGACCCGCTCAAAGTCGAACCGGGTATGTAACATTTGCTCTGGCTCCTGCTCCAGCTGATACTGAAAATTGGTACCATATTCGTTGAGCATACGGCCAAAGTAGCGGGTCACATCGTAGGCCAGGAAGGCCTCCTCTCCGGGTGTTATGCCAAAGCGATTGTAAAACTTGCGTTTAAAGAACCGGACATCATCAGAATAATTATCCAGGTAGGCATCACTGCTGATATGCACATTCAGGCTTTCGTAGAGGTCAAAATCGATGCGCTCATACTCCTGCCACTGCGGCATGCCATAGACGACTACATGCATGGATTCCGGTTGAGACTGCCTCGGATCCCGGTTCAGGTCCATGGGATTCTTGGCGAGCTTGGCCTGGCTAAGGAAGGAATAAATGAAAGTTTCATTCGACCAGGAGGGCACTATGAAAACGGTGGTGTCTCCAGGAGTCATGAAAGGAGACAAATCAATGTTCCCAAAGCGCTCTTCATCGTTATTGTCCACGTTAACCACGTACTCCCTGAGGCGCAGAGAATCCTCGATACGCCCTTCGAGTCTGAAAATTTCCTCCTGAAAATAGTTAAACCGGGCCCGCTCCACTTCCTTGTCCCTGGATACCAGCACAATCTTCTTGCGCCCGTAGTTTTCAAAAGCATGCTGGGTAATCGCCTGACAGTGGGACTGCAGCGTCGGGCTCACCTGAATATAGTTGGGGTTTGCATTGGCGACATTGGCCGAAGCACTATGCGGAGACACGTAAGTCTTGTTATTGCGGCGGGCAAATTCAGCGACGAGCTCTACATTATCACTGCGGTAAGGCCCCATGATCAGATGCGAATTATAAAGCTCTGAGCGGGTATTCAGCAACTTACCCACTGCAGCTTCCTGAGCCTTACTGTCCATAACACGAACGTTAAGCTTAACGCCCTGCTCGTCTAGCTCATCCAGCGCCATTTGCATCCCACCGTAATAGTTTAGTGCCCAGGTGGAGCTCCGAAAAATTTCCTCACTTTCCGGGTTAAAGCGATCCGAAAGGAAAGGCAGGAGCACCGTAACGTTGTAGGAAGTGTAGAATTCCGTGCCAAAATCACCACGCCGAATAAGCTTGGAGGGATTCCCCATCACTTCTTCCTGCGCGATGCCCTCTCCGGACTGAATCGGTGGGATACTATCCGTAGAAATCACTTTCCACTTGATCGTGTCCATGGTTTCTTCCGGTGTTTCATCTACGATAACCAGCTGCCCGGTTTCAGGGTCATAGATTTTCTTGCCCGGCAGCGGGTCAAGCTCCTCACCAACCTCTTCGGGCTCCGCTTCGGTTTCAGCTTTTCGGAATAAGGCACAGGAAGAAACGGAAAGCCCCAGAAACAGGGCAATCAACAATCTATTCCCATTCAATTGTGGAAGGCGGCTTAGTGCTGATATCATAAACGACACGGTTTATTCCTTTTACATTATTGATGATCTCGCTGGACACGGTGGCCAGAAAATCGTGCGGCAGACGGCTCCATTCGGCAGTCATCCCGTCCCGGGAGTTCACTGCCCGCAGGGCAACGGTCTTTTCATAAGTCCGCTCATCGCCCATCACCCCTACGGATTGTACCGGAAGGAGGATGGTACCTGCCTGCCAAACTTCATCGTACAAGCCGAATTTACGAAGATTGTTGATATAAATCGCATCTGCCTCCTGAAGCATGCGCACCTTTTCCGGTGTAATATCTCCTAAAATCCGGATCCCCAGCCCTGGCCCGGGGAAGGGGTGCCTGCTCACGATTGCGTGCGGAACCTCTAATTCTGCGCCCACCAGCCGCACTTCGTCCTTAAACAACATGCGCAACGGCTCCACAATTTTGAGGTTGAGCATTTCGGGCAAACCACCAACATTATGGTGCGATTTTATGGTGACGGATGGACCGTGTACGGATACAGACTCGATCACATCCGGATAAATCGTACCCTGCCCCAGCCATTTGATTGCCCGGTCTTCTTCCTCCAGCTTCAGCGCCTCTTTTTCAAAGACCTCAATGAACACGCGGCCGATCACTTTGCGCTTTTGCTCCGGATCAGAAACGCCTTTCAATTCTTTATAAAATTCCTCTTTCGCATCTACACCAACCACACGCAGCCCCATATCCTTATAAGAATGGAGCACTTCCTCGAACTCATCCTTACGCAGCAACCCGTTATCCACAAAAATACAGACCAGGTTGTCACCAATTGCTTCGTGCAGCAAAGAGGCAGCTACCGTAGAATCCACACCACCGGACAGCCCCATTAAGACGTGGTCGTCCCCAAGTTGGTCACGTAAAGCCTGTACGGTTTCTTCCACAAAGGCAGCCGGGGTCCATTCGGCGTGACAGCCGGCGATGTCCTTGACGAAGTTTTTAAGGACCGTCATGCCGTCCAGGCTATGCGAAACTTCCGGGTGGAATTGTATACAGTAAACCGGTTGGGCAAAAGCGCCGGCTTTAGACTTATACGCGGCGACATCCACATGTGCGGTACCTGCCAACAGTTCGAACTGTTCGGGGATTTCCATGATCGTATCCCCGTGCGACATCCATACCTGAGACCCTTCGGGCACATCTGCCAGGAAGGGGTCCGCCTGATACAAACGGCTTAGTTCGGCTTTGCCATACTCCCTTTTCAGGGAGCGCTCCACCTTTCCGCCCATTTGTTTGGCGATGTACTGCGCACCGTAGCAAATACCCAGCACCGGGCGCTGCCCAATGAGTTGGTCCAGGTCGGTATGTAGTGCATTTTCATCGGCAACGGAGAAAGGGCTTCCCGATAAAATGATGCCTTTGATGGTATCGTCCAGCTCCGGTACCTTATTGAAAGGCACGATTTCGCTGTAGACGTTAAGCTCCCGGATACGCCGCGCAATGAGCTGCGTATACTGCGAGCCGAAGTCGAGGATGAGGATTTTTTCTGTCATGGCGCGAAGATAGGATTTTCTCCCATCATTACAGCCCTTTGCCGGTAGTGGAATGGCGGGGGCTGCATACATTAAAGGTTACTCCTGCAAACCACGCCCCTGTTTGCGGATTTTACCTTCCTTATTGAGCTGCTTCATCAGGCGGTCCAGGATACCATTGATAAAGTCCTTGCTTTTATCCGTACTGTACTGCTTGGAAATTTCGACGAACTCATTAAGCGTGACCTTGGTCGGGATAGACGGGAAGGAAGTCAGCTCGCTCAGGGCCATCTTCAGCAGGATCATATCAATGACGGCCACCCGGTCGGCATCCCAGTTACGGAGCGTAGGCTCAATCACGGATAGCAAATCATCCCCTTCTTCAATAACCTGCCGCAACAGGCGCTCGCCGAAGTCATCCACTGCTTCACCCTGTGGGCGGTGCTCCTCAAAGAAGTCCCCCTCCACCGGCAGTGCCTTGATGGTTTTCTTTACCGCTCCCACCACGAGGGACTCATCGTCCACCCAGTTGGGGAAGTGATCTTCCAGGAAGTCATTGAAAGGTTCGTTATTGACCAGGTGCTTGAAGAGGGACAGCAGCATTTCGGTGTGCTCCTCATCGGTATGGGAAGCCTGCCGGCTGTAAGCCCTGTACTCTTCCGTCTTGGCAAAATCCTGATAAAAGGTCCGGATGTTGTCCAGGTCGATACGGTTTTTCAGCTTGCGGCGGCGCAGCAATTCCTGAAACCCATCATTGCGCACCAACGACTGAAGGCGTTCATTTTCAGCCAGTACCGCTGTGAACTGCTTATCTGAATCGGAGGGCAGGAGCTTTTCCAATTTCTTGGCTTTGTCCTGAATGGCATACTCTGATGTGCGCACCAGCGCCCAAAGCGTGAAGAGGTACAAATCGAAAGAGCGCTGTACATTCGCCTTATATCGCCTGACGGTGTCGTCAAGCCCAAGCGAATGATCCTGGCTCATGGAATAAAGCATCTGCATTACTTTAATGCGGATATTCCTTCTACTCAGCATATTTCAATATTCCCGGTTAAAGTCCTCGCAAATATACACTCTGATTATTGGTTTGCGACATTGAAGGGTATCAATTTACCTTTTAAACAAAAAAAGCCCGGGCTGACCAGGCAAAATCCTGACTTCAACCCGGGCTCTTTGCGGCCTGTAGCGCTTTTCGAATTATTGCATATAGCCGGCTTTCAGTTCTTCGTAAGTCGGTAGTTTCTTGTAGTGCCACTTGCCAATAACTTTTCCGTTCTTCAGCAATACCACGCCCGGGTTAGACCGGACAATGGTTTTTAACAGAATGTCATCACCCGTATAGAATGGATAGTTGCTATTGGAAGCCGTCTGAAACTGCTCCAGCTTTTCAGGTGAGGCAAAGCTGGTTGCTCCAAACACCTTAAAGCCTTCCTGCTGTGCCTCTGCCAGTACCGGATTCACGATATCCGTCCAGGGGTCAAGGTAGTCTTTCCCAAAGTGGTAAGTAGTTTGCTCCACCTGCCGCTTGTCGATCCGGTCGATACTGCGCACCAGCTTAATGGTGTCTTCCACAGCCACGGTGTCTACTTTGTAAATGGTGTCACGGAGCATCTGCGTGGTAACCTCTTCCTTTTCGGTATACAACTTATAGGCGACTACCATAAAGCTGTACTCCGGGTTATTGAGGATATCATAGGTTACATCGCCGCCTTCCGGCCCGCCTGACAGCTCGAAATCACTGATTTTGCTACGCTCCACCACCTGAGCGGTCGTGTCGCCTGCCAATTCCCACTGCTGTGCCAGATAACTCGCCAGCTCCGCTTCATAGGGTTCGCCTTCTGCGCTTGGGATGCCGTAGCCGTCAGCGGTTTTCACCACTTTAACTACCGGTTCGGCCTTGATCTGCTCCAGGTCCCACTCTTCTTTCGGGTAATCTTTATACTTCTTTAGGTATTCATCGATGGGGAACTGTGCCGTTTCCCCCGTTTCCTTGTTGGTCACCTTATAGGCAATGACTTCTGCATTATTTTCGGCAAGGTCTTCCAGTTCCTTCTCCAGGCGAATGTTGGCTTCGTTGTGGAAGGGGCGGAAATCGGTGTGCGGGATGTCCCACATGTAGTTACTGAAGCAGTAAAGCGTCAGTGCGGCGGTACCCAAAATAACCGTAGCAGTACGCCCACCTGCGCCCATGAGCTGATGCATTTTCCCATGAAAAATCAGGAACAGAATGGAAGGTACAAGCAGGAACACATCCTTCATAAAGGAAGTAAATGGTGCCAGCTTAATGAAGTCTCCAAAGCAACCGCAATCGGTCACCTTCATATTGGTTTCCACATAGGGGCCCCACTGCCCAAACTGAAAGAAATTGACGCCCGCAGGCACATAGCCGGTCAGGAAAGTAAAGCCCGTCAGCACGGTAAAGAAAGCCACGAGCAGGAAGAAAGCCCAAGCCGTCAGCTTCCGGGAGGAACCAATGAGCAGCATGATACCGAGCACGATCTCAAAGACGATCATGAACACGGAAAAACCAATGGCCCACTCCGCCAGTTGCGGAAACATCGGTGCCAGGAAGGAGAACCAGGTGCCGGAGAAGGTAGACTCGAACTCCGCAAAGTACTGCTCCATTTTGTAGGCCGTACCAAGCGGGTCTACCGCCTTTACCCATCCGGAAAAGATAAACAACACCCCGCAGAAGTTTTGCAGGAAGCTGATGATCCAGTTTTCAATACGCTTGGTCGTCAACCCAATAATAAGGGTCAGCAGCAGCGCCACGGCTGCAACAGAAAGTACCAAAGTGCCTATAGTCATGATGAAGCGTTTTGTTCGTTCAGTTTGATGAGTGCAAAAATAGCATAATTGATGATGTCCAGATAATTGGCATCCAACCCTTCTGAAACCAGGGTCTTGCCGGCGTTATCTTCAATCTGCCGGACCCGCAGGAGCTTTTGCAAAATCATATCCGTCATGGAAGCGATGCGCATATCCCGCCAAGCCTCCCCGTAGTCGTGGTTTTTGGCTTCGAGCAGTTCCCGCGTCAGCGCCACTTTGGCATCATAACGGACAACCGCATCTTCGGGAGGCAGCTCTATCGGGGCATCCTCCGGCAACTCCAGCTGAATCAGCGCCATGATACTGTAGTTGATGAGCCCGAAATAATCATCTTCCACCCGGTCTTCCACTTTTTGCTGCTGTTTTTCCTCTATACTCCGGATACGCTTGGCCTTAATGTACAGCTGATCGGTCATAGATGCCGGCCGAAGGATACGCCAGGACGTCCCGTAGTCTACCGTTTTCTTAAGGAACAACTCCCGGCACGCTGCCATAATCTCGTCGAAGGATTCCAGTGTGGTTTTCAAGGTGCGTGGTTTTGCGCAAATATACTCACTCCCGTGCCTAATTGAGAATTCCATGCGGTAAAGATGGCAATAATACCGTTACGTGCTGTTAATACCTTTGCAAGGTTTGTTAACAGGGTGTAAAAGATTAATTTCACGCCGATGCCGAACCTAAAAGATACGTACCAGACGATTAGCGGGATGGCTTCGGGCGAATTCCGCGACCGGGGCAGCAAGTTCATTGCCTACGCCTACCCGGCTTACAACGAAGACGAGTGGAAAGCCGCCCTGGAAGACATCCGAAAGCTCCACCCCAAAGCCCGCCACCACTGCTATGCTTACCGGCTGGGGCTGGACCAAAACAACTTCCGCGCCAATGATGACGGGGAACCCAGCGGCACCGCAGGACGGCCTATTTTGGGCCAGATCGACAGCTTTGGGCTGACTTATGTGATTGTAATTGTGATCCGGTACTTTGGGGGCACACTCCTGGGCACCTCGGGCCTGATTAATGCCTACCGCGAAAGCACCGCGCTGGCTTTGCAGGAAGCCGATATTGTAGAACGTACCGTTGAAGAAATTTACCGCCTCTCCTTCGACTATGGGCTGATGGGCAACGTGATGAGCAGCATCGAACACTTGCAGCTTAACATGATTGGCCAAAACTTCGACACTTCCGCTACTGTCGACCTCGCGATCCGCCGCAGTGAAGTCGCCCCTACCCTGCTCCGCCTCAAAGCCGCCATCGGCAATCTGTACCTGGAGGAGGTAAACGAGGAAACCGAAGTGGAGGGCCTGGGCATCGAATGGGTGGAAACGAGGTAAACAGCCCGGGCAAGACTGGCACCTGCCTGGCTGGAGCGGACATTGGAGCAGGAGCGAATGAACCATCAGGCATCCACGGCGCTTTTACTTTAAACAACATTACGCCTTGAGCCACAAGAAAGTACCCCGATTTGAGGAAGCGCAGACTCACTATATCTCCGAGCAACGGTCCCGGACGATGAGCCGCATCCGGTCGAAGGACACCAAGGCGGAGGTCCGGTTGCGAAAAGCACTCTGGGCCAGAGGGTACCGCTACCGCAAAAATGTCAAAAGCCTGCCCGGCAGCCCGGATATCGCCATCAAAAAGTACAAAGTAGCAGTGTTCATTGACGGCGAGTTCTGGCACGGCTACAATTGGGAAGAAAAACGGCAGACCATTAAGCGCAACCGCGCCTATTGGATTCCCAAAATAGAGCGGAATATGGAGCGCGACCGGGAAAACACCCAAAAGCTCCAGGAAAAAGGCTGGCTGGTCCTCCGTTTTTGGGAACAGCGCCTGAAAAAGGAATTCAATGTTTGTCTGGCCCTGATCACGGAGGCCATTGACAGCCGCCGTGCTCCATAATGTATAGTGGCTTGCAGTTTACCTGACATTCTCATTACCTTCGAATTCCGATCATTCCTTAGTTTTGATAATCCTCCCGACATACCCTGATTGTTTCGTACACAAGTAAACTATCTTACAATGGATTTAGTATGGAAAACCCGTGCCTCTGTTTTGGCATTACTCTTTTTGGGCACACTGCTCCCGGCACAGCAATGGGAAAAAATCACCATCGACTTCCAGGAGGTGCTCCTGAAGCAGGATAAACCAACCTACAAAGCCTATGCGCTGCTAAAAGACCGGGTAGACATCCGGGCACTGGAAGCCGGCTTCCGGGCCCGTCAGCTGCCCGTTGACGAGCGTGCCCGAATCGTAGTCCAAACCCTGATGGATAAAGCAACCTCCACTCAGCCCGGTTTTCTGGAACAACTGCGCAGTATCAAAGGGATTTCCGCTGGCAGTTTACAGCCTTATTGGATTACCAATATGGTTTTCTTCGAAGGCTCCCGGGCAGCGGTATACGCAGTTAGTGAACTGCCAGAGGTAGCATCTGTGGGATATGACGCGCCAGTGGAATGGATTGAAACCGAAAGCGCTCCCGCTCCCGCACCGCCATCCCCCAATGGCACAGAACCCGGCCTGGAAGCCATAGGAGCTCCTGCACTTTGGGCGATGGGCTACACCGGCTACGGCACCCGGGCCCTCATCGTGGACACCGGTACAGAACCTGACCACCCGGCGTTAACCAATCAGTTCCTTTACCACCTCCAGAGCCAAAGTTCCAGTTTTGTAGGAGAAGATGTGATAGATTGCGATGGGCACGGTACACATGTTGCCGGAACAATCCTGGGGCTCGACCGCCTCACCAACGACACTATCGGAGTAGCCTACGAAGCCAAGTGGATGAGCGGTATCGCCCTGAGCGGCAGCTGCGATAACAACACGAGCACCGCTGGCATTACCGGTATGTTTCAATGGGCGCTGAACCCGGACGGCAACCCCGCCACCACCGATGATATCCCGGATGTCATCAACAACTCCTGGCGCAGCGGCTCCACCTTTTGTGATGCTGATGGCATATTCGAGACCTATGATGCCCTCTATGCGGCCGGCATTGCCGTCGTCTTCTCTGCGGGCAATGATGGGCCCAGCCCGGAAACCATCACCCCTCCAAAATTTAACAACTGGGACCTGGTTCGCCTGTTCTCAGTAGGCAACCTCAATGCCAACAACCCGAGCCTGACCATTTCCAGCGGCTCCAGCCGTGGCCCATCCATCTGTGGCGGCACCGGCTCCTTGCTCATCAAGCCGGAGGTATCAGCGCCGGGCTCTACAGTCCGTTCAGCTTATGTTGGGGGGGAGTACTCCTTTCTCTCTGGCACTTCCATGGCCGCACCACACGTTTCCGGAGCCATTTTGCTGCTCAAAGAGGCTTTCCCCTACCTCACCGGTGAGGATCTGATGCTGGCGCTTTACTTCTCTGCCACAGACCTCGGCCCGGAAGGCGAAGACAACGATTATGGCATGGGTATTATCAATCTGCCTGCCGCCTATCAATACCTCATTGACGAAGGGCATACTCCGGAGCTTCCACGTTCTTTCGACCATAATGCCCGGATACTCCGCGTCAATACACCGGAGTACAATTGCGGCAATACAGTTAGCCTGGAAGCCGTCATTTCCTATGCAGGCCCTGACACCCTTCAGGAGCTGGTACTGGAATATCAGGTGGGAGACGGACCGGTACAAACGTACGAATGGGGCGGCCTGCTGCCTCCCGGCGAAATCCAGACGCTGGAACTTCCCGCCCTAAATATGCCGGAAGGCACTTACGAAGCGGTCCTGGGCATCGTCTCTGCCAACGGGCAGGTAGACGAACGCCCCGAAGACAACTTCATGAAAACCACGGTGACCGTTCTCGAAGAAGATGTGTCTCCGGCCATGCTAATCGGCGACTCCGTATGCACAGGTGGCCATGCCTTGCTTCAGGTCCTGGCCGATGGCAACGCCAATATCACCTGGCACTCCACTTCAGATGGAAATGCCACATTGGGCAGTGGCTCGCCTTTCCTCCTTGAGGACCTAACCGCTACGGGCACGATCTATGCCGAGACCTCACCTATTAGAAAGGTAGGCCGCCCTGATAGCACCGGTACAAACACTCAGTTCTCGGATCAATCCCGGGGACTCCGGTTCAACGCTTTTTACCCCTTCACGCTAAGGTCCGTAAAAGTCTATGCGGAAGAAACCGGAGGCCGTTTGCTGCAGCTGGTCAAACCGGATGGCTCTGTCACCACCAGGATTGTCAATGTGGCTGAAGCCGGGGAGCAACGAATTGACCTTAACCTCAGCGTCACACCGGGCGAAGGGTACATCCTACGCCTGAATGCGGGTAAACCCCTGATGCTCAACAGTGGTGGCTTCCAGGGCTATCCAATGATCGTACCAGGTGTGGTCACCATCACTTCCTCCACTTTGGGCGGCTCAGCCTATTTCTACTTCTATGATTGGGAAATCAGCTACCAAGAGCGCTGTGGCCGAAGTATGGTAGAGATTCCGGTCAGCGCCGATAGCACAGGCAGTGCGCCAGCCATCAGCAGTAGTGTGGACACAGTGGACCTGGCGGTTTCCGGAGCAGTAAACTTCTCGGTATTGACGGACGGCTACACCAACTGGAACTGGTACTTTGGGGATGGAACAACGGCAAGCGGTGCATCCGTTACCCATACTTACGATACAACGGGTGTCTACACGGTGGGGCTGACTGCCACAAGCACGGAAGGCTGTACCAATGCAGCGACCCGCAGGATTGTTGTCATCAACAGCACACCTCCCGTTTCTACTTCAGTGGTTGATGAAACTCCCGAGCTGCTTTTATTCCCCAATCCGGCAAAGGAGCAAATCAACCTCCAACTTAAAGGAGGCGCATTCCGGGACGTGCAGATCACCCTTACTGATGTACTGGGTCGGCCATTGCAGCAAACCATACAGGATATCGCACCATCGGAAACCATCACCCTGCCGCTGAGCCCTTATCCGGCAGGAACTTACCTGATCATTGTGGAAATAGCCGGCAAACGGTCTGTACACCGGATTGTCAAAGCCAAATGATTTTAGTAAATTGGGAGCGTAAAGGGTGAACGGGTTAACGCCCGGACGCTCCCAACTCGTAAACACTGATCCAATGCGCCAATTGTTACTACTGCTCAGCAGCCTAGCGCTGTTCCACGTCAGTTTAACTGCTCAGGACCTCAACCTTGAAACGGTTGCCCCTGCTCTTCAGCAAGCATTGGAAAGCGCCCCGGAAGACTACCATACGGTACAAATCCTGCTTAGTGATCAGGCAGATTTACCCGCTATAGAAGCCCGGTTCAAAGCCAAGGCCACTCCGGTAAAAGACCGCGGTCAGATTATCATCAGCGCACTTAAGGAAAGTGCCAATACCGTACAGCCTTCCTTTATGGAGACCCTGTCCAGTCTACCGGGTGTACGCTTACAGCAAGCCCGGCAGTTTTGGATCGCAAACCTCATCGCCTGTGAGGTTAACCTGGAAGGCGCAGCTGCAATCAGTCAGCTTCCCGCTGTGGAATGGATGGACATCAACTGGATAATGACTTTCCCTGATGCCTGTGACAGTGCGCCGGCGCCCCCCTCTCCCAATGGGATTGAGCCCGGGCTGGAAGTGATCGGCGCTCCTTACCTGTGGAACCTGGGCTATACCGGCTACGGTCGTAAAGTGCTTGTGGTGGATACCGGTCATGACATCGACCATCCGGCAATCGGGCACAATTTCGCTTATCAGCAAATGCCGATGTCCCAGGCCTGGGCTAATGGAGACCGCCCCTACTATTGCGGCAATCATGGCACCCACGTTGGCGGCACGATAACCGGTATTGACCGCGTAGCGCGGGATACGATCGGCGTTGCCTTCGGAGCACTCTGGCAGGGCAGTTCCACGTCAGACTGTGCCTCCTCCGCCGGTACGGCACTGGATGCCATTGAGATTTTCGAATGGGCGATGGACCCTGATGGCAATCCGGCTACTACCAGTGACCGCCCTGATGTGATCAACAATTCCTGGAGCCGGGACTATCCGGTACAGAGCGACTGTGGCGACCCTATACAAAGACAAATAGCAGATGCCGTTTATGCGGCAGGGATTGCTGTTGTTTTTTCTGCCAGCAATGAAGGGCCAGACCCGCTCACCATCGGAGATCCGCCAATGGAAAACTGGGATACGGTTCGTATGTTTTCGGTAGGCGCTATCAACGGTAACTCGCCAAACCTGCCCGTAGCAGACTTTTCCAGCCGGGGCCCTACCGTTTGCGGAGGGGAAGGCAGCCTGCTGATTAAGCCGGAGGTATCCGCACCGGGCGTAGCCGTGCGCTCTGCCCTGGCCGGTGGTGAATACGGTACACTAGGCGGCACCTCTATGGCGGCACCTCACGTGAGTGGCGCCCTGCTCCTGCTCAAAGAAGCCTTTCCCAACCTGACAGGGGAAGCGCTCATGCTTGCCCTTTACTACACCTGTACCGATCTGGGGCTGCCTGGAGAAGACAACAATTATGGAATGGGCGTGATCAATCTGCCTGCGGCTTATGAGTACCTCATTCAGCGGGGCCACACGCCTACGCCCCCGGTACAGTCAACTAATGATGTTGCGCTGCTCACCGTCGAGCAGGCTCCTTACTACTGCAGCAATACGCTTTCCACCCGGGTACTCGTGGAAAACAATGGTTCTGACACCCTTTCCAGCCTTGAGATCGTTTGCAGCCTGGGCGGGCAAAGCCTTTTCCATAACTGGGAAGGACAACTCCTCCCCGGTGGACGGACCTGGATCAGCCTGCCAGACTTAGAAGCTCCGGCCGGCAATTACACCTTTGATGTGGAACTGACCCTTGCCAACCAACAAAACGACCTGCGCTACCTCGACAACCGGCAGAAAAAAGAAGTGACCATTCTGGAACATGCCCCTATTCCCGTGCAACTGGAAGGCGCTGCGGCGGTCTGTCAGGGCGGCAGTGCACTGCTGCGGGCAGACTTTGATGGGGAAGCGGATTTCAACTGGTTTAATGCCCCTGAGGGCGGTCAATTACTCGGAGAGGGCCCCGTATTGCAACTAAATGATGTACAAAACAGCCAGGAAATTTACCTGGAAGCAACGATCAGGGCACAGCTGCAAACGCCAGACATTTCTGACAGTGCCCCACAGGAAAGCAACGTACAGGAAGGGCTAATTTTTGACGCCTTCCATCCCTTCACCCTACACACCATAACCGTACGGACTGCTCAGCCCGGCGGCCGAATGCTACGCCTGACCGGCCCCAATGATACTTATAAGACACAGATCATTCAAATCGATGAGCCTGGTATCCATACGATTGAGCTTAACTTTGAGATCCCTAAGGGAGAAGGCTATAAGCTACTGCTACTGGCCGGTGCCCCACTACAGTATTCCAGTGGTGAAGAGGCCTTTCCTGTAGCAGAAGAGCAGGTCGTGCAGATTACTGGCGCCACCGACAGCACCGGCCTTTACTATTACTTCTATGACTGGTCCATCAGCTATGATTACTTTTGTGAACGCAGCAGTGTCTCCGTGCCGGTCAGCAATAGTACCTCTGCCGGAAACGTGGACATCCTGGTCTCTGATGCAGCGGTAGACCTCGCCACAGAAACCGGCGTGGTAGGCTTTGAGACCGTAGCGAATGGCCTGGATATCGTCAGCTGGCGCTGGAATTTCGGCAATGGCTTCATTAGTGAACTCCCGGCTCCGAGCCATACCTACACCAAAGTGGGCCGCTACCCGGTAAGCGTGGTCGTGGAAACGGCTGCCGGCTGCAGCGAGTCGGCCACCCTTTGGGTCGACGTTACCGATAGTACGCCACCAGCCAACACCACAGAAGATACCGCAGATTTCAACCTGACTGCCTTCCCAAACCCGATTGGAGAAAACCTGTTTCTGCTCTTCAAGCTGCCCTACAGTCAGGATGCTTACATTCAGCTGGTAGACCTGCTTGGCCGCCCGTTGCGGCAACTCGAGCGGCGGGTTTCCGATGGTGTCCCGGTCGAAATTCAAATGGAAGGGTTGCCCGGTGGCACTTACTTCGTGGTTGTGGAGCTGGAAATGGGCCGTATGGTACGGCGGGTGATCAGGCAATAATTAATTCATGTTTTAAACAATATTCCGCCCGCTCAAAGGGTTGGAGAGCCGTATGCAAATCAAACGACCAACTTCCGCTTTGAACCCTTTGCCTCTGTTTTCCGGACTTATCCTGATGCTGTGTTTTGGCACAAACGTAGCGCTGGCGCAACCGCAGGACCTGCTCCACAAAGCCGATAGCCTGGCCAAAGCCCTACAGTACGAAGAAGCCAACGCCACACTGTCTGCCTTCATCACGGCATACCCCCAACGCAAATACGATCTGGGAGAAGCCTACTTCAAAATGGCCCGAAACCATTTCCAACTCGGTCACCTGGAGACCGCGACGCAGTGCAATCAGCAATCTGCGGATTTGCGTATGGCCATTGCCCCGGACGCGCTGGGATTGAACGAGCAGCTTTCCGCCTGCATCTGTTTGGAAGAGGGACAATACGATACCGCGCTGGAACACCTGAAAAAAGCACGCCTCTACCCTTTTTTCGATGACCCGCTCATACCCGCAGAGATTGCGCTTCTGGAGTCTGAGATTCAGGAGCAGCGGCAACAGTACGAACTTGCATTCAAGGCAGCCCGGTCTGCCGCCGAAATCGTAGAAATCGTAGAGAGCGAAGAAGCGCCCCTCCTTGCCGATATCTATTTGCAGCAAGCTCATCTGCTGGCCATCAAACAAGATTGGGCCGCCGCTGCACAGGCTTGTCAGGCCTCCCTGCAGATTGAGAAGAGCCCCGAAGCCCACCTTTTACTGGGACAGGCCCTTTTAGCCACCGGACAGCCCTTTGAAGAAGCCAAGGCTGCTCTGACAAAGGCACAGGAACAGGGCACAACGGCTGTACAAATTGAAGCCGGGCTGGCACTGGCGCAGTGGGAATTAGAAAAGGGAAAGCCTTATGGCGTCTTAGCTCAAATTGACCGTGTTTCCCCACTGATTAACAATCATAAAGTGAGCCGCGGAAAAGACACCGCAGCTGGTCAGCCTCAAAAAAATCACTACCATACCTTGGCCCAAATGAATCACCTCAGCGCACAAGCCTATCTGATGGAAACTTCCGCAGACAGTCATGCGCAGGCGCGAATTGCAGTATACCAGGGGCTGGATGCCCTTCAGCGGTCGGAAAAAGAGGATGCCTTGCTTCAGGCACAATTGCTGGAGCTGGGTCTGATGGCTCTTACCCATCCGGAAACGGGCATTCAGGCATTTGATAAATACTTAGATTTCTACTTAATTTTTTACCCGGGCAGGCTCCAACGGTTTTCATCAGATCCGAAAGCGGAAGCCCCTGGCATTCAATTTTTCGAAACCCAGTCCGCTGTATTTGGATTGTACGATGATGCCGACTCTATCTTTATGACACGGTTAGCGGATGAGGTTGTCCGGCCAACTCTCTCCCAGTTGAACTCCGGCAAAGCTGAGGCTGTAAACTATACCGCTTTCCAGCAGCTTTTCGGCCCATTTGAAGCCCTGCTTGCCCACAAAGAAAGCCTTTACCTCGGATTTCCGGAAGAATGGTCTGCCCAACAAATCCTACAACTGCCCACCACACCTGAACCGGAAGGCGGAATCTGGCCTTTCAGGCACCGGCCTAAGCCCATTCGCAAGAAATTTAAAATAAATGATACCGTTTTCGATTAAGCACTTAACCAACCCAAAAAATCCAGGGAAAGGTAGCCCGCATCCACATTAGCGAAAGTGGTATCTGCCGGGTTGTTGAGGAGTTGGCGGAAGGAAGAAAGCGGAAGGCGGAACACCTCAATAAATTCATCTTCATCCAGTTGCTGCTGCCCGACTTTATGGCAGCCCGTAGCAATCATGCAGAGGTGGCGCTCGGTTGAGTAGGCAGAGCGGATTTCTTTCAGCAGTCGGATTTCATCGGCTTCGTACCCCGTTTCCTCCAAAAGCTCCCGGCGGGCGGCTTCTTCCGGAGACTCCGTAGGGTCTACATAGCCCTGAGGAAAACTGGTGAGCGTGGTTTCCGGGCCCGGGCGGAACTGCCGCACCAAAATAGCCTCCCTATCTGGCGTAAAGGCAGCAATAGTGACATAGGTATTGTTCCCAATCACATCAAAGTCCGCATGACGGCCATCCGGCATCTCAAACGTCCGCCGGATCATATTGCGCCAGCCCCGAAAGGTGAATTCCTCACTTATTTTTTTCCAGTCCTCCATAGGATTTCAAAGGTACATCCTCTCCGCTCAAAGTCAAACAAGACGGTCAGTTATTGTAAGAAATACACCATGATTTTTTGAAGGGCCCGGATCTACTCGTTAGCCAGCAGCCATTCGATGTCTGTCAGCAGGCGGTCTACTTTTTCAGGGGCTGTCCCATCGGCAAAGGACCGGATATGGCCGGTTTTGTCGATCAGCAGAATCCAGCCACTGTGGTCAAAGCCGCCGGGCGCGTTGGGGTCCTCTTTGGCAATGCTCATGTAATCATCCGCGATCCCGTAAATTTCATCCATCTCTCCGGTAACGAACCTCCATTGGCCATTATCTACGCCCAGGTTTTGAGCGTAGCTTTTCAGGCGGCCTACGGTGTCCCGCTTGGGGTCAATAGTATGGGACAGCAGCATCAGCTCGTCATTGCCCTGGTACTTATCGAAAATCCGCAGCATCTGCTTTTTGACCTTTGGGCAGATGGTCGGGCAGGAAATGAAAAAGAAGTCCGCGAGGTAAATTTTACCCTCAAAAGTGGCATTGGTCACCAGATTGCTGTCCTGATCGACAAAAGCAAAATCCGGAATCGTATGGTACACCGTATCCTGCCCATTGATTTCATGCTGCCCCAGGTACGGCAGCGGCTGAACTTTAGACTCCTGCTGACAGGAAAAAACGGTTAGTCCGAGAAGTGTGAATAGCAAGAAGCGCATGGTTTATTCGTCCTTTTAGTTATTGAGAAACGGTGCTTTGCCAGGTAAGTACGTGTTTCGGCAGCGGGCGAAAAGCCCCTGCCAGCCACCTGAGACCTTCCTACCTGACAAAGCACCCTGTTATTCCGCTGCCGTTTCAGCCTGCAGTTCTTTCAGCAGGGTTTGCCCCTGTTCCAGGCTGCTCAGCATATCCTCCTGCACCTGAGTGATTTCTTCCGTCTCCGCATTGAGGTAGTTCATAATTTCCTCGTGTGATTTTTCTTCGCGGAGCTTTTTAGGCTGCTGTAGCTCGGCCATCCACACCATCATGCCTTCACTGGCCGCCTCCAGGTTTTCCACGGCGTTATTGATCAGCTCAAGCTGGGTTTTGTCTTCCAGCCCTTCAGCCAGGACTTTAAGTTCCCGGCTCACGCGGTTCATGTCTGCCATTTTGGGCATCACGGCATCATGGACCTCCATCATTTTAGCCCAGGCTGCCTCTTGCTGCTCAACGGGCGATGCTGATCCTGCATCCTGATTACTACCGCCGCAGCCTATTCCAAAAACCGTGCCGGCAAGGGCCAGCAACAAAATAAGATTACGCATTGCTCTTTATTTTTTTAGTTGAAACAAATTATTCGCTCCAGCGTTGCCAGAATTGGGCGAATATAACTGGATTTTTTCCACACTTCTGTGATCTTTGTGACCAATTACTGAATACCCTAACCATGAAAGAAACTTACATTATTGATGCCGTACGCACGCCAATCGGCAAGTTCACCGGCACTCTGTCCCCTATCCGGACCGATGACCTGGCAGCGCACGTACTGAAAGCCCTTACCGGTCGCCACCCCAATATCCCCGGGGAGGCTTACGCTGATGTCATCATGGGCTGTGCCAATCAGGCTGGAGAGGACAACCGCAATGTGGCACGGATGGCTTTGCTTTTGGCCGGGCTCCCCTACGCAGTGCCCGGCGAAACGGTCAACCGCCTATGTGCTTCCGGCATGTCAGCCGTCATCCACGCCAACCGGGCTATAAAAACGGGCGACGGCGACCTGTTCATTGCCGGTGGTGTGGAGCATATGACCCGCGGCCCCTGGGTAATTTCCAAAGTCTCCAAACCCTACGGCAGAGACGCGCAGATGCACGACTCCAGCTTTGGCTGGCGCTTTGTCAACCCCAAAATGGAGGCAGCCTACGGGACCGACGGCATGGGGCAAACCGCAGAGAACCTGGTAGAAAAGTATGGGATCAGCCGGGAGGACCAGGACCAATTCGCAGCCTGGTCGCAGGAAAAAGCAGCGGCAGCACAGGCTTCAGGAAGATTAGGCCAGGAGATCGTCCCCGTGCCCATCCCAAGGCGCAAGGCCGACCCGGTATTATTTGACAAAGATGAATTCATTCGCCCCGGCACCACTCTGGAAGTGCTGTCTAAGCTCCGCACCGCCTTTAAGCCTGCAGATCAGGGCGGCACCGTTACCGCCGGCAATGCCAGTGGGCTCAACGATGGCGCAGCAGCCATGCTCGTCGCCTCAGAAGACGGGGTCAGGCAATACAGCCTAACACCTATGGCACGAATTGTCAGCTCTGCCGTGGTGGGCGTGGAACCCCGAATTATGGGCATAGGCCCGGTCCGGGCATCCAATCAGGCATTGGCGAAAGCCGGCCTTACGATGGACGATATGGATATTATTGAACTCAACGAAGCCTTTGCAGCCCAGGCCCTGGCCTGCACCCGGCAATGGGGCGTTGCGGACGATGACCCGCGCATCAACCCGAACGGCGGCGCCATCGCCATCGGCCATCCACTGGGCATGACCGGTACCCGCCTGCTGCAAACCGCAGCCCTTCAGCTTCAGCAAACGCAGCAGCGCTATGCTTTGGTGACCATGTGTATTGGGGTGGGGCAAGGCTATGCTACCATCATTGAGCGCGTGTAATCAGTAAAGCCCCGCTCCGTTGGCGAGGCTTTACCATTCGTTTTCAGTGGGCAGTAGCTGATCAGACTTGATGGTCAGCTACTGCCTCATAGCTTAAATTTCAGGGCTATTTCCGGGTCTTGTCTGAAGTCATGATGGTTCCGTCTTTAATGCGGACCACCACAATCACTTCATCATCGCCTTGTTTGGCGGTCAAGAGGTAGCGGTCATCTTCCACTTCTTTGAGGTCGTAGATTCGTGCGTAACCGTTGTGGTTTTTGATCAGGTCGAGGTGCAGGGTCTTGCCGTTCATATCGGTCAGCTCCACCGTTGCGGTTTGTTGCTGAAGGTTGACCAGCTGAATGCGCAGGGTCTGATCAGGCATCACTTTGGAAAGCAGCCGCATCGGGCTGTTGTCTGTCGTATTGGCCTGGGCGGCAAAAGTGATTAATGCAAACAAGGATGCCAGGGCACCCGTTTTAATCCATTTCATCATTACAGTCGGGTTTTGATTAAAAAATATCTTGGGTGATCATGTGTTGACGCAAAAGTGGAAAGCTCAGGGCTCTGATGCGATGATAATCGATCAAACGGCTTCAAGCATAGACAGAGATTAGGCCTAGAGCTTCCTTCCCACCCTACCGTTGCCAGTAACGCAGTTGCCTTCGCATTGGCTTCCCGCCGATTAGGCGCCAGGGCTTCTTTCAGCCCTTCGGAAATGTTTGCATGCCATGCAAACAAAAAGGTAGGCCCTGACGGGCCTACCAACGGAGGAGTTACACGCTTGCTTGGGTTAATTGGGGCAAGGGACCGGGAATACCTGAAGGTCACGCCAGGGGGATAAAGGGCGTCCCCGAGGCCAGGTATTTACCGATAGGCGGAGCAACAAACGTTCCTAAAGGGCCGCCGTATACATCGGTACAGATGCCTTGCGCCTCCTCCTATAAAAATGGTGCTTCCAAATTTGAAGTTGGTCCCCCGGACAGCAAAGAATACTGCATTAGTGCTATCGGCGAGGTAAAAAGGAATGCAGCCAAATGAATATGTCATAAAGGTAGTCGACTGTCCCTCCGTGCAGAAGACTGCCCACTTCGGGCAGTCGACTCACTATGAATGTTCATGGGCTGTATCTTGACTCCGCTGTGTTGCTATCATGGTACGAATGGGGGGAGAGGTGTACCAAATGCAACTCAGAGGCTGAATAAAGACATTACAATAGAACCTTTGCAACAAGGCAAAGACCAATAAAAAATCGTGTTGAAGTGAATAGTGCTTGAAGTGTCAATAGCTGCCCTTTCGGATATTCAAGAGTGGGGGGAACTCCGGAATAAACCTGTGCACTTTGACTGTTGAATGGGTCGAGATATACTCAAACCGGTATCAGGATAGGAATGCGTTTTTGGGAAGGATTCTGTGGTCGTACATATTTGTTTAATCAAGTCAAATCATAAATAACTGACTTGCAATTGCAAGATAGCTCATAATCACAAAAAAGAATGTATTATAAAAATATTTTTGTGACATGGAAAAACCCGAAAAACAAAGGCTTATTTTTATTATTTACAAGTATTCATACCGCATTCAGGTTAATATTTTGTGACTAAAGCCGAGCCAATGTTTATTGGTACCCCAAAGGCTTTCTTGGATAAACTGGAGCAGAGCGGGAAGCTCTACCCCAGCAGCCCTACCAAAATCGAGCAGATGTTTATTGGTACACCCGAGGCTTTACAACCTAAAAAGTAATTACTGAATAATGTCTACTTTTGCAGCGAGGTTTGCAACTGGTCACCACAAATCCACCAAGATGTCAACAACGGAGCATAATTTTATCAACTACAAATGCATACGGTACCCCAAGGCAGAAATGCTGAACCGCAGCCGGGAGTATTATCAGTTTATGGACCGCCGGCGCACCATTCGGGACTTTTCCGACAAGCCGGTCCCCTATGAGATCATTGAGAACATCGTCATGACGGCCTCTACGGCGCCTTCCGGGGCTCACAAGCAACCCTGGTCGTTTTGTATTGTAGCAGACCCGCAGCTGAAAAAGGAAATCCGGGAAGCCGCTGAGAAGGAGGAGTACGACAACTACAACGGCCGGATGTCAGAAGAGTGGCTGGAAGACCTTCAGCCCTTCGGGACCGACTGGGAAAAGCCCTTTCTGGAGATTGCGCCTTACCTGATTGTAATTTTCAAGAAGCCGTACGACTTGGTAGATGGAGAGAAAAAGAAGAACTACTATGTGAATGAATCCGTAGGCCTGGCTGCCGGCTTTTTGCTCACGGCCATTCACAATGCCGGCCTCGTGGCGGTGACCCACACGCCAAGCCCCATGAACTTTCTCCATTCGATACTAAAGCGGCCCGAAAACGAGCGCGCCTTTTTACTCATCCCTGTAGGATACCCCGGCACTGAGGTCAAGGTGCCCGACATTAGCCGAAAGGACAAAGACGAGGTATTGATTTACTATCCCTAATCTGATCTATGTGCACTGTAACGTATCTGCCCAAAACCGATGGCGGCTTTCTGTTTACAACCAACCGGGATGAGGCCCCGCACCGGTCGCCTGAGCACCTGGATAGTACCAAAATAGGCCGCACCCAACTGCTTTTCCCCCGCGATACCACTGCCGGGGGCACCTGGATCATCGCAGCCGCGAACGGCACTGTGGCCTGCATACTCAACGGTGCCTTTGTGCGGCATAAGCACCGGCCTCCCTACCGGCGCAGCCGGGGGCTTATGGCACTGGACTTTTTCAGCTTCGATACCCTCCACACCTTTGTGCAACAGTATACCTTCGAAGGCATGGAGCCCTTTACCATGGTGGTGGTTGGCAAAAAGCAGGTAACCGACCTCCGCTGGGATGGCACTCAGCTCAGCGTGCAGGAAAAAGATGCCGACAGTCCGCACCTCTGGTCCTCCCCTACCCTTTACTCCCCCGGGATGCAGCAAAAACGGGAACAATGGTTTAGCGAATGGCTGGACGGGCGGGACACCTTTGAGCAAAGCGCGATCCTCCACTGGCACCGCACGGCCGGGGAAGGCGACCCGGAAAACGATGTGGTGATGAACCGGAATAACATCGTCCGGACGGTCAGTATAAGCAGTATCGAAGCTACGCCGCTGCAGCTGGACTTTACCTACCATGATCTGCTGCGGCAACAAACCAAAAAAGCACAATTGCCCGTTAACCATGAAGCTTTGGCCGTCCACCACCGCAAAAATTAAGCTGCGCAACTGGGAGTATTGGCCTTCTAAAGCCTTTTACTATCCTATTGCCCCTTACCTGATCTGGCTTATGATCAAAGCGCGGCACATGTGCTACTGGTCAGCAGTCAACCCGGGCATTTACACTGCAGGCATGGGTATGGAATCCAAATTTGACACCCTGCAGCTCCTACCGGAAACCTATCGACCCAACTCCGTCTTCCTGCCCTCCGGCGTTTCACAGGCTCAGGTTGAAAAGCAGCTACGGGAGGCAGGGCTGACTTTCCCGCTAATTGTCAAGCCCGACCTCGGTTTTCGGGGGCTGTTGGTCCAAAAAGTAGAGGACATCAGCGCTCTGATGCAGCACCTTGGCCACCGGGCGATTCCATTTATCGCTCAGGAGTATATCGACTGGCCGGAAGAGGTTGGGGTGTTGTACCACCGTATGCCGGGGGCGAAAAGGGGCGCCATCACCTCCGTGACCACCAAGGAATTCTTGCATGTGCTGGGGGACGGACAATCTACCGTACTGGAGCTGGTACAACAAAGCCCCCGGGCCCTGCTTCAGCTGAACCGTATTCAGGCACTTTACCCCCATAAGATAGCGAAGGTACCCGCTCCTGGCGAGCAGGTCCGCCTGGGTATTGTGGGCAACCACGCTAAAGGTACCCGCTTCATCAACAGCAACGATCTTATTAATGAAGACATGGTGGCTGTTTTTGACCGCATCAGTTCACAGATTGATGGCTTTTACTACGGCCGGTTCGACCTGAAATGCCGCCGCCTGGACAGCCTTTTCACCGGTGAAGGCCTCAAGATCATTGAAGTCAACGGGGTGTGCTCAGAACCCACTCATATTTATGACCCTCAACGAGGCACCTACTGGTCGGCCCTGCGCGATCTGGCCCGGCACTGGTCCATTATTTATAAAATCGCCCGCCACAACCGGCGAAGAGGGGTCCCGCTATTGTCTCACGCCAAGACCGCCCGTGCCTTTCTGGACCTCTTTGCCTATCAGCGGAAAGTGGGGAAATAACGCCTGCCATTTGTTCTCACCAAAAAGAGCCGAACCTATTGCCGCAGATACTGTTTGAGCCATTGCACACCAACTTTACGCGAAAACTTATGCAGAAGCAATTTTCTCTGGAGGACATCCTCGCTATGGAGCGCTTTTACCGGCGCGATTTTATGAATACCATTTCCGGTTACCGCAGTTGTCATTTGCTGGGCACGTTGAGCTATAAGAAAGTGCCTAATCTGGGGCTGTTCAACAGCATCACCCACGTAGGGGCCACTCCGCCCCACCTGGGCTTCATCATGCGCCCACTGACGGTGCCGCGGCAGACCTATCACAACATCAAGGCACAAGGCTACTTCACCCTCAATCAGGTGACAGAGGAGCTGATGCATCAGGCACATCAGGCTTCTGCCAAGTACGAACCAGACCACTCTGAGTTCGAAGCCGTAGGACTGACAGCCCAGTACACCGAAACCCACCCTGCTCCCTATGTTGCTGAAAGCCCGATCAAACTGGGGCTGGAGCTGGCAGAGGAACACCATATTAAGGTGAACGGGTCCATCTTCGTGATCGGCAAAGTGGTGGAAGTCCTCATTGACGAAGCCTTGATTGCGGAAGACGGGCATATCCTGCTGGAGAAAGCCGGCATCCTTAGCGTTGCCGGGCTGGACAGCTATTACAAGCCTGCCTTGATTGACCGGTTGGATTATCCGAGACCCTAATTAAATGACCTGAGCGCATCCTCACAATCCTATGACAGCAGACTGCCTTACTTTTTCTATTTTTGCACGCAGTGCCCAATTTGGGCCTGTTGTGTAAATCGAAAAAAGATTCCATGAAAAAGGTAGGCTATCTGCTATTTGTAATCTGCATTTTGACAGTCATGGGCTGTGGCAACCGTTTTCTCAGAGAAGTGGACACCAGCTATCCCACCGAGTTTGACCTCGGCCCCTTTAACCTGTTGGATGAGACGCGAACTCAACTTGCCTACCACGACCGGGAATCTGTCTTTTTCGTGGATGAGAATAGTGCTTCGGCGGGCTTTGAAATCATTCATGCGGAAACCCCTGGCATAGATTCTCTAAATGTTTTTATCGATAATGTCTACCACGACAGCACAGGCGTACGCACGGCTTATGTGTCTCAGTACCTCGACGACACTCTGCGCAGTGCGGCATTGAACCTGGAGTTTATCGTACGCCTGCGGGCGAGGCCCAACCTTGCCAATCCAGGCAGCCGGGATGTGGGCGACTGGGTGGAAGTCTGGTCTAAAGGCCCGGGCGAAACTGCGTTCCGGAAAACATTTGAAACCGTCTTCAACCAGCGCAGCTGGCCCGGGGACGAGCTCACGCCGCCGGTGGAGGAAGTGACCATTTTCAACCGCATTTTTCAGGAGGTATGGATGCATCAGGTCGCCGGTGGGCCGGGCCAGGTCTGGTTCAACCGCCAGTATGGCATTGTCTCCTTTACAGATGGCTCGGGGCGGCAATGGCGGTTTCAGAATTTAGAGTAGGCCATTTCAGGATTTACTCCCCCGCCACCATAACGGACCCACTGCCAACAGCAAAACTAAAATATTGAACAAAACATTGGAGGCGTTCCCGGAAGCCGCAGAGCCGGCACTGTCCAGCACAAACCAAGATAAAATTCCGGACAATACCACCCGCCGTACTGGCTCCGGAGCAGCATCAAACAGCCGGCCGGACATCCCCCAGATCGTCACGCCCCAGCCCAGAAGAAACCCACCAGTCAGGGCGGAAAGGAAACGGGTAGTCGCGGCTGCGAAACTTTGGGCCCCATCGAGCGGCCAACTGAGGAGGTCGAGCGTCCACCGGGCTGGTTCTGCTGTAGGAAGCATACTCCCCAGGAAGAAAACGGGCCCGAAAGCTCCCACCACGAGGGCAGTGAACTTCAGGTAACGCTTTTGAAAAGCAAGGGAACGGTAACGGGGTGTTGGAGTAAGGGACATGGACATCGTATTTTGATTCCACGGCAAGTTAGCGGGTCCGCCGGAGCCCGTTTAGACGGTACCGTCTAAACCTTGGTTTTCTGAGCCTGAAAAGAGCGAACAAGATGTTGAAGCTCCACAAAATAATCCAGTAGCCAGGCACGGTTGAGGGTGTCCGGGGTGAGCTGAATGTAGAAGTTTTCCAGGCTGAGTTGCAGGACGAGCGCTGCCAGGTAGGATTGATCCTTCAGCCCGATGATCCTGCCCCAAACCGGAAGGATAGCCGATACAGTCAGTTCGGTGGTTGCTTCAAAGCAACGCTCAAAAGCCGGATGGCTGCGGTGAACCCGCAACTGCCGGTTGAAGAGCAGGTCCGTTTTGTGTTCCAGCAATACCCCGACCAGATCGTCCAGGGACTGGCAGGCCGCTTCCTTTTTGGCAATAAGCCGGGCCTGTTCAAGGTGGTGGTGTAGAAGAGACTCCTGAAAGCCCTCCGGGTCGGCAAAGTAGTGGTAAAAAGAGGACTTACTTTTGCCTACTGCCCGGGCCAGACGCTCGACCTTCAGGGCTTCCGGGCCGTGATGGGCAAATGTGGTATAACCTTGTTGCAGCCAATCTAATTGGAGCGTTGCAGTTTCTTTTGTGGTTTCAGGCATGAGATGATTAATTTGGGAGCTCTGTAGATACGGTATTAGGTATTATTCGGTTAGCGTTTGACCACCTTCGCAACACAATCTCCCCGATCTTCACCGGAGACCATCAGCAGGTAGACGCCGGACTGTAGCCGGGTACAGTCTAATTCCACAATACCTTTCCCATCATAATTACCAGCCTGCAGTTCCCGCCCCAGCATATCATACAGCGCAATTGAAGCCGGTTGATGCCTAAGGTCCACCCTGAGCTGATTTTCTACCGGATTGGGATAAACCGTAATGGCAACGGCGGGGTCTGCACAGGCTGTCAGTTTGGTATCAGAGCCGTCGCAATCTTCATCCATAGCATTGTTGGGGATTTCCTGAGCATCTGGGTTGACCTGGGGGTTGCTGTCGTCACAGTCTATGCCCGCTGGGTAGCCATCCCTATCATTATCAGTGTTGCAATCCGGTGGCTCCAGGTTCAGTTCAAAGGATTTTTTGTGGAAGTGACCTTGAATTCTGGACGTCAAAATGGCTTCTGAATCTGAAATAGCCTCCAGGCTATAAATGGATTCCTTATTGCAAAGCGTGACTTGTACCGTTTGCAGACCATCTGAAGTATAATAGACGATACCTGATTGATCTTTCAGCCAACCTGTTTCCCGGTTAAAAAAGGTAAATTCCTCAACTGTAAAATCAAGAGGAATAACGGTCCAGGATGCTCCACCGTCATCAGTCGAAGCCATGCCTTCAGGGTGCAGGGCTAAAGCCGATAACGCGTCAAAAAAATACCAGCCTGAAACATTGGAAACCGCAACGGTATCCTCCCAGGTCAATCCTTTATTATAGGACTTGCTCAAATAGCGAAATTCATTACCATCTTCATCTGCCTGATGATAGTTACTTCTTACCAACAAGGAGTCGTGGACATATTGAACACCAAGAAAACTGAATCCTGACGCAGAAGAAAGCCTTTCCCAATTAAAGCCATAGTCCAGGCTCCTGTAAAACCCGTCAGATGTTGTAACCCATACTTCTCCTTCAGAACCAATTTCAATTACATACCCCCAAACTGGTAAGCCTTCCACTTCTTCCCAGGTTAGTCCGCCATCGTGGGTCACTAGTACTCCGGAGATCGGATGCTCTCCAAAGGGAGGGGCTTCGCTCACACAAGTCAACACACCATGTGTATCGTCCATCATTTCTAAATCCTTTATCTTCCCCCGGTAGCCCTCAACAGGCTCCTCTATGAGTACTAAACTCCAGGTTACTCCACCATCTGTTGTCCGGTAAAGTTTGGGGGCCCATGGACTATTATCATAGATAAATTCCAGTTCATCATCGAAACGATGGTAACCGTTGATGCGTAAAAAATCAGTTGAAAAATCAGTTTCCCATGAATCACCGATACAAACTGGTACTTTAGTTTTCCATATCCGTTCGCCTTCATAGCAGTGGTTAGTTGCCTTTACCGACAGGGTGTAACAGCCCGGCTCTTCATATAGATAACGCGGAGCCCTTTCAGCCCCACCCTGCCCATCGCCAAATTGCCATTCAAAATCAGACGCATATAAGCTATTATTTTCAATATTTAAGTACCTGCCATTGGCGTTCACTTCAAAATCAAGGACCGGCCCGACACAACTCAGGGTTTCACACAACACTGACTCCCCCTCCTTTAGCCAAAGGAGTCCATCTTCCGTTTTTGCACAAATCAACTCCTCAAGATAATGCCCAGGGTCATAAGGAAACAAGCTCCCATTAAGGTCCCCTATCCCCTCTACGCGAGATACCCTATGACCTCGCCAATTCAGATCAAAGCGAATTCGTTCTTCACCATTTAGTAAGGTTACCGGATACTTTGCCAGCACCTCCGCCTGAGCGTAAACGCCTTCGTCTATCTGATCTCCGGGCTGCAGCCCGTAATCGAATACTAAAATTCGGGAACAATCGCTTTGGATGAGGTACAACCTTTGCTGCTCTACCTGTAAATAAACCAGGTCTCCATAGTTATTGTGGATAAAAACCAGCACCTCCATACCTTCACATCGGGTTTCTTTTTTGAGGAAGCTATAGCCCGTGGAAAAGGAATGACCAGAAAGATAATGAGCCCTCTGACAATTGACCTGAAGCCCGGGTGCCGATAAGTAATCTGACAGGGTTTGGGCTGAGGAATGACCCGCGAAGCAGAATAGGAGCAGAAAAAGCGCTTGGTACTGGAGTTTCATACACATAAATTTTGAAGTAAGATAGTCCTCTCAACCATTTATGTCAAGCGTTCCTGCTAACTGATCCTATCGCTTGTAACGCCGACTGCAAAAGAACTGCTTCTTTACTCTTCGAAAACCCTCAAAAACAGGAATTCTACGTAATTTACAACCATTAATCATGGAAAAACTACGCTTCCAACGCACCAAATACGGCAAAGAGCTGCTGATCGATGCCTGCGATGAATCAGAACTGGAGCTCATTGCAGACACGATGGTGACGAACTTTTATATCCTCCTCTTTTTGGAAAAAGGCAACGGGCAGTACCTGCTGGACGCAACGCCCATTGATTTCCGGGATCAGATGGTGCTGTTCATCAAGCCCGGGCAGGTCAACAAAGTAGATAAGGCCCACTTTGAGCGTTGCCATCTGATGTTTTTTGAAGGGGACTTCCTGGACGAATTCTTCAATGATAAGGACTTTATCTTCAAGTTTGATTTTTTCCATAACCCGGAGCTCCCCTCCTACCTTCACCTGCCGACCGGGCAATTCCAGGCCTATTACAACCTGGCCCGTGAGGTACGGTCAGAAATCCGGCAGCAAACACCCGAAAGCCCTCACATTTTACGGTCCATCATTTACTACCTGCTGGTACGGCTCAATCAGGCTTACGCCAAAGCGTACGGCACCTCCGGGCAAACCCTTTCCCACCCGACTCTCTTGGCTTTCCTGCGCCTGCTTGAACGGGACATCAAAACACAACGCACGGTAGCGGCTTACGCCGAAAGGCTGCACATCAGCCGGGTGCAGCTCAATAACCTTTGCCAGCAGCACTTCGCCAAGACCGCCCGGCAAATCATAGGGGAAAGGGCCATAGCCGAAATCAAAAAAGCGCTAAAGTACTCCACGCTTAGCCTCTCAGAAATTGCTTACGATTTCAACTTCTCCGCACCGTCTCATTTTTCACGCTTTGTCAAGCAAATGACCGGATACCCTCCTCAGGATTTCAAAGATCATTTATCAAAATGGTAAGCCCTTTTTCAAACCGGTAAAAAGCGTACTGCTTTACTGCTCATCTTTGCCGTATTCATTCTAACCAAAAATACGGTACCATGAAATACCTCAGCTTTTTTGCCCTGCTTGGGCTCTTGTACAGTTGCTCCCCAATTAAGAAAAGCCTGCTTGCAGAAAAGGAAGCTCCTGTTTTTGAAATCGCAGTCCGGCAGGTCAAAGAAGGCATGAAAGCAGACTTCGTCAGCAAACGCGCCGCATTTATCACTACACTTAAAGAACAGAAAGGTGTCAGCAACGATCGGGAGTTCCTATCTTTTTATGCCCTGCCCGAACCAGACAAACGTGAAGTATTCATCGGAATGACACAGTACGCAACCGGCAAAACTGTGGGAAAAGTGCAGGGAAAAGTCATGGGTAAGTTTTTGAAGTTCGCCAAGACAATGGATTTGAAGGCTTACGTTTTCGTCCAGCCTACTGAGGGCGAGGATTTCAACCTGGGCGGGCTCGCAGTGGTCCCGGGCCAGGTGCTGGAGTTGGCCGTACGCCGTGTCAAACCGGGACAGGAAGCAGCTTTCCAGTCTTCCCGCAAGGCGTTTGTCGAATGGCTGGACCAACAGGAAGGCGTAGAAGGCAGCTGGGAGTTTCAGGTAGTAGGCGGTAAAGACACCGACCGGCTGACTGTAGGCATGTCTGTATACGAAAGTCAGGAAGCTTTTCAGGCCATCGCACAGAAAGCACAGTCTTTGCCCGAAGCGGGTACCTACTTTGCTACTTTTGATCCGGTGGCCCTGCAATATGCAGTTAGTACCACCAACCAATAAAACGGATATAGCCCTGGAAAACGATGAGCCTAATACGGTGTGGTGTTAGGCTCTTTTTTTGGCACGACCAGCTGAATGTACAACCAAATACCTATATTTGATGTTTGAACATTAAAATACTCGACCCCATGCACCGCAGGCAATTCATTAAGAAAACACTTACAAGCAGTTCAATACTTATGGCAGGCAGCAACATGCATTCCTTCGTGGCAGAAAGCCAACAGTGGAAAAGCGGGGACGCCATCATGCCCGTTCTCTTCATCGGGCACGGCGCACCGCTCTACACCCTCGACGAGAACCCGTACAGCCGGGCCTGGAAGCAGGTCGCTGCACGTATTCCCCGCCCCAAAGCTATTGTGTGCATTTCCGCGCACTGGCTAACCCGCGGAACGCTGGTTACTGCCATGGAAGCCCCACGGACCATCCACGACTTCGGGCGGATGGACGACCGCCTGTTTGAAATCGATTACCCAGCTCCGGGCGATCCGGCACTGGCGCAGGAAATTGCCCGGACCCTTACCAACTGGCACGTGCAGGAGGACCACCGCTGGGGCTTTGACCACGGTGCCTGGTGCGTGGCCCGCTGGATGTACCCGGAAGCGGACATCCCCATGCTCCAATTCAGCATCGACTATCACCGGGGGGCGCAGCATCAATATGAACTGGCAAAGCATCTGGCTTTTCTGCGGGAGAAAGGTATACTCATCCTGGCCAGCGGCAACATCGTCCACAACCTGGGCGTGCTCCGTTTCCCGGAAAGCAGCACCTACGACTGGGCCATTGAATTCGATGAGCAGTCTAAAATCCTCATCGAAAAGGGCGATCACCAAAGCCTGATCGACTACCAGAAGCTGGGGCGGGCAGCAGCCCTATCCATCCCCACACCCGACCACTACTATCCCCTGCTCTATGCCCTGGGGCTGCAGCGCCCAAAGGACAAGGTTTCCTTTCCGATTGATGGCATTGCGTATGGCAGTACGAGTATGCGGAGTGTGCTGATTGAGGCGGCTTAGGGAAAGAAAGATGGATGTTGAAGCCTTCCCCCGTATATGCCCGTATGGACAAGTCCATCCCTGCGAATAGACATTGGCGCTTCCAGCTTCGACCCCCGTATCAGGTTGAGGGCTCTGTCCCGGCTAATCCACCATTTGCTCCGTTGCCTCCAGGCTTTCCGCTTTAGCTTTTTGCCGCTCCAGGTAAGTCATATATAAGTACCCGGCAAAGGCAGCTATACATAAGGCTAGAATGATATTCAAGCGGACTATCGTTCTACGCTGTGTCTGCCAGGCCACAAAAAGCGCAAAGATCAAACCGATTGCTGCGGCGATTACCCCGTATCCCAAAACGATAGCAGCGGCTGCAAGCCCCTGATCCTTACCGGCATCAATAAAACCGGCGTAGGATAAACCGGCAAAAAAGAAGGCCAGAACAGCTAGTAGATACAGTAACCAACTATAAGGCTTGACCATTTGATGTGCCATAAAGGATTGGTTTGATTTAGTGTATACTTTAGCCAATTAGCGTCGTTCCTGAATGGCGCAAACAGCCTCCTAAGTTAACCAATAATTCTTTGGCTTTTATATGGAAAAGGGCGACGTGTGATGCCGGGGTATATCATACCTAACGAAACAACCTACCAGGGCAACCTCAAGGGCTGCACTTCCTCTTTGTAAAAAAGCTGTAGTTTCCTGATCAAACCAGGGGGCAAAGGCTTATCCAGGCTAAGCAGATTACTCCGAAGCTGCGCCAAAGAACCACTGCCGGGAATGACTGTGGATACTGCATCATGCGCCATACAAAAAGCTAGGGCTGCTTGTGGAAGCCTAAAATCGGGTGCAAGTATTTCTTCCACTGCTTCGACCAAAGCCCCCCGCTGTTCAATATCAGCCGGGGACCAGCGCGAGCGTACCCCCCTAAAAATACTCTGCGAGCCATACTTACCAGACAGCCAACCGGAATCCAGCGGTATTTTGGCGATTACCGCTACACCTTGTGCCTCTGCCTGCTCAAAAGCCCGCCCGGTATCCTGATGGAGGATATTAAAAAAGACCTCCACTACCGACCCCTTTGTCGTATCCAGGAGCACCTTCATCTCCTCATACGTATCAACGGAGGCACCGTAAGCCCGGATTTTCCCCTCCGCCTTCAGCTTCTCCAGTAGTTCATAATGTTCAGGCGCCCGGTTGCCGTTCAGCAGCTCTGCTGGCGGATTGTGAAAGAGGACCGAATCCAGATAGTCAATCTGCAGGCGGCGCAGGCTCCCCTCGATAGAGCGGCGGATCTTTCCCGGATCAAAGTCAATATTTCCATCCACCGTATGCCCGAATTTGGTATTGAGAATGACCTTGCTCCTATCGGTATGGCGTAGTGCTTTGCCCAACCGTTCCTCGCTTTCCCCCTGCCCGTAATTGGGTGCAGTATCGAAAAAGTTGACTCCTTCCTCAAGTGCCACTTCAACGATGCGGATAGCATCCTTTTCTGATAATAACTTCCAGTCGGCTGCCGCCCCCAGCTGCCAGGTCCCCATACCGATAACAGAGACGGGTGGGGAGTCGGATATGTATTTTTTGTAGTCCATATGGCTAAGGTAAAAAAGGACTTGCATATGGGCACCGAACACACGGAAAGCCGCTTCTTCACCATTGCTGCCACCTTCGGTGTTTTCTGTACCTTCAGTGGTCCACACCCCCCTACTCCTTCACAAACGGCAGCATCTCCCATCGCGTTTGCCCCCGGAGCAGGCGGACAAAGTAAGGCCCGGAAGGCAGCCCCGATAACTCAATGTCTAGCTGACGATCGCCGGTGCGCACCCTGAGGACTTGTAATAGCTGCCCTTGTGCATTGAACAGCTCCAGCCGGTCACCCGCCTCAAAGGGACGGACCAGAGACACCGTGACCTGCTCCCGGGCAGGGTTGGGAAATAGCAACACCTCGTCCAGGAGGGCAACTACTGCTTCTTCGGAGTACACCTCTTCGCTATCGGGGTATGGATAACAACCCGGTAGTGATGGACACCGGGCCCCGGATCTTCATGCAGATGCTCGTAGTAGCACTGATTGCCAATATGGGCCATAGGCTGATCATACCGGGCTATAGGCTCATACACTTTATCGCCTGCCATAGCGTGCATTACCGTATAGGTATACCCCGCCTGCAGTTCTTCCCGTATCCAGTCCACCTTCACGCAGCTTTCGCCCTGCACATCCACCGGGCTTGCGCTGAGCGGCATGGGCACCCCACAGTAGAAGGGGCTTGGGGTAGCGGTAATCTGCCGGGTTTGAGTGGCGGTACAGCCATTAGTTGTTACGGAAAGCGTAAAGCGGAAACGCCCGTGGGAATAGGGTGCAGAAAGGGTCACCTCCTGCCCGGTAGCGGAGGAAGGGGTAAGCCCAAGCCCCATTTCCCATTCATAGGTTGCACCGGGGCCAGCATCTGTAGCGGTGAAGGTGGCAGGCTCGCCGACACAAAGAATGGCAGGGCCGGTAATTTCAGCAACCGATTCGGTACCCACTTCAATAGTAACGATGTTGCTTTCCAAATAAACAGTACAACCCGACCGACGTGCGCAACGGGCAAAGTAGGTGGTTTCTTCAAGAGGACCCGGGGCGTAGTCCGGTGTATTGCTGTTAGGGATAAGCTGCCAGGTCTGCAGGTTGAAAGGCCCCGCTACCGTACTGCGCATCCACAGGTATTCTATAGCCCCGCTGCCGCCTTCGGGCGCAGCCACGTTCACAATCGGCTCGGGGATATTACCGGAACCGCACAGATACTGATCCGGACCGATCTGGCCAGGGTCCGAAACATTGTCGCATACCGAATAAAAACCGGCATCAATGGAGAAATTAGTAGCTCCTGCCTCGAGCATAAAGGCGCCCGTGAGGCGGCCATCGGGCTGCACATCACTATCCAGCTCCGGGTCGTCACCCTGTTGTGGCAGCGTTACTTCCAATCCATTCGTGGGCACAAATCTGACCCGGTACGTGCCGGGCACTGTGCTGAATTGGTAATAGCCATCCGCAGCCGTAGTGGTGGTATCTACAGGTATGAAGGTATTGCCTGTTGCTTGTTCCAAAATAACCTGCACACCTGATAGCCCCGGCTCACCTGCATCCTGTAAGCCGTTCTGATTCTCATCCAGCCAGACAAAGTCACCCAGTTCTGCCAGTGCTGCGGCGATGACGGTGATGGTGAAAGTACAATTGGCGGTGCAGCCCGATACATCGGTATAGGTATAGGTAATGACGTGTTCGCCCGGGCCTGCTGTAGCAGGAACAAAAAGCCCGCTACTCACGCCGGGCCCGCTGTAAACCCCACCCGCAGGCTCGCCCCCATTCAGCGTAATCCCGCCATCGGCCAGGTTTACTTCTTGATCCGGCGGGCAGGTAACAACAGGAACCGGATTTACCGAGACCTCGAAGGTACAAGTGCTGGCACAGCCTTCATCGCTGGTGTAAGTATAAGTAAGCAGATGTCCGCCTGTGCCTGCGGCGGTAGGGTCAAAAACACCATTTGCTACGCCGGGTCCGGTATAGTGGCCGCCAACGGGCAGTCCGCTTGCCAGCGGAACAGCCCCCCCCTCAGCACATACGGCAGGCAGATCCGTACAGTCCGACATCCTGACAAACCGTGAAGTCTTCGGAGCAGATGATTTCCACCGGTGCTTCCGGATACAGGACCAGAGTGGTGGTATCGCACCCGCAGGTGGGCACTGCTTCCAGCCATATGCCGGTAGCATCAGCACAGAGTGTCCCGCTCAAATCAATGGGAAGGAGGCTCCCCGCTGACAGGCTGCCGGCAAAATCCAGAGTGCCCAGAAGAGCCCCGGTGGACTGCCCGTTGGCATCAGCACAGTAGGCATTGACGGTCACTCCTTCGGCTTCGGACTGGGACAGGCCACTAAGCACCAGGCCAGCATGCAACTGGAAGGTACTATCCTCACTCAGGCAGAGGCTGATATCCGTAAAGCTATAGGTTGGCTTTTGAACAGGAATAGCGACAGTGTCCTGCCCGGTGGCGACTTCCAACTCCGTCAGACAGGGAATACCGCCGCAACTGAGAGGGTCCCGGGTTACAGTATTGCGGAAAATAGCCACTGCCGGGGCGGCACAGGCTGCTCCTTGATCTTCGATTTCAAAACTAAAGGCGATATCCGTACCTTCCGGCAGGTTCTCCGGTAGGGCAAAACGAATTTCGGTCAGCCCGTCGGCATTGGTGCGGGTGATGGAATAAGCCGGGCAACTGCTGGCATTGGGGCTTTCGCAAATCAGGCTGCCGGGTACATAGGCAATTCCTGGGGGGACAATCAGCACTGAAGTGTCCCGAGCGGTAGTGCCGCCACCCATCAGTTCAAAAGCAGCGTGTACACGTATGGTACCTCCACAGCCCTGCAGTGCACCGTCCACTGAAGACACCGGCTGGGTCTCGTAGGGCGCCTCCGTCCCTTCCACATTGACCGGATTGGAAGCCACCAGGATATCTGAGCCAATGGCGGGGTCACTACACGGGCTGAATCCCCGCGCCCGATAGAAGGCAACCGTTTTGGTGGGGTCAAAGCCGCAGCCGGTTTCAATTTCAAAAACCACCCGCATCTGCCGGTTGGCGATCCCGGGGTTGCTGAAGGTACCGGGCAGGCTGTCACCCATTACGCGAGAGTGCGTGGTCAGGTCAAAGGTCACGGTATCCCCATTGACGGCACTGGAAAGGGGCTCAAAGACAATGCTGGCATCATTGGGATAGCCAGCGCTCATGGAGTTCACTTCCACACCAGGGGGCAGGATGACGTCCAGGGCCGGGTTGACCAGGTCAGCCTGCTGCGCACATTTACAAGGACTTCGATAGTATCGGTTGTACACAACTCCAGCGACTCCGAAGGGCTGGGCTGATTGGTAATTTGCAATTGCACTTCTGCCAGCTGTGGATTGATATAGGCCACCAGCGTATCGAGAAAACAGGACTCAATAGGGTTGTCCGTGCCGGGGAAACCTTCACAATTCCAGCCATAGACGACCAGGAAGCTATCCGGGAGGCAGCTGGTTTGGCTCACACAGATTTCTATTTGCTCGGCGGTATTGTTGGGGTGCTCGCCGAGGCGGTATACTCCGGTGGCATCCTGATCTATAGCCGGGCCTCCATTCTCACTGACCTGTTCTATGGATACCAAACCATCTTCGCTGATCAGCTCCAGCCAGGTGTAAGGCACATCAAAGCCGCTGCCCACCCCGGTATTGGCTACGGAGAGGGTGTAGCAGTTTTCTTCGGTAAAGGCGTTGTTGACGAGGGGGTTTAGGACAAAGCTGAATTGACCAGTGGGCGTATAGGTAAGCAGGCGGCTTCTTTTCTGACTGTATAAGAGCCCGCAGGCAGGGTCTTCGTACTGCAACCGTGCATGCCCGAAAAAAGCTCCTTCTTCAGAAGCACAAGAGGGTTGCCAAAATGATTTGAGGATTTCGTCCCGGGCTTGCTCCTCCCAAAGCGGAATAGGACCGCCCCGATCGCTATAAGCATTGCGTATGTCAAAATAAAGGCTGTCGGCATCTTCCGCAAAGGGTGTTATATCAATGGTAAAGATGCCTGGACTGCGCCGGTATTGAAGCCGCTCAAAGGTATAGCCTGGAATCTTAGCCAGCGCAAAAGTATCAAAGGCAAAAACCGGTCGGAATTCGTTAGGGAAAAAATCAATGGCATCATCGGATACGCATCCGCGTTTTGTCCGGGTAAACACTTCCCAGATGACCTCCTCACACCCCGTAAAGTTGCTTGTACCCCCCGAAGCCAGGCTGACGGATGTGGCGACTAGTTGAATCCGGTCAATTGTATTTCCACAGGCATCAGCAGATTGGAAACCATCGTTTGACAACCGGAAGGCGTTGCGGATATCCTGATTATCCACACAGTACTCCGTATTGGGGTTAAACCCATCAAGCTGATAATCATAAAAGTCACCCTGAGCCAGCGAGGGGTCAAAGGCGTATAAGACCTCCAAAAGTAAACTGTCGCCTGGCGAAAAAACATAAGACTCAGGAAAACCCGGATCCAGTGCGTGAAAAACAGATGCAGATAAATCATACTCAAACAGAGAATCTCCCTGTATATAGCTCAGAGGAATGCCTGCTACTTCTCCAATCAGGGTGCCGTTATCAAAAACCTTTGCGGAAGCCCCAAGGCTCCTGAAATAGGGGAAGATCATAGTCTGCCGGAACCGCCCCTCGCTCCAGACCCCGTCCGCCCCGGCCAGAACAGTAAGCCCGGCCAGTGTCCGAATGGTATCACAGGGCGCCGCCCGATCCAAACGCACCAATCCCGGATCAGCCGCAGCATTGGTAGTCCAGGTGCGTGTATTCTGCAGATCGGAGAACCCGACATTGACGCGCCGGGTTTCACTGTAACTCACTCTACCACCGCCGCCATCACATCCACCTCCCGAGCACAACAATAACACTGGAAAAGTACTACAGCTAATGCCCAGGTTACAGACATCCGGACAATCTCCGCCTACCGTTTGATAGAGAAAAACAGGTAACTCCACGGATCCCCCACCGCTACAATCCCATGCCAGGTCCAGACAAAACTCAATCGAATTACCCGGGTAATCCGATTGATTAATCACTATAGAAGGCTGGCTGGTACCAATACCGATGAACTCGAAAGGCAGCGCGTTGCCGTTCTGATCCGACACCCGCGCATCACCGGTAACCTGTAGGTTAAAGCCTTCGGGCAATTGCAGCTCTACATTATAAGTATTTCCCCCGCTAACATTCGGGTAACCTTCCAGCGAAGGGTACTGGAAGCAGTATGTTGCGACTTGCCCGTCAAAAACGGTTGCCGGCCCGGAAATGATCGTGGGCGTGGTGCCCAATCTGGCACCGGCAAAATCATGGCTTGCATTTATCGCCCTGGGAATATTCCCACAGGCATCCTTGACCTGAAAACGGGCAATGAGCGTAGGCCAGCTGTAGCTAAAATTACAGGACTCCCGGCAGCAGTAGACGTAGTCGCCCCGGATTTCCAGTCGCTCCCCGGGCAGAAGCGTTAAGTTGAAATACCGGGCGGCACTGACTTCCCCTTTGGGCAACCCTGAAGTACAGAAATTTACGGAGCCGTACACTTCATCTGGCGACCTGGAGATATCCTGCCCATTCAAAAGCAACTGTATAGAAGCTGTGTCAATGGAAGCATTGTTAGCACTGTAATCCCCAAACGCCGGCAGTGTGGTATTTCCTTCAAAACCAAGCTGAAAGCCGATCTGAGCAGTAGTCGCCCCTGAATTTTCGATGAAAAAGCCAAACTGATCGGGTGTCGCCCCGTCCAGGCAGGCTGGCAGTGCCCGATCAAATAAGGTACCCGTGGAAATGGAAGGCTGAGGGACAATAACGGCTACCGTACCTGTTGCCGGAATTGTACGTTGGCAAATATCAGCTCCACAACCCCAATAGGCATGGTGTACCACCCGGTTGAGGGCCTGTGTGCAGGTCTGTACCTCGAAGCGCTCCCGGAAATCGATCTGCTCGCCGTTGGAAAAGCGCCCGTCTCCTCCAAATATGCCAGGATACAAGCTTTCGCTTAATGCGTAATACAGGGTATCACCATTGGCAGATATGGGCACAAGGGCTTCGCCACCGTACCTTAACTCATAGTTTTGGAGATCCCCCTGCACCACAAAATAAGTGACCGAGTCAACAAAACCCAGCCCACCCTGCGTCAGGCGCACCGGCCGGTCAATGGTCTGTGGTACATCACTGATGATGGTATCCTGACTGTTCGGTCCATTGGGGTACTAATGGCTGAGGGAGGCAAAAAGGAGGTTGTAGGTATTGAGGTTAGGATTATCTTCGATGACTGTACCGGCTGCCGTTTGCACTACTACAGTATCCTTGAACAAGCCTCCCTCAACGGCAAAATCCCGGGCATCGCACCCTCCTGAGCAGGTAATGGCAAAGTCCACCGCGTCATTGGCAGAAACGTCTGAAGGGCTAATCAGGAACTGCGGCGCTCCCGGATCAGAGAGATCGCTTTCGGTGATATTAAGGTTGCCATTAATGGTTTGCAGGCTACCGGCTTCATACTGCAGTCCGGGCGGCAAGTTGATGGTTACCACGGGAGCATCGGCGTTATTGGACGTAAAGCGCAGGCGCACCCGAAGATCTCCATCCTGATTGCAGGTCACTACATCTTTTGCCTGCTCTGGATAGGTAATGGCGACCTGAGCCTGACTGCTGAACAGCCCGCTTAGCAAAAAAAGGATAGGCAGGCAGCGCTTTGTACAAAACCTGGCTACGCCAGGAGATACCAGGGAAACGGATTGTGCATACCGTTTATTCATAGGAGCTGTTTTTGTGCTTAATTGTAGTTGGCTTGTGCACAATCTTGCGACAGCACAAGCTTAGTTGTTATCACCATGGGTACGTATACACCGGGTGCTGGGAGTAAATCGGCAGGATTGATGGATGTTGGGCGCTGGCTTGGGGGAGTGTGGGTTACTTATCCAGCAATGCAAAGGTACGTTAATTGACTGGTTATAGCAAGAGGGCTTTTTTCAATTTTTTGAAAGATTACCTTCGGACTAAATTTATTGCTCAAACCGGAGGTAACCTTTTTTAAAGTGGGTAAGTAGATAAAGCTGCAAACAACAAAACTTATCCATTATGAAAACGATTTGTGTAGCTTTATTCACCCTTTGCATTTTTTCCTTTGCCAACGCGCAGTACGCTTCAACCTTTCCGCAAACTGAGGCCAGGCCGGCAGCAGTTTCAGAGGAGCCCATTTCTCGAAATGAGAAAATTGCCCGGAGAAATGCTTTAATCAAGCGACACAACCAACTGGCGCAGGCAACCCTCATGCAACACGTTGCGTCGCAAGTGACCTACCCGGAATTACTGCAGGAAAAAATGGTGGAAAGCCGGGTCACCGTGAAAGTCACACTCAACCCAGTCGGACAGGTACAGACTTACGAAATTCTTCAGAGCCCCGACCCTGCTTTCAGCCGCGAAGTAAAGCGGGTTATAGATAGCGCTCCGGCAGTCGTCAGCAATCAGGCTTACCTCGGAGCCCGCAAGCTGATCATCCCTGTTGATTTTTCCATGCGGTAGTCATCAAAGCCAGGATTGTACATCACTTCTTCCAGCGTAAATTTCCCATACACAAAGGGGCCATCCGGGTAGTGCCAGGTGGCCTCTCCGTAGCTGGCCAGCCTCACCTTTCCAAAGTCTTTGTAGTTGCGCAGAGGTGTGGTAAAGCGATACTGTTGCATAGCATTGATGTCGTAGCGGTCGTGAGACTCAAAGTCAATCAGTTGCCCTGCCTCATTGAAAAACAACTTCGCCTGAATTGTTGTGCCTTTATTGGTAAAAGCCGCCTGCACAGTATGCTCATCAACTGTTGTCCACTGAATGCGTTTGTCAATCAGCGTTGCCGGTGCCAGGAAGCACATGTCATTGAACAGCGTGACCGTCTCGGCAATAAACATCTCCGGCCCCTCAGCCTGTGCGACCGGCAAAACGGATAGAAGCCGGACATCCATACTCGCTTCGTGCCCCTGATACCGGTGATAGCCCTGAGCGGGCAGCCCTTTGACTTTAGCGCTCAAAAAGAACAGCCGCTCGTCCGTATCAAAGAAATTATACTGTTCACAGTCCATCTGCATCCAATCCTGTCCTTTACCCCTCATCTCTGCCTTGAACCGGGCACGGAAGGTATGCACTTTGGGCTGCCCAACCGCTCCCACGTACCAAAGATAACGCTGAACAGGTGCAGGCAAATGCTGAAGGTCTTGCTCTGTGAGCAGGTCCTGTTGAATGGCCTGCGTCCGCTCTATGCCGACTTGCACATCAGCCCTGTACTGATGCTCAAAACGCCAGCTCTGCCAGCTGAGCAGGGCCGGAATCAAAATGAGCAGGTTTGCAATGGTGCCAAAACGGGCATCACCCCAATGACTGAAAATAAGGAGCTGCGACAAAAGGATGGTGATGAAGCCCAGGACAAACCAGAAGGTTGCCCCGCTAAGGTACATCAGCAGGGTGCCCGCGAACAAGAGGGTCGCCAGCAACCAAAACACCCCCTGCGCGCGGGAAATCGGCTGCGTGAGCTGCTCAAATTGGTAGAAATTATAGGCTTTCAAAAAACCAAACAGGTGGATACCCCCGTGGATCAACAGCAAAAAGGCAAATAGGAGTCGCATTTTGAATGATTTAGAGGCATAAGGTACCCTCTGGTATTTTGATTTGCACTGATCTCAATCATTAATACGCCAATCATCCCCTTGAAAAAAAATGACAGATATCACTTGTTATACCACCGCGCTAAGAAGTATCCGGAAGAAGATTTAGGGAGCAGGCGCGGCCAGGATACACTTTAAGTGCTCTGGTATTTACGGCTCCATCCACTTGGAATACTAGCGGCTAACTTTGAGTGGAGCCACCTCAAACAGCCGTCCCGTTCCCACCTCCCTGCAGTGGACCCAATAAATCCCGGAGGCCCAATTTCCAGTGGAAATACTTATCTCGTTATTGGCAACTACAGATTGCCTATACAAAGGACTCCCGCTACTACTAAGTATTTCCACCTCTATTGGCGCCCCTGCCCAGGCTTTCGGAAAGGCCAACTGCGCCTGATCGGTACAGGGGTTGGGAAAAATAAAAGGCTTGGCCTCCCAATGTTCGCCCGGCATCACCACATTGGTCATAACGCCTTCTGAATCAAACTTGTAGATAATGTGACGGCTTTCCTCCGGAAAGAGGTCATCGCGGAGGACCTGTCCATGTGCCAAGCACCCCCGTCCGGGGTCGCGGCCACACCCGTTGCCCAGCTATTGTCAAATGGTAACAACACATGCACATCCCAGATGCGCTCCAGGTTGGCATCCACCTTGCTCAGGCGCCAGCGGTTAGCATTCGCAAAATCGAAGCCTAATAAAAAATACTCGTCATTCGAATTATAGTCTAACGGATATCGGTAAGCCGGGCGCAGATCACCGTCCTCCAGGCCTGGCCCTTCGATAGCCAGCCCGTGTACCACCGATCGGCGAATTAACTCGAAATCAGGCGTCCTAATCTCAATGGACTGATAGATGCTGTCTGAACTATTCAGCTCAAAAATCCTGTTGGCAAAGACCAGATTACCGTCATTAGGTTTGAAATAGGGCCAGAAATTTCCAGTGTTCGTGAAACCAAAACCATCAAAATTGTAAGCATTACTAAACCAGTCATAGGAATTTTCCTGTATCGGCTCCAGGTTCTCCGGGCTAAGCTCCATAAATAGGGAGCCAAAACAACCAAACAGCCGTTCTCCGACCATTGCCAGAGTAGCATAATGCTGAGGAAAGTCTGCCGGGGAGCTATGCAAAATATTACAAGAAGTATCCATGACCACATCGTAAAGCAGGGCGTTAAGCGTGCTCAGATAAGTCCCGTAATAGCGGCTATATATTCGGTTTTCATCCCGTACAAAGCTGGATAGGTTATTGGCAATGCTCGTAATTAAAGGATCTAAGTCTGTCAGTGTATCGTTAACGCTGTAGCTAATTAATTCCAGGTTCCGGCCGAAGTGGAGTACAGACAGATGAGGCCTGGCATTAGCTCCATCCTCCAGCAGGTAGGCAAAGCCAATCATCCACAGCGTACTGTCCACGGGGTCTGCTTGCAGTTGCTCGTAGAAGGAATAGGGACCGAAATCTCCGCGTACGAGGGAATCCAGGATTTCCCCTTCGAGATTAAGTTTGTACAAAAAGACCTCGCTCATCTCATCCCGCTGCTCCAGGAACACCTCCTCCCCCACGACCACCATCCTGGCATCTGTTTCCAGTCTGGCAGATCGGTTGTGCAGCCCGCTCCAGGTATCGTATTCCTGAGCGGCCACATTACTAAGCAAAAGAGATAACAACATGATTAATCCGACCGGCCTACGCATAACAAAGTGGGGTTTAAAAACTACAACAAACTGATTCACAACAATATAGCTCCAACATAAAGCGGATACTATGGTTCAAAAAATGCAAAAAAGGTATGCTAAAATGCATAAATACAAGGAGCTTGAAGGCTGATCTGATAGAAAAACGGTATCTTTTAGCATAAAAAACTCTACAGGATGAAGACGCTCGAAAAAATTGGTTTCGTACTCATTATATTTCCTGTTGGCACGGTTCGTGGATCACACCATTATTCAAAAAATGGATGAGCACTATGAGCTCTTTTTTTGGATCGGCATATTTCTGTGGGCATTGGGCCATCAGGGAAGAATCAGCCAGAAGAAAAAAGCAAAACCAACGGATGGACTATGAAACAATTTTAGCCTCCAAAAAAGGGAATTGAGTTTTAAAAAGCAATCTGCCTGATCATCAGGTTTCCTGCTATCTTTGGACTAATCTTAATTGAAACCTCCACTTCAGCCATGAACAAAGGGACACACGCTACCCCACCTGCTCCATTCAGTTGTACCTACTCTCCAAACGTTCCGGAGCTGTTGCAGCAGCTCCAGTGTACCATTGCATTGAGTACCTATCAGGCAGGTAAAGTTGTGCTCCTGAGTTCGGTAGATGGAGAACGGCTCATTCAGCTCCCCCGGAGTTTCAGGAAACCTATGGGTATCGCACTGAAGGGCCAGCAGCTTGCCATTGCCACCCGGGATGAGGTACATTTACTGACCAACTCCCCGGGGCTGGCGGCACATTACCCCCCAAAGCCCGGCATCTACGATGCTTTGTTTATGCCACGCGCTACATTTTATACCGGACAGATCGACATCCATGACCTGGAATGGGGCAAAGACGGCTTGTATGCGGTGAATACTTCCTTTTCCTGTATTTGCAAAATTGATGAGCAGTTTAGCTTCACCCCCGTATGGAAGCCTGCGTTTATCACCCAGCTGGCGCATGAAGACCGCTGCCACCTCAATGGGGTGGCTATGCAAGAGGGGTTTCCGCGCTACGCCACCGCCTTCAATCAGGGAAATACCCGGCAAAGCTGGCGGGAAAACATCACCAAAACCGGGGTGCTGATCGACATAAAAAGTGGGGAGGCCATACTGGAAGGGCTGGCTATGCCGCACTCTCCACGGCTCTACGATGGGAAGCTTTATCTGCTCCTTTCTGCCACCGGGGAATTGGTGAGGGCCGAACAGGAAACAGGCAGGTATGAAGTGGTTGCCCAACTCGATGGTTTTGTGCGTGGGCTCGGCCGTTGCGGTGATTTTGCCTTTGTGGGCCTGTCCCGTCTGCGCCCTAACTCCAGTACCTTTGCCAAACTCCCTATGAAGCATAAGGCACTGCAGGCAGGAATAGCTATCGTCCATCTGCCATCCGGAGCCATCGCCGGTCAAATCCGTTACCAGGCTTCCGTAGATGAAATTTATGACATTCGGCTCTTGCCCGGACTGCAACGCCCTAATTTGCTCAATACTGAAAAGCAAGAGCATAAACTCGGCCTTTCCATACCTGAAAAAACCTACTGGGCCCAACCTAATTCACAATAACTTCTTCTGTAATCTGAAAAAACAGAATTATGAGGTACCAACCCTTACCCATTGCGGCGGCTTACCGCCGGTTTCTGGCACTGAACCAAAAGCTGAGGCGAATGCTGTCAAGCGGCACCTTTAGCGCTCTGAGGTGGGAAAAACAGCAGGCATTCCTGCACCAGATACGGCAACTGTTCCAAAAGCTCCGCCGGGTTATCCCTCACCGGAAGCTCCGCCACGCACTGGCAGCCTCTACCCTGCTGCTGGGCCTGGAACACGCACAAGCGCAGGAGTTTGCAGCCCCGGTACAAAACCCCTTCGGTTTAGAGCTTGGGCAAAACGAAAATAGTTTTTTCCCGATCCCACAGCTGGTAGACATTGATGGGGACGGAGACTTTGACTTATTTCACCGGACTGGAAATGACGACCTATATGGCAGCAACATCCTTCTTTTTCAGGAAAACATAGGCACACCGCAGGAACCCGAGTTCAGTGAAATTGTGGCCAACCCGTTCGGTGTGGGAACCCTTAACGAGGCCACTACCCTTACTTTTGGCGATCTCGACGGAGATGGGGACCTGGATATGCTGACCGGCCAGTATGATGCGCCATCCTACGGATTTTATTTTACCTACTATGAAAACATAGGGACGCCCACAGCCCCTGCATTTGCAACGCCTCAGACGGCCCCCTTTGGACTGAGCGTTCCTGATGACCCGGATTCCACTATTCCTTTTTTGGTGGATATGGATAATGATGGAGATTTGGATCTGCTGGTTGGTACATACCCCTACACTTATTCCTACCCATATGGAAGTACTACCGGATCTATCGCTTATTTCCCCAATATTGGCACAGCCCAAAACCCGGAATTCGGTGAGGCACAAATTAATCCGTTTGGGCTGCAGCCTCCGGTAAACGGTTATTTATTCCTGCCTACCGTGGCTGATTTTGACAATGACGGCGACCTCGATATCATCTCCGGTGGTGAGTATTTGTACGAAGGAGACTATTACCAACCCATACTCAATTACTACGAAAATACGGGCACTCCGGAACAGCCTGCCTTCGCCCCACCGCAAAGCAATGCTTTTGGACTGGTCTCTTCGAACAACAGCTATTTAGTAATCCCTACAGCTGCAGACCTGGATGCAGATGGAGATGTAGACCTACTGACTTCCAGGTATGAATACGATGAGGCTGGAGGCGGATATGCCAAAATCATCTTTGAATACTTCGAAAACACGGCTATTATTAATGCCGTCAATGCACCGGCAACAGGCGCTGGCTTCCAGCTCTTCCCCACCGTAGCAAGGGACGAAGTACAGTGGCAGGTGGAAGCCAGTCAAAGTACAGGGCAATTACGGCTCACCGTTTTTGACCTGAATGGCCGGCAGTTCCGGCAAAAGGAATTGATTGGAAAGGCGGGCACCATACCCATATCAGATTTGCCAAGCGGGCTCTATCAAATGATCCTAACTGACGAGACGGGACGACATCTTGGGGTACGCAGAGTCGTGAAACCCTGATTTTAAAGATTACTGAGTGTAATTACCCTTTGATTCCCCCTGAGCCATTTACTATGCAGCTCAGGGGGGATTCATTTTCCTGGCAGATATGACATAGAATTTTCAAATGCCCGGTGCTGATTCACTAACTTAGAGGAAAAGAGAAGCTATGGCTGTTTCTCTTCATAAAAAATTATAGCCTCTACGTATGATCCTACGCAATGCTTTTCTGCCTGCACTACTGTTCTTCACTTTTTTAGCTAATGCCCAAACCACCATTCAGGACGACTTCGAAGGCAACGGCGACATCAGCACCTGGGCGGGCGATGACTGCCAGATCGATACCAGTTTCCCTAATCCCTTCCCACAGGGCAGCAATACCTCTGCTACCGTGCTGAGGTACGGTGATACAGGCGGACAGTTTGCCAATGTGCGTTTCGATGCCGACACCCCGTTCGACCTTTCATGCGAGCACCTGTTCTCACTTCAAATCTACGTGCCATCCAGCGGGCTGACCGGGAATCAGCCCAATCAAATTTCACTGAAACTGCAGGATGGCAACCTGCCAGCACCCTGGTCTACCCAAAGCGAGATCATCAAGCCCATCCTAACGGATGAATGGCAAACGGTCACCTTTGACTTTGCGAATGACAATTACATCAACCTGTCTCCGGATTCCCCCCCACCCACTCAGCGCAATGACTTCAACCGGGTGCTCCTGCAGGTCAACGGAGAAAACAATAACGATCAGGTGGTGGCCTATATTGATGATTTCCTGTTTGAAGGCACTTCCACCCCCGGGCCGGTTTTCGATCAGCTCATTTGGGCTGATGAGTTTGATGTCGATGGTACTGCAGATGATACCAAGTGGTTTCACCAAACCCTGCTCCCACTGGGCAACAGCTGGTTTAATGGTGAAATTCAACACTACACGGACCGTTTGGAAAATACCCGGGTGGAAAACGGCGTACTAAAAATCGAAGCCCGCCGGGAGACCTTCACCGATCAGGGCCATACCAAGGAGTTTACTTCGGCCCGCCTGAATTCCAAGTTCACCTTTCAGTACGGCCGGGTGGAAATCCGCGCTAAGCTGCCTACCGGACCCGGTACCTGGCCTGCCCTTTGGATGCTGGGCAAAAACATTGACGAAGATGGCGGCTACTGGGATAACGAAGGTTTTGGCACCACGCCCTGGCCCGCCTGCGGAGAAATCGACATCATGGAGCACTGGGGCACCAACCCTGGCTATGTTTCCAGCGCCACGCATACGCCCTCCAGCTTTGGGGGCACGGTTAATGTAGGCGGACAAAACCTGCCGACCTACGCCACAGACTTCCATGTGTATTCCCTGGAATGGACCGCTGAGAAGCTGGTTTTTGCGGTAGATGGCGTGGAGCATTTCACCTACAACCCTACCGATAAAAACCCGGAGACCTGGCCCTTCGATGCCGAGCAGTACCTGTTATTTAATGTCGCCATCCTGCCCAGTATTGCGCCTGACTTTAACAGTAGCGCCATGGAAGTGGACTACGTGCGCATCTACCAGGAATCGCCCGTGGCAGTCACCTCTACAAAGAAATCAAAAGTGCGCTATTTCCCCAACCCGGTAGAGGACACGCTGACGATTGAGTTGGGCAAAGCAGTAGCTGACCCCGTGCATATCCGAATATTTGACAGCAGTGGACGGGCCCTAAAATCTGTTTCTGAAACAGCCAGTCAGGGCACTGTCATGCTCCGGAGCTGGGACCGCCTGCCTTCGGGCACCTATCAGGTACAAGTGCAATGGGGGCAAAAGCGGTCTGCTTTTTCTGTAGTAAAGCGATAACAGCCTCCGGTCAAAGAGATGCCCCAGCTTGTAGAGCGCAAAGGCAAAAACAAACACCCTGAAGCCGGAAATGACTTCAGGGTGAATGATGTAATCAACAACAGTTTTTTTAAATCGTAGCTTTGTGTAACCCCGGAGGCAGTGGGAGATTACCCCTTTTTAAAGAGGCTTTCATAATCCGTCACACTACCGTGGTCCAGGCAGCATTCGATAATTTGTTTACCAAGGGGGCTGAGGCTGTCTTCCTGGAACTGGGCAAGTGTCTTCTCAAAGAAATCATACAAAATCTTTGCACCCTGGTCATAGGCTTCCTTGCCGACCTCTTCCTGGTACTCCACCTTGAGCATCCACTTAGGGATTTGGATACGCTCCAGCTTCATTTTATTCATCGCGTACCCCAACAGGCTACAGCGGGAAGGGCTCAGTTGATCCGGCAGGAATTCTGCGTTGCCTTTGCGGGCCAGGTACTCCCGGCTAAGCCACTGCGGCATAAAGCTGGTCTTCCAGGCTCCAATGTGCTGGTTGGGCGTAAGGATGTACTTCACATCAGGTGTATCTACGATTTGCTCCAGCAGCAGATTGGCCTGTTTGACCTTCTTACCCGTAGCGAATGGCCAGTAGCTGCCCACTCCTTCACTGCTAATCCCCTTGGTCTGAATGATACTTGGGTTGGCGTGGCCACGGGGCGCAACCAATCTCCAAAGCCAGGCCAGGGCAGGCGGTAAAATGTGCATAATGCCCACTATGCCGTAATTTGGGTTTTCCTGGGTACAAGGTGGTGTCCGAAGGCCAATGCTCCGGATATCCACCCGCACAGGATCAGAGTATATACCGGGTACGATATCCCGTGGCAGAATAACTCTTGGATTAGGGCAAGGGACGCCGGGGGCATCTTGCTTGTGGTCCCAGATCATAGCCCTTCCACCGGGTACGGCCTCGATATTCAGGAAAAGCAGTGGCTTTTCCGGTTTGGCTGTTATTTTTTCCAGCACCATATCGGTACCGTAGTCTTCGATATGGTCTACCCTGATGAACCAGGCGTCTTCCGCATCTTCCAGCCAAAGCTTGCCGTCATTTTTCTGAAGCTTGGGGTGGCAAAGCGCCATATCGTCAGTGACCGGTTCCAGATCGCAGGTCCGGGGGAGGTCCAGCATCCGTTTTTCACCAGTCAGTATATTCTTGCCTAACAACAGGCTGCCTTCCGGTGAACGGTGAGGCTGCTGCAGCATCTCACTTTTGCCGCCACCACTAGCCCCCTCGTGCATGAGCGTGATGACGTTATCGTAAGGCGTCACCACCCGAACGGTAGAGCAGTGCGCGGTCACCCAGCCTTCTTCTTCTCCCTGCCCGATCAGCATACCGTAAACGCCTTTCTTAGCACTTGGACCGGGGTAGAGGTTGTAGGAAAACATTTCGTATTTGCCCGGCTGACGGTTGTGGACCACCACCTGCTTACCTTCAAAGTGGGTATGACGGAAAGGAGGTGCCGTATAAATCACCGCTTCCGGTGAGAAGTCCTCGGGCAATTCCTCCGGGTCAATAATACCCTGAAGCAATGCCAGGCCCAAGCCAAAGAAGCCTGCGTTGGCGGGGATAACCGCTACGGCATTATACCCCATACCCGGCTGCCCGGCATGGTAGTAAAACATTCCTAAATGCTGCGTCTTTAACCAGTCGAAGGTTTCAGCTCTCAAATGATCGAAGGAATGACCGAACCGGCCTTCAAAGGTGGGCTTGTCGGTAGGAAAGCTATCAGCAATGACCATACAATTAGGGTCGCGTCGGCGCATGTACACTTCGGTATAGTTCGCGGCAATCCCGTTTTTAGTACGGAGCACTTCGGCTTCCAGGTGACTTCGCCCATCAGGAAGGTCATAACGGACCTCCTGATAATCACTACCTTTCCCGCCTGCTGCCAACTCCACCAGTTCCTCTATATTTCTTACAACAGTGAAACTTGGTGCGACGGCCATAAGCTCTTGTAGCTCGGTAATATTCCCTACGGTAAATTCAGCTGCAGTTTTGCTAACCATGTCTGTATTATGTTTTAGGTTTTAATCTGAGCACAAATTAAGGGAACACTACCCGGCCTGAAAGTAATTATATCATTTCGGCCGGGTGACTTTTGTTATGAGCTAAAAAAGGTAGTTTACCGTTCGCCTTTATAAGGTTTCCAAGGCAAAAACCTCCTGCCGCCTATTTGATTTACTAACCAACGCCTTATAATTTCATACTTTTGTAATCAACAATTACTCCTGAAAAATTCCAACACCTGGAACAGCCTTGATACGAACAAAGTCCATAGCCGTCCTCCCCTTCGAGAGCCTGACACCTGATCAGGATAACACTTACTTCGCCGATGGAATGTCCGAGGAGATCATCCTCGCCCTCAGCCGGGTGGACGGGCTCAAAGTCACCGCCCGCACCTCCAGCTTTGCCTACCGCGACCGGAAAACCGATGTCAGGATCATTGGCAACCAACTGGGCGTGGCTACGATCCTCGACGGGAGCATCCGGAAAGCAGGCAATCGCATCCGCATCCATGCACAGCTCGTACGTACGGACAACGGCTTCCACCTCTGGTCTGAGCGCTTCGACCGGGAACTGACAGATATCTTTGAGCTGCAGGATGAAATCAGCCTGCTGATTGCCGAGAAAATCCGGGAAAACTACGGGCACCTTGATATTGACGACCACCTGGTGACCACCAAAACGCGGGATATCAAAGCCTATCAGATGTTCCTGAAAGGCCGCTTTTTTCAACTCCAGTGGAAAAGCGAGGATTTCGAGCGGGCTATACATGCCTACAAACAAAGCATAGCACTTGACCCCGCCTACTATCAGCCGTACTTTGGGCTTGTGCAATGCTACGGTATTCTCGGGTCCTGGGGATTTATGAATAAACTGGATGCTCTGACTGCGGCCGATTTCTACCTTACGCAGGGCATTGCCCTCCAACCGGAATCTACGGAAGCCTATTTTGCGAAAGCGACACAGGCGCTTTGGGTCAATTGGGACCCGCACAGCGCGCTTCAGGCCCTGCACAAAGGGCTGGTGATCTCGCCTCAGGATACGGAGTCGCTGGAGTCCGCTGCAGAATGCCACACCGCACTCGGGCAGTTTGACCAGGCGCTGGAATACATCAACAAGGCCCTGGAGTACAACCCCCTCTCCCCTAACCACCACTACACCAAAGGCAATATCTACTATTTGCAACAGCAATACGATACCGCCATGCAGTGGATGGACAAAGCGCTGACCATTGACCTGAACTGGGAACTGGCGATCCGGGCGAAGGCTTGCTGCTATATCCTCAAAGGTCAGCAACAGGAACTGCACAGCTGGCTCAGCCGCACACCGAAGGGGGACGTCAACAGTAATTTCTTACGGCTCTACGAAGCCATGCATACGAAAACCAGCCTCTCCACTTCCGATTTTGCAACCGATACCACCATTTATCTGCCCTGGGCCGTCTACGCTCCCCTGTACACCGGTGACCAAACACAGGCGTTGGCGGCCTTAAAACAAGGTATTCAACAACGCAACGGGCAGTACATCAACTTTTGCAATGACCCGCTACTGCGCCCCCTACGTCCGCGAACCGAATTTCAGCAACTGATGCAAAATACCTTCCTTTCAGCGGCAGGGCGGGTTACCGCTTCTGTTCAAAAAGAAAAAGCCGCCACCAAGCTATCGCCGGAAGAAGCAGGAGACTACAAATCGGCCTTGCAGGGCATCATGGAAAACGAGCAGGCTTACCTCAGCCCCGAGCTCAACCTGCGGGAACTGGCCGCCCGGATTGACCTCCATCCCAACATATTGTCCTGGTTGCTGAATGAAACGCTCGGGCAAAACTTCAACGAGTACATCAACACCTGGCGATTGGGCGCTTTCCAGCAAAAGGCCGTACTGCCGGAATTCAGCCACTACACCATCCTGGGGCTGGCCTATGATTGCGGATTTAATTCCAAGTCGGTCTTTAATGATTTCTTCAAAAAGTCCACCGGGCAAACCCCAAGTGCCTGGCTCAAGGCCAACCGGTAAACTGAGCGTCCGAAATTTCATAGGGAGGGCAAGCTTGTACTGATTCTTATTCCCGGACGATCTTCGCGGCCCGGGCCTGCATCTTTGCATAGAATCAACAATACTCCTATGAAAAAGATACTGATTGCCGGTGCAACCGGCTACCTTGGCAGGCACCTCATCGCTGAATTGCAGGAACGACAGCTCCCATTCCAGGCCATAGCCCGAAACCCGCAGAAGCTTGAGCACTTCCAGTTACCTCCTGATACGCTCATCCGGGCGGAAGTTACCCAACCGGACACCCTGCGCGGGCAACTAAAAGGCATCGACACCTTAATCTCTACCGTGGGTATCACCCGACAGAAAGACGGGCTCACCTATATGGATGTGGACTATCAGGCCAACCTCAATCTGCTGGAAGAGGCTAAACGGGCAGGCGCTCGTAAGTTCATCTATATCTCCGCCAGCAATGGCCAGCAGATGCGCCACCTCAAAATCATGGCCGCTAAAGAGCGGTTTGTGGATGCGCTTATGGCTTCCGGGCTGGAGTATCAAATCGTCCGCCCCAATGGGTTCTTCTCAGACATGACAGACTTCCTGGATATGGCGAAGGGCGGGCGGGTCTACCTGTTTGGGAATGGCAATTGCAAGCTCAACCCCATCCACGGGCGGGACCTCGCTAAAACCATCATCGACGAGATGGGCTCATCTGCTACCGAGCTGGAAGTAGGCGGCCCGGACATTCTCACCCAAAATGAGATCGCCGTGCTTGCCCTGAAAGCCGTGGGGCATCCGCCGAATATTCTGCACCTGCCCGACTGGAACCGCCGTTTGCTCATCTGGCTGATGCGTACGTTCACCTCCTCCAAAACCTACGGGCCCTTTGAATTTTTCCTCACCATGATGGCGCAGGATAATGTTGCCCCCCGGTACGGGGTGGAACGCCTGGAGCATTTCTTCAGAAAGGAAGTGGACAAATTATAGGAAATCGCTAAGGGATCGAAACGGTTGGAACGAAGTGCTTTTTACTTAGCTTTACAGCCAAAATCTACTGCTATGCCCAATCTGTTACGGTTGTTTTGCCTGGCCACACTAGTTTTCCTGGCTTCCGGCTGCCACATCGGCCGTTTTTTCCTTTGGAACTTCGCGGATGTCAATGATTACAAAAAGTTCCCGGCTACGACCATCAACGCTCCGGAAACGCCTTTCACTTTTGCCTACGCGCCAGACAGCCTTCAGCAAAAGCTTGCGGAAACGGAACTGACTACAGATGGCAAAAAATACACCCTGCCGGAATACATAGGTGATTATGGTAAAACGCTGGCGTTTCTCATCATCCGGAATGATACCATTCTTTACGAAAATTACTTCGATGGATATGCCGAGGATGGACCACTTCACCCTTCCTTTTCCGTGGCCAAGTCGTTTGTCTCCTCCCTTATGGGTTTTGCCGTTCAGGAGGGCGCCATAGCAAGTGTTGACGACCCCGTAACGCAATACCTGCCCGAACTGAAGGACAGGGATGAACGGTTTGACCGCCTGACTATCGAGCACCTGCTTAATATGCGCAGCGGGCTGAAGTATAATGAGAATAGCTATTTCAATCCTTTCGCACCTGTTGCACGCGATTACTACGGGCGGCAACTGGAAAAGTATACCCTCGAGCGGTCTGAATTCGCCGCCGAGCCAGATAGCTACCGGGAATACCAAAGCATTAACACCCAACTCCTTGCGCTCATCGTGGAGCGGGCGACCGGGAAAGACCTGCCTCTGTATCTACAGGAAAAAATCTGGCAGCCCCTTGGTATGGAATTCCAGGCGAGCTGGAGCTTTGACAGCAAAAAAAGTGGCACAACCAAAGCTTTCTGCTGCCTGAATGCGCAGGCCCGGGACTATGCGAAGTTCGGCCGTTTATACCTGAACGGCGGAGCGTGGGAAGGCCAGCAATTGCTGGATCAGGAGTGGGTCAAACGCAGCACCACACCTGATTACACCAACGATTGCTACCAGTACCAGTGGTACAGCCGGTCGTACCGGGGTGTTGCGCCCGATTCTGCATCTGCAGTAGCTGCCGCTCCGGAAGGGGTTGGTGTCTTTCCGTTCCGGGATGGCGAGTACGCTTACCGGATGTGCGGGCCGGAGTTCTTGGCGATTGGCATCCTGGGGCAGTACATTTATGTGCACCCGGAGAAAAACATCATCATGGTCCGCCTGGGCAAGGATGATAAAGTGGGGTACCGGCAGTTGTTTTGGGCATTGAGTGAGAAACTGTAATTACCTTTTTAATGCATGCAGCTTTTTCAACAGCACAATCTGCCCCAGATGATAGTGCAAATGCTCGATAATCCCGTTAAGGTTACTAAAGTAATGCCCGTATTTGGGGTCTGAAAAGTCCGCCCACATCTGCTCTTCAGGAAGTCTGGCGGTCGCCGCAATCAGCCGTTCTGCATCCGCCCAAACCGCATCAAGCAGGGCCTGCCAGTCGGCTTCGGACTTGATGTCCGGCGTTTCCCAGCTGTATTTATCCCTGGCTTGCAAGGACCCACCTTCGAGTACATTGGCGATATGGGGCAGATAATAGGTGGCGTGATAGACCAATTGCGCAATGGTGTTAAACCCGGCTACTTTCGAGGTCGCCATCCTCCAGTCGACATCCGACAGTTGACCCTTATAGTTGGAATCCGACCAGTTCCCGCCGAAGAGGACGCCTTTGAAGTGCTTGGAGAGATTTTTTGGCAGTGCCATAATGCATGAAGATTAATATCCTGCAATTTAGCCATTTTTCATTCCTCCAGGCTTTTATGTAGAGACCATACAGCTTGGAAATGATTTGCAGTACCACTTCATTTACTCAAAACCCTTCCAGGTCAATACCATAAGCCTCATACATCCGCTTGTAGCGGTGCCCGTAGCGACGGTGCCCCTTCATCCAGTCATAATCATCATAGCCTTTAATACTATCCGCCTCGATGACCATGCCCTCAGCGATCAGTTCTTTCTGTAATGCCGGGATATCAATGTCCTGTACAGCTACATCCTTCTCCAGTGCCTGAACAATAGCCAGGCCTGCAGCGTGCCCTGCCTGCATCCAGGTGGACTCCAGGCGGTAGGTACAAAAAGCAACATGGCTAAAGGAGGCACAAACCGGCACAAGGAGATTCTTCACTGACGACTTAGGGGGAGTAATGGTGTGGTAGGACACTTCGAAAGGCAACAACACGATTTCCCAAATCCGCCCTTCATTCGTAAAAGTGCTGTCAGAAAGGGCAATTCGCTGCACATGATGGCTATCCACCTCCGTCATAATCGGGCGGAAGTTGTAATTCATAACCCGTTTGTCCCCGCTACCAGGGACCAGCGTATCGTAGCGGTTGAAGTAAGGTAATAATGCCCCGTTAGCATCAACCATGCGTGCGCTGAGGGTATCGTCAATCAGGCGCAGCCCCGCCAGCGACTCCCCGTATTGTTCGACGGGCTCCCGGCCGTAAGTGTATGGCACGCCGGCCTGTGCCATGAGGTCGCCCTCGTAGCTGCAATCTACGAAGTAGCGGGCTGTAAATTGCCGCCCGTTGCTGAGCTCTAATTCCTGAATACGCCCCTCTTTAACCGTAGTTGCAGTGAGATGGGCATCGGTGATGAGCTCAATACCAGCCTCTTCAATCATCGTTTCGTAAAGCGCCTGTGCATGTTTCGATTCGAAGAAGAAGGCAGGATCACCCGGTTGAAAGTCCAGGTTCCGGCCATTGCCAAAGGTTTGGAAGTAGGCCGTATCGTAATAAAGCTCCCCAAGGCGAATGTAGAAATCGCGGGCCCGGCCAGTGATGGCATCATTAACAATGTGCTCGTTCTCTGCGGTATTCAGTCCGCTCGTGCTCATGCCGCCCACTACAGGCATAGGCTCCACAAGCAGTACCCGGGCACCGTGATCTGCAGCTGTTACCGCAGTAATAATACCCGCAGGAGTTGCGCCATAAACAATAAGATCGTACTGCGGGGCTTCCGGGCTGCAACTGCTCAGCCACAGGGCGAAGGCTGCCCAAATCCACGTGTTTATACTTTTCATTCTTCTGTTATTTTTGACTTTTCCGGCTAGCCAGACCGTGTTGCTTATCCCATTCCAGGAGTTCCCGTTTCAAAGCACTGGCCTTTTCAGGAAATTGCCCAGCCAGATTCCGAACCTCCCAGGGGTCCTTTTCCAAGTCAAATAGTTGTAGTGTCTCCACTCCATCAACCCAGTATCGTATAAGCTTATCGTTGCCTTCTCGAATAGCCCCCTGTAAGCCTTTGTACTGAAGATACAGGACGTTACGGACGGTTTTCTGCTCCCCTTTGATCACCGGGGCCAGGCTTATGCCATCCAGCCCGGCAGGCACTTCTGCCCCGGCCAGATCACACAGCGTAGGAAACAAATCAATGAGGTAGCACAAGGCCGGGGTTGAAGCCCCCTCGGGAATACCCGCCCCGGCGATGAGCAAAGGCACATTGACCGAATGCTGATAAATATTTTGCTTACCCATCAGCCCATGCTGCCCTACCGCCAGCCCGTTGTCCCCCGCAAAGACGATGATGGTATTGTCCAGCTGCCCGGACTTTTCCAAAGCCTCCAGAATGCGCCCTACCTGAGCATCCAGATGGCTGATCATGGCATAGTATTCCAGGATATGCTGCCTGATTTCTTCGGGTTGCCGGGGGGTGTCTGCCAGCTGCTCATCCCGGATAATCAATTGCCCGTTATCGAATGGATGCTCAGGCATAAAATTGGGTGGCAGCGCAATGCTGTCGGGATGGTACCATTCCAAATACTCCGGCGGCATACTTCGGGGGTCATGGGGAGCCGTGAATGCCGTGTACAGAAAAAAAGGATTATCATCAGGGCGCCGGCTTTCTATAAAGCCGATTGCTGCATTGGCAAACACTTCGGAAGCATGAATGCCTCCAAATACATACTCACCGGGAAGCGTATCCACCTTATTACTGTGCCGGTCATCCTGAATGACCGGGCGGCGGTCTGTATAAACGGCATCGGGCTGATAATGGTATAATGGCGTATTCCAGGGGTCATGCATACCGCCCATAAAAATATGCTCCCCAGTGTTGAAATTCCGGTTGAAAGTATGCCGGCTGTTGTGCCATTTACCGGTCCCAAAGGCATCGTAGCCAGCAGACTGCAGCGTTTCCCCAAGAAGCGCATGATCATCCGGAATATTGAAGCCGGCCGGCAAAAGTCGGCTCAAATGCCGGCCGGTCATGAGCATAGCCCGGCTTGGTGCACAGACCGCACCATTATCTGCGCCCATAATGTGCGCTTCTGTAAATAGCATCCCGCTGGACCTTAGGCGGTCCAGATTCGGGGTTTTGATTGCCGGATTGGTAAGGGCGCTGGCCCGCATGTCATCGGCAAACAAAAATAGAATATTGGGAGAAGCCCCGGCCTGCTGTTCCGATTGAGCGGAAAGCTGAGGCTGGCAGAAAAGGGCACAAAAGGCCATCAAAATTATTGAGCAGATCAATCTCGTCATGGTTAGTCTGTTGGGTTGAAATAAATTTAGGGAATGAGCAGCTCTTCAATCGCCCCTTCAATAGAAATATAATCATGTTTAACATAAGTCCTGACTTGATAACGACCTGGCGACCAATCTGGAATGGACAGGCTAAAAACAGGGGCGAAGCAGGCTTATCGGTTTCTCCCGCCAGCCACGGCAGCATGCTTTTGCCATCCAATGGGCGGTCATCAGTATGGGCAATCCCTACAAGTTCCAAAACCGTACCTAATCATAAATACAAGCTATTCTACCCAAAAGAGGCGCATAATGGCGACCTGTAATGATTAGGCACCGCAGTTCGGTGAAGCCCGGTCATGGCTGACTTTTAGCCCCTACACCTTTAGGGCACAGTAGAGATGCTCAGATTCTTTAAGAAGGATACAGCCAGCCAGCCGCCCAGCAAACCAATCACCGACCAGAGCATAATCAGGTAATATTCCGGATTAAGATCCTGCATATACATACTCAATCCCATCGCCATAAGGGCGAAGCTAAAGTTGGGACTGCAATGATGAAAGTCGCCATATTCCCGATATGTTCCGTTTTGGTCATTCTTGACTGCGCCCTTCTTTGTACATTGGCTTATCGAACCAATATTAACCGGTCATGAAATCTTTACCTGTTACCCTGATGCTCTTGCCTTTTTACATGCTGGCCCAACAGCCCTCCCCAAAGCCTCCCGTCCGCGTAGGCGTTGCTGGCCTGGTCCACACCCATGTACACTGGATACTCGGGCGGGCAGAACGCGGGGATATTGAAATCGTTGGCATTGCCGAGCCCAACCGGGAGCTGGCGGAGCGCTATGCCAAACAGCATGGTTTTTCTATGGACCTGGTCTATCCGGATCTGGAAAGTATGCTGGAAGCAACAAAGCCTGAAGCCGTTACCGCTTTCAATACCATCTACGGGCATTTGGAGGTGGTGGAAGCCTGCGCGCCCAGGGGGATCCACGTTATGGTAGAGAAGCCGCTAGCCGTGAATCTGGAACATGCGAGAAAAATGGAAGCGCTCGCCCGGAAGCATAAAATCATGCTGCTGACCAATTACGAAACCACCTGGTATGGCTCTAATCACAGGGTTAAAGCGCTGGTAGATGGCGGTGCCCTTGGCCCCATCCGTAAAATGGTGATTCACGATGGGCATGAAGGGCCGATTGAGATTGGCTGCAACCCGGAGTTCACCGACTGGCTCTGCGACCCGAAGTGGAACGGTGGCGGCGCCATAATAGACTTTGGCTGCTACGGCGCCAATTTATCAACCTGGCTGATGAAAGGAGAACGCCCAACGTCCGTTTTTGCGGTCACCCAGCAAATCAAGCCCCACCTGTACCCCAAAGTGGACGACGAAGCGACCATTGTGCTCACCTACCCCGAAGCCCAGGCCATCATTCAGGCTTCCTGGAACTGGCCTTACAGCCGTAAAGACATGGAAGTCTACGGAAAATCCGGTGCCGCCTTTGCACTCGATGCCACCCGTTTGAAAGTCCGGCTACCGGAACGTACCTCCTTTGAACCCCAAACGGCAACAGCCCGGACGGCGCCCTATGATGACCCTTTTGCACTTTTAGCAGCTCTGGTCCGGAAAACCATACCTTATGACGAAATGAGCCTGTCTTCGCTGGAAAACAATATGATCGTTGTGGAAATTTTGCAGGCGGCTGTGCAATCCGCTGAAACAGGCGAACGGGTGTACCTGCCGTTGGATTGACAAATACGCCTTAAAAAAAATGTGTTATTTTTACTTATTTTAAACTTTTATGTTTATTTTAGCAGGGCATTTATCTCTGTATCATGCCCCAAGATTTTCAAATACATCAACCAGACGACCGCTTTTTCAAATCGGCTATGAGTGACCCGGAGGTTGCCAGAAGCTACCTGCAATATTTTTATCCAAAGATCGCAGCCATTGCGGACCTCAGCACGCTGCAACAGCAAAATGCACAGGCACTGCGCCCTAACCTGAAGCTGTTTAGCGCAGATGTTGTCTTCCGATGCCGGCTGAAAGGTGAACAGGAGCAGCATTTTCATTTTTGCCTTCTTTTCGAGCACAAATCAGAGCCAGATGAGTATGTGGCAGTGCAAATCGGGCTTTATATTTTCCTGCTCCTGCGCGAGCAAGCGAAGGCTAAAAAGCAGCCATTGGAGCCCGTGTTGCCCTTGTTGTTTTACAATGGGAAGGCGGCTTGGCAGCCAAAGACCGTGCATGAGCTGTTTAAATCCCTCCCCGCCTATGAAGTGCTACAGCCCTATATGCCAGATTTCCGTTTCCTAATCGAAGATGCGCACCGCCTGCCACCGGAGGAGCTGCTGAAGCTGGGGCTCAGCTACTTCCGCTCCACGATGCTATCGATGGCGCTGCGGCATAAGCAAGACTTGATCTTTGAACATATTGAGGTTATCTTTGAAGGAGCAAAAAACAGCGATCAGGTATTATCCGTTATTACATATATCCTAGGCGTGGCAGAGCGATCACCCAGACAATTTCTGAAGCAATTGGAAAATACCGAATTCAAGACAAAACCGAATGTGATGAGCACATTAGAGCAATTACTGGAAATGGGCCGAAAAGAAGGTCTGGAGAAAGGCTTGGAAAAGGGCCTGGACAAAGGCATTTACAAAAATCGCGTTTTCAATCTGATCAAGACGGCGATCCGTTTTCCAAAATTGAGCAAGGAAGAGCTATCCGATTTCACAGAGCTGGACCTGCCAGTCGTCACCACTTTCCTGTCTGTTAAAACGCAGAAAGATGCCACTGCCCTGAAAAAGCATATCCTGGAGGACTTACTCACCGATATTCCTGTGAGCAATGTAGAAGAAGAGAAACTAACGAAGCTCATCGAACAGCTGTTGTAAGGAATTACCTTCCTACTGACCTCCGGAAGCATAACTACAGAATCCCTAAACGCCTAATATACCCCGCTACATCCCGCGCCCAAACCTGATAAGTCAGTGCCGAAGGGTGCACCCCATCGCTGAAGTAGTTAGCAGGAGGCGCACTGACACCCAGCCGGTCCCGCCAGTCCTCCAGGGTGATTACCCGGGCATAGTAAAAAACATTGGGCATCGGTTCCGTAACATGATCCAAAGACCGCCCCAGTAGTTCGACATGACTGCCCACTACGCGTTTGATCAGCGGCGTAAAAGCCGGAAAGTTTTTAATTGGAGGCATATTGATGAAAACGACAGGCGTTTCGGGGAAGCGCTGGCGTAAGGCAGCAATCAGGCCCCGAATACTGCGTCGCCAACGCCAGGGCGAGTTAAGGTGAAAAGCATCATTACCTCCCAGGCCAATGACGATGAGGTCAATATCGGTCTCGGCTATTTGCGGGATCAGCTTTTCCGTCACCCGATCAGCAGTGTACCCACTCCTGGCATAAACCTTCCAATCCACCGGCTTCTCCAACTGATCGGCCAAAGTACGGGCTAAAGTGCCACTGAAGCCTTCCGCGTGGGTTTCCACTCCAATACCAGCAATCGTGCTCTCCCCAATAGTGATTAACCGCAGTGCCTGCCCTTTACCGGCACCGATGTAACCTGAAGCGCCCTTTGCAGGAGGCAACTTTGGCACCGATGCCCGAATGCGCTTACCCTGAACGGCCATCAAAGGCAGCAATGGAGCGACCAACAAACCGGATAAAATGTACTTAATGTCCTCCATTTTTCGGGGAAGATACAGCATATTGGCTACTTCGTACGTTATACCTTTACGCAAATCCCTTAACCTATGAAACCCCGATTGACGCTCCTTTTGATCTTTTGCACCCTCGTTCAGTTTCTGAGTGCGCAGGAACAGCCTGACCCCAAAAAGTGGGGGGTCCATATCGCCCCGACCAGCCTGATTAATTATTATCCACGGTTTAGACTGGGTACGCAATATGTAAGCGGACAATACAGCTACCTACTCGATGTTTCCTATGCCAATTTCCCTTCGTTTTGGGGCGAAACCAATTACCGCAAAGGCTTCTCCTACGCTGCAATCCGCCCGGAAATACGCCGCTTTTTCACCTCCCGCCCGGAGATTAACGGCGGTGGGTTTTTTACCTCAGATTATTGGGGGCTTGAACTGGCCCTGAGCCAGCTAGCACTAGATCTCAGAGCAGATGCTTATGAAGCCACCGATGGAGAGCAATACAGCTTTGACGCGGCCACCCGGACCCTGCAACGTCTTGCAATTCATTATAAATACGGAGCTCAGCGCATGATCAGTGACAAAATATGGATTGACTTCTTTGCCGGTGTGGGGCTGCAACTCCGGCATATTCAATACGGAAATTTTTCTAACCGTATCCTGCGGTTCGATAATCCGGCATACGAATGGCTGTTTAGCTTTGAACCCAAAAGGGAAGGCTGGAGCGTACGGCCGAGCTTTTCATTTGGAGCACGGATAGGGCTTGCTTATTAAGACTATATTGGGATTTCACCCATTGGGCTGCATTTGCCAAAATTTACTTCAGGAAGGTATGACTGACGAAGATCGCCGGGTCCAGCCATTGACCTATTCAGTCGTCATCAGAGTACAGCGCTGGCTGAGACATTGAGGGGCGCTGCATTGATGGTACGGAGGGTGGTGCTTTATAAAACTCCACCTTGGCCACCTGTTGCGGCCTAACCGAGCCATCCTCTTGCTGGAATTGGAAGGATAGCTCAAGGTAATGCAGCCCTTTTTCTAAATGACTAATGTCAAGGTACGTTTGCAAACCTACCTGAAGCGGCTCCTGCTTTCGTGTAAACAGATAGTCGGCTTCTACCGGCACGCCATCTAGCTGCAGGGTGTAAAAACGCGAGAGGCAATCCATCACCAGGGTGTCCTGATCTACGGAATCCTGCCGGGAAGTGTAGTTACATAACGGTTTTATGTAGCGTTCTTCGTACGCCGACCGGTGGACCACAAACACACTTAGCACATTGGCTTCAATCACATCCGAAGGAATCTGTATCAGTCCTGAGGGCTTGCTGGCCGCACAATTCGCGTAGTGGCCCGGATACATCAGCTGCTCTGCCGTATCCGGGAGGCGCAAGGTAAGCACATCAGCCGGGTTATTTTTCAATCGGAACCCACTGTAAAGCAATGCCGTAACACTCAGAAAAATAAGAATGGCCAGTACGGATTTCCACTTTGCGTGGTTACTGACAAGACCGTAGTAGATTTTCCGGTACAAAGGAGAGAGTGTCAGCCAGCTCATGACCCGGTAAATGGGCAGATAAAACTTTGAGAAATAGGGAATACGCTTTAACAGCCCCAGGGTTAAAAAATCAAGTACGTAAATCCCTCCAATGATGCTGAGTATAGGGTCTATCGTAGTTACCTGCTCTGCCCGATTTGGAAAAAAGTACAGCCAGGCTGCGAGTAGAGCCACTACTACACCGAGAAAAAAACATCCTCCAAGGATCAGCATAAACAGCAAAAAACTGACTGCAAAAGTGGTACTGCAAATCTCTTCCAAACGGACAATATTTCGGGTATACTCCGCATCTTTAAAAATCAAGCGATTGTAAGATTCGCCCATTTTCAGTCTGGAAATATCCACGCCATTTTTGTACACATAGCTCAACCCCACCAGAGCCACCCAGATACTGCGCAGTAGCAGGTGTACCATAAAACCTCCGATAAGCCATACGTTAGCGACCTTGAGCACGGCAATCATGCTCTCATCGGCCGTACCACTGGAAAAAACCTCAAAAGAAAAATGGCTAAGAAAGTGTTGCAATTGCTCCAGCAATCCAGGTACCTGAAAAAGCCCATAGAGCACAATACCAGAGACCAGGATTTCCGGTTCCCAACTTTGTTCCTGTACTCGAAGGAGCCAGGCTGGTGTTTCCTGTTCCGGACTCTTACTGGAAGGCTCGTTTTGATGCGCCAAAGGTTAAGCTTTTAGATTTCAGGCTTTAATTTTACGAAAAATCTGCGATATGAAAAACCTAATGCCAACTGCGCTCACCCCGTCCGTAAATGTTATGGGCTAATTCAAAAATACTGCCCCAGCCCCAGCACAAACCCTCCCATCCCGGTGCCTCGCAGGGAGTGCCCGTAGTCTACGGAAAAGACAGTGTTGTAAAACTGCTTTAGGATGAACCGTCCCCCTACCCCGCCGTGCAGCCGAATGATTTCCGGGTCGGCAAAATCACTAAAAGTGCCACCGGGCAGGCGCCAGCTTCCGGCATCCACAAAGCCCACTGCCTGCAGGCCGATTTGCCTGTTTTCCAGAAGGGTATACCGGTACTCTGTGTTAAGGGTCAGCATGCCGGTCCCCCGGTCGATACGGTCGCCAACACCACGTATGGAGATGTGGTTGTCCAGTGCGAAGGGGGCAAAGGGCGTATTGACATTGGTGCTCAGCCCCCAGATGAAGCGCAGCGCCCAATTCCCACGCTTTCCAGTGCGTCGGTAGTACTTCCAGGCTTGCCGGATGATGTAGAACGGCTCGGAGCCCAGTTCATCAAGCACCACCTGCGAATAGGTATCTACCGATAGCCCCGACCAGTAGAAATAGTGGGGCACGGCTCCCCGGTAAAAGTGGTTGGTACGGATGCCGAGTTTTCCAATATCCAATTCACGCGGAAAGAGCGGACGGTCTTCCTCCGCTACCGTACCCAACCGATAACCTTCCTGAAAGAGGCTGATGCCCACCTGATACTCCTGCCGCCGGGTAGGCGTAAAAAAGGCAGTCGCATTCAGGCTGGAGTTCGAATAATCGTACCAGGCCGTAGCCGGCCCCTTGTAAAGTGGCTCATAGGAATTCCAAAGCGTATAGGAAATTTCCGCCCCGAACTTTCCCACCAAAAACGGATGCCGGTAGAAAAGCCCGAGGCTATGCCGCAGGTTGTACTGATAGTAAGCGCCCACGCTAATGCCCCGCCCCAGGAAATTGAACTCAGAAAGCCCGCCAATGACCGTGGTGATGTCATTGGAAGACCATAGCCCTGCGTAAGGCAGCACCGTTTTGGCTTCATCGGTCTCCCAACGCAGGTGAAGCCCGCTGTCCGTGGTATCCAGGTGGTAGGCCACAGCGTTGAAAGCCGGTTGCAATACCAGCCATCGCCGCATTTCCTCCAGGGCTTCCCAAGTGACCGTATCTCCGGGCGAGGCCCCGGCAATGCCGTAGAAAAACCCGGGATGGGTACGCTTTAGCCCTTCTGTTTCCACGGATTGCAAAACCATGCCTTGTGCACGCAGGGCAGGCAGGCTCAACAGGAATAATGAAAGAGAAAAAATCAGCCGCATCATAAATTTACATAACGGAAGCCGATATTATAGGTTGCGCCCAGGCCCGAGCTATTACCAAACAGGAACTGTGCATGCGAAATCTCCAGATTCAGAGCATCTGTGAGCTGATACTTCGCGCCAACACCCGCCAGCGTAAAGTGCTGACTGAAGTTGTTGCCCAGGTCAATCCGCCGGGCATGTTGCGCATTGACATAAATGGTAAGGTTGGAACTGGGGAAGTAACTCAAAAAGACAGAAACAGGCATAAAGCCGCTGTCGTTGGCATAACTCTCTTCGTCCGGCCCGAACAGGTAATCAAAGCTCAACTCCGTAAACAACTGCCAGTCTCCATTCGCAAAGGAGTGGTCGTAGTAGACTTTATTGGCCCAAATAGTACTGCGTTCTGCAAAAAACACCCCATTGATGGACTCCTCCTCAAACACCGGCAGCATCAGGGAGGACTGAAAGGACAGGCGCGGCAGGCTCCTAAAGGGGGTAAACCGTACAGAAGGGGCAACATAAGACACTCCGCTTCTCGCAAATTCCTCATTATTGGCGTAACGCAGGGCATCAAGGGCCGGGTGCTCCATTTCTGCGGAAGAGATGAGGGAGGACCGGAAATTGACAATCACACCAGCATTGACCCGCGCAATGGGCGACACCCCCACGAAGCCCTCCAGGATATTGGTCAGGAAGGTTGCACGGGGGCGGTCACTCACCTCCCCATTCTCATTAGCCCCACGGGTTTCCGTGTATAAATTATTGAAAAGCTTGACTTCCCAGCTGCCTTTCGGCAAAAGGCGGGAAGGGGTGTAGGTTTGTATGATGGACTGCCCCTGCTCAGGCTGGGCACAGGCCACATGCACCACAAACAGCAACAATACCGGGGTAAGGAAATACTTCATGGTTCTATCGTTTTGATCTGTGCATTTAACGTTGAACCCTCATTTTTAGCTTTCGCAAAATGGGCCCGACGTCCGGGCTGCGACACCTGTAAGGTGCTACACCATGGCGGAGGTCTCCGCATAGGCCTTGACCTTAGCCCAATCCTCCGCAAAGAAATCGCGCACCCTTTCCAGTTCCTCCGGTGGGATGAGCGGGGCAGGGTCTACAAAACGCTTAGGCAAAAGCTTAGAGGGGTAAAGCACCCCATAGCTGGCCAGCATCTGCCCGCGCCGGTGCAGCCATCCGGTCAGGGTGCCGGCCTTGGTGGGCGAACGTTCTTCTCCGAAAATGTATTTACCCATCTTACGCATGACCTTCAGCTCCTTCTCTTTGTAGGAAGTGTGCACCTTGGCGAGCGAGACATCTTTGGGGTCGTAGGCGGCATCTGCATAAGCGGCAATTTTATCAAAAAATGCCCAGGGATCGGACCTCAGCTCTTCGTAAAACAAGACCAATGGCTTATGCGTAAAGTGCTTTTCGAGCTGCTCAATGTGGTTATAAAAAATGAAATCTTTGACTTTCCACAAGCCAGTGTCTCCTTCCACATCCAAAAAACCGGTAAAGGGCAGGTGCCCGCCATTCTTCACATAACGCCGGTACTGAGAGGCCGCCCAGCCATCGTGCCGCCGGAAAATAATGATGGGCTTTACCTCCGGATAGTAGGATGCAAACCAGCTGACCTCCCGCTCCAGTTGCTGATCAAACTCCCGGGAGACGAAGTACCGCCCGTACTTCCCCTTTTTGATGATGTCCGGCACCTGCCGGTAACGGTTGGTGGGGATATAGTGGATTTTTTGCAGCTTCGGGAAAAAGCGGTGCTGCAAATAAGTGGAAGCGACCTTGCCCAGGCCAACGTGAAAAACGATCTCAGGTACTGCCATAACTCGATTGAATATGGCGCAAAAGTACAGGAAAAATTGGCAACGTCAGAAGTTAGATCTTCGCAACTACATTTTGATCAACTGCACCACCTTAGCCCCATCGGCACTCCGGGCATACAGAAAATACGGCCCTTTCGGCAAGTGCGCAGCGGGGATTTGCAAGGACCTCACGCTCATCTGCTGCGCCATGACTTTGCGCCCGGTCGCATCAAATAGCGCAATCTGGATATCAGGGGTGCCTTCCTGCTCCGTACTCAACTGAATGAAATCCTGAAACGGGTTTTGCAGGACCTCAATACTAAAGCCCCTGGCCTCCGGATGAGAACTGGAGGAAGGAAAGTCCGGGTACGCACCAGCTATGCCCTCAATATCGGCATTATACTTCATGATCAGGGCATATTTCCCCACGACAAACCCGGTCGAATCGTTTTGAAAATCAACATCAAACAAGGGAATGCCCGGAGTAGGTAAGACCTCCCAGTTCACGCCCTGATCTGCAGTGCTCAAAATAGTGCCTTCAGGCCCGGAGTTACCTGTAAATACCAGGTGCGCACAGGTTGAAAAAGCCCGGTCCGGGGAAATAAAATTCAAATCCGTCACATCACCATAATTTCCGCCCTGCAGGTCCCAACTTATGCCCTGATCTGTAGTCTTGAACAACTGCCCGTTGTCCAGATGGAGGTATCCCGTTTGGGTGTCGGTAAAATCCAAGCCGGGTGCAAACAGAAAATCAGCTCCCAGGTCGGTACCTGCCACCCAGGATGTCCCCTGATCCGTAGTTCTCAAAATGAAGCGGTCCAAACCTCCGGGGATGTCCTCCGCATATCCATAACCTGCTGCCAGCCCCACCTGCTGATCCGCAAAGTGTAAACTGCTGATTTCTCCTGTTTCGTAGCCCGCCCCTTCCAAGGACCATGCCGTTTGCCAGGATTGCCCCTGATCTGTGGACTGGTAAATCCCGGCATAGCCCGCGACCAGAACGACAGCGTCGCCAAAGGCGGCTATAGCATGAAACGCTTCGGCTTCATCGGAGTACACCACAGACCACGACTGCCCAAGGTCTGTGGACCTTACCATCTGCTCCCTTCCCACAGCAAGGAGCACCGAATCCCCAAGCCGCTCTATATCCAGGAAATCCATATCCAGGCCGGTGTCAAATCCCTCCCAGGACTCCCCGGCATCATAAGACCGGAAGCAAGCAGATGCGTCTCCCATAGCAAAGAGCGTGGAGTCATTGATGGCTTTAATGACGTGGAGGTTGCCCGGGAAATCAGTATCCACGTATTTGACTTCCCATTGGCTGTGGGCGGGGGAGAAGAAGAGGGCAACGTACAGGATGATTAGAAAAGCGCTTTTCATACTTTATAGTTTGGGGCAACAGTTTGCCTGGGGTGAAAGAAGAACCAAAAGGTTGGTGTAATTTAATTCCTGTTCACCCAAAAATCCAGTTGTTTGGGATGAGTTGTCATCGGTATTGCAATTATCCCGGTTGATCTGGCTAAACCACTATATCGGGAAAAGCTGGGGCAAAGCTCTTGAAAAGGTCTTGGGTTAAGCTCTACACCAGTAGCATCTTTGCTCCTGTCGGGGTCCGGTCTTTACTGGAATTCGATAGGTTCTTTCTTGGAAAAGCTGGGGAAGAGCTCTTAGCATCGCCCTGGATTAAGCTCTACACCAGCAATACTTTGATGAGATCGGGCAGCGCGAGGGAGCGCCGTGCTTCACCGCACCACCACCCGCTCCCCAAATACCCCATCAACAGTCTCCACCTGCAGCCAGTACAAGCCCGCGGGCAGACTGCCTACCTGTAGCTCACCGGACCAGTATTCCCCTGCCATCCATTGCCGCGTCTGCACGGGCTGCCCCTGCGGATTAAAGAGCGTCAGGGTTACTGCGCCGGCGGTTTGCTGCTGCCCCTGTACGGTAAGGCGGTCACGCGCCGGATTGGGGGCGACGGTCAGCCGCTTGTCCTTTTCATAGACTGCAATTATCGGTTTTAGCAGGGTGCCATCGGAAAGATAGGCACGGTTGAAACCCGAATCGACCAGCTCAAAGGATTCCGGGGTGCCATTGACCTGCAAAATGGGCTGACCCTTGATTAAAGGGGTATCCGAGGTACGATAGGCAAGCAGGCGCCAGATACCATCTGCATATTGAGCTTCTAACTGAAAGCCCTGACTAGTTTCCCAAGCCAAGTGCTCCGGCCCACGGAAGGACAGCTGAAAGCCGGAAGCGGCTAGGATTTCACGGGTGGGGACCAGCGCAGCTCCGCCATTGCCTGCAGGCTTCCAAACCAGGGGCCAGTCTGCCGCTGAGCGCTCATCGGGTAACTGTTGGAAAGCGGTGGCATCCCCATTGACGTCTCCCATTTTTATGCCAATGCAGTCAGCATTAAATGCCACGGGAGGCCCTCCATATGGTATGGCATATACGTCTTCTAAACAACTCTTCCACATACTACTGTCAATTCCATACCAAGGATTATTCGGAGTAGGGAAAACAAGGGTTCTATCCACAAAAACCCAGGCAGGGACGCCAGCCACCCCGTTGTCCTCCGGATCTAAGATAGCGTTTCTTATGGCTATCAAATCCATGATGGTGATGTTTTCAGACTGATTCACATCTGCAGCAATAAGCCGGTACGGTGTAGAAAGCGGCCCTACTCCTGCCATATGTTTGGCAATCAGTACCATGTCAAAAACCGTTACCCCGTTGGTCCAGGAACCATCCTGAAAGTGGGAGACTTGATAGGGGGTGCCCACTTCGACAAACTCAAAGCGCAGCTGATTGTCAAAGGTGGTGTCCACCTGAAGGGTATCACCTTCGAGCAGCAATGCACCGCCCAGCATCGTTAGCGTTTCGCTATACTCTGTCGTTGCTCCTAATGCAATAAAACCAAAGTCCGGGTCCAACAAGCCTGACATGACCGTCAGCAGGGAGGCATTGGTTGTATCCACCTGCCCATTGCCCCAATGCAGAGCCGCCTGCATGATCAACTGTTCCCCATCAGCATTGCCATGGCGTTGCCTCAGCTGAAAACTTAAATGCCCTTGCTCACCGGCTTCCAACGGCGCTTCCAACTCAAAACGCAGCGGCCCGTCCGGCGTAATCGAGCTATTGCAGGCATGGCTGCTGGCACCAGCCTTTAAAGACGATGGATGGAACCCCTCAGGTATCGGAGCTGTAATGATCAGGCCCTGCGATAAACTGTCACTTTCATTCTGAAACCGAACCTCATAGACAATAGGCAGGCCAGGCAAGACCAGGTTCTGTTCCCCTTCTCCGTTTGGATAGTCAACAATACCGACATTAACAGTATCCTGGCTGGAGTCTTCCCTGCAATACTGAATGGTAAAAGGGGCTCCACTATTATTGGGATAATCGACTACATAGCCTGTGCTACTCCCGTTTTGGGCATTCGTCCCACAGGATTCAACCGCCAGTCCCGGAGAGGGCTGACTGTACCAACCGGGCGCTGGAGATATCTGCAGGCGCTGTGTCGTACCGTTGGCGGCCCGGCTAAACTTGTAAGTTTCAAAGGCATCTAACTGAATATTTTCCTGTAGCATAACCAGATCGTCCTCTATGACGACATAACTTCGGGGCTCCCCCATGCCCAGTCCCGTGTTTTTAATCGTAAACTTCACGCTATCGCCATCGCAAATCGCATTCAATTCCAATATCGATCCATCCCAGCTGTAGTCTGTAGGATTACAAACCTCATCCGGTGTGAAACTTGCATCCAGGCAATAGGTACTGCCGGGTAAGACATTTGAAGCCATTTCGACCTCCACGGTAAAGCTTCCGGCCTCCATGACTGCTACATCCCCTAACGAAAACACATAGACATCATCTGAATTTTGCACATAGGGTATGCTGCTGCTTACGACCGTTTGTGCAGGGTCAAATTGTAGCTGGGCTTCAGCATCAATGGCCAAAGCAGTCCCTTCGTTCCGGTAATAGACCGTGTAGGTGGAAGTGGTTCCCGGTGCCAGAGATTCTGAAACGACCGAGGCAAATATATACGGGCAGGTTTCTGCTACCTGCAAACCCAGGTTGACCGAATCCTGGGCAGTTCCTTCTTCCAGTTCCAAAACCGTGTTGGGGCAGGACTCCCAAAGTAAGTTGGGAACAAAAGGCTGCACCTCATAGGTTGCCGGAGGAAGTTCGACCGAAAAGGCGCCCTGCGCATCACTTGTGGAATAAAAATGCTGTTGCCCGTCCCAAAATTGAAGGTGGATACCGTTTAGGGTCGTCAGGGTGTCTGAGGGGAAACACAGGGCTTCCTCATCCAGGTATACCTGCCCGGACAGGGCAACAACGGGCGGGCTGACAAAGGGCAACTCCGCGCTACAGTCCAGGTCACCCCGCTTTACCCCGATAAAATCAAGCCCTTCAATACCATCTGTACTATCGACATTGATAACCAGGGGCAGGCATACCGAATCGGGGTTAGAAGGGACCTGAAGATCAAAATCAGCAGGCAGAATGAACCAGTAAGGTTCCATGATGGCGCCCGTTATCCCCTGCAGCCCCCGGGCGATCCCAATTAAGTCGAATGTGCTCACACTTCCTGAGTTGTTGACATCCCCTGCCAGCAACTGATAGGGCGTAAGCGAGAAGCTCCCCGTGGAATCGAACATCGAATTGGCAATAATCTGCTGATCTTCAGCGTCTACTCCATTCATCATTTCATCATCCAGGCTTGCATAAACCGTATAATCCTGCCCGATCTCCAAATCAATCTGGTAAAAACCTTCCTGATCAGTGATGGCGGTCAGTTCGCTGCCAAAGTGAACGGTCACACCGGGCATTGGGTCACCGCAGTGCGTGGTGATCGTACCCGATACAGGTGCGGTATTCGCTATTCCCGATACCGAAAACAGGGACAAAAGTGCTGAAAGGAGGAGGTGTCGCGTATTCATGAGCCTTGATTTTTCTTCACGCTACAAATATCAGGGGTTATCCCTAAGCGCACAATGACAATTTTGTTAATTTGTCTTTTTAGTATTTGACAAAATCTACCTTAATCTACTGTTTTTATTGATTTTTTAATCATAATTTGTCTCTTCCACTAATTTTCCAACGCATGAAAAACAGTAAACTCTGGCAGGCACTTGAGACGCTTTCATCAGAGGAACAGCAGCGGTTTGCTTTGTTTGTGCAGTCGCCCTACTTCAATTCACAGCCGATGGTCACGGCATTTTTTGAAGCCCTTGCTGAGCGTTGCTGGCACAAAGACCTGCCACCGGAAAAAGCAGCTCTGCATCAGGAACTGTACCCTTCCCTGCCCTATGATGACCACCGTATACGGTTGCTGATGAGCAAGCTGTTCAAACTTCTGGATACCTTTTGGAAAGTGGAAATGTCCGATACCGAAATACCCTGGGCAGCCCCACAGGCCTACCGGCAACGGCAGCTGCCCAAGCACTTCGAACAGGCGCTGCGCCGAACCCAACGCCGCCTCAGCGCCGCTCCTTCCCGCAGCAGCCGGCATTTTCTGGATCAGTACCTGCTTGCAGATGAGACCTACCGGCAGCGGGCCCAACAAAAACGGACTTCCTCCCTTAACTTGCATGAAACAGACCAATACCTCAATGCATTTTACTGCATCGCCAAACTGAGGCAGGCCTGCCTGGCCAAAAGCCATCAGTTCGTCTTCCCGACCGATTATGAAATTGCACTTCTGGAGGAGTTACTACAGCACCTGCGCGGTAATCCTCTGCTGCAGGAACCAGCAGTCGCGGCCTATTACCACAGCTACCATTATCTGCATGGATCCGCTGATGCTGCCCGGCATTTTGATGCTTTTCTTGACTTTATTTCCGGTCCAAAGTCAGCAGTTTTCCCGGCAGAGGAACTGCAAGACATGTTCCTGCTAGCGCTCAATTTTTGTACCCGGCAGTATAATCTTGGCAGCAGTGCCTATCTGCAAGCCCAACTGCAGCTTTACAAACTCGGGCTGGAAAAGGGGTTATTGCTGCAGCAGGGGCTACTGTCTCCTTTTACCTACCGGAACATCACCACTCTTGGGCTCATATTGGAGGACTACGAATGGGTGGATGACTTTCTGGAGCACTACCGGGCTGCCATGCCTGTCAACAGGGCGGATCAGATGTATCACTTTTGCAGAGCCAGGCTTGAGTATGCAAAAGGCAGGTATGGAGCTGCCCTCGAACGCCTGAACGAGGTACATTTTTCCGAGCCCCTGCTGCAGCTCTCTGTCCGCACCGTCAGGTTGAAGCTTTTTTACGAAACCGGGGCCTACGATGTTCTTGAGGCCCGGATACACGCCCTCGAAAAATTCATTCGCCGCAAGAAAGCCCTCAGCTATCACCGGGAAAACTACCTAAACCTGCTGCACTTTCTAAGGCAACTTCAGGAACTGCCACCGGGTGAAAAAAAGGCGCGCCTGGTGCTTGCCGGTGAAGTCAAAGCCTGCCCCAACGTTGCAGAAAGGACTTGGCTGCTCAGGCAGCTCTCTACCTGAAACCGGGTAAAAGCACGGCCCTGCCCTCTTTACGCTCAAAAAAAATCACGATCACAGGCAATATTTTCCATAACGGCCTAATCGGAGCAAAACCAGTTAAAGATCAACAGTTTATAATTAAAAAAATATAAACATAAAGGGAGAAAGCGGAGCAAAAGCAGCGGGCCGGCCAGCAGAAAGGCTTGGTGAGATATATTTTTTTTCTAACTTTGAAGCAGTTATTATTTACATGAGATAGTAAGACGACCTTTTACGACCTACTTTTTTACGACGACCTACAATAAAAAAAAAGCTCCGTCTGCGACGGAGCCTCTTGCTAATAACAAATCATAATCTCATGAAATAATAAGACGACCTAATTTTTCAAACAAATCTATATTTTGATGTTGCTCTAGTTTTTTTGGAGCTCCTTGCCAGTCTTTTGTGTTGATCCGGCAAGGAACCCACGGCGTTTGGGATTATGATAGCGTACGCTCAACTTGATATTCATCCCCTTCTGAGCAGTACATCCGGCTGCTTATCCCGAGCTTTAAGGCTAGAGATTGTACCATTTATCATAAGACGGTTGTGTGCTGCCGCAAGCAAACGAACCGTTTTAATGTCAAAGAAAGAATGGGCAGCAGTATCAGAAAATTTATCCCTACAGCTTAAAAGTTTTTGGGATATGAATCGGTCTCTGGGAACTGTAGGTAATCTCCCCTACACTGCCGCCCGGTGGTAAAGTATCATGAAGTTGGTTTTAACAAAAAAACTGGCTTAAATAGTTGTTCGTAGCCTTTGGGATAGCCTCTCAGTTTGATGTTAGTTACTCTACCATTGATCTGTTCTTTCAATTTTAACGCCAGGCTTTCCTGGTGTTTTTCTTTAAGGCTGTTTCGTTAGCCCCTTTCCTTTTGATTACATTACAAATATGCAGGCTTTCTTACCCCAGGACAAAGACAAAAAACGGGTTTTGTTGAAAAAAAACCGGCATCTCAGTCTCATTTTATATTTATTCTAAAACTTAAACACCTGAAAAACAAGTATATAACCCGACAACTTATTAATAATGCTTGTTGAATTTTATTTAAAAATCCAATCCGCTTTTTCGGTGATTTTTTTCATTTTTTTTTCAAAAAAAGCCTTGATAAAGGTTTTTGAACCACTTTTTAGGCTAAACAAGGGCTGTTTTCACCACGCTCCGTATCAGATATTCCTCTTATTTTGAGGACAGAATCTAAAACTTAAGTGACGAAGAGAAGCTAAATGGTACAATTCCCGCCAAACTACTTATGATCTATGAGCCTGAAAAAGACGTACTCTAATTCCGGAAAAGTGGCACGCCCTCCGATGCTAACCCAAAGCGACGAAAAGAAGAAACGGTTTTGGAATACCGAAAAAATCATGAGCACAAGCGCAATTATGATCAGCCTAATGTCTTTAATTGCGCTCTTCTACCAAACCAACCTTATGAGAGAGGAGCAAGAGCTGCAGCGCAATGCTCAGCTCAAGTCTACGATGCCTTACCTCATGATCGCTAATGCCAACTACGGAGGCCCTGATTTCTCCATCGTACTCAGCAATAAAGGGATAGGCCCGGCAATTGTCGACTCCACGATTGTCATTTATAACGATTCGGCCTATCAGATGGACCTGCCTACTTTTCTTTATCAGGAAATCCCTGAACTCAGCGAAATCAGCAATATCTATCATTCCAATATCGCTCCGGGACAGCTCATCTCTCCCAATGAAAGAATCGAAATATTCAAGGTGGACAACTCCCAGGAAAGCGCCAATCAGTTTTTGCAGCTGTTAATGGCCATTGACATAGACTACCGGCTCGTCTACCGAAGTGTATACGACGAGCGCTGGGCATTGACGGGAGAAAGCTACTTTCCGGTAAAGCTAGTGGAGGAGGAATAAAAAAAGCTCTGCCGTTGCGGCAGAGCCTCTCACTAATAACAAATCATAATCTCATGAAATAAATAAGACGACCTAAGTCTTACATCTTTATAAACGCGCTGAAGCTCAGCAAAGTATCAGCGGTACTGTATTTTTAACCGTTTGTTAACGAATAATCAGGGTGCCGGCGGCGATTTTTTGCCCGTCTGCCCGGACCAGATAAATATAGCTTCCGGCAGGCAGGTTATTCCGGTCGAAGGTGCACTGATGCCCCTCCTTGTTAATAGAACGCACAGGTTGCCCGTATAAGTTCATCAAAGTAAAGGATAATTCACGGTGCCCCTGCAGTCCCTCCACTTCGAGGGTAATATATTCCGTTGCCGGATTTGGGAAAACCTTCACTTTTACTTCAGAAGCCCAGTCTGGAGTATCAATGTCTGTAGGAATAACTTCCAGCAATCCGGTGGTCGTAGGCGCACCAACCACATGCCTCGTGCGCCCCGTGTATACCGGGGTGTTATAATCGTAAATAACAAGGGCGCTGTTCTCAATTACTGTGCCTGTGGTATTGCCATCGGTTTGTGCCACGCGGTATTCGAAGAATGCATAGTCCTGTGGGCTTGTCCCGTCAACCGGTAGCTCCAGGTTCTCAAAAGTGGCCTTAATGACACCATTCTCATAAATATCATAAGTCGCAGGATGGCTGCTCGCTCCAAACTCCAAAGTGGAAATGTCCAAACCTTCAGGCAGCGTATCGCGAACGATGACTCTAATGACACTATCCTGGGTAATATTCCGGAAGAAAACCCGGTAAGTCAGTGCCGTCTGAGCAGAAATCAGAGAATCCTGCCAGCCTTTGGGGTGGGCGACCATCGCTACGTCCGGAACATCGGACAAGACCTCATCCACATGAATGGAGACAGCCTGATCTCCATCGTCTTCCGGCCATTGGGTAACATAACCTACGCTGTAGCCCCCTTCTTCATCCGTTCCACAACCCTCTACTGCTCGTGTGGGGAAGCTGTTGCCCGGATGGCCATCGACCTGCTCCGCGATGATCCGGTAGGTGGAGCCGTTGGCAGGGAGCAATATTGTAGTATCCTGTTCTTCATCGAGATCGAACCCATTGGTCAGGAACATCAAATCTTCCTCCACAATGAAGTAGCTTTTCGCAGACACCATTGCTGCATTTCCCGTATTGGACAACCGGAAGGCAACCGTCTCATCTCCTTCGCATAGCCCATCCACCGAAACACTCGCACCATTCCAGCCCGGATCAGCAGGCGAACAAAGCGTGTCCGGGAAGATACGTGCGGTAACCAATCCGGACTGATCCTCTACAATAGAGTCGCAATCCATAAAGGTCTGAATCGTAAAACTGCCCTCCGTATTATAAGGTACTTCCCCCAGATCAAAGGTGTACGTGTCATTCTCAAAAGAAAATGGCAAAGAGGCACTTTGGAAAGAAAGCGCCGGGTCCAGTTCCACTTCTACACTTGCTGCACCATCTGTTCCTCCGGTACCCTGATTAGAATAATTAACGGTGTACTCAATATCTATACAGTTGGAAATCCATGGCGTTGAAATATCAACTTCCATCAATGGGCAGTCGATGTATTTGGCTTTTAGCGGGAAGTTCACGCCTACGGTATCGTAGATTTGGTTGAAGCCTACGTTCACCCCCCCGGGGAAACAGCTCTCCCAATAGTCGTTGCGAGGCAGGGCTTCTACTACGTATGCCCCCAGGCCAACCCGCATTTCGAATACGCCAGCCTCATTTGTAGTCGCGAAGTACGTTTCTTCATCACCAACAGCCCGCACCAGCCAGCCGGAAAGCCTCGGTTCGCCGGGGTCCAGATCACAGGCCACATCTATATCGTGGAAAACCTGCCCCCGGATCACATTGGAGACGATCTGCCCCTGCTCATCGGTTTTCATCAGGCTCAGCTGGGGGTCAAATAAAATATCTACGCCACTGTAACCCGCTGTTGCATAGCCTCCCGATTTAGATTTGACAATATCAAATGTAATATCAGAGGACTCTACATCGCCATTGCTTGTACTCCATACAACATCAAGGCTTTGGTCGACTTCCAGGAGCAACTGATCGAGGTTGGAGTCGTCAACCTCCGTATAACCAGCTACGACATACCCCTCATCCAGCGCAACTATTGCTTCCCCTACATTGCCACTGCCAAACATGGAGAATCTAAGGCTATCTGTACTCTCTCCGCCCTGATCATATTTCCAGATAATAAGGTCAGTATCTATAAAACCGGTGATAACAATATTCCCATCATTATCAACAATAATGTCATTCCCTTCGTCATTTTGGTCAGAGGCTAATTTACGCTGCCAGACGATTGCGCCGGCTTCATCCATGCGCAGGGTAACAATATCATCCCCAAAGGCAGCAGGCGGCTCCACCTCGCTATCCACCTGCCCGGTCACGACATAACCTCCGTCAATTACTGCAATCGCATTTGCCCGGTCATTCACCCCGATGTCCAGAATCCGGTGCCACTCCAGCTCCATATCAGCGCTGATCTTCATGATGACCATATCGTCATCCTTATCTGCGTAATAATCTGCAAAGCCTGCAACCAGCAAGCCCCCATCGGGAGCCAGGATCATATCATTAATGCGCAGGTTAGGCACCTCATCCAGTGAAAAGGAGAACGTATCCAGCAGAACGCCACGCTCATCTATTTCCAGCAACATTAAACCGAATGGCCCCTGCTGAGAGGCATCAGAAGCTTCAGCGGCTAAGACATAACGATTCGCTTCAATCTCCACGACGGCCTTAGCCCTGTCATAAAAGGCTGTATTATAAGCGCGTTGCCACACCAAATCGCCATCCACATCGACTTTCAGAGCATAGACATTCACACCCTGATCACCGCCGGGCTGCCCGAAAGACTGGGTGTTGCCTACCACCAGAAAACCCCAGTCGGAAGTCGATAGCAGGGCCTCCCCTATATCTTCAGCATTTCCGCCGTAATACCGCTCCCAGCCCTGGGCAATGGCGGTGGGAGCACCAATGCAAAAAAAGAACATCACAGACAGCAACAGGGCAGTCCGGTAACGATTCAGTGAAAAAAAGAAGTTTGAAGTCGTCATTAATGAATTATTTAGGCCGTTTGGTGAAAACAAAGCTATTTCCTTCAATGCTGTTATAGCGATTTGCTTCGGGCTGTAACAAACCTGTATGCTTCCTCTTACAAACGCTTTCTACGTTACTTTGGTGCCGGAATTTCGGCTGTTAAGCGCGGCTTGTCTTTTTCACCCATTACAAAAGTGCTCACATTCTGTAAAGGAATCAAAGACAAAAAAGCGAATTTGTTGAAAAAAAATTGTATTTTTAAAGTCCAAAGAACCACCAAACCCCACACAAAAGCCTATTAACCAAACCAGTACACATCAATAATTATTCACTGCTTGTTGATCCTTTTTAATTTAGCCTGATATATGACAAACAGCCACTTAGTATTAATCTTGCGCACCCTGTCTAAAAAGGAAGAACGGGAGCTCCGAAAATGGCTGAATTCCCCTGCCCACAATCACCGGGAAGACGTGGTCACGCTGTTTGAATACCTAATGGCCGGGCAGCACTTGTATGAAGAAAAGTTTTTGGAGAAAGAAAGGGTGTTTTCGCGAATTTTCTCAAATGAGCCCTACGATGATGCCAAGTTAAGGCAAAGCATGCACTTTCTTCTTAAATCTGTGGAGGAATTTCTCATCTATCAGGAACAACAAAGCGATGAAGTGCGGGCACGAATGGCGCTGGCCAGCGTATTCCGCAAACGGAAGCTGGACCGGGCATTCACAAAAGCCATCAAAGCCGTGGAGGCACAACAGGAAAAAGCCCATTACAGAAATGAACAGTACCTCAGAAATGAATACCTGCTGCAGTTGGAAAAATACTCCTTTTACGATGGCAAAAAGCGGACCACAGAGATGAACCTGCAGGAAGTCTCTGATGCACTCGACCTGACCTTCGTAGCGGATAAACTCCGGCAGGGCTGCCTCATGATCGCTCACCAATCGGTTTATAAAGCTCAGTACAACATCGGATTGCTGGAATACATCATCGAGTATGTGGACCGTCAAAAGCTGATGCTGCACCACCCCGCTATCGCAGTATATTTTTATGGCTACAAAGCCATCACAGACGAGTCCGGTAAGCAGTACTTCGAAAACCTCCGGCAGGAAATCCAAAAGCACCGTACCTCTTTCCCTAAGTCTGAGCTGCGCGACATCTACCTCATGGCGGTCAACTACTGCATCCGGCAGGCGAATAAGTTCAATGACAGCGAACTCATCCGGGAAGCTTTCCGGCTTTACCGGCAGGGGCTTGAAAACGAAATCCTCCTGGAAAATGGCGTAGTCTCCCCCTTTACTTTCAGAAATGCCGTGGGCGCCGCCCTGCGCCTGAAAGAATATGACTGGGTCGAGCACTTCATACACCAATACAAAAAAGCCCTGCCCCCCGATTACAGGGAAAGCTTTTTCCTCCACAGCCTGGCCCGCCTCAATTTTGAGAAGGGCGACTATGGTTCGGCCATGCAGCTTCTGGCACAAACAGACTTCGATGACACCCTTATCAACCTCAATGCCAAGAGCATGCTGCTCAAAATCTACTATGAGCTGGATGAGTACGACGCCCTCGAGTCCTTACTGGAAAGCATGCGTGCCTACCTCAAAAGAAAGCAGCTTATGGGCGCCTATCGTTCCAATTACCACAATTTCATTCGCTTTACCCGTAAACTTGTGCGGATCAACCCCTTTGATGACAAGGAAAAAAGTGCACTAAAGTCTGAAATCATTAACGCAAGCCCCCTGACTGAAAAAGACTGGCTGCTGGAGCAGGTCACCGCACTATAAACTTAGGTACACATGCCTTAGCTTTGCCCTCTAAAATTTTTCACTACTATGCAGACGCTTGCCCTTGATACTTATCCTATCCATATTGGCCCCGTTGCCGAATCCCTGCCGCTCACCCTCGGGCAGCAGCCCTTTAGCCAGCTCTTTGTACTGGCTGATGAGAACACAAGAGCGCACTGCTGGCCACGCATTGCACCTGCCCTTGAGCCATATCACCCCATTCTGATTGAAATCCCAAGCGGGGAAATCCACAAAAACCTCCAAACCTGTGAGCGCATCTGGGGGCAGCTCATGGCCCACAAAGCCGGGCGGGATGCCCTGCTGCTCAACCTGGGCGGTGGCGTTATTGGTGATATGGGCGGTTTTGCGGCAAGCACTTTTAAGCGGGGCATGCACTTTTTGCAAATCCCGACTACCTTACTTTCTCAGGTGGATGCCTCCATCGGCGGCAAACTGGGTATCGATTTCATGCAGGTCAAAAACAGTATCGGGCTGTTCCGCAACCCACAGGCAGTCCTCGTCGACCCGGCTTTCCTCAGTACCCTCTCTAACCGGGAACTGCGCAGTGGCTACGCTGAGGTCATCAAGCATAGCCTCATAGCTGATGCCGCACAGTGGGAAAGCCTACAGCAACTGACCAACCTCAGAAGTGCCGATTGGGCCAGCATTATCCCAGCCTCTCTGCGTATCAAAAAGCAGATTGTGGAAGCGGACCCCTTCGAAAAGGGCCTGCGCAAAGCCTTAAACTTCGGCCATACGATCGGTCATGCCATCGAAGGGCACGCGTTGGAGACCGACACCCCACTACTGCATGGAGAGGCTATCGCCATTGGCATGATCTGTGAAGCCTTCCTCAGTACACAACAGCAAAGCCTGCCGGAAGCCCAGCTCTGGCAAATCACCGATTACCTGACGGCGCGTTATGGTAAAATTACCCTTCAGGCAAACGACTACCCGGCTTACCTGCAGCTCATGGGCAACGACAAGAAAAACGAAGGCCAGGCCATCAACTTCAGCCTGCTGCCCGAAGCCGGAAAGGTGACGGTCAACCAAACTGCCACAGAAGCTTCTATTATAGCAGCCCTGGACTATTACAGCAGCCTGTAACCCTAAACTTGGCATCTTCGCCGTATATGAAGGCAGCCATTTACTGCGTTTAAGTGCAAGAAAAAAGGGGCAGGTACTTAGCGTAAAGCAAGCCTTTTACTGCCTAACAACCCACAAGAATTCACTACTTTTGAACCCGGAACTCAAAGCAGACCATGAAACAACAAACCGGATCCAAGCCTAAAGAACAGCAGTACCGCAACATTATGCGGTGGATGTGGTACCTTGCTGGTGCAGGCCTTTTGGGCGTAGCGCTCACCTTTATTGCCCTTTCCTTTACCGACCTGCCTTCCGTGCAGCAGCTCGAAAACCCTAAAAGTGAGGAAGCTTCTCAGGTGTTTGGTGCCAACGGTGAGGTCATCGGGCGTTATTATACCGAAAACCGGGTGCCGGTAACGTACGATCAGCTTTCGCCCAACCTGGTTAATGCGCTTATTGCTACCGAGGATGAGCGCTACTACGAGCATAGCGGTATCGACTTTGCGGCTTTGGGCCGGATTGCTGTAAAAACCGTTCTGCTCGGCCAACGCAGCTCGGGCGGGGGCTCTACCATCACTCAGCAGCTGGCCAAGCTCCTCTTCACTGAACAGGTCTCTAAAAACATCTGGGAACGCGGCCTCCAAAAGCTCAAGGAATGGATCATTGCTGCCCGCCTCGAACGCCGGTATACCAAGGAGGAGATCATTGCGATGTACTTCAATAAGTTCAACTTTATTAATGGTGCCTATGGCATCAAAGCGGCTTCGGAAATCTATTTCGACAAGCAGCAGGACGAGCTCAATATCAATGAAGCGGCCATGTTGGTGGGCATGCTGAAAAACCCTTCTCTTTTCGACCCACTCGACCGCCCTGATACCGTACTCCACCGGCGCATGGTGGTGCTCAAGCAAATGCAAAAAAACAATCTGATCGACGAGGCCGCCTATGATACCCTCCGCACCCAACCACTGAGTATCAAATACACCGCCCAAACCCATATTGACGGCATCGCGCCGTATTTCCGGATGGAACTGGCTAAAGACATCAAAGCATTGCTCCGCAGCGAAAACATCAAAAAAGCGGATGGCAGCCATTACAATATTTACCGGGACGGGCTGCGTATTTATACCACCATCGATCCCGATATGCAACGGATTGCGGAGCGCATCATGAAGGAGCACATGGCCAAACAACAGAAACGCTTCTGGGAAACCTGGAGCGTGGTGCGCAAGGACCCCTGGGAATACACAAGCGGCTCCATTCATGAAGTGCCGGTAGAGCGCCGGCAAAAGAAGCTACAGGACCTGATCCGGGACTCGGACCGGTATCAGAAAATACGGTCGAAATACATCAAAGATATCGTCGCTAAAATACAGCAGGAAACGGAACTTATGTTCCACGCAGATGACCGCGAGGTGGAACGGGTAGTGCAGGAAGCCGAAGAAGGTGGTGTGATCGACGATCTGGTCGAGCGCAACTACATCAGTACCGGGCTGGCCGCTCAGTACCGGCAGATCATGCGCAGCAAGCACTTCAACGCACTTCGCAAGCAATGGCTGGCCATGCAGGAGGAGGTGGACCGCGCTTTCAACTCTGAAACGGAAATGCGGATCTTCACTTACGAAAATGAGGACATGGAAAAGGATACGGTCATGACACCTATCGATTCCATCAAGTACCACCTGATGCATTTACAGACCGGCATCCTGGCAGTAGACCCTGTGACGGGCCACATCAAGGTATGGGTAGGCGGTATCAATTACAAGCGGTTCAAGGTAGACCACAACCGGACTTCCCGGCAGGTGGGTTCTACCTTCAAGCCTTTTGTATACGCCACCGCTATTGCCCAGCAAGGTTTCTCACCCTGTTATCAGGTTTATGACCTGCCACAGACTATTGCACCCGGTGACGGCAACTTCGGGCTGCTGGAGCCCTGGACCCCCCGCAACTCCTCTAATTCCTACAGCGGCAGGCTGTTTACACTGAAGGAAGGCCTCAAACAATCTAAGAATACCATCTCGGCCCACCTGATGAAACAATTAGGCGATACAGAGCCGGTCAGAGGGCTGGTCCACCAAATGGGCATTGACAGCTCCGCCCGCTACTCCAACGGCCGCTTCCGCGTTCCCAAGGCACCATCCATTTGTCTGGGGGCCACCGATCTGACTAACTTAGAACTCACGGGAGCCTACACGGCATTTGCCAACAATGGGCTGTTCACAAAGCCCTACTGCATCCTCCACATTGAGGACAAGGATGGCAAGAAACTTTACGAAGGCGTACCCGAAGAAAACGTGGCCATCAACCCTAACGCCAACTACGTTATGGTGGAAATGCTCAAGTATGCTGCCGGACTTGGCAGAACACTTGAGGTGGAAGCAGGCGGAAAAACCGGCACTACAAACGACTATGTCGACGGCTGGTTTATGGGCATCACCCCTAATCTAGTAGTGGGCACCTGGGTCGGCGGAGAATACCGCTGGATCCGGTTCCGCTCCATACACTACGGGCAGGGCTCGGCTATGGCCAAGCCCTTCTTCATCAACTTCATCAAAGAGTTGGAAAAAAATGAGGACATCGACTTCGATACCGAGGCCCGCTTCAACCGCCCTTCCGGTGATATTGGTATTGAGATGAACTGTGACGAATACCAAAACAACCAATTCCCGCTGGAGGAAGATGGTGATGAAAACTTTGAGGATGAAGGGTTCTCAGATGACCTGTTTGGAGATGAGGAATTCTAAGGTCCCATCCGCCTGACAGACAGCGTTTTTCAAACAAAACCGACTAGAGCAAGACTGCCATGAAACACCAACACCCCACTTTACTGATCCTGGCCCTGACGGCACTTTTTTTCAGTGGCTGCATGCCTCCTTCTGATGAAGTAGACAGCAACATCACGCTTGATGCCAGCTCACAGGAATTCCAGCGCATTGCCGATTTCCAGGACCAGCAACTGGCCGATAGCCTTTATACCTTTTTTCATAATGAGCAACCAACCCTTCGCTATCTTTCCGCCCGTGCCTTTGCCTCTATTCGTTCACCGGAGGCTATAGACAGCCTGGCGCAGCTTTTGCAAGACCCGGTGGACCGTGTCCGGGCCGTTGCCGCCTACGCCATAGGGCAAAGCGGCACCGCTACAGGCGAACGCTACCTGTTGCGCGCCTTTGAACGCAATGATACCGCTGGCCACTACCGGTTAGCGAACCGGGCTATACTTGAGGCCGTAGGCAAAATCGGTACGGAGCCGACTTTGGCAGACCTCGCCACCGTTTCCACTTATGAGCCTACAGATACGGCCCTCCTGGAAGGACAGGCCCTTGGCATCTACCGCTATGCCTTGCGCAACATTACCAACGAAGCAGGCACCAAGCGCATGATCAGCCTGGCAACAGAAAGCAAATACCCGCTAAGCGTACGCCTGATTGCGGCTAACTACCTCTACCGGGCAAACGGGCTAAAACTTGATACGACTGCGGTACCCTTGCTCAAAAATGCATTAGCAACCGCAACAGATCCCCGTATTCGTATGGCGCTGGTCGTGGCACTGGGCAAAACCAAATCTGATCAGGCTATGGATGCCCTGCTTCAGCAGTACAAGCAGGAAAATGACTACCGGGTACGGAGCAACCTGCTGCGCGCCTTAGCTAACTTCCCCTATGATAGTGTTAAAACAACCGTCCGGGAAGCCCTCAAAAGCGCCAATACAAATGAAGCCCGAAGAGCAGCACAATTCTTCATTGAGCACGGGGTTTCAGATGATGCAACCCAATACTGGCAGTGGGCCAGGGATTCTATACCCTGGCATGTGCAAATTCCGCTGTACCAAGCCGCCAACCGCCATCTGCCAGCCTACGCTGTCAACGCCCGGGATGGCATCAATGCAGAACTCCGGCGATGGCTGCGCAGCAGTAGCTCTGTTTACGAAAAGTCGGCTTTGATCAAGGCGCTCTCGGAATTTGGGTGGAATTATAAATATATTTACAGAGAAGGAGCGCCATCCAGTTCCCCTGTGATCCGCACCGCAACGATGGAAGCACTGGCGATGGTCAGCAGCCGTTCAGATTTCAGGGCCTTTTTTGGAGCGGGCTACCGAAGTGTACGCCGTGATTTGCTCGGTATGTACCTTGAGGCCATGCAGACCGGTGACCCTGGTATGATTGCCGTATCCGCTGAGGCACTGCGCAATGAAAACCTTAAATTCGACGCGCTCATATCTAATACGACTATCCTGGAAGAGGCACTCGAAAAGCTGGAGCTTCCCAAAGAAATCGAAACGTATAATCAACTACAGCAGACCATTGCCTACGTTAAAGGAGAGGAAGCGCCGGAGCCTCAAACCCCAGCCTACAACCATCCGATCGACTGGGCTATGCTGGATGACCTGCCTGAGGACCGGCTGGTCACCATCAATACCAACCGTGGCGCCATTACATTGGAAATGATGCCCGAATTTGCCCCTGGTACTGTAGCCAATTTCATTGCACTGGTCCGGCAGGGTTTTTATCAGGATAAGACCATCCACCGGGTGGTCCCTAATTTCGTTATACAGGGGGGCTGCCCCCGCGGCGATGGCTATGGCAGCCTGGATTACACCATCCGTTCTGAGCTGCCCCCGCTTTACTACGATGAAGCCGGCTATGTGGGCATGGCTTCGGCCGGCAACCATACAGAATGTACTCAGTTTTTCATCACCCACAGCCCCACACCCCACCTGGACGGAGAATATACTATATTTGCGCGCGTCACAGACGGGCTGGAGGTCGTTCACCAAACGCAGGTCGGTGACCGAATCAAAAATATCGAACTCTAAGCAACCTAACCATGAAGACCACACCACTAACGGCCATTCACGAAGCTCTTGGTGCCAAGATGACGCCTTTCGCAGGCTACAACATGCCTATTTCCTACAGCAGCCTCAAGGAGGAGCACCATCAGGTACGCAACAGCGTTGGCGTATTTGATGTCTCGCATATGGGGGAGTTTATCATCCGGGGCAAAGAAGCCCTTGACCTTATTCAGAAGGTGACTTCCAATGATGCTTCCAAGCTGGAAATCGGTGATGCTCAATACACCTGTATGCCCAATGATGTAGGGGGTATCGTGGACGACTGTATCGTCTACCGCCTGACCGAAGAAATGTGCTCCGATGGCGAAAAGGCTTACATGATGGTCGTCAATGCCTCCAATATTGAAAAGGACTGGGCATGGGTTACGCAGGCCAATACCTTCGATACCCAGCTTATTAATATTTCCGATCAGACGGCTTTGCTTGCCGTGCAGGGCCCAAAAGCCATTGAAGCTATGCAGCCCCTTACCGGTACAGACCTTGGCGGGCTGAAGTTCTATACCTTCACTAAAGGGACATTTGCCGGCATCGACAACGTACTGATCTCAGCAACCGGATATACAGGTGCCGGCGGGCTGGAGCTTTATGTCAGTGCCGATAAGGCAGCCGAACTCTGGGAAGCCGTCATGAAAGCCGGTGAAAGCTTCGGCATCAAACCCATTGGGCTGGGCGCACGGGATACCCTCCGTTTGGAGATGGGGTACTGCCTGTACGGTAATGATATTGACGATACCACGTCCCCAATTGAAGCAGGGCTCGGTTGGATTACCAAAACGAAAAAAGGCGAATTTACCAGCCGCGATATCTTCATTAAGCAGCGGGAAGAAGGTGTAAGCCGCCGCCTGGTGGGCTTCGAGCTCCCTGATGAACGCCGGGTGCCCCGCAACGGTTATCCGATTGTGGATGAGGCAGGCACAACCATTGGGCAGGTCACCTCAGGAACGCTGTCTCCGTCACTTGGTTATCCTATCGGCATGGGTTATGTAAAGGAGGCTTACAAGGCCCCGGGCACAACGATTTACATACAAGCCGGGCGGAAAAACCTGGCGGCAAAAGTTGTACGCCCACCTTTTTATAAGGGCGCCTAAGGAAAATAACCTCCGGTTTGACAACAAATTGCCACAATTTTCATTTATCTACCCGGATGAGTGGTTCCAGTCTTTGGATTGGAGCCCCTCAGTCACAATTTGTACCCAACGAAATCAGGTTTTCATGACACTGGAAGAAGGAAAAGACAAATTCATCCAATCCTGGGGAGCGCTAGGCTCCAGCTGGGGAATCAACCGCACCATGGCACAGATCCATGCCCTGCTCCTGATTTCTCCGGAAGCGATGAGCGCCGAGGAAATAATGGATGAGTTGAAAATTTCCCGGGGTAACGCAAATATGAATATTCGGGCTCTGATCGACTGGGGGTTGGCTTATAAAGAGCTGAAGACGGGTGAACGCCGGGAGTACTTCGTAGCAGAAAAGGATATGTGGGAAGTGGTCAAGTGCATCATTACGCAACGTAAAAAACGGGAACTCGAGCCTATGCTCCGGGTACTTGATGAAATATCCAGCGTTGATGAAGTGGATCAGGAATCCAGAGAGTTCGCGGAGGTAATCCGGGAAATTAAACTCTTCTCCAGTAAGGCCGATTCAACATTAGACTCCCTGGTTAAAGCTGATTCCAACTGGTTTGTCGGCACCTTTATGAAAATGATCAAGTAATCACCTCCTCTGCGGGTTAGACGTTAGCTTTCCTGCTGTTCTTCTTCATCCCCCATGTGCCCTTCTTCATGAAGCCGGTTGAAAAGCTGATTGAGGCGGTACATTTCGTCCAGGGTGTCATCCAGGTAGAAAGCCACATCGGGCACGCGGCGCATGTGCTTTCTGATGCGGTAAGCCAGTGCCTGCTTGAGGCGGGTTATTTCGTGCTCCATTTTAAGAATCACCGATTGTTTATCCTCCGTATTATAAACGCTCAGGTAGATCTTGGCCTGGCTGAAATCCGGGCTCACCATCACCTTAGTGACCGTCACCAGCGGTTCGGTGCCATAAACATAGCTACCTTCATTCTGTAGGACTTCACTGAAGTGCCGCTTGATCAATTCTGCTACCTGTAAATTGCGCTTTGTCGCCATATCTCGTTTAATCTTCTCTTGTTGTGCCGCAGGAAAATCTGCTGCCGGGTCTCTCCGCCGCTGTTAATGGGCCGCAAAGATAGAATTATTGGAGCACCTTGTCAACTCTGTCAGTCTGGGGTGATCACTCTTTTGCGAGTTTTACAACAAAACTGCCCCTTTAGAGTTCCATTGCCGGTTGCGAAAACTACTAAAAAGTTGCTATTTTTGATGGCTCCGCATATGAACACTCTCGATTCTGACATATCCTACCTCAAGGGCGTGGGCCCGAAACGCGCCGAGCTCCTCAACAAAGAGCTGGGCATCTTCACCTGTGGAGACCTCCTGCAACAGTACCCGAACCGCTATATCGATAAAACTCAGTTCCACAAAATCAATACCCTGCACCAGGAAAGCGGGGAAGTACAACTCCGGGGCATACTGCGCCGACTTGTGCCCGTTGGGGAAGGCCGGAAAAAACGCCTGACCGGCCGCTTCCGGGATGAGACGGGCGCCATCGACCTGGTGTGGTTCTCTGGTGTCAGCTATTTGCAAAAGCAGCTCGAGGTTGGAAAAGAGTATGTCATCTACGGACGGGTCAACGCATTCCGGGACCAGCTGAGCATACCGCACCCGGAAATGGAAATAGCCAATCCTGAGAAGATCAAAAAGGCAGCGAGCTTCGCTCCGGTATACCCCAGCACCGAAAAACTAAATACCAAAGGGGTGGATGCCCGCAACCGACGCCGGATGATGGCGGCCCTGCTGGACAAGCTTCAACCCGAAGACCTTCCGGAAAACCTGCCGCCCTACATCGTCAAAAAGTTCCGCTTCCCTTCCCGCTACGATACCATGCGTGCCATCCATTTCCCGAAATCAGAAGAGCAGCTTCAGCAGGCCCGCAACCGCCTGAAATTTGAAGAGCTTTTCTTTCTACAGTTGCGCCTGCTCCAAATCCGGCGCCGGCGGGACGCGATCAGGGGGTTCAATTTTGAAAAAGTGGGTGAGCACTTCATGCACTTCTTCAACCACAAATTGCCCTTCGAACTGACCGGCGCCCAAAAGCGGGTCCTGAAAGAAATCCGCCGCGACCTGGGCAAAGGCATCCAAATGAACCGTTTGCTGCAGGGTGACGTAGGCAGTGGTAAAACCATCGTGGGCCTCATGACCATGCTGCTGGCTATCGACAACGGCTACCAGGCCTGCCTTATGGCCCCTACTGAAATCCTCGCCCAGCAACATTACAACTCCATTAGCGAATACCTGGAGGGTATGGACCTCAAGGTCGGCTTCCTCTCCGGCAGCGTAAAGGGCAAAAAACGAAAAGTCCTGCTCGAAGCCCTGCAAAACGGGGAAATCCACATCCTCATTGGCACTCATGCTCTGCTCGAGCCCCCTGTTGTCTTCCAAAACCTGGGGCTGGCCATCACCGATGAACAACACCGCTTTGGCGTGGCGCAGCGGGCGAAACTCTGGAAAAAGAGCAGCCCCTACCCTCCCCATGTCCTTGTGATGACGGCGACGCCCATCCCGCGTACCCTCGCGATGACCCTCTACGGCGACCTCGACGTATCCGTTATTGATGAGCTGCCACCCGGGCGCAAAGCCATTCAAACCCTGCACAAAACTGAAAACAACCGGCTGCGCGTACTGGGCTTCATGAAAGAAGAGATTGCGAAGGGCAGGCAGGTCTATGTAGTCTATCCCCTCATTGAGGAATCTGAAACCCTGGACCTGCAAAACTTACAGGACGGGTACGAAGCCCTGAGGCGGGAATTCCCTCCACCCAACTACCAAATTAGCGTGGTGCACGGTCGCATGAAGCCTGCCGACAAGGACTTCGAAATGCAGCGCTTTGTAGAAGGCAAAACCCAGATCATGGTGGCCACCACCGTGATTGAAGTGGGTGTAAATGTGCCGAATGCCTCCGTCATGGTGATCGAAAATACGGAGCGTTTCGGGCTGTCACAGCTCCATCAGCTGAGGGGGCGCGTGGGGCGTGGTGCCGAGCAGTCTTTCTGCATCCTGATGTCGAGTTTCAAGCTCAGCAAGGAAAGTAAAGAGCGCATTCAAACCATGGTCCGCACCAACAACGGCTTTGATATCGCCGAAGCAGACCTCCGCCTCCGTGGTCCGGGCAACATTGAGGGCACACAGCAAAGCGGTATTCTCAACTTCCGCATTGCCGACCTGGCTAAGGATGGGCGCATTCTGCAGACCGCCCGGGAGGTCGCCGCCCGCATCCTGGATGATGACCCTAAGTTTGAACGCCCGGAGCACCACCCTATCGTCTGGTACCTGGATAAGCATGGGAAGAAGCTGAGGGGCTGGAGCAGGATTAGTTAATCAATAGATTTCATTAAAGTAAATTTTGTATGCCCCTGAATTGTCTTTTTCGCCAGCTCTGCATCACGTCCTCACCTTCGTAGCTAAGGCTACGAGGTTCCGGGCGTTCTTTGATCTGGCAAAAAATCCTAATCCATGGTCTGTACAAAACCTACATTAATAAAATCTAATAATTTTCCCACAAACTCCTCAGTTGATCAAAAAGGCGGAACAGCAGCCGCCGGTCTTCCGTAATGATGTTGGCACGAGCCGAGAGTTCCTGTGAAAAGGGCAACTCCTGGCCGTAGGTTGTTTGCAGGCCTGCTGTAAGCGCGAGCTCAATATAGTAAGCCTGCTGCTCCGGGATGGGCGCTATGTGGCGGACTTCAGCCCTGATCGCACCGTACTGCTGCTCCGGATAAGCATCCAGAAATAAGCGAGCCTGCATCCCTGTATCCACCCGGCCGGCATTCTGAGCGGGTAAATAGCCGCGAGCCAGAACCAAATCGCGCACTCCTGACGCCGGAAGCACGGTCATAACCAATTGCCCTTCTTCCAAATACTGCCCTGTGGTGAGCGGCTGATGGAAGGCAATCCGGCCGGCTATTTCTGCCCGGATAAGATTGTTTTGCTGCCAGGTTTCCACTGCGGCTTTCAGATTGGCTTTGCTTTCTTCGCAGGCCAGTTTCAGATCCTGAGCGCCATTTTGCTGCTCCTGTTGAAGGGTGATGAGCAGGGCGTTGTTCCGTTCTGCCTCCAGGGCATTGCGCAGGCGCTCGGCTTGCACTTCGCGTATCTCCCGCTCCAGCCTGAGCACCGCCAACTGTGCTTGTTCCTTATCGAGCTGACTGACATTCCCGGAAGCAGCGAGGGCTTCATTGCGTTTGAAGTTGGCCTGCGCCAGGTCTCGCTCTTCCTGCAGGACGTCCAGCTTTTGGGCCTGTGCAGCCGAGAGCGCCGCCAGCTGCTCCTGCTGATTCCGCAGAGAGCGAATTCGTTTCGCCCAGTCGGACCGACGAAGGAAAAACTGATAAGCCTCCCGGTTGCGCTGAAGCTGCGCCGCCGGAGCCTGCAATGTACCAAGGCGAAGATCGGGGACAGCGGCTTCTAGGGTATCCTTTTCCAGCCATTGCTGCAGGATTTGCACCTCCTCCCATTTTGCGGGATTCTCCAGAACAGCAAGCGTTTGACCCGGCTGAACCATTTCACCGTCTTTCACCAGCAGCCGCTGTAATTTCCCGCCACGGGGCGCCACGATGCGAATGACAGGCTGTGGCGTAGTCAGTACGACCTCGGCTGTTACGGTATCCGGGTAGCGAATCAGCCATGCCCCAATCAGCAATAAGACCACCGCTGCAAATACCGCCGAAATCCCCCAACGCAAAGCCCAGCCCGGAGGTGCGCCCAGCATTTCCTGAACGGCTGCCCGCCCGCCGCCGGCATCCGATTGTGCATGATTTGAAGGTATGTTCCCTGGCATTATTGTCCGAGTTCTAGTTGATTCTTAACCAATTGGTAGTAGGCGCCTTTGCGGGCGACTAGTTCTTCATGCGTGCCCTGCTCTGCAATTTTTCCCTGGTCCAGGACTACAATTTGGTCGGCCTGGCTTACTGTACTGAGGCGGTGGGCTACCACTACAACGGTCCGGCCCTCGAAAAAGCGGTGCAGGTTATTGACGATTTCGCGTTCATTATTGGCATCGAGTGCGTTGGTCGCCTCATCAAAGAACAGAAAATCGGGGGTTTTGTAGATGGCGCGGGCGATGAGCAGCCGCTGCCGCTGCCCCTGACTAATACCGTTGCCCATAGCGCCGATTCTGGTATTATATCGTAGCGGCAGGCCATCAACAAAGGGCTTCAAATTGGCCAGCTCCACCGCTTTCAGCAGGCGCTCCGGATCTACGGTGGGGCTGCTTTCCGCAATATTGTTGGCGATGGTATCCGAAAAGATAAACCCATCCTGCAGCACGGCCCCGCAGGCTGCCCGCCACCGGGATTTGGGCAACCCGCTCAGCGGCTGACCGCCGACACGGATTTGCCCCTGCTCTGGCTCGTAGAAGCCCAGTAACAATTTGACCAATGTCGTCTTCCCACTGCCGCTGACCCCAACGATAGCCGTGACTTTACCCTCAGGAATATCCAGGTTGATGTCTTCCAGCACCCACTCAGCAAGCGGATTGTACCGAAAACGCAGCCCCCGGATCTGAATATCCCGGCGCTCCGGCAGACCATCCCAAACCGGCGCTCCATCTGCAAGGGTTTCCTCGGGCGTTTCCGCTTGCACTTCCAACAGGCGGTCCAGGCTCAAACGGGCATCCTGCCAGCGCCGCAGAAAATCGGCCAGCCGGCTCAGGGGCAAATTCACCTGCCCAAGAATAAATTGGATGGCGAGCAGCATACCCAATGTCATTTGCCCTTCGACGACCAGTTTTGCAGCCAAAATCGTAATGAGGATATCTTTAACCTGGGAGATGGCTGAAGCACCGGCATCCTGCGTTTGCTCCACATCCAACGACCTTAAGTTCGCCCGGAACAGGCGGGTTTGGATGTTCATCCACTGCCAGCGCCGCTTGGAGCCGCTGTTCTGCAGCTTGATTTCAGGCATGCCCTGAATCAGCTCAATGAGCGCGCTCTGATTGTCTGACAATTGGCGGAAACGGGTGTGATCGATGACCTGCCGCTTTTTCAAATAAATGAGGATCCAGCCCAGGTAGAGCAGGCTGCCGATCAAAAAAATCAGGAAGATCGATACATTGTAAACCAACAGGACCCCGCCAAAAATAAGCAGGCTGAAAGCCGAAAATAAAAAGCTCAGGGCGGAGGTGGTCAGGAATTGTTCAATGCGCCGGTGGTCGCCAATGCGCTGCAACAGGTCGCCGGTCATTTTGGTATCAAAGTAGGCAATGGGCAAGCGCATGAGCTGTTGCAGGAAATCGGCGATAAGGGAAACATTAATGCGGGTGCCCAGGTGCAGCAGTATTCGGTTTTGGATGATATTGACAGTCAGACGACCAGCAAAAAGCAGCAACTGACCAATCAAAATCAGGTTGATGAACGAGAGATCAGCATTGCGGATACCGATATCAACGATCGCCTGGGTCAGAAAGGGAAAAAGCAATTGAAAAATGCTACCCAGGATAAGCCCAAAGACCAGCTGTACGAAGTAAGGCCGATAAGGGCGCAGGTACTGCAGGAGATAATTCAGGGGCGCGGATTGCGCGGAGGGCATGCCTTCCTCTTCGTAAAAAGCAGGCTGTGGCTCCAGGAGCAACGCCAGCCCCTCCTCACCATCACTGGCCCAGTGGCGGTTAAATGCAGCACGTGTGATTTTCCGTTTCCCGGCTGCCGGGTCGGCAATCCAAACGTGCTGCTTAGCTATTTTGTAGACGACCACGAAATGCCGCTGCTCCCAATGTGCAATCAGGGGCAATGGGGCCTGATCAATACCCAGGCGTTCTTCCGTACTTTCCAGTGGTAATTTTACTGGCAAAGGCCGCATTCCAATGGACTCCGCAGCTTCCAGCAGGCCCGCCATGGAAACGCCTTCCCGGTCAACGTATGCCCGGGTGCGCAGTTCTGCCAGCGCATAATGCTGCCCGTAGTGCCGGGCGATCATACGCAGGCAGGCAGGCCCACAGTCCATGGCATCGTGCTGCGGGTAGTGCGGAAAGCGGTCGAGCATAAAGATGAAGTATTGCTGGACTGCCTAAGGTACGGATTTGGGGTAAATTATAAAGGCCTAACGGAATCCTTGTGTGCCTAACAAATTGCACAACTTGAATAGCCTGGCAGCATTCGTGGATAAGCTGGAGCAGAGCGGGAAGCTCCACCCCAGCAGCTATCGCACTTAAATGCAGAGGGTTGCCCCCTGGGATTTATAGCCGGTGGTCACTTTCTGTTTTTTTGCAATTGGTTATACATACGGTATTCTTCCAAAAAAATTGAGCTAATTTGAATGAAAGCCCACCAAAAAGCAACAGGGGCAAATCCGTTACTACAGATTTACCCCCTCAAGCTCTTTCCGGTACCCTTAAAACTACAGCTTGCGGATATCGCCGCTGCCTATTACACTCTTTTCCACCGATGGGTTCCCCTTGTAGTATACATCACCACTGCCGGCGATACTAACCTCCAGCTTATCGACTGCTCCCACTTTGACGTTACCACTGCCAGCAATACTGACTTCAGCACGGTTTGCATCCACACCTGATGCATCCACATCACCACTGCCAGCTACGCTAACTTCGATGCTTTCTGCCTGGCCTTCAATATCAACGTTACCAGACCCGCCAATCGAGATCGACAGCTTGCCCATATTGTTAAAAGCTCCTTCTACTTTCACGTCACCAGAGCCACCAATAGCAATGGAAGATAGGTTCGGCATGGTTACATATACTTTTACGCCCCGGCTGTTCCAGTTGCGGGTACCGCGTTTGGTGCCTATGCCAAGAGTACCACCATTAACATTGAGCTCAACCTGATCAACACTTTTTTCAGGGCCAGTGACTTCAACATTATAGTCTCCCTGCGATACATAAACATCGGCGGAAATGCCAAGTGCGATACCTTCAAAATCGCGCAAATCGGTACTCGAACTACTCATTTCCCCATTGGTCTGCGCACAGGCTGTGATCGCAAAGCCGGATACTATTAGAAAACAAAGGGCTAACAGGTTTTTCATATCGTTGTGGTTTCAGTTGGGCAGAAATTGCCCGGTTTCGTAATAAATGGATTGCTGCTTTATGATGCAATAACAGGCTGCTGCCCCCTATTGCTACATAACAACAGAGGATAAATTCAGCCAAAAGCTGCACCTGTGCTTCTTTTTTCTTCTAAAATGGAGTTTGACTGGACGAAAAGGTGGGCGGCCCCTAAAAAATCCGCTCAACATGAAGTACAAGGTTTTCGTTGAATACCTACATTTGCCGAAAGAAAAACAGACTATGAAAAAGCATAACTTCAGTTCCGGCCCTGCCATCCTCCCGCTTCCGGTTTTCGAACAAGCCGCAGAAGCGGTACGTGACTTTAATGGCATGGGATTATCCATTTTGGAAATCTCTCACCGATCTCCCGAATTCACGGCCGTGATGGAAGAGGCGAAGGTCCTGATCAGGGACCTGCTCAACGTTCCTGATGATTATGCGATCCTGTTTTTGCAGGGCGGCGCAAGTTCGCAGTTTTTCATGACGGCTATGAACCTGCTGGATCAGGATGCGAAGGCAGGCTACATTGACACCGGCAGCTGGTCCACCAAAGCAATTAAGGAAGCCCAGGCTTTTGGCGTTGTTGAAACCCTGGCCTCTTCCAAACCAGATAACTTCACTTACATTCCGAAGGGTTTTGCGATTCCGGAAGACCTTGCCTATGTGCATATCACAACGAACAATACCATCTACGGTACGCAGTTCAAGACCCTGCCGGAGACCTCCGTCCCTTTCGTCGGCGATATGTCCTCTGATATCTTCAGCCAACCGGTGGATATCAGCCGTTTTGACCTGATCTATGCGGGCGCGCAGAAGAATATGGGCCCGGCAGGTGCTACGCTTGTTATTGTGCGGAAAGAAGCGCTGGGCAAGGTGAAGCGTCACATTCCCACCATGCTGGACTACCGCACGCATGTTAAGAAGGACTCTGCTTTCAATACGCCACCGGTCTTCCCCATTTACGTAAGCATGCTGACCCTGCGGTGGATCAAAGCCAATGGCGGCATCCCTGCCATGCAGCAAAAAAATGCAGCCAAAGCCGAGCTCATCTACCGGGAAATCGACCGCAACCCCATGTTCAAAGGGACCGTCACGGACCCTGCCGACCGCTCCACTATGAATGCCACCTTCGTCCTGGCCGAGGGCAAAGAACATCTGAACGACGAGTTTATGCAGCTTTGCAAGGCGGCCAACTGCTCTGGTGTGAAAGGGCACCGCTCGGTGGGAGGCTTCCGGGCATCTATGTACAATGCGATGGAAATCGAAAGCGTGCAGGCACTGGTGCAGGTGATGCAGTCCTTTGAGCGGAAGTTTGGGTAAACAAAAAAGGGGCGCAGGAAGTGCTACTCCCCCGCCCCGCTATGATTGCTTCGTATGAAATTACTGTATTGAGCGGACGACCAAACTGTTATCGTCCAGAGCAAGAATCTCGTAGGTCCGGGGCTGCCCTTCGATGGTCAGCTGCAGCACGACCGGGTCGCTTCCGGACTGTGTCCAGGTGCCGTCCTTCCAGCCGGTAGGTATTGCAGGCGCTGTGGCACACCGGTTCCAGAAAAACTCACGAACCAAACCATCCTCCCGGAATTCCAGCATCTGGTTTTTCTCCGTTACGTCAAACCCACTGTCGTCAGGCACACGGAGGTATGCCCGTTCATTTGGGCCGGGATAGTTTTGAAAATCCCAGTACCCAACCCAGGGGGCGGGAGCACTAAGCTCCACTTCCTGCTGCCAGCTATCGTTGCAAGACCAGGCCAGAAGGGTAAAAACGGTTAGAATAATTGCGTTAAATCGGGTCATTTCTGATGGTTTATAAGTTAGACAGGTAAATTTCATTCAAGCGTTGGGTGGGGTTGTATGACTTTTCTCACTAACGCTATGCTGTAAATTTCTGAATCTTTACCCATGCGTACTATCATTATCCTGCTATCTGTGGTTGTGCTTTGGTCCTGCTCCTCCCCTTCCGGCGCCAGTCAGGTTACGCCTGCCCCGGACCAGCAACTCCAGGAATGGGCCAAAAACCAGCCTGCACCTACCGGTTTGCAGCCCTTTTTCGACTTTATTGCCACTCAGTCGGCGGACAGCACGCAGCAGCAATACTGGCAGTCCCTCTTTCTCGCACAAGTCCTGAATCAGGAAAAAGGGTGGGAAGCCTACAGTGCGGTGGTCGATGTAAGCACCGTGGCACTACTGGACTTCAAGCTGGGCAAACACAACCCGCACCGGGCGCTTTACGCGGATGCGTTGCAGCATTACTACACCACCCGGCAATTGCGCTACGCTGCTGATTTTACTGCCGTAGATACCAATGGAAATGCCATCCAACTGAGTGCTTTTGAAGACAAAGTCATCTACATCGATACCTGGGCGTCGTGGTGTGGCCCCTGCATGCAGCAACTGCCCTATCTGCACGCTTTGGCCGAGCACTACGCGGATCAGCCCGATTTTCTTATCCTTACCGTTTCCTTTGACCGTTCCTTTGAGGCCTGGAAGCGCGCGTTGTCCAAACAAGCAGCCTATCCCAATATCTTCCCGATTTATGTGGAGGGAGGCATGGATTCGGATTATGGCAGCTTGTTTTCTATTTCCAGTATCCCGTCCTATGCCTTGTTGGGCCGGTCTCGTGAGGTCATTGATATGTCTGCGCCTAAACCCGGGGTGGATAGCCTGAAGCTGGTAATTGAAGGTGCTTTGGGGAAGCCTTAGTTTAGTGCTCTTCCTTTTACCTTACTCCTGGAAATCTGGTGCCGCCGCCTAAGCATGCCACTGCTCATAATCCGTCCAATCCGTGTTCCCTCGCACTGCACACGGCAAAAGTACACTGATGACGCTGATCTGACTGATGGCACTGATCTTAGCAATCCAGTGCCGCCACACTAGCATGCCACTGCTCATAATCCGTCCAATCCGCGCAATCCGTCCAATCTGTGGTTCTACCTCCATAAACAGCAACCAAAGAAAACCGTAACTTAGCCCCCATGAGAAGGAAACGCAAAGCCAAATCCACTCTACAGCAATTGACCCTCGATATCGGGGGTACCACAGTCCCCGTGCGCATCTATAAAGAGTACCGGCGCAACGTCCGGGCAAGCATCGGTAAAACGGCAGCCTTTTTGCGTATGCCCCACGGATTACCAGCCATCGAAGAAGAAAGACACCTGAACTGGTTTAAGGAATGGCTCCATAAACAAGTGGCTAAGAGTGATACGCTAAACCGCCACTTTGGGCACCGGAAGTATCAGGATGGAGATACTTTGATAGTGGGGAAAAGGCAGTACCAGCTAGCCATCACCTATGAAGACCGGAAAACCCACTCGGGTAAATTGCTCCCGGACGGCACCATTGCCCTGAAGCTCAGCCACCACGATCAGGGACCAGCGTTTGCCAAACACCTGCAGCATCTTTTGAGCCGTATTGTAGCGCAGGACTTTTTGCCGGAAATCACCCGCCGGGTCGACGATCTCAATGACCGGTTCTTCCAGCAGAACATCGGGGAGGTCCGCTTGAAGTACAACCACAGCAATTGGGGCAGCTGTTCCTCAAAGGGCAATATCAACTTGTCTACGCGCCTGTTGTTTGCCCCCGATGATGTAATCGATTATGTCATCATCCACGAGTTAGCGCACCGTATTGAGATGAACCACTCGCCTCGGTTTTGGAAGCTGGTCTCAGATGCGATGCCCGATTACAAGAAGAAGGAAAAGTGGCTGAAAGTGCACGGTGGGAAGCTGGGCTTCTAGAAAGCAAAAAGCCATTTGCCCTACCAGGTAAGACAAATGGCTCTAAATGTAGATTGTTTCGGCTGGTGAACTGGGGATAGCCCCGGCGCACCGAACCAAGCACCTGAGGCGTAGCTTATTCTTCTACAACCTCGAAGTTTACTTTGATATCCACTTCCGGGTGGAGTTTCAGCTCAGCAACGTAAGCGCCGAGTGTCTTAATATCATCTTCCGGCAGGATAACGCGGCGGCGGTCCACCTCGATACCCATTTGGTCCTTCAGCGCAGCAGCCAACTGTACGTTGGTTACGCTACCGAAGATTTTACCGCTTGTGCCAGCTTTAGCGCCGATTTTCAGCACTTTACCTTTCAGGTTATCCGCCATTTCGACGAACTCAGCCTTACGAGCTGCCAGTTCTTCTTCCTCTTTGCGCTTGATCTCATCGAGCTTAGCGCGGTTGGCGTCGTTGGCAACAAGGGCCAGTCCCTGAGGGATGAGGTAGTTACGCGCATAACCCGGCTTAACGCTAACGAGCTCATGCTTATCGCCTACCTTATCTATATCTTTTAACAGAATGATATCCATCTTTCAAAAATTTAGAGGGCCAAAAAATTACTTCAGCAAGTCAGTCACGTAAGGCATCAGTGCCAGGTGGCGGGCGCGCTTCACTGCAGTAGCTACTTTACGCTGGTACTTCAGGGAGTTGCCGGTGATGCGGCGAGGCAAAATCTTGCCCTGCTCGTTAACGAACTGGGTCAGGAAGTCTGCATCTTTGTAGTCGATGTACTTGATGCCAAACTTACGGAAGCGGCAGTACTTGTCGCGCTTCTGACCGATTTTAGGATTGCTGAGGAACTTAATATCGTCTCTGGATGCCATGATCTTTCAACTTTAGAATTTAACAAATGGGGTGGACGACTATTCTTCTTCTTCGCTCTTAGCGGTAGCTTCCTCCTTTTTAGGAGCCGGCTTGCGCTTCTCGTCCTTCTTGCGATTGTCGCGGCGGTTGTCCTTGCGGTCGTCGCTCTTCTTCGCTTTTTTCTTCACTTTGCCGATCTTTCCGGCACGCTTGTCTGCATTGTACTTCACACCGTACTTGTCGAGTGCTACAGTGAGGAAACGCATGATGCGCTCGTCGCGGCGCAGCGCCAGTTCCATCACGTCAATAAGTTCGCCGTTAGGCGCTTCGAATTCAATGCAGTAGTAAATCCCGGAGGTTCGGCGGTTAATTGGATAAGCCAATTGGCGCAACCCCATTTCGTCCACATGTACGATCTGGCAACCCTCATTTTTGAGGTGATCGACATATGTCTGAGCTGTCGCTTCGATTTCCTCCCTCGACAGCACCGGGTCTACGATGAAAGTTACTTCGTAATTTTTCATTGGATCAGACATATTAATAAATAATCAGAAAAACTCCGGCGCTTCTGCCGAAGGTTACTTTACAGCCAAAACACTGATGAATGCTGTATTGGAAGTCAAAACGGCCTACACCAGCGTCTTTTAGCGGGTGCAAAGATAAGAAAGGTTTTGAATTTTACAATGCATTTCCTAATCCGTAATCATTACCTTCTGTATCTGCCGCTGCTCCCGGTACTGAACCATTAGCCAATAGGCGCCGTTGGGTGCGGCAAGTTCTAAAGCCTGCAGCCTCTCCTGCCCTTCCCACACCCTGACTTCCTTTCCTAAAGCATTGTACAAAGAAAGCCGCACTGCTCTGGCATCCCATGCATCGGGCCATTCCACCCAAAGCTGCCCCGTGGTAGGGTTGGGCCATACCGAGACCCTTCCCAAGTCCACCTCACGCAGGCTCGTCGTCATGGGGACGGTCACTGACAGGGTATCCGAACAATTATTAGCATCCGTAACCGTCACGGTGTAGTTGCCTGCCGTGAGCCCGGTTTGTACCAGCCCCATACCTCCATTACTCCAGCTTGCATTAAATGGTGGCTGCCCCTGAAGGACATCCAGTACTGCTGCGCCATTGCCATTGCCGTTGTCCGGCAGAGTATCCACGATAAAAAGTTCGGGGTTTGGAAAAACCGTCAAGTCGAGTACCCGAATACTGTCGCAGCCCTGAGCATTGGTGTAGACCAATTGGTACTGCCCCGGCTCGCTCAGTATTCCACCCTCCCAGGTGTAGGTCTCACCATCGCAGATTTCCGCTGTTTCTGTATCCAGATCATTTGGCAAAACCGTTAGCGCCAGATTCACGATCGAATCACAGCCGGCATTTCCATTCAGCACAACTTCGTAGGTTCCTGTAGCATCAAACTCCATATTTCCTACGGCCACTGTTTCTCCTTCACAAACTGATAGTTCCAGATTGGTTACTGTAGCCGGTTCTTCGGTAAGGAGGAGCGTGACGGTACTGTCGCAGCCATCGGTGGCGGTAAAGTCGCGTGTGTAGGTGCCGGGATTGGTCAGTACTTGTTCATTCCATACATAGAAACCGCCTTCACAGAAGGAAGCCTCGAATGACACCTCATAGCTCTGAAGCGCTTGTACACTCAGAAAAATCATCTGTGGGCAACCATCAGCATTGAGGATTTGCGTAAAATAATCTCCGGGGCCGTCCACTTCTATATTTTCATACACGAAGGGGAAACTTGAGGCACACACCATAGTATCCTCCGTAATGGGCTCCGTGATAGAATACTCAATTTGTACCGAAATCAGAGAATCACAACCGTTGACGGCAGCGCCGGGTAGCACCTCCGTTCCAACAGGGTTGAAATCATCGTAAAAGTTACCATTAACCTCCAGAAATTCACCGGAACAGAGCAGCGTATCGAGCAGTAAAGTACCGTTTTCCTGCACCTCTACCGTTACCATGTCCGAGTCAGTGCAGCCGAATGCATTCACTACCGTGAGGCTGTAGGTTCCGGTGGTGGCGACTTCCAGTTCAGCATTATCACTACCATCGCTCCAGATGTAACCCACCACGTCACCCGGGCCGGTCAGCAGTAACGTTTCACCTTCGCAAAGCGCAACGTCACTGCCCAGATTGACTTCAGGGGCAGGGAGAACCTGTAACAAAAGAGAATCCTTAGCGACACACCCATCTTCTTCCACACTTAATACATACCAGTTGTCGCCGGCGCTTGCAGGCAGCAGACTGACCGACGAGCCTGTGCCAATAATACCGTTTGGGCCTTCCCATAGATAGGTGGGACTTCCAGGCACTGCGTCTGCATTAAGCTGCACAACCTCCCCGGCACACACCGAGGCAGGACCAGATACAGCCGCATTAATCCAACGAAACGCGACTACCATACCTCCGCTGCCCGCCAGATAGCCCGACCGGGTGCCCGTGAGCGCCACCGCTGACCAGTCCACGCCCGGCAGCAGGCCGAGGTCATCCCAGGATTGGCCATTATCAGTACTCACAGCCACCAGTCCGTTCCGCCCGGCTCCAACGACGGTACCGCTGCCATCGGCCGCCAGCGCATGAAAGCGACGATTGTCCAGCCATTCCCAGCTCAGGCCGGCATTGCCTGAATAATAAGTGCCACCCTCTCCCGACAGCCATATTTCACTGCCCTGAACTTCCATGGCGTAGTGGTCTCCGGTGCCTGTGCCGACTAAGCTGTTCCAGGTTTGCCCGCCATTACTGCTTCTGAGCAACACGCCCCCCTCACCCGCAGCCAGAACGGTCTGCGTATTCACCCATCTGATAACGTTCAGGTTATTAGGCGTACCGGCATCTACCCAGGTCCAGGCGGTACCGCCATTTATAGTGCGCAGAAGGGTGCCACAATCTCCCGCCACAAGCCCTAAATTGCTAAAAGCAAAATCGACGCTGTTCAGGTCCGCACCGACAGGGCTGAACTGCTGCTGCCAGGACAAGCCTCCATCAGTAGTTCTTCGGATGACACCACTCTCGCCTACAATCCAGCCCATCGCCTGCCCCAGGAAGGTACCCCCCCGAAGGTTCACATTGGTACGGGGATCAGCCAGGGCCCAGGATTGCCCACTATTTGTGGTTTGCAGTACCTGCCCCGATTCGCCGATCAGCCACCCCTGCTCAGCAGACAGGAAATGAGCCGCAGCCCAATCTGCAGAGACCGGTGTAGGGAGCTCTTCCAGGCATTGTGCCTGAATCGTAGCGGTGAAAAACAAGCTAAAAACAAGTGCATAAATCGTTTTCATAGGAAGTTGGTTATTTTGAACGCGCTACACGGAAAGCAAAAGTCGTCCGGCGTGCACCGGGCAGAAAATTTAAACGATTGGCTACCCGGGAGCCATTTGCGGTGGTATTCCAGGAGCCGCCCCTTATGGTTCTTAACGTTAGGCCAGATGGCCCCAGCGGATTGTCAACCGGGCTGACCTCGTAGTAATCAGAATCATACCAGTCCCAGCACCACTCGTAGATATTCCCGGTCATATCATACAACCCCAACTCATTGGGTGCGCGGGTGCCTACGGGTTGGCTGTTGACATTGCTATTGCCAGTATGCCAGGCTACAGCGTTAAGATCGTTGCTGCCAGCATAAACCGTGACCTGCCCCGCAGCTCCGCCCCGGGCGGCATATTCCCATTCAGCTTCGGTAGGGAAGCGGTAACCATCTGCCTCTGTATCCCAGTAAATATCCACATAAGCAAGCTGATCCCCTACCAGAGAATCAAATACTTCAGTAAATGCCGCATCAAAGTAATAGGCCGGTGTCCGCCCTTCCGAGAGGCTCAACCGGTTGCAGTAGGTGGCCGCATCATACCAACTCACCCGGTAAGTGGGATAGTCCGGGCCTGCCCCTCTGTTGTATAAAGGCGTATATTCCGGTATCAGCGCCGCCCATTCGGCCTGTGTGACCTCATAGCGGGAGAGCAGGAAGTCATCTACGCTAACCGTGTGGGGCGGATATTCATCGTTTTGGCAGTCCGGCTCCTGTTCGGCAGTACAGCCCATGGTGAAGGTCCCACCGGGCACCGTGACCATCCTGCCAGTCGTGCGGGCCACTCTAAATCCAACGGTACTGCTTTGATCGCCGGGTTCAGCCAGTGTCCGGCTGCTTACCGATACTCCGGCAGGTTGCTGAAAATGCCCTCCCCGGACAACCCGGCCCGTACCCGCAGCTATGCCACGCGGGTCACAAAGGGGAAAGTTGGGATAATCGCCATATATATCCCACACCCATTCGGCTACATTCCCACTCATGTCGTAAACCCCTAAATCATTCGGCAATTTGGTGCCCGGAGGCTGTGTAGCTGTGCCCACCACGGCAACAGCCGTCCAGCTGTCGCTTCCGGCATACCGGAAATCATTATCCATACTCCCACCCCGGGCAGCATATTCCCACTCTGCTTCGGTAGGCAGGCGATACCCGTCAGACTCGGTATCCCAATACACGGTGCCTGCTGTGCTGAAGAAGGGCTCCGACAGTTCAGGATCGCTGTAATAAGCCGGCGACAGCCCCTGTTGTTGACTAAGGGTATTACAAAAAACGATGGCTCCATACCAGGTCACCTGCTCTACCGGGCAATCGCTGCAGCCAATATTCAAAGACGGATTATTACCGACGACAGCCAGGTATTCTGCCTGCGTCACCTCATAAGTGCCGATAGCAAAGGCGCCCAGCGTCACGGAATGAGCCGGCAAACCTGCCGATGTGCAGGGCTGCTGACCGCTCGTACAGCCCCGCTGATAAACACCGCTATCGATAAGGGTTATAGGGAGGTTTTGTGACCAGGCCACTGAAAAAGAAAAGCAAAAAAGCAGGATATAAAAGCGTTTGCAGTTCATATTTGTTTAGTTTGACAGATTACCCTGTAAAGTTACACGGCAATTGTTTTTCTATTCACTTAGGGATCGGAATTCCACTCCGCAATCTGAAAACAAAATTTTGCCGTCCTACCGGCAATTGCTATCTTCCGGGCGGCCCTACCCTCACGATCACTCAATAGCAAAAAAGATGATTCCAGAACGCAAGCGATTTAAAAAGCTCATGGTAGCCAACCGCGGAGAGATTGCTATCCGCGTCTTGCGCGCCGCATCCGAGCTGAATTTACGGACCGTTGCCATTTATACGTACGAAGACCGATATTCGTTGCACAGATACAAGGCAGATGAAGCTTATCAGGTTGGCGAAGATAACGATCCGCTCAAACCTTACCTGAATATCGAGGAAATAATCCGGGTGGCAAAACTAAATGAAGTGGATGCGATCCACCCTGGCTACGGTTTCCTCTCCGAGAATGTCACCTTCGCCCGGCGCTGCCGCGAAGAGGGTATTGAATTTGTGGGGCCATCGCCGGAAAGCATGGAGCAGTTGGGTGACAAAGTGGCGGCCAAAAAGCTGGCCCGGCAGGAGGAAGTCCCTCTAATCGAAGACAGTCAGGAGCCGCTGACCAACGCTGAAATCGCATTAAAAGAAGCCAAAAGAATCGGATTCCCGGTGATGTTAAAGGCAGCAGCCGGTGGCGGTGGCCGGGGTATGCGTGTGGTCCGAAAAGAAGAGGATTTGGCCAATGCCTTTCAGGAAGCCCGGCGGGAAGCAGGCAATGCCTTTGGGGATGATACGGTATTTATAGAAAAGTTCATTGATCAGCCTAAGCACATTGAGGTGCAGCTTCTGGGCGATAAGCACGGCAACCTCGTCCACCTATTCGAACGGGACTGCTCCGTGCAGCGCCGTTTCCAGAAGGTCGTGGAAGTTGCGCCCTGCCCTTCCATCAATGAAGTCACTAAGCAAAAACTGTATGACTATGCCATCCGGCTGGGCAAAGCGGTCAACTACAGTAATGCAGGCACAGTGGAATTTCTGGTCGATAAAGACGAGAACGTTTACTTTATCGAAGTCAACCCCCGCATTCAGGTAGAGCATACCATCACCGAAGAGGTGACGGGTGTCGATATTGTCCGCTCTCAAATACTCATTGCGGCGGGCTATGAGTTGAGCCACCGGTCTATTTACATTCGCAATCAGGAAGATGTAGAGTGCAGTGGCTACGCTATTCAGTGCCGGGTGACGACCGAAGACCCTGCCAACAACTTCAAGCCCGATTACGGCACCCTAATCGCCTACCGCTCGGCATCAGGTATGGGTATCCGCCTCGATGCCGGTTCTGCTTTCCCGGGCGCTAAAATTTCACCCTACTTTGACTCCATGCTGGTGAAGGTGACTGCCTGGGGCCGGACGATGAAAGGGGCTTCTCAGCGTTTGCACCGGGCCCTGCGGGAGTTCCGGGTACGGGGCGTGAGCACCAATATTGGCTTCCTGCTCAACCTGCTGCGGGACCAAACCTTTCAGCAGGGGCATGCTACGGTCAACTTCATACAGGACCACCCCGAGCTGATGGCGATGCCCAACTGGCGGGACCGCGGCACCAAGCTCCTCCGCTACCTGGCAGAAGTCATTGTCAATGACAACCCGGATGTAAAATACAAGGACGAGAGCAAAATTTTCATCGACCCGGTCGTGCCCGCTTATGACCCTAAAGCCCCGGTACCCGATGGCACCCGGCAAAAACTGCAGCAGCTTGGCGCGGAGGGCTTCGCGCAGTGGCTCAAGGAACAAAATGCCGTTCAGTATACGGATACCACCTTTCGGGATGCCCATCAATCCCTGCTGGCTACCCGCATGCGTACCTACGACATGGAGAAGGTCGCCCGCAGTTTTGCCCTCCGCCACAGCGACGATGTCTTTTCTATGGAAGTCTGGGGCGGGGCTACTTTCGATGTTTCCATGCGCTTCCTCAAGGAATGCCCCTGGAAGCGCCTGCAGTTCCTGCGGGAAGCGATTCCAAATATCTGCTTCCAAATGCTGCTGCGGGGCTCTAACGCGGTGGGCTACACCGCCTACCCGGACAACCTCATCATCAAGTTCATAGAGGAGGCTGCTGAGGCGGGCATTGACATTTTCCGCATCTTCGACTCCCTAAACTGGGTGGAAGCGATGAAGGTCAGTATCAAGACCGTTCGGGAGCGTACCGACAGCATCGCGGAGGCCTGCCTTTGTTACACCGGCGACATTACCGACCCCAGCCGGGCCAAGTACACCCTACAGTATTACCTTGACCTGGCCAAACAGCTGGAGGATCAGGGGGCACACATTATCGCCATCAAGGATATGGCTGGCTTGCTGAAGCCACTGGCTGCCGAAGAACTCATTGGGGCGCTAAAGGACACCGTCCACACCCCCATACATTTGCATACGCACGACACCGCCTCCATACAGGCAAGCACTTACATGACCGCCGTAGAAGCTGGCGTGGACGTGATAGACGTGGCCATCAGCTCCATGTCCGGGCTGACCTCTCAGCCCAACTTCAATGCGGTAGCCGCAGCCATGAAAGGGCATGAGCGGGAGCACCCGATCAACCTGCACTCGCTGAACGAATTCTCCGCCTACTGGGAAGCCGTGCGCCGCTATTACTATCCGTTTGAGACCGAACTGCGCTCCGGTACCGCGGAAGTCTACGAGCACGAAATTCCCGGCGGGCAGTATTCCAATCTGCGGCCACAGGCACGGGCACTCGGGCTGGAGGAAAAATTCGAGACCATCAAAAAGAACTACCGCGTAGCGAATGATTTATTCGGAGATATCGTCAAGGTAACGCCTTCTTCCAAGGTGGTGGGAGACATGGCGATGTTCATGACCTCCAATAACCTGACCCGGGAGGACATCCTTCAGAAGGGGCATACGCTTTCCTTCCCTGATAGTGTCAAGGCGCTGATGCGGGGCGACCTGGGCCAAACGCCGGGCGGCTTCCCGGAGGACATCCAAAAAATCATCCTCAAGGATGAGCAGCCCTACACAGAGCGGCCCAACGCCCACCTGGAACCGGTTGACTTTGACACGGAATATGCCGAATTCAAATCCCGCTTTGGTGAGCACCTAGATATGCGCAACTTCCTGTCCTACAAGTTGTACCCCAGGGTATATGAGGAATACCGCGAGCATTACGAAAATTATGCCCTGGTCAGAGCCCTGCCCACCCCTGCCTTCTTCTTCGGCCTCAAGCCTAATGAAGAAATCATTGTCACGCTCGATGCGGGCAAAAGCCTGCTGATCAAGTACATCAATATGTCTGAACCGGACGCGCAGGGCGTGCGCCTGGTGTTTTTCCAACTCAACGGGCAAACCCGCTCCGTGCCGGTACGCGACCGAAAGGTACAGTCGGAAGTAGTGGTGCACCGCAAAGTAGAAAACGATAAGCAGGTGGGCGCCCCGCTACAGGGGAACATTTCCAAAATCCTGGTAGAAGAAGGACAGGAAGTAAACGCCAACAGCCCACTCTTCACCATTGAAGCAATGAAGATGGAATCTACCGTCACTTCTCCAATAGCGGGTACCGTCAAAAAGATTTACCTGACCGAGAAAACGCTGGTGGAACAAGATGACCTGGTGATTGAGCTTTCCTGATTTTCATGAGAAAAAAAAGCCGGGAGTGCAGCGATGTTGCTGACTCCCGGTTTTTCATACACCATTAGTTTGAAAATAAGAGAAGCTAAGCTTCAGAAAGCTCTTCCTCATGCGCCTTCATCAGATCTGCCTGCAGGTCATGCGGTACAGACTGGAACTCCAGGAATTCCTGATGGAATTTGGCACGCCCCTGAGACAGGGAACGCAATCGGTTAGAGTATTCATAAAGTTCTGCGAGTGGCACGTGTGCGGTAATTTTCTGATAGTGCCCGTCGCTGTCCATGCCCATGATGATGGCGCGGCGGGTCTGCAGATCGCCCATGATATCCCCCATAGCATCATCAGAGCAGAGGATTTCCAGTTTATAAATAGGTTCCAGCAGTTGAGGTGCCGCTTCTTTGAATGCCGCGCGGAATGCCTGCTTGGAGGCCAGCATGAAGGCCATATCGTTGGAATCCACACTGTGCATTTTACCATCGTAAATACTTACGCGGATATCCTGGCAGTGAGAGCCGGTCAGCGGCCCTTCTTCCATCCGCTGCAGCAGCCCTTTTTTGATTGCATTGGAGTATTTGGCATCAATAGAACCACCGACGATGCACCAGTAGAAGGCTAACTTACCGCCCCAGGGCAGTTCTTCCACTTCCTTCTTGCGTACACTCAGCCCATCCGGATCAGGCATGCCCTCTGTGAAAGGCTCGACCCGGAGGTGCACTTCGGCAAATTGCCCGGCACCGCCTGTTTGCTTTTTGTGGCGGTACATGCTGTCGGCCTTGCGGGTAATGGTCTCGCGGTAGGAGATACGTGGCTTGGTGAATTCCATCGTTACGTTATGCACTTTCTCAATCCGGTACTTGATCAGATCAAGGTGCAACTGCCCCTGCCCGTGCAGAATAGTCTGTTTCAGCGTAGCATTTTGCTCCACGATAAGCGTAGGGTCTTCCTCTTCGATCTGATGCAGCGCTTTGTAGAGCTTCTCCATATCGTTGGCGCTCATCGGCTGAACGGCCTCGCGGATACGTGGCTCCGGGAAGTGAATCGGATCAATTTGGATATCCGTGCCTTTCTCGTCGAGTGTATTATTGGTATGGGTATTTTTGAGCTTAACGGTAACGCCAATATCACCGGCTTTTAATTCCGTAACCGGTTCGCGGTTTTTACCTTCTGCGATGAAGATTTGCCCGAAGCGCTCTGTAGTCTGATTCTTCTGGTTCACCAGTTCATCACCAGCCTTCAGCGTACCGGCGTACACCTTAAAATAAGTGACCAGCCCAACTTGTGGCTCAGTCATTGTCTTGTAGACAAAAACGGTGGTTTCGGCTTCGCTATCGCAGGCCAGCTTCTCTTCGGTACCCACAAGCCTTGCCGCCGGGCGGTCAGCAGGTGAAGGGCATACATCATTGATGAAGCCCATAATACGGCCACTACCCATATTGCGGATGGCAGAGCTGATGAAAACCGGGAAAATATCCTGATGCGCGATGGCGATACGCAGCCCTTCCGTCAACTCTTCTTCGGTAAGGGTACCCTCATCGAAGAAGCGCTCCATAAGACCTTCGTCATTCTCAGCTGCCGCTTCCACCAGTGCATTGTGCATTTCCTGGGCGCGCTGCATTTCAGACGCCGGAATATCGTGTTTCTCCGGTTTGCCGCCGCCATCGGGGAAGACGTACATCACCATGCGCAGGGCATCGATGATTTTATTAAAGCCTATGCCAGTCTCCAACGGGTATTGTACCGGGATCACCTTTTCGCCAAAGCGGTCCTGCGCCTGCTGCAGGGTCGCATCGTAATCTGCTTTTTCCGTATCCAGCTGATTGATCACAAAAAGGCAGGGCGTTTCGAAACGCTCCACATAGTCCCAAATGAGTTCGGTGCCTACTTCCACGCCATTTTGAGCGTTGAGCACCATAAGTCCGGTATCGGCCACCTTAAGGGCGGAAACCACCTCACCAATGAAGTCGTCAAAACCAGGTGTATCCAGAATATTAATTTTAGAATCTTTCCACTCGGCGTGCGTCAGTGAGGCGAAGATAGAGTTGCCCCGTTCTTTTTCGATGTTGGTATAATCGGATTGCGTGTTTTTTTCTTCTACCGAGCCGATTCGTTGGATATCGCCTGCTTCAAAGAGCATGCATTCTGTGAAGGATGTTTTGCCACTCCCCGGGTGGCCAAGTAAGGCGACATTGCGGAGATTTTTGGTGTCGTAGCTCATATGTAATTGGTTTTATATTTGCTGTAAGATCTATGGTCTTAAGGGCATACGATATGACGAGGCGCATACTACGGCAGTGACATTTCCCCATACAACGGGAACCCGCACCTGATTTGTTTTATAATTCCGCTATTGCGACTCAATCCGGAATTAAATTACGATTTTAAATTGTTTTTCAAAACTAAATCCACAACCATAAAGCACAACTTTCAAAATTAGTCGGAATTGCAGGCTCGGTGAGGCGCTGATGTGACTGAGAATGCTTAAATTCAACCCCGAACTAAGACCTCAACACTATGATTGGAATGCTACAGGTCGTCATTGGCCTGATTTTCGTCCTGCTCCTGCTCAGCCTGCTGGCCACCACGATGATGGAGCTCGTGGCCTCGGCCTTCTCCCTGCGCGGGCGCAACCTTGAAAAGGCCCTGCGCAATATGCTGGCTTCCACGGAAGTAGACGACCGGCTGGTCGCGGCGTTCAAGGAAAATGCGCTGTACAAGCAGCTCTCCTACAAATACGGCAAAAAGCGCTACTCCCCTTCTTACCTTAGCGACCGTTCCTTTCAGTCTATCCTGATGGAGACTATTCTGAACGGGGAAGGCTTTGACCGTATAGAGGAAAAACTGGAAACGCTCCCGGATGCCGACCTGAAAAACGTCCTGAAACAATTCCTGCGGGAATCCGAGCACGATGTGGAGGCCTTCAAAGGCAAAGTCCGCACCTGGTATAATGATGTAATGGACCGGGCCTCTGGCTGGTACAAGCGCTATACCCAAAAGATTCTGGTGGGCATGGGCTTCTTCATAGCGGTAGTCTTCAACGCCGACACCCTGGCCATCTACGAGCGCCTGGAATCTGACCCGGAGACGCTGCAACAGGTATTGACTTTGGCCGAAGACTATGTTAATGGCAAAGACGGGCTGGAAATCGCCCCGCCCCAAATGTCACCGGAGTTTGACGCCTCCCTCAACAAACTGGAGGAAATGATCAACGATCAGGTTGAGTCGGTTAAGTCCCCACTGGGACTGGGCTGGAAAAATGTAGACTGGTCGGAAGTGACCTGGTACGATGTGGTCCTGAAGCTCTTGGGCTGGACGGTTACGGCCCTTGCGGTTTCCCTGGGCGCGCCCTTCTGGTTTGATCTTCTGCGCAAGCTCGTCAACATCCGCAGCTCCGGAAATAAACCTGAATAATGCCCCTTTTTCCTGAATTTGAAACGGAACGCCTCTGGCTTAAGGTGACCGACCTCCCGGATGCCGGCCTCATTCTTGAGCTGCTCAATACGCCCAAGTGGCTGGAGTTCATTGGCGACCGAAAGGTATACACAATAGCGGACGCAGAAAACTACATCCTCGAACGCATCCGCCCGCAGTATGAGCGGCTGGGTTACGCCAATTATACGCTCATCCGTAAAAGCGATGGTGCAAAAATGGGCTGCTGCGGGTTGTACGACCGGCAGGGGCTTGAGGGTGTAGACTTAGGATTTGGGCTACTTCCCGCCTACGAGGGGCAGGGCTATGCCCGGGAAGCCGCCCAACGGCTCATCGAAGCCGCCTTCAACGAAATTGGCCTGACAGAGCTCACCGCCATCACTGTAGAGGCCAATACCTCCTCCCGGAAACTGCTGGAGCGGCTGGGGTTCCGGTTCGAGCGGATTGTCCACCTGCCCGATGACCCTGAGCCTCTGCTTTACCTTACACTTAGGCCCAGCAACCCTTAATACCCAAATAACTACCGCTTCGTAAAATTTAGGAACCGCTAACGACGTTAGCAACAAGCAATCAACGACGGCCCCTTACTATGAGAATTGTACAACTGACCGATCTGCACATAGGCTTGGAAAACGAAGATACTTATGGCGTGGACGTCCGGCAGAATTTCCTCCGAATCCTCGACAAAGCTAAAGCTCAGCACCCAGACCTCCTGATTATCTCCGGCGACCTTTGCTACCGTGACGGGGATGCCCGCATTTATGCATGGATAAAACACCATCTGGATGAGTCCGGCCTGCCCTACGAAGTGATGTCAGGCAACCACGATGACCCGGTACTGCTTGCCAGGGCATTCGGACGGGAGGACCTGCTCAAAGGCAAAGAGCTGTACTTCAGCCGGGAGTACGCTGACCGCACGGTCCTTTTTCTGGATACCACCACTTATGAAATGCCGGCAAAGCAACTCGAATGGCTCTCCAATGCCCTCAAAGCCATAGAGGGTCCGGCGCTCGTCTTTATGCACCACCCGCCCCTGCCCGGAGGCGTCCCCTTTATGGACAGCAAGCACAGCCTGCGCAATATGGAAGCCGTACAGGCCGTTTTTTTCGAACATCCTCATCCCGTCCAAGTCTTTACCGGGCACTACCACGTTGAAAAAATAGTGACCAAGCGCAACCTCACCGTGTACATCACGCCTTCCTGCTTTTTCCAGATTGGGCAGCGATCCGAAGATTTTGAGGTAGACCACTACCGTATCGCCCTTCGGACTATAGACTGGAGCAACGGAATGATGATGAATGCGGTCCACTATTTGTAATACCATAGGGATTCGGTAATTTGTGACCTAACTAATTATCCGAACATCATGAAAGAATATCGTGTAGAATCCCTGATCTACTACAGCAAACTCACCCTGGACCGGGCACATATCCTCAAAGATTCTACCAAAGACATTCAACAAAAGCTGGACGAGTACGCGGCAGATGGCTGGCGGCTGGCCTCCACAGATATCGAAGACTTTGGATCCGGTATGTACTTTTACCTGTACTTCGAACGCGACAAACGCTAATGGCTCACCAATCCCCTTCTCCCACCCCCTACGAAGACCTGAAATGGCTGGATACCGTTTCGGACCTGCTCGATACCCGCTACCGTATCCCCGGTACGAATATCCGGTTTGGAGCAGACTTCCTGCTGGGCCTCATTCCCGGTGCAGGGGATGCCCTCACCTTTGGTATTTCCGGGTTGCTGGTACTGGTGATGGCCCGCAAGGGCGCGAGCGGTATGGTCCTCTTTAAGATGATTGGCAATATTGTACTGGACGTGATCTTCGGCGCCATCCCCATCCTCGGCGACCTATTCGACCTCGGGTACAAAGCCAACCGCCGCAACCTCCACCTCATGGAAGAGCACTACAAAGAGGGCAGGCATCAGGGCAGCGCCTGGGGACCGGTGATTTTGGTCGCCCTGGTATTACTTGGCCTGTTCGTACTCACCATTTTTGTTATTTGGCGTATCTTCAGCGAACTGATCCAACTTATTTTTTAAGTGCATGTAGGGCGATGGGATAAAAAACATTCGTGGATTCAAGTTAGACGATTCAAAATGCCTATAACAGATGGAGCTTATATTTGAGCCTCTGTAAAAAATTTTGGCCCCTCTGTAGTAGTTTACCCACCTTATTACCCGTACTTTAGGAGCATCAGATAAATATTTCACAGGATGATCAACAGAGCTGGAATCTTTCGGCAGGCTATCCATGCACAATCGTTATTCTTTTTTTTGTGCCTTGCCCTTCTTTGCTCGTGCTCGAAAAGAGAGCAGCGCGTGCTTGTTTTTTCGAAGACGGAAGGGTTCCGGCACACTTCTATAGAAGCTGGAGCTACCGCCCTAAAAGCGTTATACGAATCAGAAGGCATACAGGTCGTCCTCACCGAGGATGCCGCTTATTTTACTGAAGATACGCTGGAACAGTTTTCAGCGGTCGTTTTCCTGAATACCACCGGTGATGTTTTAGATGCTGCCCAACAGGCGGACTTCGAGCGCTACATTCAGGCGGGCGGAGGCTTTGTGGGCATTCATGCGGCGACCGATACAGAGTACCACTGGCCCTGGTACAATCAGTTGGTCGGGGCTTACTTTGACGGGCATCCGGCCATTCAGGAAGCTGAACTGCATTGTATCAAAAGAGAAGACCCTTGCTGTCAGCATCTCCCCGAAGTTTGGACCCTTGAAGAGGAGTGGTACAACTTCAAATCCATCAATCCTGCCATCGAGGTATTAATGGAAATTGATGAATCCTCCTACGAAGGTGGCCGCAACGGCGCCAACCATCCTATGGCCTGGAAGCATCACTTCGATGGCGGGAGAGCCTTCTATACCGCCCTGGGGCATAAAGAAGAAACGTATCAGGACCCCTTGTTTCTAAAGCAGGTTTTGGAGGGGACCAGGTTTGCGATCGGCAATAACAGCCTGGATTACTCAAAAGCTACAACATTCAGCGTCCCTGAGGAAACCCGTTTCAGTAAGCAGGTGCTGGATTTCAACCTGGACGAACCCATGGAGCTCGATGAGTTAGGGAACAGAGGCATCATCTATGTCGAGCGAAGAGGTGACATTAAGCTCTATGACTATCACACCGGGCAGGTAAAAACCTTAGACACCCTGGACGTGCACTATGATAACGAAGATGGCTTACTGGGCATCGCGGTTGACCCGGATTATCAGGACAACCACTGGGTTTATGTATTCTACTCGCCCAACATATCAGAGGCGACACAGTATATTTCCCGTTTCACTTTAGCAGATGACCAACTGACCGACGAGAAGATACTTTTGAAAATCCCCTTAATTCGGGAATGCTGTCATAGTGGCGGCTCTTTGGAGTTTGGGAAAGATGGCCTGCTGTACATAGGCGTGGGAGACAACACCAACCCGTTTGAATCTTCCGGCTACGCCCCAATTGACGAAAGGCCCGGGCGCGAACATTTTGACGCCCAAATATCAGCAGCAAACACCAATGATTTAAGAGGTAAAATCCTCCGGATTAAGCCGGAAGAAGATGGCAGCTATTCCATTCCGGCAGGCAACCTGTTTCCGGTAGGGACAGCAAACTGCCGCCCGGAAATCTTCGTGATGGGGTGCCGGAACCCGTTCCGGTTTTCGATTGATTCCGAGACCAATGATTTGTATTGGGGCGATGTCGGCCCGGATGCCGGCGCCCCCGACAGCCTGCGGGGCCCGGCTGGCATGGGAGAGTTCAACCAGGCCAAAGCACCGGGTTTCTATGGCTGGCCGTACAGTCGCGGGAATAATCAAATGTATACAGACTATGATTTCCGTTCAAAAGCATCCGGCCCTGTTTTCGACCCCCAAAACATCATCAACGATTCCCCCAATAATACCGGGCTTCGAAACCTGCCGCCCATCCAAGAGTCCATGATTTGGTACAGTTACGAAGCCTCTGATGAATTTCCGTGGCTGGGATCGGGAGGCGTCAATCCCATGTCAGGCCCTATCTACCATGCTTCGGATTATCCGGAATCTGAACATACCTTTCCTTCCTATTTTGATGGCAAATGGTTTGTTTATGAATGGATGAGAGACTGGATCTACGTGGTACATCTTGATGACAACCACCAATTTGTTCAGGCCGATCCCTTTATGCCGGGCACAGCGTTCTCCCACCCGATGGACATGCTGTTTTCCAAAGATGGCAAACTGTATGTCCTGGAATATGGCCAAAAATGGAACAGCCGGAATTTGGATGCCCGCTTATCCGTCATTACTTACAACAGAGGGAACCGCCCTCCTGTGGCTCGATTCGAGGCCGACAAAGAAACAGGCGCTGTACCCCTTACGGTCCAATTTTCAGCGGCTAAGTCTATGGACTACGATCAGGACCCACTCACCTACACCTGGATTATTGGAGAGGAAGTAATGCAGGAGGGCGCTTCAGCTTTCACCTATACCTTTGAAAGACCCGGCATCTATGATGTAAAATTGATCGTGACTGATACGAAGGGCGAACAAGCCAGCGTGAACAAAAAAATAATGGCCGGCAACGAACCTCCAGCTCTGCAAATCGCACTAAGTGATCATGGCACTACCTACTGGACCAACAAAAAGGTCAGGTACGAAGTAGCCGTGAGCGACCTGGAAGACGGCAGCACCTCTGACGGGACGCTGGATCCCTCAAAAGTAATAGTGACCCTCAACTACATTCCGGAAGGAGAAGACCTCATTCTCGCAAGCGTGGGCCATCAGCAAAACGTAATGCCCAAAGGGCTTAGCCTGATCGATGCCTCGGACTGCAAGGCCTGTCATGCAAAAGATAAAAAAGTAGCGGGCCCGAGCTATATAGACATTGCCAAACGCTATGACAAAAAGGACAAACAAACACTGATTCACCGCGTCATCAAAGGGAGTCAGGGTATCTGGGGGGAAACGATGATGGCACCCCACCCTCAGCTGACCGTGGAAGAAGTGGATGCCATGGTGAATTATATTTTGTCCCTGGACCCGGAAAAGCAAGTCAGTGAAAAGCTATTGCCCTTGTCCGGAGAATTGACCTTTAACAAACATCCAAAAGATGCGGAGGCTGGCAAGTATGTGCTTATGGCCTCTTACCTGGACGAAGGGCATCCAGATATTGAGGGGTCTGCTCTTTCCGTAGTAGAAGAGTTTACATTTATCCCGCCCAAAATGGAGCTGGAGCACGCCATTGACCTGGATAAGGAACTGGGGGTCTGGGAAACAGACGGCCGGACAGTGGTAGGGTCCATAAAAGATGGAAAACACTTCAAATTCGATCCGATCAGCTTTGACCACTTAAGCAGCATCAGCATCGGGGCAGCATTTGGGGCCGACTACGCCTACTACGGTGAAGTGGAGGTCAGAAAAGGCCGGGAGAACGGCATGCTTCTGGGCAGGCAAACCATCGAATACTTCAATGAAGACAAAGGAGACTTTAAAGTTTTTGAAGTGCCCATCAACCCAGCGAGTGGCTTAGACACACTCTTTTTGGTCTTTAAAAATCCGGCAAATGAGACTCAGTACACCATGAATGGAGATTGGATTCAGCTGAATTATTTTGGTAAAAAGTAGTGGAGCGAATCTTTTTTGACCCGCCCTTGGAAACTGCGGATACCGATAGCAGCAACAATTACGGGCCAGAGTGTAGCGAGCCTGCCCGCTTTGAGTTGTTTAACTATAACCTTCTTGAAAAAGCCTTACCCGGCTTATTGCAACAGTTCTGGAACCACAATATTGGCATTTACCGGCATGACGGTTCCAAATGCGTAATAAAAGACAGACATATTGTGCAAAAATTAACCTTAGCCGCCCTACTGCTCTTCGGAGCGCTTCGTACCACTGCCCAGATCACTGACGTGGAAGAACAGTACAATCTGCCTGCTGTTCTGAGTGAATCCTCGGGCGTGATCTTCTTCAGCAACCGGCTCGTCAGCCATAATGATTCCGGTAATGAAAATATACTTTATGAACTAGATCCGGCCACCGGCGAAATAACCAGAACCATTACAATCGATAATGCCACAAATGCAGACTGGGAGGATATCTGTCAGGACAGCACATCCATTTACATAGGCGACATTGGAAATAATAACGGCAACAGAACGGACTTGAAAATCTATAAGATCAACAAGAACGACTATCTGGACACCACCCATGTCTTAGCAGAAATCATAAATTTTAACTACGCAGATCAGCTGGACTTCCCATCCAACCCTAATAACACGGAATGGGACGCAGAAGCATTATTCACCTTAGACACTACGCTAATCCTGCTAACAAAAAACTGGGTTACAGGAATATCTAAGGCTTACCCGATTCCAAAGATGAGTGGGGACTATGCTGTCAGCCCTTTACCCACTGCATTAAACAGCGAAGGGTTAATCACCGGTGCCACCTTTAATAAGACCACTGGTAAGTTGTATTCAGTGGGGTACACCCTGCTGCTACAGCCCTTCCTGTGGATTAGTGAAGGCTTTTCGGGCAGCGATGTCTTCTCCGGGACCAATACGCGAATCCCCCTTACCAGCCTTGGGCTTGAACAAATAGAAGCCATTACCCATATAGCCCCCGATTCGTATTTCATGACCTCTGAGGCCTTCAGTATCCCTCCATTCTCGGAGGAGGCAAAGCTCATATCATTTTCCACCCATGATGTTGTGAACCTTACTGAAGCCCCCACAGGTAGTCCTGTAAGGCTATTTCCAAACCCCACCGGGGGTATGCTGCATATTAATGGGCCGGAATTAGCCTCCATCGAAATCTACGATGTAAATTCAAGGCTTGTTTATCATGGCAACAGCCGGGAAATCAACATCTCCGGATTAAGCAAAGGGATTTATTTTGTTAAAATCAGATTATCCAACAGCACCTTTATGACCAGGAGGCTAATCAAAATCTAACCCAAACAGCTTTATACCTTTCCCGGAAATCGGTCCATGCTTTAGAGGTTCAGCCAGTAAGTCAGCTTTAGCACAAGCGCCCGGTTTTTGCTGCCAAAGTTCTCAGGAAGATAGTTTTCTGTATAGACGACAAACAAATCCGAGGCCGGCTGATATCGCCATTGAAAGCGGGCATTCAGGTTGATATTGTTCAAAACGTTATTGTACTGTACGTAGGTCGTCAAAAAAATCTCATCCGTAAAAGTCAAATCGATGCGGGGCCCAAACAGGAAAAGCTGCTCCTGTCCGTAGGCTTCCGGAAGCCGCAAATCGTTGAAATCGAAGCGTAATGCCACATTCCCATAAGGCTGATAGCGATAGGCAAGCTCTCCTGACAGATTAAAGTTCTCGCCATTATAAAAGCCCCCGTAGCTACCGCTGATTTGGTAGAAAAACCGTTTTCGTGGGTTACTCCTGTATTCAATTGAGGCAGCGTTCCAATTATATTCCTCTCCTTCCATAAACCCCGTAAACTCATCCGGGTCCAGCAAGTTAAAACTATTAGTAAGCCTCTGGTAAACGTAATTGTAGCTTAGCTCCAGCGATGAGGCATTATTGAATTCGAATTGATAGCCCAGCCCATAGCTTCGGTCGGTATTGGTCCCTCCGGGTATGTAGGTATGATCAAAACTCAGGAAAGGCCCCATTCTGATTATGGATTCCTTTTTCGGAAAAAACTGATAGGCTGCGTTTCCAAAAAAAGAATACTGCCCCGGATAAACCCGTATACTCGGCACAAAACCGGCTTCCGCATTGAAAAACTCATTGATGAACGAAAACCCGGACCAAATGCTGAGGGTGCGCGTGGAATAACGGCCGAACAGCAATCCGGAAAGGTTCTCCCTTGCATTAAAATCATCAAACGATTTAGCGATAAAAGAACTGTGGTACCATTTCGTATCCTTACTTGACATCTCCACATCGAGGCTAACGACCCGGTTGTAGGTATTCGACCTTAGTTCCGTCCGGTCTCCCAGTTGCACTTCCCGAAACACGTTGTCGCTGAAGAATTTGGTGGAATCCTCTGGCTCTACTCCAAAACTCTGTTTGTTCACAAAACTAAGGGTGACGTTGGATTGTGCCCAGAAGTTCCGCTGCAGGGCCGCAACGGTATAGTTTTGAGCAGGCAAGCCAATGGAGGCTTCTTCTCTCGTCTGCATGTTCAAGACATTCACCCGCCACTTTTCACTCAGGGAACCACTGAGCCGGGCACCATAGGCAATGGGGACCTGCTGGAACAAACCGGAGGAGTCCGGCGCTAACCCAATACGACGGGAAAAGAAAGGCCTTGCTCCGGGAAAACCCGCCAGGTCGAATAAATCACTGTTCTCCAGAAAAAACTGCCGTCTTTCCGGGAACTGGAATTCGAAGCGGGTCAGGTTTATGATCTGATCATCAACCTCTACCTGAGAAAAATCAGGATTTACTGTAAGGTCCAGATTTAAGGAGGGCGTAATGGCAATCTTAGCGTCGAATCCTGTCTGAAAGCCCCTATTTTGTTCCACCGGTTCCACCTCGTTGTCAGTGGAAGTATTAGCTGTAATGTAGGGAATAAAGGAGATATTGGTTTTAGCCGGGGGGATGGGGTCATCCCACACCAATTGCCCGCCGTACGGGAAGGAGGCCGAAACAAAATGTATAGGCGTACGAATCCAGCTGGTCTTTCGGTTTCTTTTCAGCTCCCAGCGGTCCATGGAAATATTCCACTCGCGGATGTTGCTTTTATAGCGGAAGCTTTTGAACGGGATAGCCAACTCGGCGATCCATTTATCCTCGTAGCGGACTACTTTGGAATACCACTTATTATCCCAGAAAGTGCTGTAGGAATTATCGCCCGTCCCACCACCGGTCACCGTGCCTTCCATCTGAACACCGGCAGGGGTAATAACGAAGAAAAAGCCATTCAGCTTATCGTTGTAAGGCCCAACTGCAAACCCTACATTATCATTTAGCGAATAATCAAAATCGCGCCGCAGGGAGTTGACGATGTCCGGCGTTTCATCGTCAAAACAGACAAAAGAGACATAAAAGAACTCGTCGTCAAAGGTAAAACGGCCTTCCGTCTGAAAAGGCGCTCTCAGCGTGTCTACCGGGTAATTGGTGTACCAATCATCCGCAACATCCGCAGCCTGCCAGTCAGGTTCGTTGATTATGCCATCCAGGATTATGGCACCTGTGGCTTTTTTGATGTGCAATTCCTTACCGGGTTGATTTTGACTAAAGCCATCAGTGCAAAGCCCCAAAAGGGCATATAACAGGAAGAATATTGATCGGGCGTTCACCATCTCAAGAGTTGGGCATCTGTTGTTAACATATAGACTAAGGCCTGATAAAATTAGAAATAATTTAGGTACTTATTCTATTTTCGTTCGTAAGCGGAGTATGCCCCGGGGAAGGGCAAGGAAGAGGACGATATCCGGAAGCCCGCCCTTTTGGCGCTGCTGGAATCACCAGGCCCTGCTTAATATTTTTCATAATTTAACGTATCTTCAGCAGACTCATCCAACTCATTTTCTAACCATCATACCTTATTATGTGTAAACAATGGCTATGGATGCTGGGGCTCGTTGCCCTTATCGCATCTTGCAATCAAAATGCAGAACCAACCACCGAAAACACCACTGAAACCGCCACCGAGGATTCCGACGAGAGCTTTCAGTACCTGACGGAAACCTTCGCCGACAAAAAGATGATCCGCTACCGGGTGCCGGGCTTCGACAAGCTGAGCCTGGATCAGAAAAAGCTGGTGTACTACCTTGTGGAAGCCGGGCTGAGCGGGCGCGATATCATGTACGATCAAAACTACCGCCACAACCTGGCTATCCGCGATGCCATCGACAAAATCGTGGCCGGCTACGAAGGCGACAAGTCGGGCGAAGACTGGAACAACTTCATCGTGTATGCGAAGAATGTCTGGTTTTCCAATGGTATCCACCACCACTACTCTAATGACAAGTTCCAGCCCGAGTTCTCACAGGCCTACTTTCAGGAGCTGATGAGTGCCGTGGGCGCTACCCTCTCAGATGAAGCCCTCACTGCCATGTTCGACCCGGAAGTAGACGCCAAGAAGATCAACCAAAGCGCCGATGACCTGGTCAAAGCTTCAGCCATCAACTTCTACGACCCCGACATCACGCAGGCGGAGGCCGAAGCCTTCTACGCGAACCTGAAAGCCAACCTGGAAAACGAGCGCGTCTCCATGGGCCTCAATTCCAAGGTGATCCGCAATGAAAGCGGAGCGCTGGAGGAAGCCGTTTACCACGCCGACGGGATGTACGGCCCCGCCATTCAGCAAATCATCTCCTGGCTGGAGAAAGCCGTGGAGGTCGCGGAGAACGAAGCGCAGGCCAATGCCCTTAGGCTCCTCATTGAGTATTACAAAACCGGCGATCTGGAAACCTGGGACAAATACAACATCGCCTGGGTCACAGCTACCGAGGGAGACATTGACTACATCAATTCCTTCATTGAGGTTTACAACGACCCGCTGGGCTACAAAGGCTCTTACGAGAACATCGTTCAGATCAAAGACTTTGATGCATCCGAGCGTATGGCTGTTGTTTCCGAAAACGCGCAGTACTTCGAGGACAACTCGCCCATCATGGATGAGCACAAGAAGAAGGACGTCGTTGGCATTACCTACCGTGTGGTAGCCGTAGCCGGTGAATCCGGGGACGCCTCCCCCGCCACGCCTATTGGCGTCAACCTGCCCAATGCCAACTGGATCCGCGCCAAGCATGGTTCCAAGTCGGTGAGCCTGGGCAACATCATTCAGGCCTACGAAAAAGCAGACGGCCCCGGCTTGCTGCAGGAATTCTCCCATGATGAGGAAGAAATGGCCCGCGCCCGGGAGTACGGTTCCCTGGGCGGCAAAATGCACACTGCCCTCCACGAGGTAGTCGGCCATGCTTCCGGACAGCTTGAAGATGGCGTAGCCACACCTAAGGAGACTCTTAAGAATTACGCCTCTCCTCTGGAAGAAGCCCGCGCCGACCTGGTCGCCCTCTACTACATCATGGACCCCAAAATGCAGGAACTCGGGCTGATCCCTTCCGACGAAGTAGCTAAGGCAGAGTACGATGGCTACCTCAAAAACGGCTATATGCTCCAACTGCGGCGCATTGAGCCCGGCAACACCATCGAGCAGGCCCACATGCGCGACCGGCAGATGATCTCCCGCTGGACGATAGAGCAAGGTACGGCCAATGGCTCTATTGAAATTGTCAAGCGCGACGGCAAGACCTACATCGACATCAAGGACTACGCGAAAGTACGGGAGCTGTTTGGCGAGCTGCTGCGCGAGGTGCAGCGCATCAAGTCGCAGGGCGATTATGAAGCCGGCAAAAACCTGATCGAAACCTACGGCGTACAGGTGGATGCCGATCTGCATGCGGAAGTGCTGCGCCGGTCAGAGAAACTCAACATCCCGCCCTACGGTGGCTTTATCAACCCCCGCCTCGTGCCGGTAACCGGTGAGGATGGAGCCATCACCGACATCAAAGTGGAGTACCCGGCTGACTTTACGGAGCAAATGCTGGAGTATGCGGAGAAGTATGCTTTTCTGAAGTAAGACTATGTCTGGAGGCGCATCGCAGGGCTTCAGCACTGCGGTGCGCTTTCTTTGTACCTATTCGTGCTATTGTGGCTTTACTACTCGTTGCGACGCTTAGGGGAGCGGCACGACTACAGTTTTTATGGCTGGAATGGCATACTATACTACCTTGGCGATGATAGTGGAATTACAAGTTCAAACGGCAGGGAGCTTTGGCGTTCAGATGGCACTGAAGAAGTTACCTTTATGCTCAAGAACATTTATGAAGCCAATAACTTCAGTAGCGCCCCCCGTAATTTTCAAGCTGCCGGTGATTTGCTATATTTTTGGGCAGACAGTGATGGAATCGGCACGGAGCTTTGGCGCACAGATGGCACCGAAGAAGGCACCCAACTGGTAAAGGATATCGCTGAGGGAAGTGCCTCAGCACTTTTGGAAAGCGACTATGAATTACACCCAATCGGCAACCAAATTTTGTTTGTGGCTTCACCAGATGGTTTTGATTTGACAAGCCTGTACATCACCGACGGGACGGCGGACAACACGATAGAATTATTTTCTGCCGCCAACTCATTTACCCCACCTTATGTACTTGAAACCTTCAATGATGAAGTATTTTTCTTCGGCGACGATGGGGCTGCAGATGGGCTTTGGAAAACGGACGGAACGCCCGAGGGCACTGTATATGTGGCAGATTTCTCTGACATTTCATTTGGCACCTATACTTCAGATATAATCACAGTCAACGACCGGCTCGTCGTCGCTGCGTCCTTGTCTGGCGGCGATGGCCATGAGTTATATCAGTCGGATGCCAGTGGTGAGAACTTCAGCCTGATAGAGGAAATTCATCCAGCGTTTAGTTTTGATTCCAGACCCCGTAATTTGCGCCTCGTGGATGACCGGCTCCTTTTCGCAGCGACTGACGGCGAAATTGGATATGAATACTACGTGTTTGAACCCGAACCATTCCCACTTTCCGGAAGCTTGACTCAAACAGCATCCAATCCTTGCCACGATGACTCAGAAGCGGCACTCTCCGTAACTATACAGGGTGGAATTCCACCCTACAGCTACGCATGGAATATAGACACCCTTCAAGGCCCAATCCCTATGAACCTGCCTCCCGGTCAGTATACTGTTACCGTAACGGACAACAACGACACTTTCCTGGAGCTAGCGATTGAAATAGGTCCGGACCCACTGGTGTTGACTGAAGATTTAATCTTCCCCGAAGAAGAAGGCCAAGCTAACGGGTCGATCACCCTGGATTTAGACGGTGGCACTCCACCCTACAATTACAATTGGGACCCCGAAGTCCAACCCGGTGCCACCTTGTTTGCCGACAACCTAACTGCCGGTGAGTATAGCTTAACCGTAACCGACGCTAACGGTTGTACTACTTCTGGTACCTTCACGGTAGACCTTATTACAAACACCCAGCAAACATCAGTAGAATGGTGGTCAAAAATCCACCCCAACCCTACTAGTCAAACCTTATTTCTAACGCTGAATGCAAATATCCTACCAGAGGAAATCACACTCTACAACGCTAATGGCCAGATAGTTTTTAGCAGCCCCTTCACCAACCAGATAGACATGAGCGCTATGCCAGCTGGTGTGTATTGGCTTAAAACCCTTGGGGAAGCGGGTGTTCAAGTACAGCAGGTAGTGAAACGATGAAACCGCTACTTTCTGTAGCGCTATGACTCTATTCAAACCTGATCAATCGGAGGGCTGATATGATGTAGCCCTCCTCCCCATCCCCAACATTAGGTATTCTTCCGTTAATCACCTTGCACAGCCACCACAAAACCCCAAGCCTTCCTATCTTTACCCTTCTTTATCTAAACAAAGTCTACATCCATGTACAGGCTTTTGTGTTTGCTGGGGCTGCTGTTCTCCACGGCTGCTGTAGCGCAACAGCGCACCGTCTCCGGTACTGTGCGCAGCGCGGATGGAGAAATCCTGATCGGGGCTACCGTACTGCTTGCGGGCACGGACCGGGGCACCGCTACGGATTACGAAGGGAAGTACACGCTCGACCTTCCGGAGGGGGAAGCCCGGCTGACCTTTTCTTACACGGGTATGCAGCCTAAGACCGTAGCCGTGGGCAACCGCTCCCGTCTCGACATCATCCTGAACCCGGATGTGCAGCTGATTGACGAAGTGGTGGTCACGGCCTACGCGGGCGAGCAAAAGCAAAAAGACCTCGTGGGCAGCTACGAGCAAGTGGAGGGCGACGAACTACTGCCACAGCGACCCATCGAAAGCTTCGACAAAATGCTGGAAGGGCAGGTGGCCGGTGTACAAGTGGAGCTGAATACGGGCGAGCCGGGCCTGCCGGTACAAGTCCGCATCCGTGGCAATGGTTCTCTGCCCCCGGTGCGCAGTACCGATGTCGTGGCTTCCGGGCAACCGCTTTTTGTGCTCGACGGTGTACCGCTCTATGATGTCTCAGAAACCAATACGGCCAACACGCCTTTTAGCACTTCCCTCGACCAACAGCTCAATCCGCTCATGTTCGTCCGCCCGGAGGACATCGAGTCGATTACGGTGCTGAAGGACGCCTCCGCCACCGCCATCTACGGGGCCAATGCTGCCAACGGTGTGGTCCTCATCACCACCAAGCAGGGCAAAGCGGGCAAAACACAAATTTCGGGCGGGGTGAGCACCGGATTCTCCAACCTGATCAATGAGGTGGAATACCTAAATACGGAAGAGTATGTCAGTCTGGCCCGGGAAACCTTATTCAATACAACTGGAGAAAACCCCGCCGATGCCGGCCCCCTCGATATCGAAACGGACTGGCCTGTCCTTACCCAGCGGCAGGGCTCCGTGCTCAATGCCAATCTAAGCCTGAGCGGTGGGAACGAGCGGACCAAATATTTCCTCTCAGCGGGCTACTACAAAGAAAATGCGATCTCCCGGGGCAACGGGCTGGAACGAGCCACGCTGCGGTCTAACCTCAACACCTCACTGAGCGACAAACTCAACCTCCGCTTCGGCTTTTCCGGCGGCTATGTACGCAAGGAGTCCTTTAGTGACTTTGGGGCGTTCACCTATCCGCCCAATCTTTCCCCGGTCAATCCGGATGGCACCTTCAACAACAGTGGCTTTTTCATTAACCGCCCCAACCCCGTGGCGGCGCTGGCGCAGAATGAGTTCTTCCACGATGCTTTCAACATCAACAACAACCTGCAGCTAAACTACGAAATCCTGCCGGGGCTGGAAGTACGGGTGTCGGGGGGCTGGGATGGCTATTTACAACTGCAATATCAGTACGAATCTGCCTTAAATGGCTCCGGCCGCACCCGGAATGGCATAGCACGGCGCTTCACCCGGGGCAACCTGCAGTGGGTCGCCAACGGGCAGCTGAACTATCAGCGTACCTTCGGCAATCACCACCTGAATACGCTAGCTGGTGTGGAGCGCAACAAACAAATCACCTACCGGCAGCGTATTTCCGCTACGGATTTCCCCTCTGATCAACTCCGGGAATTCTGGACGGTGGATGAAGAAAACATCGACGCCGATGAGTCCAACTATCAGGATGCCAGCGAATCTTTCTACGCACAGGCCAGCTATGATTACGATTACCGGTACTACCTCACCCTGAGCGGGCGGCGGGATGCGTCGTCTATCTTTGGGGGCGATGTGCAGGCCGCCAACTTCCTGGCCGCTGGTGCAGCCTGGGCCTTCACACAGGAACGCTGGATGGAAGGCGCAGCATGGCTCAACTTCGGCAAGCTCCGCGCTTCCTACGGCTTAACGGGCAATTCCCGCCTGGGCACCTACAGCGCCCGCGGGCTTTATGGCTACAACGATGCCTTCCTGTACGGCAATAACATCGGCATTGCACCTACCGCACCCGCCAATGAAGGCCTGACCTGGGAACTGGTCCGCAAGTACAACTTTGCGGTGGACCTGGAATTCCTGGAAAGCCGCCTCCGCCTCACCGTGGAGCACTACCGCCACTACACCGAGGATGCCATTTACACCATTCCGGTTCCCCAGGAAAGTGGCTTTACCAATATCGTGACCAATGCCGCCAATCAGCGCAATATTGGTTGGGAAGCCAGCGTGGAAACCGTGAACACGCAGGGCGAGCTCCGATGGACCACCCGCTTCAATATGGCGCGCAACCGCAATCAGCTTACCCGAATTGAGGCGGAGCGCTTTCCGGCTTCGGCACTTAACAGCCGGGGGCTGGTGGTGGGCCAAAATTCCAGTGTGCTGTACGGCGTGCCTTTCGCAGGCGTGGACCCCTACAACGGTAAGCCTCTTTACTATCTGCCCGATGGCAGCATTACCGATGATGACGACCTGCTGGATGACCCCGCCAACTGGGTGCCCATCGGGCAAGCCGCACCGGACTGGTACGGTGGGATGACGAATACCTTTGCCTGGCAAGGGCTCTCCCTGGCATTCCTGGTGAGCTATTCCTATGGTGGCGACATCCTAGTCGACGGGCTGACCTTCACCGATGGGCGGCAGATCGGATTTAACAACCAAAGTGCCAATCAGCTGGACCGGTGGCAGCAACCGGGCGACCTTACCGACACCCCCCGCCTGCACATCGACAACACTTTTCAGTACAACAGCACCCGCTACCTGTTTGACAACGACTTCCTGCGCCTGGCCAACCTCAACCTCAGCTACCGCCTCCCCGACCGTTGGCTGGACGCCATGGGTATCAGCAGCTTTTCACTCACCGCACAAGCCAACAACCTCGGCTACCTTTACTCCACCCGAAGCCGGGCCAACCGCAATGGCATCGCGGAGTACCGGTTCCGATTTCCGGAAGCCCGCAGTTTTATGTTTGGTTTAATTGTAACGCTATGATGAAGAAGGCACTAACCTTTGCGATTTTCCTGCTGATGCTGAGCAGCTGCCAGGATTTCCTGAACATTGAGCCTCAGGATCAGATTTCAAAAAATCAGGCCTTAAGTACGCTCGATGGTGTGGATGCTGCCGTAATCGGGGTGTATAGTACGCTGGGGGTAAATGATTATTACCGGCAATACTTCACTGCCTATCCGGAACTGGCTGGCAATATGCAGCCCAACCCGGCTGCCGCAGGCTCTGATGGAGTAGTGGGCAATCAGAGTAGTATCATTACCACTTTTCGGGAAGGTAACTTCTTCACTATTGGGTCAGGTTATGATGACAACAATTTTGACGATTTCTACGCAGTGCTGTATAATTTGCTTAATCAGGCCAACAACATTATCGAGGCACTGGAAACCTTAGAAACCGATCAGGAAGCCCGCCGAAACAGCCTGCTGGGGGAAGCCCTGGCGCTGCGTGCAATTGCTCACTTTGACCTGCTGCGGCTTTACGCACAGCCTTTCTCGTTCACCGAAGAAGGTGACCACCCGGGTGTTGTATTGGCAGAACGCCCGTTTGAGGTGACTGAGCGCCCGGCCCGCCGTACCGCTGCGGAGGGCTACGCATTGGTAGAAGCGGATCTCCTTCAAGCTATTGAACTGCTGGGCCCCAACGCCAGCCGCACTACTGACCGAATATGGCTGACGCCTGCTGTTGCCCGGGGGCTGCTCGCCCGCGCCTATGCCTATCAGGGTGACTGGGAAGGTGTGATCGAACAAGCCACAGCGGTAATTAATGCCGGGCAGGTTACGCTCCTTAATCCGGAAGACTATGTGGATACCTGGAGCGAACAGCAATTCAACCCCGAAGTGCTCTGGTACCTCGACCTGCAGCGCTTCCGAAATGTAGACCTCACTTCCTCAGGCCTCATTACCTCTATGGCTCGAGTAGTTGGTGTCCCCCTCGACCCGGAAACCCCACCCTTCTGCATTGTCACTCAGGACTTACTCAGCCGATTTGAGGAGGGCGACATTCGACGCGAACTATACCAAGAGGTCGAAGGCCAGGTTTATTGCAGCAAATACGCCCTTCAGCCCAATTCCATCAGCAACTTCCCCATGCTGCGGCTCTCTGAAATCTACCTGCTTCGGGCAGAAGCTTTTGCTGCACTGGGACAGGACGCGCTGGCGCAGGCCGATTATAACCTCATCCACCAAAGAGCCGTAGCCGACGCAATACCCACCACACTGACCGGCACCGAACTACAGCAAGAAATCTTTGAGGAACGCCGCCGCGAGCTGGCATTGGAAGGGCACCTGTTGTTTGACCTCAAGCGCACCGGACGAAGTGTGGAGCGGGACGACTGCCTGCCGGCCAATCCCAACTGTGACCTTGCTTATCCGGATTACCGCTTTGCGCTGCCCATTCCTCAGTCTGCGCTGAATGCCAATCCGAACTTAATTCAAAATCCGGGGTATTAATGAAGAGCTTAATGGCAACGATGATGCGACGATCAGCAATCTTTATGGGAATGGCCCTACTCAGCCTAGTGAGTTGCGAGGATCCCCGCCCCACCCAACGGGAGGACAACATCTTCAATCCCGAAAATGCCTTCATCCGGTTCAACTACGACAATCAGGTGAATGAGCCGGCGAAGGACAGTGTGGAGCTCAGTGCTACGGCTGCAGAGGATTCCCTTTTGATCATCCCCATTGCCCTTTCTGCTGCACCACAAACGGAGGATGTGCTGGTAATGGTAACCTACGAAGCGCCGGATAGCCTGATATTGGGCACACACTGGGCCCTGACCGGGGAAGATGGCGAGTCAGCTCTCGGGCGCAACTTAATGCTCCCACCCGGCACTTTTGATTACGAGTTAAGCTTTGAGCGGCTCGATACCTTGCCTGCCCCGAGCCGGATACAGCTGCGGCTCGAACAGGTCAGCCCGGACTTTATTCACCTTGGATTCCCGGGCTCTGAACGAGGCCGTACCTTCGAACTGATTTTTCAAGAATAGCCTATGAAGCCTTTTTTCCCACTTCTGATCATCACCACCCTCCTGCTGATGAGCTGTGAAAAAGAACAGCCGGCCGGCAACCCCGCGCCACCAATAGCCGGCTTCGGCAACCTCTCCGAGGCGGTCATTGTCGATAGTTTCCTGGATGTGCAGCTGCTCCTGAACAAACCGGTGGAAACACCTGTAGAAGTGGAAGTAGCCGTCAGTGGCGATGCCGTACCCGGTACGGATTTTGAAATAGAAGGCGGCAACCGGTTCCTGCTGCAACCCGGCATGCTCAATGGCAACCTCCGGATCCGCGCACCGAGAAACGAGGATTCAGAACGGCTTGACCGCTCTATCCACCTGCGGCTACTGCCCACGGAAGGCGTACAGATTGCGGAAGGCCGGGATACGCTCACCATCGACTTCACCCTCGGCGGCACAGTAGATCTGCCCATTTGGGCGCCCAATATCACCTTCCCGCAGCTTTGGGGCTACACCTCCTTTGGCGCGGAGCCCGTCCCCGCAGGACGGACCAATGAATTCTTCGCCTTTGCCTACGCGAGCCGGACCACACCGGATGTCCTCGGCTTTGGGCATCCCAATCCGGATAAAGGCACCAATGCCCTGAACATGGTGAGAATCTACAGCGATTTCGATATTTCTTCGGCCTCCCATTTTATCCGCATTCCGGAGGCCCTCAAGTTCATGCCCGACAGCCCGGGCGCCACCTTCGGCACTGTGGAGGTCATTGAACAACAGGTCACCATCACCCGTACGGCGAGCTCCGGGCTGCCCCCGTTTGAAATCGGGATTAGCGGCGGAGGCACGTATGACGAAATCACCGGTGCTATACAGCTGGACGTATACTTCGATGAAACGGCAATCGGCGGGCCCCAAAGCGTGCTACGTAAATATGTCCTGGAATCAGAACGACGATAATCTTTAAATAAATTTGTGTTATGAAAATCAATTTTACCCTGATTTTTGCATTCCTGGCCTTCGGACTGGCCGCACAGCCCGTACTGGTCAAGGATATCTACCCCGGAGATGAGTCAAGGCCCCGGGAATTTGCCGCCTACGGCGATTTGCTGATCTTCCGTGCTGAAGCACCCGACGTTGGTGTAGAGCCCTGGATTACCGATGGTACCGAGGCAGGCACTATGATGCTGGGCGACCTCAACCCCGACCCGGAAACTGCCGCTGGCAACTCCAACCCCTCTGATTTCATCGAGTACAATGGCCTGATCTATTTCCAGGCGGACAATGGTATCCTTGGCGACGAGCTCTGGGTCACCGACGGCACACCGGAGGGCACCTCCCTGCTCCTCGACATTCAGGAAGGAGAAGAGAACGGACGCCCGTTTGACTTCGTGAAATTCAATGACCTCCTCTACTTTACCGCAAACGACGGTATAGTCAGCTCAGAGCTCTGGTCCAGCGATGGCACAGCAGCGGGTACCAACCTGGTCATCGACATACAGGAAGGCGCAGGCCCCGGCAACCCGAACTTCAAAACTGTAGTCGGCGACAAGATCTACTTCACTGCCAATGACGGCTTGGTGGGCAACGAGCTATGGGTAACCGATGGCACGGCTGAAGGCACGATGCTCATTAAAGACATCCGCGATGGCGGCAATGCCTCCCCTTCTCAGTATGCTGCCCTGAACGGTGAAGTCTTCTTCCGGGCAAACGACGGCGAAAACGGCACCGAACTGTGGAAAACAGACGGCACCCCGGAAGGCACCGTGCTGGTGAAAGACATCAACCCCGGCGGTAGCAGTTCCAGCCCGAGTGACCTGATTGTCTTTGGCGGGCTAGTCTTTTTTGAGGCCGATGATGGCACTCACGGCGACGAGCTATGGGTGACCGATGGCACCGAGGCCGGCACTATCATGGTGGAAGACCTCAATAATGGCGACGATGCCAACCCCGGCAACTTTACGGATGTTTTAGGACTCACCATGGTTTTTACCGCTGAAGATGATCAAATCGGAGAAGAACTCTTCCAGGTTTTTGTGGAGGAAGAGGGCAATCCGCTGTCTGCCTCGATTGACCTGCTGGCGGATATCAACCCGGGGCTGGGCAGCTCAGAACCAGATGACATCGTATTTACCGGACACGCACTATACTTCAGTGCCACCACCCCGGAATTCGGGCAGGAGCTGTACGAATTTCCTGTCGCCGAAGATGAGCCACTGCGTATCTCCGACATCAATCCGGCTGGCGACAGCGATATTGACGACATCATTCAAGTCGGCAACCGTTTGTTCTTCGAGGCTACGGACGGTACAACGGGAGATGAACTTTGGACGCTGCCCATCCCACTGCCGGATTTTGTAGCCGAAGTCAACACGGAGCGTATTCTCAGTGGAGACACGCTGGACCTGGGCGAGGCGCTGATCAGTACCACGAACACCCAGCAACTGATCCTGCGCAACAACGGCGATGGGACGTTACTCTTCCCGGCTGAAGACCCTTTCAGTGGAGTCGTAGCCCCGTTCACCCTTACGGTAGATGATAATTTTGAGGGGCAAATCGACCCCAGTATGGCTTTTGCGTTCCCGGTAAGCTTTACCCCAACTGAGGCAGGTGAATTCTTTGCAGAAGTAACGCTGATTACCAACGACCTCAATGCAACCACCTTCAGCCTGGTCCTGAAAGGCACGGGTATTGAGCCCACCGCAACTTTGGAAATTACTCAGAATGAGAACTTACTGGAGACCGGCTACACCGTCGATTTCGGCAACGTTGAAGTCGGCATGGAATCCGTAGAGCAGTTTGCGATTTCCAACCTGGGTAACGTACCGCTCCTCGTCACCGGCATTGCGCTTGACGACGAAGTCAACTTCTTCGTTACTGAAATTCAGGAAAGCATTCCCGCCGGCACGCAGGATACTTTCCTCATCGGTTTCCGGCCCGGTGAAATCAATCCACTGGATGCCACGCTGACCCTGAACACCAATGCCAACGAGGGAGGCACTTTCGTCTTCAACCTTACGGGCATCGGCGATATGGAAAGCAGTGTTCGGGACCTGGCAGCCCTGGAGCTAAGCGCTTTCCCCAACCCGGTCAGCGACCGCCTGAATGTCACCCTGGGCGAAGGCCTGTCCAATGGCACCGCGCGCGTTTACAACGCACAGGGGCAACTGATCTGGACCGAAGCCGTACCCAACGGCATCCAACAAGTAACCTTCAAAGCCAGCCAACTGGCCAAAGGCACCTACCTGCTCGAACTGCGGGACGGAGAGCGCCGGGGTACGCTGCGCTTCATGAAGCAATAAACCTTAACAACATACCGAACCACTGCCCGTCAACGTTTTGTTACGGGCAGTGGTTAATTAAATCATGCGATACCTTCCAAAATACAGCATCCCGTTATTGATTCTGGCTACGCTGGTTGCTCTGGGAGCACGGTACAGCAAGCCAGCCACCGACCTGCGCAACGCCTACAGCCGGCCTGCAACGGAATGGCCCGCTCCAACCCTGGATTCTAACGGTACTTTCCGGGAACTTGGCCCTTTACCCGCAGTAACCTATCCACCGGATAATCCCTACTCCAAAGCCAAGGCTGCACTCGGCAAACGACTGTTTTTTGACCCCGTACTGAGCGGTTCCAACCAAATTGCCTGTGCCACCTGCCATGACCCTGAGCTCGGCTGGGGCGATGGTCGGCGGACTTCCTTTGGGCACGATCGTCAGCTAGGCACGCGCAACGCTCCTACCTTGCTCAATGCCGGGCACTGGGAAACTTTTTTCTGGGATGGCAGAGCTGCTACACTGGAAGAGCAGGCCCTTTTCCCGATTCAGGACCCCGTCGAGATGAATCAGGATTTAGCAAGCCTGCCCGCAGAGTTAAGCTCAGATTCTACCTACCGGCAAAGTTTTCAGGAAGCCTTTGGCAGCCCGGAGGTTACCGTGGAGCGCATTACTCAGGCACTGGCTACCTTTGAGCGGGGTATCCGCAGCCGTACGAGCCGGTTTGACCGTTTTATGGAAGGCAACTACAGTGCGCTAAACGACGATGAAATTGCCGGTTTGCACCTTTTTCGCACTAAAGCTAAATGTATCAATTGCCACAATGGCCCCTTTCTGACCGACCAGCAGTTCCACAATAACGGGCAGTCCCACTTTGGCCGTCCGGGGGAAGACCTCGGCTTGTTCAACATCACCGGCGACAGCCTGGACATGGGTAAATTCCGGACCCCAAGCCTGAGAGACGTTGCCTTCACAGGCCCTTACCTCCACCACGGCAACATCGTGGAATTGGATGAAGTCCTCTTTATGTACGATCAGGGGATGCCGCAGATCATACCCAAAAAGCTGGAAGGCACAAGAACGCCTATGCACTCCCCCATCCTGCAGCCACTCGGGCTCACCGAAACGGAAAGGAATCAACTCAAAGCCTTTCTCCACGCCCTTTCCACCCGCCCCCGCCCCGTAGCCCTGCCGTAGACAGGAAAAAACATGATTTATATCACCACTGTATATGACAAGGGTTAGTGCCTCGTTATTAGCGGCACCCTACCTTTCCGGGAAAAGCAGAACCCATGAGAAAGACCTTTGTATTTTTATTGGCGGTACTGACCCTGCAACTGGGCAATACACAGGTAAAAATGATCCTTACCCAACAGGAAGGTGCCACCCTCGCCCGTATGGCGGAGGAAGAAAAACTTGCCTACGATGTATATATGGACATGGCAGAACTCTTCGAAGCCCAGGCCTTTACGCAAATTGCCGCAGCGGAACAACGCCACCTGGAAATGATCAAACAGCTGGCTGACCGCTACGGCATCAAAATGTCGAAAGCCGTGCGCTCGGGCGAAAGAGGGTTGTTTGATGATGCTGCATTGCAACAGTCCTATCTCGACCTGACTCAAAAAGGCCAGCAATCCCTTACCGCTGCCTTCCAGGTAGGTGCGCTGATTGAAGAGATGGATATCAGAGATTTGAAAACAGCCATTGCTGAAACTGAATATACCAACCTGAAAGCTACCTACACCCGCCTGATGGAAGCTTCGAATAACCACCTCGTTGCTTTTTCTCAGCACCTCGAAAATGCAGGCGAAGCCTATGTGCCCAGCTACATCACCACGGCTGACTACGATGCCATCATGAGGGGTGCCACGAAAGCCTGCCAGCCGGGCAAAAATCAGCAAGGCTGCAAGGGAAAGAGTCAGCAGGGCTGTAAAGGCAACAAACAAAAAGCAGAGGCTGGCTGCGCAGGCAAACAGGCGGGGCAATCCGGCAAAGCTTGCTGCAGCGGCAAAAAAGGGCAGGGAGCAGGTGGCTGTCAGGGGAAAAAGTCAGACCTTAAGCCATAAAAATAAGGCAACGACACCTTACAAAATGCCCTTTTTCTGAAGCTTCGGAAAAAGGGCATTACTTTTGTAGCGAGATCAACGTCCAAACGAACCATGAAAACGAATGCCTCACGACTCCTGAGCCTCCTACCAGCCTTACTGCTTTCAATACTTAACACAGGTACTTTAGCGGCACAGGCCAGCTTTCCGGTAAATCTTGAAGAAGCGATGGCTATTGCCCAACGGAATTACCCTGAGCTCAAACGGGACCAAAAAGCACTGGAACAGCTTCAGGCGCTGATGGGCACGGCACGCCCCAGTAATTCCATCCAGCTGTTTATGGCAGGAGGCATGGTGGACCCGGACAACCCCGCTACCGGTTTGCATAGCGCTGGCTTTCTCAAGGCATTCGACTGGCCGGGCACGACAAAAATGCGGGAGGAAGCGCTCCGGGAAGCCGTTCTGCTGGGCAACGCGGAGTTAGAACTGACCAACTGGGAATTGCGGCGGGAAGTATCCAAAGCCTACTACCAGCTGATATTCACCAAGAATCTTCAGCAGCACTACCGGGAGAAGCAAGAGCTGATGAGCCGGCTCGTGGATTTAGCACAAGCCAGGTTTGAATTTGGTGAAACCGGTAAAGTGCCTGTACTCTCTGCCACCAGCAAGCAAAAACAGGCCAGCCTCGAACAAAAAGAAGCACAGAAAGCCTACGATCTTGCTCATACCCTTTTTAACAACTGGCTGCACTCCGATTCCGTTTTTTACGCCTTGCCCGACTCCCTGCCCTTGCCTGTCCCCACCCCCAACTGGTATGTCAGCGGCGGCCACCCTCACCTGCTTAAAAAGCAGCAGGAAGTGCGGTTGGCAGAAGCTCAAATCACAAGGGAGCGCAGTCAGCTGATGCCCAAAATCCTGGCTGGCGGGCAGCTGCAAATGATTAACGAAACCCTGCCTTTCCTGGGCTATCAGCTGGGGCTCAGCCTGCCCATTAGCCGCAAAGCCATACAGTCCAGAATAGAAGGTGCTGAAAAAGCAGTCGCTGTTCAGGAGGCCGAGCTCGATGCCACCGAAAGGGCATTGGAGAATAGAAGGCGGGAACTGACGACCCTGTTTCTGGCTCAGAAGAACCTGCTGGAATTCTCAAAAAAAGAACTCCTCCCTTTGGCCGATGAGCAGATCCGATCGGCAGAAGCGGCCTATGAAAGTGGTGCCGTAGACTATCACGACTACATCGTCAACCTCGAACAGGGCCTGCAAACCAAACTCGAATGGATTTATAACTTAAGGGACTACCACTTGCTCCGCCTGGAACTGGAGTTCCTGAGTGGACGCCGGTAAAGCCGCCCTCCCAGCGCTCACTGTGACTGCGCCCATTGGAAAATCGCGTATTAATGACCACTCAATCCACCCTGATTTTTTGTTGAAAAAACAGTTTTAATTACCTTACTTCCCACTAAGGGACTGTGTTGGGGATTCGCTCCAAAAGTGAAATCCCAACACAGTCTAAAACCAATTGCCATGTCTACACTTGTTAAGCGAATACTCCTAGGATTGCTCGGCGCCTTTGTGGTGCTTCAGTTTTTCCAGATCGATAAGGCCAACCCGACTGCTCCCAACGGGCAAGACCTGATTGCGGCTGTGCAACCTCCGCAGGATGTGGTACAGCTGTTGAAAGATGCCTGCTACGATTGCCATTCCTACCACACCACCTACCCCTGGTATGCCAACGTACAACCCGTTGGCTGGTGGCTGAAGGGCCATGTGGACGAAGGCCGGGAACATTTAAATTTCTCTACCTGGACCGCCTACGACGCGGAGAAGCGCGCCCATAAGGCAGAGGAATGTGCCGAAGAAGTGGAGGAAGGGCATATGCCCCTGAAAGCCTACCCGCTCACCCATGCGGAAGCCCGCCTTTCGGACGAGCAACGCAGCCGCCTCGTGACCTGGTTCAGCGCATTGGCCGACGACCGGGATATTTCAAAGCGTATCCGCGAAAAAGCCCCGGAAAAAAGCCCCGGGCCGGCGCTTCAGCACCAGGATATGCCCACCGAATAACCGCATGTGATGGAAGCAGCACCCAATGCCCCTAATTTCCTACAAAGGCATCAGGACTACCTGGGCGAATTTGTCTACGGCGGTATTGATGGCAGCGTGACCACTTTTGCGGTGGTTGCCGGCTCCGTTGGGGCAGGGCTGGACAGCTCTGTGATTCTCATCCTTGGTTTCGCCAACTTGCTGGCAGATGGGTTCTCCATGTCTGTGGGAGCCTACCTTTCGGCAAAATCTGAAGCCCATAACTACAATAAGCATAAAAATGTAGAATACTGGGAGATTGAAAACATGCCCGAAGAAGAGCGGGAGGAAGTCCGGGAAATCTACCGCCAAAAAGGCTTTGAAGGCCCACTACTGGAGCAGGTGGTGGACATCCTCACCGCTGACAAGGACCGTTGGGTGGATGTAATGATGAAAGAGGAGCTGTTCATGATGGAGCAACGCCGGTCACCTCTGGCCATTGGCGCCGTAACCTATGTGGCGTTTATCCTGGTGGGGTTCATCCCGCTGGCTTTGTATCTTTATGATTACTTTTTTCCCTTTGCCGGCGATTTGTTTTGGACTACCTGTGCGCTGACCTGCCTGGGGTTTGCCACTGTGGGCGGACTGAAAAGCTACGTCACTGAAACCTCTATTTGGAAAGGCGTGCTGGAAACACTAGCCCTGGGGGCACTGGCTGCCGGTGTCGCCTACTGGGTTGGGGACGTACTGGAGCGTATTATTGTTGGATAAACTGCCGTTACTATGTTTGAAAAACTACTACCCTACGACACTGCTCACCTCATCCTGCGCAGCTACCAGCAATACTACTATAACTACAAGCGTGTTACCAAACGCGCCCAGATCCGCTTCGAGCACCGCGACTGGAGGGGCATGCAGGCGGATGCCCGCGAACGGCTCACCCTTTACCGGGATCAGGTGGGCAAAACCACCAAGGAAGTCGTCAAATTACTGGGCAGCTTATCGAGTGATGACGACACCTGGAAAAAAATCAAGCAATACTACCTGGAGGAAGTCAGCAATTTTGCCACACGGAATATTGCGGAGACTTTCTACAATTCCATTTTCAGGCATAGCCACCGGGGCCTTAGTGTCGACAAAGACCTCATGTTTGTCCTTGCAACGGCTACTTACCGGGAGTTCCGCTCTACCATACCTATCCATCAGACATTCTTCCTGATTGAACCTCTGGAACATATTTTCCGGCAAGTCTTCCACTTTTTCACCTTTGATGCTCAATGGGAAGACATGGAGCGGGACATTCAGTACATCTGCGATACCTTACGGGAAAGCCTAACCCCCGGAGAATTGCCCCGCCACGCCCGCATTGAATTGCTCAAGTCGGTATTTTACCGCAACAAAGGCGCCTATATCGTGGGCAGGCTGCACCTGGAAGACCGGATTACGCCATTTATCATCCCCCTGCTGCATAAGGAAAATGGCATTTTTGCAGATGCACTCCTGCTCGACTACAACGATGTATCCTCCATCTTCAGCTACAACCGGTCCTACTTTCTCGTTGACGTGGATATTGTCAGCGAAACCGTCGACTTCCTGAAATCCATACTGCCTACCAAGAGCCTGGGCGAACTCTACAACTCCATTGGGTTCGAAAAACACGGTAAAACCGTCCTTTACCGGGACTACCTGCGGCACATGGAGCGCACCCTAGATAAATTTGACCACGCCCCCGGTATCAAAGGGATGGTGATGGCGGTTTTCACCACGCCCTCCTACAACATGGTCTTCAAAGTGATCAAAGACCGCTTCGCTGCGCCGAAGCAGGTAACAGAAGATGAGGTGAAGCGGAAGTACGAAATGGTCTTCTTCCACGACCGGGTGGGGCGCATGGCAGACAGCCACGTCTTTGAGCAGTTCCTGTTTGAGCGGTCGCGGTTTTCGGAGGAACTCCTGCAGTACCTCATGGAGGAAGCCCCTTCCAAGGTCAAAATCAAAGGCGATATCGTGGAGATCAGGCACCTCTATATTGAGAAAAAGATGATCCCGCTCAACCTCTTCCTCGATCAGGCTACAACAGAGGAAGCAGAGGAGGTTATCAACGACTACGGCAAAGCCATCAAGCAACTGGCCGCGGTCAATATTTTCCCGGGAGACATGCTGCTCAAAAACTTTGGCGTCACACGCCTGAAGCGGGTCGTCTTTTACGACTACGACGAAATTGGCCCGCTAACCGATTACAACTTCCGGCGGATCCCCGAGGCCGAAACCTACGAAGAGGAACTCTCCTCAGAGCCTTTCTACTCGGTAGGCCCAAATGACATTTTCCCGGAGGAGTTCCGGCGTTTCCTGATTGGGCGGCGCGACATCAGGGATATTTTTTACCGCCTGCATGGCGACCTGTACGATGTTGGTTTCTGGATTGATACCCAGAAGAAGCTCGAAGCAGGCTACCTCTTTGACGTATTCCCCTACCGGCAACGGCTGCGGTTTGCCAAACGCTACCCAAGGTAAGAATCAGAGCTCCACTTTCACCCCATGCTAACTGACCATTTAACAAACCAATTAATACCTTCATAACATGAGACCCTACCTGTTTACCCTGGCAGCAGCCCTGCTACTTTCAGCCTGCAACACCTCCAAATCCACCACCGACACAGCAAACACCAAGGCCCTCGACCAGCTACAGCAAGCGATGACCGGCACCTTTACCAGCGCCGCTCAGGCTGCCGAAGATGATGCCTTCTACGACATCACCCTGCACATGTACCCGATTTGGAAGGACCGGGGGCATTGGCTGTAAGTGGAGCAAGCCGTGAGTGCCATGCCTGCCAAGCCTTACCGGCAGCGCATCTACCAATTAGAACAGGTGGACAAAAAGACCTTCAAAAGCATCGTCTACACCGTAGATAATGAAGATGACCTGGTAGGCGACTGGCAGGTACCGGAAAGCTTCAATGCGCTATCCAAAGATGACCTGCGTTTGCGCGAAGGCTGCGCGGTCATTCTAACCCAACAAGCTGACGGCTCTTACACCGGTAGCACAGAGGGGGATAGCTGCAAAAGCACCCTGAGGGGAGCGGATTATGCCACCTCCAAAGTCACCGTCATGCCCGGCAAAATTGTTAGCTGGGATCAGGGCTTTGATGCGTCCGGAGCACAGGTATGGGGTGCAGAGAAAGGGGGGTATGTTTTTCTCAAGAATTAAGGTCAAGAGCTTATTCAGTGTGCAGAACCAATTGCACTTCTTGAATAGCCTCGCAGCGTTTGCTGTTGGATAAGCTGAAGCAGAGCGGGAAGCTCTACCCCAGCAGCCATAGCGCTTAAATGCAAAGGGTTACCCACACGCTTATTCAGACTCTTTAATCATTTATGGAAAAAATTAAAAAACCTGCTGCGCTGAAAGACTGCTATTTACTAATCCTGAATTGGTCCACCACTTTTCTGTCCTTCGTGGCTATTGCCGTTCCTTCAAGGGTTTTTCCTTCTATTTTAAGGGTCAGGAAAGCCCAGGTATGGCTGGATGCAGCTACTAAGTTCGGGTATTTACAATTGTCAGGATCGGGATGAAAGGGTTTAGGGTCGGTCCCAACGCCTCTTAGTTTTCCTCCACTTCCTGCAGTTATACTGATAAAGCCTTCCGGGGTCTGATAGTGTGAATGAGTACTCATAGCACGTTCTACTACCTGCCCCTCCCCATCCATAGGATTTAAACGCTCGTAGGTATGGGCATGACCATTTAACACCAGGTCCACACCATATTTTTCGAAAATCGGGTACAAGCCGACAACGGATTTGTAGTCGTTCTTATATGTGCATGACCTTCCGTTGTGGTGCAGGAAAACCACCTTCCAATCCTGTTGATCACCTACACTGGCTAAATCAGCTTCAAGCCATTTGACCTGAGCGGCTGAATCATAAAGCACATCTCCCATTTTCGTATCAAGCCCGACAAAATGGGCATTGCCGTAATCGAAGCTATAATAATACTCGTTACCAGGCAGCTTCCATTCCTTGACATAATTCTCTTCCGGCTCATGCCAATCGTGATTGCCCAGAATCGTAAATACAGGTACATACGGGAAAACAGCACCGAAGTACTGGAATAGATTTGAATCGTAATCTTCACTCTTTCCATCAGGATAAATAATATCTCCAAGCAGTAACCCAAACTTGAGTGAATCCACATAAGGTACCAGAGCCTTAGCCAATGCGTCCGGGGTGCCCCCCTCTTCTACCGGTTCGCCGATATCCCCTACGGCAAAAAAAGAGAATATGGAATCCTTCCGACCTATTGGCGATGGAAACCTAAGGTTTTGATCAACCAAAAATTGCTGATTATCGGTAAAAATCTGGTACTCATAAATTGTAGCTGGATTCAGATTAAACAGCGTGACTTCATGCTCCACCACATTGGTATTGGTGATGCGGGTAACGCCATCTGCATTAGACCATTCCTTTGATCCCCTCAATTTGTATCGGACGTTGCAGTTGTCCCCGGTATTCGTTCTCCAGAGGATGGAGATACTATCGCTAATTGCACTTTGTAAATAAGGCTTCCGAACCAATTCAATTTTTTGATCGTCCTTTTGCAAGTTCCCACATGAGGCCAGAGCAAGAATCAAAAGACAGGGAATTATAGTACCAAGCTTCATAGCATTTCTTTTAGGTCTTTCCATCTTCAATCCACATCACTAACTAATCAAAAGAGCCGGAAGCAATTGCTTCCGGCCTTTTTTCAAATCATCATCGGGATTAATAACCCCATTTAATACCCTCTGTTCTGCACAAGAAACCCGTCCAAAACAGAAGCGCCATCAATGGCACTCTGTGGGATGGGGAACAGGCGATTGTTCACGTCCGAGCTGGTCTTCTCCGTCCAGGTGTCCTCAAACTTACCGAATCGGATTTGGTCATTCCGGCGGTGGCCTTCCCAGTACAGTTCGAAGCCACGCTCGTCATACAGGCGCTCGAGGTCGATATCATCAAGTGGCGCAGGCGTTTGTTCCGGGCGGGCATTTCTGGAGGTACGCAGCGTGTTGATATCCTCCAAAGCACCAGCCACATCTCCTTTGCGGAGTTTAGCTTCTGCCCGGTTCAGGTACACTTCTCCAAGGCGCAGCAGAACGAGATCCACGCTGCTGTTAGCGGTGCCGTTGGCTGAAGTACGGCTGAATTGATGCTTGGCGTAGCGGTAGCCGGTATTGTGGAAACTGCCTTCGGTGGTGAAGTCGATATTCAATACGTGAGTGACGTACACTTCTTCCTCTGCTTCTCTGACAGAGCTTGTGGCATCTTCCCGTACCGGATATATGCGGGCATCACCATTAGGGCAAGCCAGGAAGTTACCGTCCGGACCTTCTCTCGGGCCCCACTGAACACCGCGAAGGATGCCCCGGTCCATCTGAAACTCCAAAGGTGGCACACAGAAAAAGTGATCTTCGTCATTTGCCGGGGATAAGCCAGTGAGGTCCTGTAGTTCCTCCGGGATCATCACATTGCGCTTGTAAAAACGGGCATCTGCATCCGCCGGGTCAATATCGCCATAGGCATCGACCCAGGTCTGGTAGAAGTCCGGCGTCATAGCCGGGCCATTGGTACCATCAGGGTTACCATCAGCAATCCACTCCGGGCGTGCCAAATACGCGCCGGAAACAGACCAGTAGGCCCATCTGCCGTGCTCGTTGGACAGCTGCCCTCTCTGATCGAGTGCAAAGATCAGTTCAGGGTTGCCATTGTTATCATCATTGAACAGATCAAAGTACTCAGACTCCAGGGAATAGCGGCCGGAGTTGATGATAAGATCGGTATACTCAATCACCTTATCCATATCCTCCGTTGTGAAGTTAGGCGTGCCATAGGGATCGCGGTAAACAGCAGCATTCAGGTGCAATCTTGCCAGAAGCCCCCAAACGGCACCCTGCGTAAACCGGCCGGTTCCCTTATCGGTGTTGATCACATCCACCACAGACAGCAGTTCGCTCTGAATGTAGTCGATGGCCTCCTGCCCTCTCAAAATCCTGGAAGTCTCCGTGGAATTTTCCTTTTGAAAGGCGAGACCCCAGCTGTCCATCATGAGCATATTCAGATAGGCCCGCATGGTAATCATTTCGTACAAAGCGCCTTCTGCTTCTGTGTCTCCTGCATCTGCAAGTGGACGGAGTACTTCTATCGCGGTCAGCGCCCTGGAAATATTGGTGGTTATGCCGTTCCAGGAATCTGTCACCACCTCATTGGTAGGTGTCATCTGATGGGCATGCAGTGCGATGTATTTGCCTCCGTCAAACCAGTCCGTACCACCTCGTGCCGGGAGAATAGCTTCATCAGAAGTGACTTCCTGCAGGCCAAAGTAAATAGTATGCCGCCATACGCCCCTTCTCATGTAGCCATAGGCTGGCGCAATAGCACCACTAACAATTTCTGCCTGGCCAGTACCCGCAAAGGACTCATCCAGTACATTCTCCTCCAGGTCGGTACAACTCCACTGCATGCAGAGCAGCGCAGTCAGGAAAATAGTTTTATATAAATTTTGCTTCTTCATTATTGTTGGTGTAAAAGGTCAAATAATAAGTTGAAAGCGACGGCTTAGAATGTGATATCCAGCCCAACCAGGAAGGTTCGTGCCGCAGGGTAAGTGAACCGATCAATACCGAAAGTCTGAATACCGCCCGCTACACTGCCTGAGTTGACCTCCGGATCAAAACCGGAATAATTGGTAATCAGGAACAGGTTTTGCCCGGTCAGTGACAGGCGTGCCCGTTGAATGGCATTGCTGATGCCCAGCTTTTGTGTATTGAGGTTATACCCCAGCGTTAGGTTATTCAACCGGAGGAAGCTGCCATCTTCGAGGAAGCGGGTGGATACTTCGTTAAAGTTGGTAATCTCCTCTTCCGGGAATTCTACCGCAAAGTCGGTGGTATTGGAAGAAACCGCCAGTTTTCCCTTGATGAAGCTGCTCATAGCGGTGTGGTTGTACACTTTGTTGCCCGCTACGCCATTGAAGTTGACCCCGAAATCGAAACTCTTATAATTCAGATTCAGATAAAAACCGTACAAGGTGTTAGGCAATGCCGATCCAACCACCGTTCGGTCGTCATCCAGAATAACACCATCGCCATTGGTATCAACAAAGCGATTGAGTCCATCTTCACCAATACCGTCAAAGGTTTGCATGAAGAAAGCGCCGATGGGTTCGCCGTTGATGTAGCCATTGATAGTGGCACCCGTTTGTCCTGCACCGGAAGCCGTACCCGTAACGAGTACAGAGAACGGAGAATCCGTAATTTCATTATCGATCAGTGAGATGTTACCCCCGATATTCCAACGGAACTCTTTTGTAGGGTCGCTGCCGAGATCCAAAGAAAGCTCAAACCCACTGTTACGGATTTCCATATTTGGAATGTTCGTCCAGAAGGTAGCAGTAGGCTGAATGGGGTCAGCTGGTGAGATTTCAAGCAGGATGTTGTCTGAAACCTTACTGAAATAATCGAGGGTACCTGTCAACCGGTAATCAAACAATGCGAAGTCCAGTCCAACGTTGGTCTGAGTAGATACTTCCCATTGGATATCAGGGTTGGCCAGGCGGGTGAAGGTCACCCCGAATGGGTACTGATCCAGGGTAAGCTGATCGGGCTCCAGGGGATAGGTGTTATTGGAAGCATCGCCACTCTGAGAACGGGATTCATTAAAGCTTTCCTGAGTAATTTTTGAAGGGATTTCCTGGTTACCGGTTTGTCCCCAGCTGGCTCTCAGCTTCAGATTGTCAAATGCGGTGTTGGAGAAGAAATCTTCTTTTGTAATGTTCCAACCCACTGCAAGAGACGGGAAGTAGCCGTACTTGTTGTTGCCACCGAATTTGGAAGAACCGTCCGCTCTCATAGTACCGGTGAACAAATACTTGCCATCGAAGCCGTAATTGATTCTTCCAAAGAAAGACTGCAGCTCGTTCTCCTCGGCAGCAGCGTTCACGGTAGTCCTCAGGTCATCCGGGCTGGTATGATCCTGGTATACCGGGTCAATGCCGTTATCAATGAACCGCTCAAAAGAAGTAGACCGGGAAGCAACGAACAACTTTTGATAAGAATGCCCTGCCAGGATATTGAAATTACTCCTGCCCGCCTCAAACTGGTAGGTCAGCGTGTTTTCTACCAGTCGGTTCTCGTTTTCAACCTCGATAGAGTTTAAGGAACCTTCAAAACCTGCCAAAGGCGCGTAGGGATCCCACTGTACATTTCTGGAAGTAGTGGAATAATCAACACCGTAGTTCAGCTTGTAAGTTAGTCCGTTGACAATTTCGAGGGACGGCGCGATATTGGCCAGAATCCGGTTATTGGTTGAATTATCGGAATATAAATCGTACCGTACCAGTGGGTTCAGGCGATTTTCGTCCAGCAGACGGGGGTCCCCATTTTCGTCTCTGGCGGGCAGGGTCGGATTGAACTCCAGCATGTCAACCAGCGTGGAAGAGATATTTGGGCGAAGGTTTTTGGTATGCGCTGCTGTAAGGTTTAAATCTACATTCAGCCGGCCACCCAGGCCTTTTTGCGTCACGTTCAGCTTACCGGAGTAGCGCTCCAGGTTGCTGTTTTGCAGGATACCCTCCTGGTCCTGATAGCCGAGGGAAGCGTAGTAGGAAAAGCGCTCATTCGCCGCTCCGTTGACCGAGAGGTTGACGTTGTTGGAAATCCCCGTTTGTGTCAGTTCATCCTGCCAGTCCGTATTACCACCAAAGTCTTCCAGGCGGCCTCCGATTGCGGTTACCTGCTGACGGAACTCATCCGCTCCGAAAACAGGGAGCGTACGAGCAATCGTGGAAGCCGCTGTAGACGTGGAAAGGGTGGTTTCTGCCTTACCTTCCTGCCCTTTCTTAGTCGTAATCACGATAACGCCATTAGAGGCCCGGGCACCATAGATGGCGGCTGCCGAAGCATCTTTCAAGACATCAATGCTGGCGATATCATTTGGATTAATAAAGTTCAGCGGGTTATTGGCGACGCCGGTTCCGGAGTTGTCGAGTACAAAACCATCAATAACGTATAAAGGTGTCGTACCCGACCGTAAACTACCAATACCCCGAATGATGACGTTCTGACCAGCGCCAGGCTCACCACTAACATTTGAAACATTCACACCGGCTACCTTTCCCTGCAAGAGCTGCCCGGGGTTGGTGACCACACCACGGTTGAATTCATCTGAATCCACACCGCCGATGGCTCCGGTAACGTCTGACTTTTTCTGCGTACCATAAGCCACTACAACAATATCATCCAACTGTGTGGCATTAGCTGCTAGTTGGATAGATAAATTCTCCTGATCGCCTATTACAATTTCTTGTGACACGTAGCCCACGTAGGAAATGATAAGCACATCCCCTTCATTAGCAGAAATCGTAAAACGACCGTTAATATCCGTAACGGTACCTGTTACCGTACCTTTTACCGATACCGATGCACCGATCAACGGATCGCCACTTTCGTCAGTAACCACCCCATCAATAGGGTTTTCAGCTTGTTGGGTTTGTCTGAAGTTTGGTGCCGCTGGCATATCTATGCTGTAGCACGAAACTAAAAGGGCCAGGAACAGCCCTTTCATTAAGGAAAGTTTCATAAATTGTAAAGTTTTTCGTTAAAAACACTGGAGATGATGCTGCTTGTGCCGACCAAAGCTGTTAGTAGCATCTCTCCTTTCTCTTTGTATACTCCTATCCACACGGACAGAAGCGAAGTGCATCAAATACACTTCTAATTAATTTGTTTCTTTCCTTGGTTTTTTGGTTAGAGTAAGAATCTTGACCGCTTCTGTTTTTTCCTTAAAAAGAGGAAAATGGACAAAAGAGCCTGCACTACCTGGAATGAGTTTTTCCTTTTTGCACAGTTATTCCAAAACCAGGAAGGTTATACTTCCTGATTTCCGTAGTCAATGAGGAGGTTCTCAATACATCTGTGACAGGATGTAATGAATCCGTAATATTGTTTGGATTAGAATTAAAGCGTGTTTCTGAGTTCCTCCAACCTTTCCCTTTCCTGAGCAGCAAGCAACCTATAGGTTAAGGTAGAGGGAGGTATTCGCATCTTATATCCGTTAATCCACAACTATTCTCCCATTTTCCAAAAGGAGCAGAACGGATTAACCATAAAAGCAGGTTCGGTAACGCTTTACACGATAACTTCAACTCCTGAAAACTGCAAAGAGTTAAATTTTACTGAGACGAAAATAAAGGAAATCTTACCGTTCTCAATAATCAAATGAGGGAAGAATTCAATTGATAATATTGGGTTAATAAGCTGGTTACCTTGGTTTTACTCACACCGGATTTCGGGAGCAAATTAGTGATCGTTTTTTTTTCATCTGACTGAAAAACAGAATTACTCTTCTTCGTCATCGATGAAAAAGTAGATAACCAGGTAATGAACGGGGGACTTTTGCTGATTGAATGGCGCGTGCCTGATCCTTCCATCGAAAAACAGGGAATCTCCCTTTCTTAGATCCAGAATGGTATCTTCAAGATGAAACTTTATATCACCTTCAATCATGTAAAGGAATTCAAAAGCGGCTGTAGAGACCAGTGGGCGCTGATTGCCCGGCTCAAGGGTAACAATAGAAATCTGGAAGTCGCTGCTTTTCAGGGAATGCTCAAAGATCGACCGATAGTCGAATCCGACTGCGGACTCTTCCTTAATATATGGCACATAGTTTTCTTTTCGGACCAACAAGTACCCGCTGAAGGCTCCTTGCTCATTAATTTCTGCAAAAAAGTCCTGAGGCTCAACCCCCAGTACGCTTATCAACTGAAAAAGAGTAGGTATTGTAGGTATGATCCGCCCATTCTCAATCTTAGACAGCATTGCAGAGCTAATCCCGGCAGCCTTTGACAAGTCTACTAAACGCAGCCCCTTGTCTTTTCGATAAGCACGCAGCTTAGGGCCAATGCGGTGGATGACGTAGCCTGATTCTAATTTCACGTATTATCAGAATTTGAACACTCGGGAAAGGTACAACAAAATAAAAGGGCCTTCAAACAATAATGATACCAAAGCGAAATCATTGGTTCAATTCGTAAAGATTCAAAATAAACGCTCTACATTTCAGCCAATTTTCATAATATGAAATATCTTTGAATCCTATGAAGAAAGCTAAAGCTGCTATTTTCGATGCCGGCCCTGGAACCATCAGGTTGCAATCCGTAGAACTACCACACCCTCAAGGCAAAGAGATACGGGTGAAAAATGCCTATACCACCCTATGCAGTAGTGATTTAAAAACCTATAGCGGAGACCGGAAAGAGGCCAACCCAACTATTTTGGGCCATGAAGTTTGCGGAATCATTGATTCTTTTGGACCGGATGCCCCGAGGCAAGATGAAAACGGTCAGGTTATTAATCAGGGAGACCTGGTTACGTGGGCTGTATTTGCAAGCCCAAAAGATGACCCGCAATCCGGGGCTGGCAGGCCCCAAAAAGCTAAAGGCCTTTTTAAATATGGTCATGAGAGGCATACCTCAGCCTGTAGCTGGCATGGCGGATTGGCGGAATATACCATCTTGCGTCCGGACAGCCTGGTACTCAAAGTAAAGAAGGAGGTTCCGTTGCCGGTAGCTGCATTAGCCAATTGTGCTGTTGCGACCATGGTCGGAGCATTGCGAATAGCCGACGGGCTGATGGGGCGCCACGTATTAGTTTCTGGTGCCGGTACACTTGGGCTTGTTGGTTGTGCATTGTGTAAAGCCGCCGGGGCTGCCTCCATTACTGTAGCAGAGCCAGATGAGCATCGCCGGGCAATGTCAAGGCAGTTTGGGGCAGATAAAGTTTTCGCTCCTGAGCAGTTAAGTGGCGCTTTCGATCTGGTATTCGAAACAAGTGGTATGCCTTCCTCCATGGAAAACACCCTTGAAACCCTCGCAATTGGCGGGAAAGCCATTTGGGTGGGCGCTGTTTTTCCACAACGAAAACTGAATTTAAGTGCTGAGCAGCTCATTCGTAAGCTGCATACCATAAAGGGACTACATAATTACAATCGTGCGGACTTTATCCAAGCCGTTGGTTTTCTGGAACAATTTCACAGTCAATTTCCATTCGAAAAACTTATTCAAAGGGAGTTTCCATTATCTGAGGTGACGCAGGCTTTTGAATACGCTACTTCAGAAAAGCCGTTCCGGGCAGGCGTACGGATATAGTTTGCTTGAGTTTATGGAAGCGTAAAGGCGCTACAGTATAGGAAATATTGGATAAAACTGGTTAAAGGCTACACCATTGACCATAACCCACTCCTATGCGAAGTCAATCAAAAATTACCCGCTGGCTATCGGACACCAATGGCCTGAATTTCTCACTGTACTGTATTGCTGCGGCGTTTGTAACCTATTGCAGCATGTATGCTTTCCGAAAACCGTTCACAGCGGGTACCTTCGAAGACTTAACGCTTTGGGGTATCGATTACAAAATCATCCTGATTACCACACAGGTTATTGGATATATGCTTTCAAAGTTTATCGGTATCAAGGTGGTCTCAGAAATGGGGCATGGCTCCAGAATTCGGAGTATCCTGGCCCTGATAGGAATCTCCTGGGTAGCCCTGCTGATTTTCGGACTGGTTCCTTACCCCTTTAATTTTATCGCCTTGTTCTTCAATGGCCTGCCCCTTGGAATGATTTGGGGGATTGTATTTTCTTTTTTGGAAGGGCGCCGGAATACAGAGTTATTAGGAGCAGGTATGGCAACAAGTTTCATCGTTTCTTCTGGTTTTGTCAAAGCAGTTGGCAAAGTCCTTACTGATAGCTATGGCTTGACGGAGTTTTGGATGCCTTTTGCAGTAGGCGCTATATTCGTGCCCTCTCTGTTTCTGGGGGTATGGATGCTTGGCAAAATCCCCCCTCCTACTCCGGAGGACAAGGCAGAGCGGACGGAACGTGTGCCCATGAACCGCAAGGAACGACGCCAGTTTTTCAAAACTTTCGCTCCCGGTATAGTATTGGTGGTTACCATATACATCGCACTTACCATATTCCGTGATGTACGCGATAATTTTGCAGTGGAGCTATGGGATGCTTTGGGCTACGGCGAGATGCCGTCTATTCTTGTGACCGCCGAACTACCTATTGCTGCAACAGTACTCATCCTTGTTGCAGCTATGATGTTCATCCGAAGCAACCGGCTTGCGTTCTACACCAACCTCTTTATCATTTTCGCCGGCGGCGTTTTGGTTTTACTGACAACCTGGGGGTTTCAAACTGGCTGGATCCCCCCAGGTGCCTGGATGATCATCATTGGATTTGGCATGTACCTGGCTTACATTTCTTACCACACCATGCTCTTTGAACGCTGGATTGCCCTGTTCCGATACCGAAGCAACATCGGATACCTTATGTATGTAGCGGATGCCTTTGGCTACCTTGGCAGTGTGGGGGTGTTATTTTTCAAAAACTTTGGTGCCAGCCAGTTAAGCTGGTTATCCTTCTTTACAATTTGCGCTTATGCAATGGGTATAACGACCATATTACTGAGTGGATTAGCTGTTCTTTACTTTCTAAAAAAAGAAAGAAACATGAACCGGCGAAACGCCTAATCTACAATGAAAAAATCCGCCGGATATTCAATTCTGCAAAACCCGGGCTGCCGGTCATTCCTTTACCACCGATACCCGTCACAATATGGAGCTTGTCATCGATATGGTGTTGAAAAATGTCTTTGGTTTTGCACTGGCTGTAGATACCAAACCAGGTCTTTTGAATTTTCCAGTTCTGCAGGCGGAAAATCGCTTTAGCTTCCTGAAGCATGAAAGCATTGATGGACTGATCCATTTCGAACCCAAGCGCATCCTTGTTGCCTGCATCGGCATACTCATGAGAATCACCAAGCACAACCGTTCCATCCGGAGCCTGGGTAAGTAGAATATGTACACCATATTCTTTTGCAAAACTCTCTTGCGGCTCTCGTTCTTTGACCGCCTTAAAGGAAGGGCATTCCGTAAAGCTTTCGTACCGCCGGATCGTTCTCCCAGTTAAAATATTCCCCTTTATCCGAAGTCCATCCTGTGGTACCGTGCGGAGCATATGCAATTTGCTCACCTCAAGGTCACTTTGATAGAATAAATCCGGGTACAGGTTTTGGAACTCGCTCCCGTTGCAAATAATGCCCCTGGCACCAGAAAAGGCTCTTTGGTCACTGCTACGAAATTCTACGCCACTTTCATTAACCAGCGACTGGATGATCCGGCAGGAAGGAAAGTAATCCAACCCCATGTGCGCTCTCATGTAGGCAATAACCCTTCCCACCGCGACTCTGGGATCCAGGGATACTTCTTCAGGGAAGAAAAGACCAGCTTTGCAGTAAGAAGGTTGAAGCACCGGCCAGCGGCTAAGGCATTCTGATGAGTTCAGCAATACTGACGAGTACCCTGCTTCTTTGTTCTGCAGGGCTAATTCCTCAATAAGACCGACCTCTTCCGCATCAGAAGCGATGTACACTGATCCGTGTGGCTGCAGGGAAATATCTGCCTCGTTTTGCAATTCCTTGTAAATTTCCAGACTACGCCTCCCGATCTTTTGCCATTTAGCGTTCATACCTGATGGTACAACCTGGCCAAAATTCCGTGTAGTTGCGCTCTGTGGAGCTTGGTTTTGCTCAATCAAAGCTACGCTAAAGCCAGCGCGTAGGGCGTGGTACGCATGGAAAGTGCCGAGAATACCTGCTCCAACAACCAGTAAATCATACTTTGATAATTCAGCCATAACCTTTTCCTTTTTAGCCATCCACCATTAAAATCCATCCGATATATTTCCCGAACCTCACTAAGGTTACATTCCCTCCAAAAGCCTGAAAATACGTCTATACTCATCCGTCCAGCTACTGGGCTCAATGAAGCCGTGGGGCTCTACAGGGAAGACGGCGAGTTCCCAATCTTCCTTCCCAAGCTCAATGAGGCGCTGAGACAGGCGGACTACATCCTGAAACTGTACGTTGTCGTCCACCATACCGTGGAGGATGAGCAGGCGGTCCGCCAGCCCTTCTGCGAAGTAGATCGGTGAGCTTTGACGGAAGGCAATGGAATCTTTCACCGGCGTATTGAGGATGTTGGAGGTGTAAGGATGGTTGTAGTGTGCCCAATCGGTTACCGATCGCAGGGCCGCACCACATTCAAATGTGCCAGGCGAAGTGAATAGCGCCATCAGCGTAATGAAGCCCCCATAGGAGCCTCCGTATATGCCAATTCGTTCCGGGTCAATGCCGAGCACTTCCACCAGATAGGCAGCACCGTCTACCTGATCGCTGAGGTCTTTGCCGCCCATGTGCCGGTAAATCCCGGTCCGCCAGTCCCGGCCATAACCATCACTGCCCCGGTAGTCGATGTCCAATACCGTGAAGCCATTGTCGACCAGCAGGTTGTGAAACATGTACTCCCGGTAATAGCTGCTCCACCACCGGTGGACGTTTTGAAGGTAGCCCGCTCCATGAACGAAAATGACGGCTTTGCCTTTCTTCGTGCCTTTCTTTGGCCGGTACAGGCGGGCAGGCACGCTTGCCCCATCTGATGCCTTAAAGCGTATGATTTCAGGCTCCCGCCAAGCGTAGCTTTGGAAAGCATTGGTCGTGGATTCAGTCACCCGGCGCATTGCACTGCCGGGCTGATTATCCATCAGGTACAGTTCCCAGGGCTGATTGCTGTAGGAATAGCGCAGGGCGAGCGTCTTTTCATCCGGTGCGATTTCCACTTCGTACTTCCCCGGCGCATCCGTCACTTTCTGCAAAGGGCCTCCACTGACCGGCAGATGATAAAAATGCTGCTCGAAGGGGCTTTCCGCATTAGCGATGATGAAAAAGGTCTGCTTATCGCGGGACAATTGCGCGCTACGGATTTCAAAATCGCCACTTGTCAGCGCGGTACGCTCGTCGGTATCCAGATTGTGGGTATAAAGGTGTGAGTACCCGGTGGCTTCTGACTGGTAAAAAATCGTTTGCTCATCCAGCCAGCCCAAGGTCCCGGTTGAGAAATTCCAGCCGGAAATACCAGGGCCGCCCACCCAAGCATCATCCTGCTGTCGGTCAATTTGCCGGAGCTGACCGGTCGGCAGGTCCAGCTCTGCAATCCAGCGGGTTTTGTTGTCCAGTGCGCGTAAAACGACCACTGCCCTGCCCTGATCGCTGAAGACCGGGCCATGCAGGATGACCTCCCGGGGAGATTCATACTGTGCGGCAGTATCTCCGTAGACGGCTATACGATAGGCAGGCTTGTCGTAAATGCCCTCCAGGCTCAGGGTGGAAACGGTGTAGAAGGTATCCCGCTGCCGGTCGTAAACGCCCATTTCGTAAGTATCCTGTGAATGGCCCACCTTTGGGCGTGCTTTTTTGATGTCCAGATAGCCTGTTGGGTCAACGAAATGGGGCACCTGTGTGCTTTCTGTTGTGGCATCGGAACGCAGCCGGAACGTCACAAAGCGCTGATCGGGGCTAAGCTGCAGATTACTCCACGACTTGCTGCCCAAATGAATGGTTTGAGGGCGCTCCGGGCGCAGGGCTTCCCGGCGTTCTTTTTCCAACCGGTCCTGAGCATCACGCCAGCGCAGGACTTCGAAGAGTTCCATTTGCTGTTCGTCCAGCCATGTTTGCTGTGCATCCGCGGACCCGCTGCTGCCACCGTTGCCTTTCTCAAAGTATGTGAGCTGCTCCAGCCGGTGCTCCTGCAAGTGCCAGGCATAGAGATTGCGGTCGGCGGTAAAGATGACCTGTTTGTCATTTGAGGTAAAGAACGGGTCCGATTCGCGCTGCCCGGTGCGGGTCAGCTGCCAGCTGCTATCGGCTGCAATATCGTAAAGGAATAGGTCGCCATTTTTGGCGTAAGCCATGAGCGTGTAGTCTGAATTGTATGCGCCCGGCTCAGGTAATCCCCGCTGCCGCTCCAGGCTCACAGGCACCGGCTTTTCCTCTCCCCGTTTCACACTGAACAGGGAGCGCAAGGTATCCTGCTCAGGGTTCCAGGTAAAAAAGACTTCCTGGCTGTTGGGGTGCCACTGAATTCGCTCTGGCAAAAAGCCTACGAAGCGCTCGCCCTGCATAATATCAGCAATTTTCAGCGCAGAGCGGTTGGAGGCAGGCTGTGCCGTGGAAATGAAGGGAATGCAACTCAGCAAAAGAAAGCGGAAAAACAGACGCATGGTAATGTTTTTCCGCTAAATGTACGATGATCTTGCTTAAAAAATAGTCTTGTCGTACTTCGAACCAGAGTTTTCCGAGTTTTCCAGGCTTTTGTCGTAGCGCATGGAGAAATGAAGATAAAGCGACCGGGACAACCGCATGATTTTGAAATAAGTCAAAGCTGCGAAAGCCAGCGTAAAGCCCATAGCCGCCATCACCGACCAGTCGTAATACAGTACCAGAAGCAGCGCCGGCAGCAGCAGCATCCAGGACGAAATGCCGTAGGAAATGATAAGCGCACCGAAGTAGAAGCCCGGTTCCGGCTCAAAGTCCAGCTTGCAATTTTGGCACTCCTTATGCATGTCAATAGGGTCGGTCCAGTTAAAAGGCTTTTTAAACAGATCACCCTCCCCGCAGCGGGGGCATTTATAATTCCAGATTCCTTTCCAGGATAATTTCATGGCTGATAGCTTTTGTGGGCACAAATGTACAAAACTTCATAAGTTCATACCTTTGTGGCGAACAAGGAATAAAATCAATTGTAGAACATTGGCTGCCCCCCGAAAAGTTGAGTGCAGGCTCAAAGATTACAACGGCATTACCAAATACCAATTACGGCAAAGAAAGCTAAAGAGAATGGCACATAAATAGTAGATTTGCCCATATCCTTTACACCATTGACCAAAACTTGAACTTATGTATAACATGTTAAAACACGCGCACTCGGGCCTGAGATGGCTACTGCTCGCGGCGCTCATCTATGCCATTATCAAAGGCTTTCAGTCCTGGCGCAATGGCAAGGCTTTTAATAAGCCCTCTGCACTTATTGGCCTGATTTTGACTCACGTACAGCTGGTTATTGGGCTGCTGTTGTATTTTGTATTTAGCCCACTGGTTTCCTACGGAGAAGGCTTTATGAAGGACACCATCACCCGCTTCTACACGGTTGAGCATTTGGTGACGATGCTGCTTGCCATCATCCTGATTACCATTGGCTACAGCCGCGGAAAGCGCAAAGCAGATGCTTCTGCCGCTGGCAAGGCGGTATTTGTTTTCTACCTGATCGGACTGCTGCTCATCTTACTGGGTATTCCGTGGCCGTTCCGCGGGCTTGGTGCGGGCTGGTTTTAGACCCGTCTCCTCCACCCTCCTCATTACAAAAGCCTGCCCGGCGTTTTGCCGGACAGGCTTTTTGTTTTTCCTCATTGCTCCTTTACTTCCCCAGCACAATGGGGCAGTTTTTCGCTGTGAACTCAGCGCAAACGGTGCCATTGTCCAGAGCAGTGTAGAAAGACTGAAGGTATTCCAGTATTTCGCGCTTATCGCTACGGCTCAGCAGGTCGAAATCACTTACCATTGCTTCAAAATTGCCTTGCCTGGACTTAAAAAGCTGAATGGTGGATTGCAATTCGCTGCTGTTGAGCTCAGCGCCCAGATAAACCCTTTCGCCCACCTTGTCCTGCCCAATATCACGGGCTGGCACAGCGTAGCCTACGTTCACGATGCCGGAAAAGTCAAAGTCGTAGGGGACAACCGTATTCAATCCGCCATCCACAGGCTTCAGGATTTTGAGGTTGCGCGACATGGGGATGGACCAGTCTACGTTGCCAATCATGTACTGGAACATGGCATGGGTGCGCAGGTTCTCCTGCTGAAACTCGACAGTAGACAAGCCGAAGCATTCGTCACATTCCACACTTGCCTTACGGGCGGCCAGTTCGTCAATGTCTTCCAGCAGAATGCCGTATTTGACCAGTTCCTGGTTGCTTTCTGTGTCTTTATAAGTCACTTCGACCAACTGTGCCCGAAGCGCATGATCGGATAATTCCTGGTACATTTTATAGCCGAGGTACTCCCGCAGGACTGCTTCTTTTCCTTTTTTGCCGGTCTGGCAGTGGGTGACCAGCTTCATATCATCGTGTTCTGCCAGCCCGCGAGCTCTGAGATCGCTTTTGGAAAAGTCAATCCTCAGCGGCGGGAAATCACATACCCGGCGGCGGTAGCGGCCACGGGCGCGGATCTCGCTGGGCAGTTCCACCCAGTTGCCATGCGCATCTTGGTAGCGGAAGATGGCCGGGTACTCTTCATTCGTGTCCACTTTGGCGTACATGGTGTCAAGGCTGAACTCCAATTCAAGCTTCAGCAGCTCGGTATGCCCAAACTGGTCAAACAAGGTAGGATTTTGAGCACTAAGCCCAATGGGCGTCAGGCAAATGACTAATAGCAGGGTTCTAAAAATGGTTTTCATAATTTCAGATTGTCGTGGTGATTTCAAAAATTTGAGCCCGCAGCTTTTTGAGCTAAAGGCCCGGTGTCGGGTTGTATTATGGTTCAAAGATGCGGTTAGGCGCCTTCAACCCCTAATTTTTTAGATTAGCATCCAGAAAAATCCAACGAACCTGGGCGCGGAATAAGGGTTAAAGGGGTAATGATGCATCATTGTATTGTAAAGGCGTTTAAAAAGCCGAAAAGTTGCAGCGCCCATTTTTTCTATTGAGGTTTGATTTCGTACAAGCCGCCTTAGTTGACAAAATTTCTACGCTACATCTTTGTGATTCCATGTATTTAGGGCCTTATTTGCATATTCGGCTATCAATCTTATCAAATAACAGGAAATGAACGAACCAAAATTGACTCTGGAGCAGGTTTTTGCGATGGACCTGCCCCCTATTATTATTTATGCGGCCCCGGTTATGTTTGCGTTAGTCTTCGTAGAATACCTGATCCGGATCCGGAAATTACGCCGCAACTATGACACCAAAGATGCCTTTGCAGCAACTGCCGTAGGCATTGGCAATATTATCTCCTCCGCTTTGACAAAGGTCTTCACCTTCGGGCTGGTCCTGCTGTGTTACAACCTGGTTCCCTGGAGCATCCCCATTACCTGGTGGTCCTTTGCGCTTTGTTTTGTCGTCCTGGATTTTTGCCGGTACTGGGCGCACCGGGTGGCGCACGAGCAACGGTTCTGGTGGGCCACGCACGTGACACACCATTCCTCCGAGCAGTACAACTTCACGGTTTCTTTCCGGCTTTCCTGGATTCAGCAACTGAAAATCATCTTCTTCCTGCCTATCGCGTTGATGGGCATTCACCCTGTGGTATTCTTTATCGTGCACCAGATCGAAGTGCTGTATCAGTTCTGGCTGCACACCGAGCTGATCAAAAAGCTGCCCCGGCCTATCGAGTTTATCTTTACCACACCATCCCACCACCGGGTCCACCATGCTACGAATGAGAAGTACCTGGACAAAAACTATGGCTCTACATTAATTATCTGGGACCGAATTTTCGGCACCTTTAAAGAGGAGGAGGAAACGCCGGACTACGGCATATTAAAGCCTGTGGGTTCTTACAACCCCGTTTACCTGGTCTTCCACGAGGCTATAGACATCATCAAAGACCTGTCGACTTACCGTTCCCCCAAAGCCTGGTATAAGATTCTCTTTGGCAGCCCCAACCTGACCTTGAACAAAAAAGCCTATGCGGAAGCGGCAGGCCTGCCTGTGAACGACTCCAAAGAGGAGGAGGTCAAAGCGAAAGTGGAAGCCTAAGTTTCAGATCTTCCAACCGGTCAATAATGAAGTCAGGCCCTGCTTCACTAATTTGAGCAGCAGTCTGTGCGCCTGTGGTTACGCCTACCGTGTAGCCACAGGCGGCATTTTTGCCCTCCTCAATATCAATAGCTGAGTCCCCTACTTTTACAATTTGCTGCGCGGATGCTATACCGAGCTTTGACTGGGCTAATGCAATCATATCTGGTGCCGGGCGGCTTTGCGCCACCTGATCTGCAGTGACGAGCAGGTCATACTCCTCACCGGCTTTCCAACCCATTTTGTCAATCAGTGACTGAGCAGTGGCGGCATTGTACCCGGTGTTGAGCACCACTTTAATGCCAGCGCTACGCAATTGCTTAAGAAAGCTTGTTGCCCCGATGGTGGGTTTCACGTCCAGATTGGCATAAGCCGTTTCAAGTGCCGTTTTGAAGGATTGATAGGCCGCATCTATCTGCTCCCCGGTCACTGCGCCCTTACTGCCAAGCAAACCTGCAATGGCATCCCGTTTTTCCTTGCCGGCCGCAGAAGCCAGTACTTCCTGTAGGGAGAACTTATAGCCTCCAGTGGCGTTGACGGCATCCCGCAGGGTTTTGTAGACGACGTTGTCTTCGTCTACCGTAGTGCCTGCCATATCGAAAACAATCATTTTTATCATAGCGAGTCATTGGTTTAGCATAACGATTCTAAAACAGAGGATCGGTAAGCGTTAATCTCCAGGTGCTCAATATTCACATCTTTCGCCTGATCATCCCATCCGCGTAGCTTAACTGCTGCTTTATGGAAGGCGTGCTGTTCAAAGTCATCTATTTCCTGTTCGCTCATCGGGCCACCCTGTAACCGGAAACTCTTTTGGGAAGCTTCCGAAAGTTGGTCAAAATACTCAGGCTCAAGGGTGCACATATACCTCTTGGCCGCTACATGTAGTCGTATAGGTTGAAGCACTGCCTCAGGGAAAATATCCTTAAGATAGGCTACGGCTATTGCTTCATGCTGATCATCCTTCAGCGTTGGGTGATTGGCCTCCACGGGGTCATCGGCAAGCATATGCCCAATGTCGTGAAACAGTGCTGCGGCCACCAAAGTCGCCGGTTGCTGGCTTCGGGTCGCTAATGCCGCACACTGCACCGCGTGCTGCATTTGAGTCACCTCTTCCTCATAATGCTTATCACCATGCGTTCTCAGGTAATCAAAAAGAAGGTCTACCCGGCCCGGTTTTGTAGCAGAGAGCAATTGATGCCTCAGGTTTTTTGTGCTCATTGATTTGAAGATTATATTTTTCAGTTTACAAATCTAATACAGCAGGGTCGGAAATCTTTGTTGAAAGCCATCATAATTTTCATCTCATGAAAAAAATCAATGCCAAGCCCACTTCCTCCACTCAACGTTTGAAGCAGCCTGGTCATTGAAACCCTAAACAAACATAAAACAGCCTTAACTCTATAAAATAAAGCTCAACCAGCAGTTACCTAAAGATTAATCTTCAGTTATTTCCTCAGAAAAAAGCTTAATCGTTTTTTAATCTGAATAATTCCACCACTCTTGTACGCAGAGGTAATTTTACCCTCGTGAAAAAACTATTCTCCCGTTAGCCTGATCGCAAAGGGAGCAAAACTTCGTAAGTTATACTAGCGATTGATATAATGCTGCTGCACCAAAGATCAGGAGGTGCAGCTTTATCTTTTTCTGGCCCTATGATTGCCAGGTCGGCATCCAAGTGATGATTTACTTTATCTCAATAGTTCGGTAATTTTTTAAGCGGCAATCTTGCCGAAATTCAATAGCCTTTGCAAGGCAGATTTATTTTTTTCCA
>CAJXNH010000005.1 GCA_913057245.1 uncultured Phaeodactylibacter sp.
CTTTTGTTCGGTAGCCCTTTTCTATATGCCCAATTACACGACTACAATTGGATGATGGGATACAGCGGTGGGGAAGGCACAGATACTACGAATGAGTTTGGGCTGATGTGGTGGAGGTTTGAGGATGAAAGTCTTCAAATACTGGATCATCAGCATGAAGGGCAAGCATATTTTTGGGAAAACAATACTACGTTCAGTGATAGTACAGGGCACTTGTTTTGTTATTATGATGGGAAAGACCTATACAATAAAGGCCACATGAAAATGGATGGTGGCATGGATTGGCATGAAAGCCCCTATGGAACAGGCAGGATAGCGCCTCAGAACGGACTTATATTTCCTTCTTTTCATGAGGACAGCTTGATCGTGTTTATCAATTCTCAGCATTATTCATACGACTTAGGCACCTTCAATCAAATTGCGGGGCAAGATTTGTTTTTTTCTAAAATAAATACGACAGAAAATAATGGTTTGGGGGAAGTCGTGGTCAGAAAGGAAAAAGTGCTGTTAGATACCTTAGATTATGGCAAGCTTAGTGCCTGCCGCCACGCCAATGGCCGGGATTGGTGGATAATTGTAGCCAGGTATACTTTTAATGAATTTCACCGCTTTCTTTTGACCCCAACCGGGCTTGAGTGGGTGGGCACCCAGGAAATTGGAGATCAAATAATGATTGGGGTAGGCCAGGCCTTTTTTACACCGGATGGCGATAAACATATACGGTATAACAGTGTAGGGGGAGGAGAGCAGGACAATCTGTCCGTTTTTGATTTTGACCGCTGCACAGGTTTGCTCAGCAATCCTCGTCAGGAAGCTTTTGATAAAGTAGGCTTCGGGGGAGGGGCCGCAGTTGGAGCAGGCTCAAGGTATTTATATATTGGGTCAGGCATCTACCTTTATCAATATGACCTTTGGGCAGCAGATATCCTTTCAAGCCGAGTCTTAGTGGCAGAATATGATGGTTTTGTAGATTTCAACCCGACCACTTTTTATCTCTCTCAACGCGGCCCCGATGGTAAAATCTACATTTGTGGAGGGGTAAGTACCCGCTACATGCACGTTATCCACAATCCCGATGCCCCCTGCCCGGACTGCCGCACAGAGCAGCGAGGCGTAGCGCTGCCCAATTTCAACGTAGGCTCAGTCCCCAATTTCCCCAACTACCGCCTCGGCCCCATAGACGGCAGCCCCTGCGATACCCTCGGTATCGACAATATCCCGCTCTCCCGCTGGCGCTATGAGCAAGATACGCTCACGCCCTTCACGGTGCAGTTTTACGACCTGAGCGACTACGAGCCGGCCACCTGGTCCTGGGACTTCGGCGAGGGCAGCAGCAGCACGGATACCCTGCCCGCTCATACGTTCCCCGGCTCAGGCACCTATGAGGTCTGCCTCACCGTCAGCAACGCCAATGGCAGTGATACGAAATGCAAAACGCTGGAGTTTACGGAGCCGGTCACGGCCACCGAGCAAGCGGAAACAGCCCCACTTGCCACTGCTTTCCCCAACCCCTTCCGGGAGCGCTTCAGCCTGTCGCTGCGGGCGGGTTGGCTGCCCGTGCAGGCCAATGCGTTGGTATACGATGCGATGGGCAGGCCCGTCCTCACGCAGCGCTTGTCGGCCGGCTTCAACACACTGGATTTGAGCGGGCACCCGGCGGGCGTCTACACCTGGCGGTTGGAGGAACAGGGGCGCGTGCTGGAAGTAGGGAAGGTGGTGAAGATTGGTAATCGGTAATGCTTCTCTTTTACAAATCTCAGGTAAATCGTTTATAAGTTTGCGGTCAAATCCATTGGATTTTCAGCAGATTGGAGGGGTAAGGGAAAATCCGGAAAGCGTAAAAATTTGTACTTTACTACAAAAAATTACATCAAAATTTGTAGTTCAGCACAAAAATTATTGTGCGGTGCCAGCTTCAGGCGGTGATCAACTACTAGTTATTCCGGGGTAAAATAATAACGCTCCACCCGCACCTCATCCAAATACACCCGTTGCCCTGCCGGATTGCGCAGGTATAGCCGCAGCTGCCAATCGGGCTCAAAGCCGCGCGGGAGCCGGAGGAAGAAAGCCGCCTCGCCCCATTGGTCAGGAGTACCGGCCTGCCAGATGGAGTAGTCGCTGTTGCCGATGTAGGAAGTAGGGCGCATCAGGCGGCGTTTTTTGCGGCGCCCATCTGCATTTCGCAATTCAGCAAAGAGAATAATGCCCAGGTCCCGGTTCCAGATGCGGTCGGCTGCAGGCATATAGGCACGGAGGCTGATGCGGAGCCAGTCGCCGGGCTGTGCAGTATCCAAAGCAATCTGATCAGACAGGGTGTAGTCGCCATCTGGAGGCAGCAAAGTGCCCTGCCCCTGAAAAACCTGCTCAGTAGAACGGTTCGGAAGACCGGCAGACTCAAAGCCTTCCCGGAAAAGCAGGCCGGCTGCTTGTAGCGTGGTCGTGTCACGGGGTTGCCGCTCCTTCGTGTCGAAGGCAACCATGGAGTGCCAGGTGGGCTGCAGCGTGCCGAAGGTTTCCAGGTAGAAAGCGGCATTGCCCCGCTCTGACCAAATGACGCCCTTCTTCATCTGCCAGGTTTGAAACAGGTTGAGCCAGGCGAAAAACAGCAGCACCAGCCCCAATCCTGCGGCTGCCCAACGGTGCCTAAGTAAAGGTGCGAAACAGGCCCCCAATCCAAAAGCTAAAAGGGGATAGGTCTCCACCATGGGCCGGGAGCCCAGCCCCGGGAAGTAGGTCCAGGCGTAGTAGGAGTAGTGGATGTAGGCGTGCAGCCCCACAAACAGTGCAATGGGCAGCAGCTTGCCCGGAGCATGCCGGCGCAGGAAGAACAGCCCGATCAGACTGAAGAGCATCACCGGGGTGTAAATCAGCCAGCCATTGGAGAAGTCGAACCAGCCTTTGTAAATCATGGGCTGCAGGAAGTTGAAGCCTTCACCTTCGTAGGGATTGAAGTACAACTGCCCGCTCACATAATACCAGTAACCCAATTGCGGACTAAAGGCGAGCCCCAGCCCCAGACCGGCGAGCAGAAGGAAAGCCGGCCGGCGCAGGAAGAACTGCCAGCGCTCGCGCAGGGTACTTGTGCTATTTACTCCCCACAGGAGCGGGATGAGCAGGCTGATGACTTCCGGCACCCGCGTCAGGGCAATCAGGCCCACAATCAGGCCGATACCGAATGCTTTGGCCCGGCCGGGTCGGTCGTAGAACCTTTCGGTGAGCCATAAGAGCAGGCAGTAATTGAAAAAGAGAAAACCGTGCGCCATCGTAACGTAGGTGGCGTGGTAGAATACGTTGGTGGCAAAAGCAAGGGTAAGCAGCACCACCGCCGTCACCCTGCTGCTGAAATACCGCTGCAGGACCCGGCTGAGCAAAAAGAACCCTGCTATCAGGTAAACGATAGTCGACAAACTGACCGCCAGCAGGTAAGGCTTGCTCCAGCCATCTGCGGGGTAAGCATCAAAGGCTTTCGCCCAGGCGTGGGCAAGGAGGAAAAAGGGCGTTTCCATCACCGGCACGCCCAGGGTGTATTTGATGTAGCGCCGCCCGCGTTCTGTGAGGCGTATGCCAAATTCATCCTCGCGGGGATCGGCAGAACCGGGGTTGGCGGCCTGCAGGCTGCTGATGGTCGCATCGTAGTCGCCAACGTCCTGATTGACCCAAAAAGAGACCACGTGCAGGTAGTAGCTGTTGCTGTCGCCGTAGTACAGGGCTTCATCCCACCGGTCGATGAGCACGTAACCAGCCAGAAAAAGCAGCGTGATGGCGAGCAGGGCACGTCTGATGATGGGAGGAGTGGTATCCAATGGCTTGGGTTTGGTTTCGGGGCTGAAGGTAAGAAAGGTTGACCGGGTTATGGGTACGATTTTCCTTCCAAAAACGTACATTTGCTCCTAAACAAGGAACGCCGCCACCATGAAGGACCGCTTTTCAGATGCAAACCTTGGCCGCCTGGCTGTTATCGTGCTTGGTATTGCCTTGCTTTGGTTGCGCTTCCCTGATTTCTTCGCCACGCCCAATCTGGTCATCGAGCCCTACGCCGATGGGCTTAAGGCGTACACCAATATCGAATACCACGCCCGCCACGACAGCTCCTTCACCTACTTCGAGGGGATGAACTACCCCTACGGCGATCATGCTTCGGCTGCTGTTACCCAGCCTCTTGTCTCCGGGCTCATTAAAGTCGTGAGTGATTACGTGGTGGACATCACGGGGTATACCCGGGCGATTGTCAACTTTTCGCTGCTGCTGGGAATATTGCTGGGGGCTTATTTTCTCTACTTGTCTTTTTTACGGCTCGGGACGGCTCCGTGGTGGGGGGGGGGCGCCAGTTTGGGCATCGTATTCCTGTCTCCCCAAATTTACCGGTTTGTCGCGCACTACGGTTTGTCGCATATTGAGGTCATTCCCATACTCTTTTACCTTCTCATCCGGCTGGAGGAAGCGCACAGCCTGAAGTACAGCCTTTGGATGGCCGTGGTACTGCTGATCTTCCCGCTTATCCACTTTTACTATTTCGTCATTATGGCGATGACCATATCCTTTTATTTTTTCTTTGGCTTTTTGCGGAAGCCTACGGTGCGCCGATTTTTCCGTTACCTGCTGCACTTCAGTGTGCAAATTGGACCGCCTCTGGTCTTCTTTTATCTTTGGATGTACCACAATAACCCGGTAACAGACCGGGCAGCGCGGCCCTGGGGGTTTTTCCACTTTCATTCCATCTGGGAGGATATTGTCACCTCCACAGCCATGCCTTATTTTGCCTGGATCAATGAGGAGGTGATCGCCATTCAGGATGGGGGCTTCGAAGGCAAAGGATACATTGGGCTAGTGGGGTTAATTGGCCTTTTGGCGCTTACCATTCGCTGGGTGAGCAGTGGCTTTAAAGCGGCATTCGTGCAGGCAGGCGGGGAGTTGCAGCCGTTCCTAAATAAAATGATGCTGACGAGCCTGGTGCTCCTGCTCCTGTCTTTTGGGCTACCGTTTACTATTCCGGGGCTGGAGGGGCTGCTGGATTATACAGGCCCCTATCAGCAATTCCGGTCGGTGGGGCGCTTCAACTGGCCTTTTTACTACGCCATCAACCTGATTGTCTTCACTGAGCTTTGGGCATGGATAGACCAATCCAAAGCACAGTGGAAGCTGGGGCTGGGCATTGGGGCTTTGCTTTTGCTGGGCTTTGAAGCCTATTATTCCTGTACCGACCCCGACCTGAAACTGGATGACATCCGGCAATTGCACGAAGGGGAGACCTTCGCCGATTTGCCAGGCATCGACTACCGGGAATTTCAGGCCACCGTGCCCCTGCCTTATTTTAATTTGGGCAGCGATAACTTCTGGATGGAAACATCTGGCAATGTAATGCCCTGGACGCTTATGCTAGGTATGCAAACCGGCCTGCCCACCACAGGTGCTGCCCTGACCCGCACGAGCCGCAGCCAATCCTACAATCAGTTGCAGCTGGTCTCCGAACCTTACCGCGTCCCGAAAATCCTGGAAGACTTTCCCAATGAAAAGCCACTTTTACTGGTATTGGGCAAGTATCAGTTTGAGCAGCGTAAAGCCCGTTTCGAGCATATGCTTGCCGGCGCTCAACTGCTTTTTGAGAATGATCAGTACGCACTCTACCGCCTGCCTCTAACTGCCTTTGAGGAACGGATTGAGGACAAGGTACGGGACATCAATTACACCCTTAAAGCAGACAGTGCGGCCTTGTACCCGGTAGCCGGCTTTCTTTCCCGGGATTCCACGCATAACTTTTTTTACGAAAGTTTTGACACCCTTGCTACAGAGCGTTACTACCGTGGCGGCGGTGCTTATGCCGGGGAGGTCAGTCAGCCGAATGTCCTGTTTGATGGCACTTTGCCCCGGCAGTATGGTACGGGCTGGTACACGTTCTCCGCCTGGATCTACGTGGATGTGGACCGCCTGGCCACTGGCTTTTTCCATATTGAAGAATCTGATGCCCAGAGCGGGGCGCGTTTGCAGGAACAGCACTACCGCATCTACGACCACTTCCGTACCTTTGATCATAATGGATGGGCACTGGTGGAAATGGGCTTTATCCCTCAGCGCTCCGACAGCCTTATCAGGTTTTGGGTAGACAATCAGGACATCGGAGAGGCACCACTTTTTGTAGATGAGCTGCTCATCCGGCACGATATTGCAGAAATTTATCAGAAAGGGCAGCATTACCTTTTTAAGAACAACCGGTGGTATCCGGTAGAATAATTACAGGCGCATGGACTTGCATATTAAGAACGCTACCATCATCGCACCGGGCAATCCGCACCACGGTCAGGTGCGCAGCGTATTGATCCGGGAAGGGTATATTCAGAAAATCGGGGAAACGCCCTTTGAAGGGGAGGACGCCCCTGTACTGGAAGCAGAAGGGCTACACCTGTCCATCGGTTGGATGGACTTCGGCGTACAGGTAGGCGACCCCGGCTTGGAGCATCGCGAAACCCTGCATACCGCGGGCGCAGCGGCGGCGGCTGGTGGATTTACAGCAGTGGCGGCACTTCCCAATACGGATCCGGTGATTGATACCAAGTCCGGGGTGCAGTACATTCGCAGAAATGCAGAAGGCAAGTTGGTCAATTTCCACCCTATGGGCGCGCTGACACTTAAGTGCGCGGGCCGGGAAATTACCGAGATGATTGACATGCAGCGGGCAGGCGCGGTGGCGTTCACTGATGGCCCTATCGCTCTGCAGCATACCGGGGTGATGCTCCGGGCGCTCAATTACGTTAAAGCCTTCGGTGGAGTAGTGGTCAATCAGCCGCTCGACGACCACCTGCGGCACGGCGGGCAGGTGCACGAAGGCATCGTTTCTACTTCTCTGGGCATGCCGGGCATTCCATCGATAGCTGAGGAGGTGATGGTACGCCGTGATTTGCACCTGCTGGAGTATACTGAAAGCCGGTTGCACCTCGCTAATATCTCCACCGCGGGCGCCGTGCAAATGATACGCGAAGCCAAAGCCAAAGGGCTGCAGGTAACCGCAAGCGTAGCCATTATGAACCTGGTCTACGAAGACGAAGCCACCTCTACCTTCGACTCCAATTTCAAAGTACTGCCACCCCTGCGAAGCGCTACTGACCGGGCCGCATTGAAAGCGGGTGTGCTTGATGGCACTATCGACATTATCGCCTCCAATCACCAACCGCTGGAAGAGGAAGCTAAAAAGCTGGAATTCCCCTACGCCGAGTTTGGGGTGACTGGTTTGGAAACGCTGTATGCACTATGCCGTACCCATTTAAGCGACTGGCTTACCGATGAACTGCTGATTGAGAAAATAGCCGTCAATCCCCGCCGCATTCTGGGGCTGGATCTGCCCGAAATCAAAGAAGGCGCGATGGCAGAGCTGACCCTCTTTCAACCCGATGCCCAATGGGTGTACGACCGCAGCCGGGTATATTCCCGCTCCCTGAATTCACCGGTACTGGGGCAGGAACTGCGTGGGCGTGCGCTTGCCGTAGCCAACAATAATCAGTCGTTTGTTAATGCCCATTCATAGAAAATACCGGCAAGGGAGTAGGAATTGTCCGATATTGAAGCTTATTCACCAACTTTAACCATTACACTTATGAGTACGCTTGACAATCCTATCGAAAACATGGACCCTAAGGAAGTCTCTCCCTGGCCTACCGGCAGCCGTCACGGCTTACTGGCCGGTTTGGTACTAATTGTAGTCGGTCTGATTATTCACATGACAGGCATGGTGGACTACACCGGGCAAAATACAGGGGGGAACTGGATTTCCAATATTGCCACCTGGGGTGTGATGATTACGGCTATTGTACTGGCAGTGCGGCAGCACAAAGAACAGGAACTGGGCGGTTTTATCAGTTTTGGGCGCAGTTTTTATGTGGGCTTTATCGTATCTCTGCTCATCGCGCTGACTTCTGCGATCTGGGGCTATATTTTCTTTGCCTTTGTGGAGCCCGGGCTTATTGACACTATGATAGAAATGAGCCGTGAGCAGATGATTGAACAACAAGGCATGAGTGAGAGCGATGCCGATAAAGCTATGGGGATGATGGGATGGATGATGAATCCTGCAATGCTTTCGATTTTTGCAGCAGTGGGATCTCTTGTTGCCGGTATCATCTTCTCACTGATTATTGGTGCCATTATGAAGCGGGAAGCTTAGGCTATCTTTGGGATCATACTGTTTTTTGCTTTAGCCCCCGTATATTTGCCGTACAATCAATAAGCATATGCTAAAGCAAAACCGAGGCGTCAAGTACGGCATTATAGCAGGTGGAATTACCGTGGGTATCTACCTGCTATTTTATTTGATCAATAAAGAGCTGGTTTTCAATTCTTTCCTAAACTGGGCAACGGTGGGGCTCTATTTGGCTATTGCCTGGAAAGCTATTGATGATGAGCGGCAGGCCATCGGAGGAAAGCTGGAGTTTCAGCAGGCCCTCAAGGTGGGTTTTACCGTTTTTGTGGTCGCCAATCTGGTGTACTACCTCTATTACTATTTGCTGCACGGTGTTTTTGACCCGGGACTCGAGGAGGTGCAGCGGGCTGTAATGTCTGAGACCCTGGAAGCCCGGAAAGGGATGCTTTCGGAAGAGCAGTACGATGCCTTCAGGGAATCCCTGGAAGGGGACGGCTTGAAAGTCGGCCTGCAGAACACACTACTGACTTACGCCCGCAGCCTGATCGGATACTTCCTGATTTCCCTTGGCCTGGCGGCATTAGCCAGCCGGAGATGATCATCTTTTCTAACTTTTGCGCGTTCTTCACTATAAGACCAGAAGCTGATACATGGATATTTCAATCGTCGTCCCGCTTTTTAATGAGGAAGAATCCCTGCCGGAGCTGGAAGCCTGGATTCGCCGGGTGATGGAAGCACATGGTTTCTCCTACGAAATTGTATTTGTGGATGATGGCAGCCGGGATGGCTCATGGGAAGTAGTGGAACGCCTGGCTCAGGAGAACACCTGTGTCCGGGGCATCAAGTTCCGCCGGAACTACGGGAAATCTGCTGCCCTCAATCGGGGCTTTGCTGCCGTACAGGGCGATGTGGTGGTCACCATGGATGCAGACCTGCAGGACTCGCCCGAGGAACTGCCGGAGCTTTACCGAATGATCACGGAAGAGGGGTACGACATGGTGTCAGGCTGGAAGAAAAAGCGCTACGACCCGGTGCTCACCAAAAATCTGCCCAGCAAGTTTTTCAATTGGACAGCCCGGCGCATGACCGGCATTCACCTACATGACTTCAACTGCGGGCTAAAGGCTTACCGCAATGCCGTAGTCAAAAGCATAGAGGTGTACGGCGATATGCACCGTTACATCCCGGTCCTCGCCAAGTGGGCGGGGTTCAAGAAAATAGGGGAGAAGGTGGTGCAGCATCAGGAGCGTAAATATGGGACGACTAAGTTTGGTATTGAGCGCTTTATACGCGGGCCGCTGGACCTGCTCTCGGTTATCTTTATCTCCAAGTTCGGCAAACGGCCCATGCACTTTTTCGGTATGTGGGGCGTTTTTATCTTCGTCATCGGCTTCTTTGCCGCAGGTTATATTGGCATCAGCAAACTGTACCGCCTGAGCCAGGGGCTGCCTACAATTCTGGTGACGGACAATCCCTATTTCTACATTTCCCTTACTTGTATGGTTATTGGCACCATGCTTTTCCTATCGGGTTTCCTCGCTGAGCTGATCTCGCGCACGGCTTCTGACCGGAACAGCTACCTTATTGAGCGGGAAATTGGATCAGGCAAAGCAATGGCAGAGTAATAAAAAGGCACGTACCAATGCCGAAGCTGATACGTGCCTTTCGTTCCTGATGGAATCTATTGCTTAGCGTTCGTACAACTGCTTACCAGCTTCCTCGTACTTATCGCCTTCCACCCAGAAGGGGCGGTCTTCGTCATCCGCAATCAGGCGTGCCGTGCGTGCCAGCGCCTGACAGAACTTCTGTAGGTAATCGAAGTCGATGGAATCCGGGTTGTCAGCTGCCTGATGATAGTAAGTGCTGATTTCCTCATCAAACTCAGTGAGGCCGGGGCTAAAGCACAATGCCGGTACGCCCAACTTAGCGAAGGAGACGTTGTCAGACCGGTCGAAGAGGTTCTGCTCCGGTGCAGGATTGGGGAACACATCAAGCCCGAAAATGTTAGAAGCCGCTTCCACAAGTCCATCAGTACCGGTACGGCCAAAGCCCACGATGGAAACATAGGAGGGGTCGTTGTAGCCTGCACCATCTGTATTCAGGTTGAAAATGACTTGTTCCATGGGGATGAGCGGGTTTTCAGCGTAGTATTGACTGCCGAGCAAGCCGATTTCCTCACCGGTCACCGCCAGGAAGATAACGGAACGTTTGGGAGGCGCTTCTGCCAGTGCCTGCAGGGCACCAAGGAGTGCGGTCGTTCCCATAGCGTTGTCGCGCGCACCGTTGAAGATGCTGTCCTCCGGGGTGTAGGGCGATCCGCCATTCTTACCTGTACCAACGTGGTCGAAGTGGGCTGTAATGAGCAGGTACTCGTCTTTCAGGTCAGGATCGGTGCCTTCCAGCAATCCGATGACGTTGTTGGAGGCCACAGCCCGGCGGGAGAAGCCTTCGCTGCTCAGTTCCACCTTTGTCTTTTTACTTCCTTTCATGGCATTGAAGGTCTCTTTATTTTCCTCCTTGATCCAGCCATAAACAAAGTTGGGGTTGGATTTGGTGGTCTCCATTTTATCAGCCAGGTTAAGGCTTTCCTTGCCAAAGTAGGAAAGGAAGAACTGCCAGGGGAACTGCAGGCGGTAGAGTTCGATCAGGCCAACGGCGCCTTTCTCTTTAGCGAGTTTGCGTTTTTTGCTCATGGAGTTGAAAACGGTCAGCGGGTCTTGTCCTTCCGGTGTGCCGGGTAATACGAAAACGAGTTTGCCTTCCACATCAAGCTTATCGTAGTCATTTTCACCCGTTTCCTCGTCCACCCAGCCATAATTGGCAAAGACGGCTTTGGTCTTGGTCGGCTCAAGGTTGCCGGTCATCATCAGCAGGTTGTCGCCCTGTGTATAGGTCTCGTCCTCAATAACGATCGTGGCCGCAGAAGGAGGCGTAATGGCTTCAAAGGGCACAGGCTGGTAGTAGCCCTGAGCGCCATCCACTTGCTTTAGGCCAAAGGTGGCGTACTGGGAGGCGATGTAGGCGGCGGCAATATCATTGCCCATTTCGCCGGTACGCCGGCCCTGCAGCGCATCGGAAGCCAAAAACCGGAGGTGGGATTCCATATCGGCCTTAGTAATATCAAATTCAGGGGCCCGGCTGTCGCTTTGCGCCTGAGCAGTTGTGAAGCAAACAAAGGCAAGCCAACTTGCCAGGATTGTCAGTTTTTTCATTAATTCCAATGATTTGGTGAATATGCGTTCTATCCTTTGAAGAGGACTTTTTTAGAATAGGTGCTAAAGGTAAGGATATGGGTTGGATTGCGCGGTATGGAATCTACGGAAGTAACGAATTGAAAGATTGATGACGCCATGAGCCCGCTGAGCGGACTATTCAGTTGGTCTTCAACAGCTAGTACACTGTGTACTAAATTTCCAATCATTTCGAAGGAAAAAATACCCTCGTTCAAAATACTCACTAACTTAATGTACAGTGTACCAGTGTTTCCGCGTTGTTGATATTCCTGAAAAATCCCCGTATTTTTGAAAATAGGATAGTGACTTTCCTGATCTGCAAAAGCCTTTATGAAGCGACTTCTACTTTCTTTGCTGTTTACCATGTCCTGTGTTTATGCGCTGGTTGCCCAGGGAATACTGGATCATCAGGTCTCTGCCGAGTTTTGGGAGGTGTCGTTAGAGGAGGCGCTTTACCGGCTGGGCGATGAGCATGATTTACGTTTGTCTTTTTCCAATGATATCCTCCCTCCGAAGGTTATTACGGCAAAGTTTGAGCAACGATCGGTAGGTAGTGCATTAGAGCAGCTACTGCAGGATACCCCTCTTCGGATCAAAGCGCTTGGGGGGCAGATCGTGATCTTCTTACCGGTTGATCTTGAATTTACAATCAATGGTGTTCTGGTTGATGCAGGTACGGGGGAGCGTCTGATCGGTGCCAATATTCTCGATAGAAAAAGCGGGAAAGGCACCGTCACGAATGAATATGGCTATTTCAGTATTACGCTTCCGGCGGGTCCGGTAGCGTTGGATTTCTCGTATGTTGGCTATGGTACGCTTTCCGCAGATTTTTATTTAATGGAGGATCAGCGCCTTGATCAGCAGCTTCGGTCTGACCTTCAATTGCAACCCGTGGAAGTGGTAGGGCATAAGCCCAGGCTTGACCCAAAATTAATTCAGCCTGGTGGTGCGACACAGCTAAACATGGAGCAGCTGGAGCAGCTGCCGGCGCTGGCCGGGGAGTCTGACCTGGTCAGGGCATTGCAGTTATTGCCCGGCGTGCAATCGGGTACAGATGGGTTGGATGGACTGCATGTCCGTGGCGGGGGGAATGGTCAGAATCTGATCATGATTGACGGGGTCCCGGTGTACAATATCGCTCACGCCGCTGGGCTATTTTCAGTGTTTAATACAAGTGCCGTCAAAAGCGCCCAGCTCTATAAAAGTGGATTCCCTGCCCGTTTTGGTGGACGCTTATCCTCCGTGCTGGACATTCGTACCCGTGATGGGAATAATCAGCACTATGAAGCTGAGGCCAGCCTCGGGCTTTTGTCAGGACGGATGACGCTGGAAGGGCCTATTCAGAAAGGCAAAAGTAGTTTTATCGTTTCCGGGCGGCGTAGCCTGATCGGTTGGTACTTGCAGCCGCTTGCCGAGCGCATGCGTTCAGAGGAAGACCGGCAGAGCCTGGTTGACTATGATTTTTATGACATTAATGCCAAACTGAACTTTACCCTTTCAGAGCGGGACGATCTTTACTTCAGTTTTTATACCGGGAAAGACGCTTACCGAAACCGTAGCATGGTGCTGGACACCCTGTTTGCCCAGGATACAAGCGTCTCAGAGCCAGCTCCTTTTCTTTCTTCCAGAAGTGCGCTGGAGGAGATGACCTGGGGGAATACCGTAACTTCCATGCGTTGGACCCATCTGTTTGGTGATCAGCTATTCGCAAGCCTCACTGCGTCTTATAGTGGGCTTGATGTGGGCATAACTTACGAAAGGGGCGACTCTCTGATGAATGTAAGGTCCGGGAGCGTAACCGACCGGTACATTAGCATCGGGCGTTATTTCTCGCAAATTGATGATTTTGGTGCGCGCCTGGATTTTGATTACCGGCCCTCTCCGGTGCAATCTCTTCGATTTGGTTTTTTTGCCACCCGGCATATGTTCGAACCGGGTCTGTTATCGCTCGAACTGGTTGAAAAATCCGATACGCTCCGGCAGCCGCAGATGCAAGCCAGAGCTATATCTGCCAGTGAATTTGGGGGCTATCTGGAGGATATCTGGCAAGTTAGTCCGGAGTTTAAAGTCAATGCCGGGCTTCACCTGGCCGCATTTCAGGTGGATGGCCGTACCTACTCCTCTTTGCAGCCCCGGTTGATTGCCAACTGGAGCATAAACAGCCGTCTTTTGCTAAATGGTTACCTGAGCAAGATGACCCAGTTTGTCCACCTGCTTTCCAACTCCACACTTGGTTTGCCTAATGATCTGTGGGTGCCTAGTACCGCTGATGTTAAGCCAGAGCAGAGCTGGCAGTTTGGCTTGTCTTCGACCTGGCAGTTTCGGGAAGGCTGGCAGCTTACCGGTGATTTGTATACCAAGCGAATGAACCAGTTGCTGACATACTCGGAAGGGGCATTGTTCTTCAATAACTGGGAAAGCAATCTTACCTCAGGGACTGGGGCTGCACATGGCATAGAGTTATTGTTGGAAAAACGGCAGGGAAAGACGACCGGATGGGCTTCCTACGGTTTGGCCTGGGCCGACCGGCGCTTCCCACTCGTCAATAACGGACGGCGCTACCCCTACAGGTATGACCGCAGGCACAGCCTGACACTGGCTTTCGTGCATACTTTCAACGAATGGCTGGAATTCTCAGGATCATGGGCAATGAACTCTGGTTTTGCTTTTAGCTTGCCGCAGGGGCGATATCAGGTTTTCCTGCCTGGAGTTGGTAGCATTAATGTCGTTGACTATGGAGAAAAAAACAGTTTTCGGATGCCTGTGTACCACCGATTGGATTTGGGGGTGAATCTTTACATCGAAACGGAAAGCGTTCAGCACACTTTGAACCTGGGCGTTTACAACTTGTATAACCGCCGTAATCCATTGTACTACAATCTGGAAACCCGCTATGTGACAGAGGGCAGCGAAATAAAAGAAGACCGTCGATTTAGCCCCGTATGGTTGCTGCCATTAATCCCCGCATTAAACTATTCTTTGAAATTATAATTGTATATTCGCTGACATCTCCTTATATTTTAGGGTGAATTGTTGCTAAAGGCCGGGTCATTACCGAATCCCTATTTTTACCAGAATAATATTTTGACAAACCGCTTTGGGTTTGATGTTTGTTTTAAAGCGTTTTGGTGCAGAGAAAACGGATAGCTTATGTCGCGTATAATTTTACTACCGATTTTTTTGGGCTTGTTGAGCTTTACGCTTAGCTGTGATAAAGTCTTTGATGTTAACTCGGTGGTAGATGCGCGCTCTTCCGAGCTGGTGGTGGTAAGCAGTTTTACGCTGGACCGTACGCTACAGGTCTACGTATCTGCCTCAGGGAGCGTCCTGGATGATGCCCCAATCGCTTACATCGATAATGCTATTGTAGAGCTCTACCGCAATGAAGAATTTCTGACTCAACTGAGTTTTTCTGAAGATAAGGATAAAGTCTCCAACCTGCCATTCTATTCTGCCGGTGATTTTCAGCCTCAGGTCGGCATTAAGTACACCATCAAAGTGGATGCCCCTGGCTTTGAGACGGTCACTGCTCACAGTCAAATCCCCACACCTATCAAAATGGTTTCTTCCGAGATTTCAGATTTGCAGTTTTCTGAGGCGGCAGGAGAGAAGGAGACTCAGGTTCGTTACCGCGTTGATATTGCCTTTGAAGACCCCGGGCAGATTGATAACTACTACCACGTCCACCTGCTGCAGCAATTCAGAGAATTTGCCATTATTGAGAATGATACGCTGTACTTCAGGGAAGAAATGAGGCCTGTGGTCTTTTCCAATCAACTGAATACCAACTTTCAAGTGGCACATGTTGGCGGTGGGTTACTGATGGAGGATGAAAGCCAGGATGGGCAAACCATTCGGCTGACTTTACCTGTGGAGTTTACTTATTTGCCTGACCGCGATGAGTTAGGAAAGCTGTTTATCGAGCTGCGGGCCGTTTCCAAAGAGTACTACCAATACTTCTCAACCATCAGCAGGCAGAATGGCGTGTCGGATTCCCCTTATGCTGATCCTGTAATCGTTTACGATAATATTAACGGGGGGCAGGGGGTTTTCGCCGGGTTTAGCACTTCCAGTGACTCTCTTGTTGTCGGGTATTAACCTTTCCTGGTTCTTTATTTTGCTGTGTCGCGTCCTCAGGCTTTCCGTACTGTAGTTATTTTGTTATACCACTCAACTGAAAAAATTTCTTCTCCGCATAGGGGGGCTTCTGATATTTAGTGTCTCTATAGGTGAAATTGCAGAATACATGGCACTGAATACGGTCCATGTCTGAAAGTGAGATTACCTAAAAGAGCTAACATGAACGCCGAAGCAAAATCATCATTTATCGATCTTTTTCCCCTTTTCTCCGTCCTTTCTGCTGAGGACAAAGCGACGCTGGCAGAGATGATGGAGTACAAGGTGAAGCCAAAGTATTCCTTCATTTACATGCCAGGAGATGCTTCAGAATACATTTATTTCCTCGCCAAAGGGACCGTGAAAATCGGAACGCATTCTACAGATGGCAAGGAGATTATTAAGTCACTGATCCATCCTACTGCCATGTTTGGAGAGTTGGGCCTGATAGGAGAGCCTTATTACAAGGATTTTGCACAGGCACTTAAGCAGGACGTTCATGTGTATCAGCTTAAAGTAGCTGATATGAAAAAGCTGATGCAAAAGAGTTTTGACCTCTGCACGTCGGTCATGAATCTGTTTGGTGGCCGGCTGGTCCGGGCGGAGGATAAGCTGGAGTCCCTGATTTTTAAGGATGCCCGTACCCGTATTATCGAGTTCATCAAAGACGCGGTCAATAAGCGCGGCCGCCGGGTGGGCTACGAAATGCTGCTCAAGCACTCACTGACGCACCAGGATATAGCCAATATCACCTGCACCTCCCGTCAAACGGTAACACTGGTGCTTAATGAGCTAAAAAAATCAGACCTCATCTATTTCAACCGGGGTAAAATTCTGGTAAGAGATATGGCAAGGCTGGTTTAAGTGAATAAAGTCAATCACGAGAATTGGATTAAAAAGGTATAAGAATCGGATTTAAAGAGAGCCCCGGTAAGCGTACATCGCTCCGGGGCTTTTTTCGTTAGCACCTCTATTGAAGGGCACTTTACCCTACCTGACGATAATCCGCTGCGTTCCGAATCGCCCTTGGGTATTGATGAGAAGTAGGGTATATACACCTTTTGGCAGAGCCGTCGTGGCTATGGTGTGGCTTTGTCCGTTTACACGAGCCATGTGTATCAGTTTTCCTTGCGTATCGAATAGCTTTAACTCATATTCATTATTCGGGAAATTCAGCTCTAGATAATCCCGTGCCGGGTTGGGAAATGCCTGGAACCGAACGGAGGGCTCTGCTTCTTGGGAAGTTGATGTCAACAGCAGGTCCCCTATATTTATACCACGCGCGTCCAGTACAGGGCGAGACCGGATGTCGTCGCCATTATGCAACGTCGCAACTGCAATGAGCCTCAGGTGTTTGGGGTCCCAGTCATTAGAAAGATCAAAACTGCCAACCCACGAGTAGGTTTCCCCCGTTTCAGGTGGATCAGGCAACCCTGCATTGCTTCCCCATGTATCATCAACAATATCCCGCACTACGTTCATAAAGGGGTACATCTGTATGGAACCTCCCTGCCCAAACAAAGGGTGCCCTGTTACTTCATTGTAGTAGTTGGATTGCTGATAGCCCGGGGCTGTACTCCGGATGGAATCCTCAACTATTATAACACTTAGCCTGAGTGCTCCCGGTCCGGGCAGTTCCTGCAGTAGCTCAAGAGACACTTCAAAGCTCAGGCTGCCGGTTACCGCCTGGGGGGCAAAATGTATGTCAAGGTCCAGGTAATCAGGCTCCTCTAGTTGTGCTTCGACCAGGCTTTCCCATTGACCGGTACTGGCGTAAACTGGGCCAGCCGGGCCCGGGGGTGTCCGATTGATTACGCCAAGTGGAGTACCAAATATGAGGAACTCCTCCTTCCAGGCAGTGCTGTGCGGGTTAGCCATCGGGTCTACGGAAGAATGATGGTACGCTAAAATCACCCGATCCGGATGATCTGCGGCTATTTGCGAGGCAATGAGGTGTGCATTAGGGCACTCTCCACACCAGGAAGAGGTGTAATGCTCCAATAACACCCGGCGCTGAGCAGTAACCTCAAGGGTACTGCTCAGGACAAAAAGTAATAGCAGGATATTTTTATTTAGCATTAAGCGCCCAGTTGTATTCCCGGAAACGCACCTTGGCACCGTCCGTCACAGCTGTTGTAGTGTAACGGTCCACGAAAGCTTTGACATCGTCAAAATCTTCACCGTACCAGTTGAAAATCTGGGACAGTTCCAGTGATTTGGCGCTGATTGTATTATAGGCTTCGTTGTTGATGAAGGCTTGCGTTTGCTGCTCCAGGTATTGCTCAAGCTTGTCTGCTGTCCAGGCGTGGTTGAGCAGGGGAGGGCAGGACTGCGCTGCACAATTGACCGCAAAGTGGATACGAGGCTCGTTATAGCTGGGGCGGATGATATCGTGTTCAATTTGGTTAAGCGAATAGGTTTGCCGGCCCAGTTTTATCCATTTAACGTCCCAGGGGTTGCCATCGTGAAGGTCCCGGATACTCTTGACCGGATAATTATCCACGATGAGCTTGACCGTGAAGGCATTATAAACATTAATCCAGTAGGCGAGCTTCTCATCCCGGCTCCAGCTGTCCATAGGTGGGTGATTAGCCAGTTCTTCCAGATAGGCGTTCAGGTCTTTATCATTTTTTGCCAGCTTTTTGTAGTTGACCGCGCCGTCCTCGGAAACATACTGCTGAAGCACCGCTTCCCAAAGGCTGTGATCGGGTGTGGAGGCTTCAGGCGTAGATAGGGTGGTCATAACGGCCAGTAAAAAAGAAACGTAGATCATAGTTGAGTATCGATTTATGTGGGGGGAAGATAATCATTCTATCGTTCACAAAACTGATTTCCCGGAAGTGATGTTGCCCGCTTCGGCTTCAAATGTTCCGGAGCGGACATCTGTCTCCATTTAGTAAGCGTAAATCATTGCTTTTGTATCCACGGGCCGGCCATCGATCACCAGGCTATAGTAATAGGTGCCAGGCGTGTACCGATGATTTTCATAGCCGTATACTACTTGCACAAGCCCTGGATTGAGCTCGACTTCGTACCGTACGAGTTCTCTGCCTTGTGTATCTGCAATTCGTATAAAGGCGGTATTGTAATCAATCGGGGACTCGACCATGACACCGATCGTAGTCGCTTCATCAAAGGGGTTGGGGCGGTTTTGCAACAGCGTGAGGCCCTCGTAGGCTTTGATTTCCTGAGTGCTTGTCGTCAGATTGGCAAAGGTTTCCTCTGAAAAATGGCTCTCGATGTTGTTGGAATCCAATGCAGCGGCTGACATAAGATATACCGTGCCGGGAGGGAGCCAGGAAAGCGTATCTTCTAAAGCGGTGACGGTTACCAGCGTATCGAAGTAGGCGGTCTCTGTCTCGAAGCTCCGGATGCCGAGGCGGTAAAGCCCGGTACCAGCCGCGTCTTCAAACTTGTAACGCACGCCTGCCAGGGTGGCTTCCAGCTCGAAGTTGGTGGGGGTGGCGGGCCCCATGGCACTTGCGGCGGCAGCACTGCCGTTCAGTACGGTATTGCGGGCCAGGTAGTTGAAGTCAACGAAGAAGCTATCTATTTGCCCGTCATCATCAGTATCCACACCGAGGATGTCCTCCATGGTGTGCTGCCGGTCGTGATAGTCCGGTGTGCTGGGGTTGCCATTGCCATGCTCATTGGCAGAAGTAAAGCGGACTGCGGAGTAGCCTCTTTGCCGGAAGGGGATATGGTCGCCGCCACGCCCGGCCCGGTCTTCGCGAGATATGATGTTGACTTCAGCCGCTACAGGCACAATGGGAGCAATATTCTCATCGTACTGCAATTTGCTGTAGCGCGCCAGCAGCCGGGAAGAGGAGGCTCCAAACAGCCCTCCGTTTGAGGAATAGACCCGAACGTTGATGCTGTCAATGGCATTCAGGCCCGGGCAGCCGGGAGGTGAGGCGGTCGCCCCGCAAATGATGCCGCCCACGATATCGTTGTTGTAGACGCCACGGATTTGAATGTTTTCCTGCTCGGCGTATTCGGCAAAAGCGTTGGCGCCAAATAACCCCTGCTCTTCTCCTGTGGTGATCATGAAGACGATCGTCCGGTTAAAAGCATACTGGCTCATCACCCGTGCCAGCTCCAGGACCAAAGCTGTCCCTGTGGCGTTGTCCTCCATACCATGCGCCATGCACTCGGTATCACAAACATCAGCACAACGGCTGTCCATATGCCCTTCGAGGAGTACCACCTCGCCACGGTCCGGCCCAATACCGGGCAAAACAGCGAGCACGTTCCGGTGCTGCCCCATGCCGCAGATGTCTTGGTCAAACTGGAAATAACCAACTTTAAGCCGGCCCTCCTGTGCTGCCGGGAAATTTTCGAACTTGCTATGCGCCCAGCGGCGGGCTGCCCCCATACCGAAAGTAGCACTCGTAGTATCAGCGCCCGTATTGCGGTTTTCGAAACTGCTTAATTCCACCAGATAGTCGTAAAGCGAATCCGGGGAAACGGATTCCACCAAATCAGCAAAGATGGCATCCGGGTGATTGATCAGGGTAGCCGGCTCGTAGGTGTCGGCCGGATAATTGCCCTTCAAAAGGTCGTCCATGACGGGATTGGTTAGCAATAGGTTGGTTTGGCTGTGAAGGGTAACTACAGTCAGGGCTGCAAAAAGGGAAAGTGAAAGTCGCTTCATGGCTCTTTTTTGTGAGGATTGGAGATTACTAATACCCAAGTATAATAAAGTTGGTTTTGAAAATGTTTTGAAGAGCAGCAGGGAGCGGTAATTGGATTTCTTTAATGTTATATTAACTTTTGCGGGTATGGAATTCCCCATCCTGCACTATCTTACAGATGAAACCAAAACCGAAATACAGGAAATCATGAAATTCAGAATCCTACTCGTACTACTGCCTTTGTCTTTCGCCCTGAACAGCGTGGCGCAGGATTGTTCCACTTTTTTCCCTTTCAAGGAGGGAGCCTATATGGAATATACCACCTTCAACAAAAAAGGTAAAGTGGAAAGCATTACTGAAAATACTGTAAAGGTCATCAATGAAAATGATGGCGAAATCGAAGCAGAAGTCAGCACTGTCCTGAAGGATAAGAAAGGCAAAGAGTCTTACTCCGGCACCTATCAGGTCTTTTGTAAAGACGGCAAGCTGCTTATGGATGTCAACTCCATGTTCAATCCGGCTATGCAACAGTCCTTTAGCGGTTACGAAGTGACGATTGAGGGTGATGCGCTATCCTTCCCAAATGATATTGAAGTCGGCCAGGAACTGCCGGATGCTTCCTCAAAGATTACCACAGCTGCAAGCGGTATTAATATCGCTTCTATGAATATAGAAATAACCGACCGCAAGGTAGAAGGTAAAGCCACAATTTCCACAGACGCAGGGTCTTTTGAGTGTTATAAAATCAGCCAGACTTCCAACATCAAAATGATGATCAGCCGTTCTTACTCCACGGTGGAGTACTTTGCAGAAGGCGTGGGCGTGGTCAGGTCTGAGACTTATGATCAGCGTGGTAAACTGCAAAGCTACATGGAACTTACTGCAATTGAAAAATAAGGCTCCAAGCCCATTTGAAGGAAAACCATTGTACGCAGCTCCTTTCGGTCAACCGGGAGGGGCTGTTCTTTTAGGGCTTCGCGAAGTGGAGGATAGCTTGCCGTATGACTTCAGAGACAGCAGTATAGAACACAGGTATGATCCGGTCTGCATCATCAGTGGGTTGATGATAATCTTCATGGTCCTCTACGCCAAAGTAGAGAAATGGGATGCCTTTTTTGTGAAACTCGCCATGATCGGAGGCGTAGGTCCAGTCATCAGAACGGGTAGGCGTTGGCGCTTCGTGCCCAAACCTGACTTGTATCGGTGCTTTTTGTGCAATCCGGTCCAATGGTGCGCGCAGCTCAGGGTAATGGCCTGCGCCACAGATGTAAATTTGTTCCTTGGCATTGCGGCCGATCATATCCATATTGATATTCAGGATGATATGCTCTAATGGCACCGTTGGTTCATCTACGAAGTGGCTGGCACCCCGGAGCCCAACTTCTTCAGCATCCCACGCTGCAAAGAGAAGGCTGTAAGGCGTGGGGTTGGCCTGAAAGTACCTGGCCAGCTCCAGAAGTGCGCCCACCCCCGAAGCATTATCGTCCGCGCCATTATATACTTCACCACCCCGCTCACCAACATGATCATAGTGTGCGGAAATTACAATTACGGAGTCCGGTGCCTTTGTACCCTTTACCATTGCCAAAAGGTTAGTGGCGCTGTAAGTCTTTTGAGGAAAACGGCTGTAAAATTGGAACGGCTGCCGGTAGCCCTCCTTTCCTGCAGGCATCAAACCGTAATTTTCAAATCGCTGCAGGATATAAGCAGCAGCGGCAGCATTACCTTCACTATCGGTTGCCCTGCCTTTTAGTGCATCGGAGGATAAAAACCGGACATGAGCCATGAGTGAGTCGGCAACGATTGTGTTTGCTTGCGCAAATGCACCAACGGACATCAGCAGGAGGAAAGAGGCAATGAGGTATTTCATAAATATCAATTAACAGCCCCGCTCAAAACAGGCGGGGCCGTAGGTTTTAACCAACCACGATATTGATCATTCGCTTGGGCACTACAATGACTTTGCGGATGGTCTTGCCTTCAATCCATTTTTGGATGTCTTCCAGCTCCCGGGCAGCTGCCTCAAGGTCTTCTTTAGAAGCATCAGATGGGAAGGAAGCCGTAGCCCGGGTTTTGCCGTTGATGGCAATGGGGTATTCCACTTCATCTTCTTTGAGGTACTCCGGATTGAAAGCCGGATACTTGCCGTCTCTGTGCACGCTGCCCTCGTGGTCCAGCTTTGACCACAGGTCTTCTGTTGTGAAGGGCGCAAAAGGTGCCATAAGCACAACCAAAGGCTCCAGGATGTCCCGTTTATTGCACTTTAGCTTACGCAGCTCATTAGTCGCAATCATGAAAGCACTGACGCAGGTATTGAAGGAAAAACGTTCGATGTCCTGCTCCACCTTCTGAATGGCCTGGTGCAGTACCTTAAGCTCGGCTTTGTCCGGTGCCTCATCGCTAACCGCGAAATGCCCATCTTTATCGGAAAACAGATCATAGAACCGGCGCAGGAATTTATAAACGCCATCGATGCCCTGTGTGTCCCAGGGCTTGGCCTGTTCAATAGGGCCGAGGAACATCTCGTACATCCGGAAGCAGTCTGCTCCGTATTGTGCCACGACATCATCCGGGTTGATGACATTGAATTTCGATTTCGACATTTTGCCGACCTCGCTGTAAGTCACCATTTTGCCTTCCGCATTGGCTTCGAAAGCCGCGCCTTTGAACTCCTGGCGCCATTCGAGAAACTGCTGAATGCCTGCTTCGTCGAGGTAGGAATCGTCCTTGCCGTAGTCGCTCACGAAGTCTACATGAACCGGTATTTGTGCCCATTCTGCATCCGGGTACTGACCGGTCAGGTCAGCAGAAACAAAGCGCTTCTGCCCTGTACTGTTTTTGTCGAGGTAAATAAACTCAATCACGCCCTGTATCATCCCCTGATTGATCAGCTTCTTTGCATATTCCTTTTTGGGGACCAGCCCAAGGTCGTAAAGGAAGTGGTTCCAGAAACGGCTATAAAGCAAGTGGCCTACTGCATGCTCAGAGCCACCGATGTACAAATCCACATCCTGCCAGTAGTCCACAGCCTCTTTGGATACAAAAGCCTGGTCATTGCCGGGGTCCATGTATCGATACCAGTACCAGGAAGAGCCTGCCCAACCTGGCATGGTAGACAGTTCGTAATCGTATTGCCCCTTGTACTTCCAGTCGTTTGCCCGGCCCAGGGGCGGTTCACCGGTCTCGGTAGGCAGGTATTTATCCACCTGTGGTAAGACCAGTGGCAGCTCGGACTCGTCAATCAAATAAGGCACGCCATCTTTCCAGTAAGCAGGCACAGGCTCTCCCCAGTACCGCTGACGGCTAAAGACGGCATTGCGCAGGCGGTACTGAATTTTCCCACGGCCGGCGCCCTGTGCTTCGAGCCAGCTGATGAGCTTGGGTACGGCTTCTTCGTAAGCCAGCCCGTTGATCAGCTCGGAGTTGATGTACTTTCCTTCTTTAGTGGCATCAGCTGCTTCGTCCAGATTTTGCTGGGCATCGAGTATGGGTACGATGGGCAGCCCAAAGTGCTTGGCAAAGTTCCAGTCCCGCTGATCACCGGAAGGTACCGCCATGACCGCTCCCGTACCATAGCCCGCGAGCACATAGTCGGCAATATAAATGGGGACTTTCTCTCCGTTGACCGGATTAAGGCAATAACTACCAGTGAAAGCTCCGGTGACTTTCTTGACCTCCGCCATACGCTCCACCTCAGAACGGGAAGCTGTCCACTTAATATATTTTTCGATTTCCTCCTGTTGCTCCGGCTTGGTCAGTTGAGCGACGAGTTCATGCTCAGGCGCCAGTACCATGAAGGTAACGCCATAGATGGTGTCTACCCGGGTAGTGAATACTTCAATTTTGGTATCCGGCGCTTCCTCCAGTGCAAACTTTACGCTTGCGCCCTGAGAACGGCCAATCCAGTTGCGCTGCTGCTCTTTCAGGCTTTCCGGCCAGTCAACGTTTTCAAGCCCGTACAACAGGCGGTCAGCGTAAGCCGTAATGCGCATACTCCACTGTTGCATCAGCTTTCGTTCAACGGGGTAGCCGCCCCGCTCGCTGACGCCATCTTTTACTTCGTCGTTGGAGAGCACCGTACCCAGTTGCGGGCACCAGTTGACATAGCTTTCCTCGGGGAAGGTAAGGCGGTAATTGAGGAGGAACAGTTGCTGATCTCCTTCCGACATATTATTCCAAGCCTCTGCCGTGATAGCAGGCGTTTCCTCATCTGCAACAGCGTTAAGATTGGCGTTGCCGTGTTTTTCCAGGTGCTTTACAAGCTCGTCGATTGGCAGCGCTTTGTCGGCTGCCGTATCGTAATAGTGGTTATACAATTGCATAAATATCCACTGCGTCCACTTGTAATAAGCCGGGTCACAGGTTTGTACCTCCCGGCTCCAGTCGAAGCTAAAGCCAATATTATCCAGCTGCTCGCGGTACCGCTTGATATTTTCTGCAGTGGATTTGGCGGGGTGTACACCAGTTTGAATAGCGTATTGTTCTGCCGGCAGGCCAAAGGCATCATAGCCCATGGGGTGCAGGACATTGAACCCTTTGAGTCGCTTGTAGCGGGCGTAAATATCCGAGGCAATGTATCCAAGGGGATGGCCAACGTGGAGGCCGGATCCGGAAGGGTAGGGAAACATGTCAAGTACGTAGTACTTTGGCTTGTTGGGATCGATATTTACTTTGTAAATCCCTTCTTTTTCCCAGAATGCTTTACACTTATTCTCGATTTCTCCGGGTTTGTATTCCATGCTACAGCTGCGGTTTTGATGGTTGATTAAACGTTAGCAGGTAAACAGGAGCTCCCTACTTCGTTTTCAGAGCGCGAAAATAGGGATTTTCCAGTGAAAACCTTACGCGAGAGCGGGATGCAATTCGCAAGGGGTGGCATAAAAGCAGGAAGCGTTGTATTTTTATGGACTAAACGCTTTGGAATATGGTGCAAATCGCCAACCCTATCTACGATGTGGTCTTTAAGTACCTTATGAATGATGAGAAGCTGGCTAAGCTGCTCCTCTCTGCAATTATTGGTGAAGAAGTAGTTAGCCTCAAGCTCCGTCCCACTGAGCATCAATTTCCCGTTGGTAAAGCACTGATGGTGATGCGCATGGACTTCAGTGCGCGCATCCGGTACGCAAATGGTGAGGAGCAGCTCGTAATTCTTGAACTACAGAAGGCCAAACTGGCTACAGATATCATGCGGTTCAGGCGCTACCTTGGCGAGCAATACCGCAACAAGAATAATGTGGTACAGGAACCCGCAGAGGAGTATGCGCAGCGAAAGGCACTGCCTATACTCAGTATCTATTTCCTTGGGCACAAGCTTGATCATATCACCGCGCCCGTAATCCGGATCAATCGTTCTTATACGGATGCCGCAACCGGAGAAATCCTTCAGGAAAGGGAAATCTTTATTGAGAGCCTCACCCACGATAGCATTATCATTCAGATTCCTTACCTGACTGGCCATCGCCGAAACGAGTTAGAGCAGCTACTGTCACTATTTGATCAGTCCTTTATCAATGAAGACCGGCATTTGCTCAACATAGAGGAATCTGAGGTTCCCAGGTGCTACCGTGCATTGCTTCGCCGTTTGCAGCAAGCCGTTGCTGAGCCGGAGGTCCGGGAAGTGATGGATGCGGAAGATGATCTCATTGAAGAATTTGAGGATTATCAGCGCATAATAGCAGAAAAAGAAAGGGTACTTTTCGAAACAGAGCAGCGGCTAACCAAAAATATTCAGGAGCTCTCCCAGAAGGACCAGGAACTCTCCCAGAAAGACCAGGCACTTTCGCAGAAAGACCAGGCACTTTCGCAGAAAGACCAAGAGTTACAAAAGCGGCATGAACAACTGCGTAGAGTAGCCGTAAATTTGACAAAAGCAGGGCAGCCTCCTGAAGAAGTCGCCGCCATACTTGGCATTGAACTTGAAGCTTTGAATGACCTGCTTTCCTGATGTAATCACGTCAGATTGTACAAAACAGGCGTACTACGTTTCTTTTACTGCAAAATCCAGCCTTATCTTTACAAAAAAATGAAAACATGCTGAAAAGTCTGATCAAAGTAGGATTGCTGTTAGTCGGCGGCATCCTGGTGTACAATTACTTTTTCGGTACACCGGAGGAGAAAGCACAATCAAAGGAAATATTCACTAGTGTGAAAGACCTCACAAAGTCAGCTTTTGACCTGCTTAAACAGGAAAAACAAAAGTTTGATGAAGGGAAATACGATGAAGCGGTCGATAAAATAGGTGGTCTTCTGGATAACCTCAAAAGCAAAGCTGAACAACTGGAAGACAATCGCGATTTGCTGGACAAGATTGCTGACCTCGAAGAAAAAAGAAAACGCCTAAGTGAGGACATCAACCGGGAGGTACCGGAAAATTATGACAATACATCTGGTGAACGGCCTCCTATGGACAGCTTCAGCCGAAAGGAAATCGAGGATGAATGGGAGGACCTCGTTCGCAAAACAGAGGGCCTGATGGAGGAGATGGAGCAAAAAGGACAATAAGGCTTCAATCGAGCATCGCTCGTGTACATTTCTCAATAGGAGAAATACCATCTATGAGTATGTTGCCCCGGTAAGCCCGTCCCTGATGCGGGTGGTAGGCTTCAAAAACGAGGTAGTGGACATCCTGTTTGACAAAAAACTCTATCTCGTATTCTTCCCAGCGGGCTTGCCGGATTACAGGAGATTCGTAAAGCACCTGAGCTTGTTGGCATTTTGTAGCGCCACCGTAAATACGCAGTTGCAAATCGCCGTTGTAAGTCTCGTAATTATCAGAATGCGAAAGGAAAAGAGTAAGGGTGTAACAATCATTTCTCTTCAATGGCGCGGATAGCCGTTGCCCGATACTTTCCCAGGTACCGTCCTCGCGGGTGATGAGCCCAACGTACGTATCACCATCTTCAGCCGGCTGATAAACGCCCCACTGCCCGGGAAGAATATCCGGGGTTGAGCCTAACTGGCACCCAAACCACCCGCTGGGCACTGTGGCATCCTGAGCTCCATCTTCAAAAGAAGCATTGTTCAGGAAAATTGGTTGCGCCAGTAGGGTAATGCCGGATAAGCCCGATATTAACAAGATAAGGGCAAGGCTTCTCATGGTATGGTTTTTTAGGAAAACGAAAGGAAAATTCGCTTTGTTGCCTGGCCTGTCTCCCTTTATAGAGGTTTAGGAGACCTGTTTCGCTTATATTTTCTAATTTTGCGCGTATTCAAATAACTGAACCCTACAATTTGCAGCCTCTTACACGGCGCACATAGCAAATTACCTTCTATGCCCGAGCAGCAAAATCCACGTCGTTCAGAGAGCCGTCCCAATTACTGGCACTCCATCATCAGCGTAGCATTGGTGCTGTTCGCCCTGGGCTTTTTTGCCCTGACGCTTTTTAATGCGCAGCTTATCGTTAATGAACTCAAGGAAAAAGTTAACCTGATCATCGAATTGCAAGGGGAGGACACCGATAATATGGCCAGGCAAATCCTTAAGGAAGTCGATCAAATGGGTTTTGTTCGTGAAGGTTCTGCCGAGTTTATTAGCAAGGAACAGGGGGCTGAATTGATGCGGGAAGATTTTGGAGATGACTTCCTGAAGCTCGACCTGCCCAACCCTTTGTATGATGTGATTACCTTCAACGTGAAGGCTGCTTACATGCATCCGGATAGTTTAAAGGGAATTCGTACCGCTCTGATTGAACGCGAAGGCATAACCGATGTATACTATCAGGAAAGCCTGGTGAATGACATCGCAGATAACATCAAAACGATTGGCATCGCAGCACTGGCTATTTTATTTCTTTTTCTCGGTGTTGCAGGCCTATTGATCCATAATACTGTTCGGCTGGCCTTGTACGCCAACCGTTTTCTGATTAAAAATATGGAGCTGGTTGGAGCGACCTGGGAATTTATAAGCCGGCCATTCCTGCAGCGTGCAATGCTTCATGGCTTGCTTAGCGGTGGGCTGGCGTCGGGGGCTTTGTTGCTCCTGTACCTCTATGTTCAGGCAGATGTGCCCGGGTTGCGGGATATTCAGGACTGGACAGGGATGTTTATGTTGTTTGGTTTGCTGTTAACTATGGGGATGGCCATCAGTACGGTCAGTACGTTTTGGGTCGTCCGCAAATATTTGAAAATGAGGGTAGATGACCTCTACTAAATAAATAGTCTAAATTGAAGTCATGAGTAAGGAAAAACCTGGAAAGAAAAAGGTGGTGGTTACCACTGATAGTAAGAGTACAGCAAAAAAAGTGGTAAAGCCAACGAGCTCCCGCCGCAGTACCCGGGAGGCTGAATCGCCTCAGGTGGAGCTGGCGTTTGGCAAGTCCAACTACATCCTCATTGCAGGAGGGCTGGGGCTTGTTTTCCTTGGGCTGATCTTAATGGCAGGTGGTGATATGCCTTCTCCGGATGTATGGGAAGATGATATCATTTATAGCGCCAGGCGAACCGTGCTCGCCCCTATCGTGATTTTGCTGGGCCTGGGGATGGAAATTTGGGCCATTTTCAAGAAATAGTCGCTTGTCAACGCTTCCAACCTAAGGGGAGTAAACCAAATTATGCACAATTATGGAAGATATCCTTCGTTCTGCACTGCTCGGAGTCATTCAGGGGCTAACGGAGTTTCTGCCTATCAGCAGTAGCGGGCATTTGGAACTGGCTAAGTTTTTTCTGGGTGACGACAGCATGGCAGAGGAGAGCTTGCTAATGACCGTGACTTTGCACGCCGCAACTGCGCTTTCCACCCTGCTAATCTTCCGAAAGGACGTTGCCGAAATTCTGCGTGGATTATTTCAGTTTAAATGGAATGATGAGTTGCAGTTCTCGCTCAAAATCGTCCTCTCTATGATCCCCGCCGCTTTTGTGGGGCTCGTGTTTGAAGAGCAGATTGAGCAGTTATTCGATCAGCGCATTATGCTGGTTGGATTCATGCTGATCATCACAGGCTTGCTACTGTTTCTGGCAGACCGTGCCCGGCGCACAAACAAAAGTGTTTCCTACACCAATGCCCTGATCATCGGAATCGCTCAGGCTATCGCCATACTGCCCGGGATTTCCCGCTCTGGTGCTACCATCTCAACTTCTGTTTTGTTAGGAATTGACCGGGAAAAATCAGCCCGCTTTTCTTTCCTTATGGTCGTACCTCTGATACTTGGCAAAATGGCTAAGGATATTCTGGACGGTGAAATGGTGATGTCGGCGGACCAGGCTATCCCTCTGGCTGTAGGCTTTGTGGCTGCTTTTGCCACTGGAGCTTTGGCTTGCCTTTGGATGATCAGCCTGGTGAAGCGTAGTAAATTGACCTATTTTTCTGTATATTGTTTCATCGTTGCTGCAATTGCCATTTCCATGGTAGCCCTTTAAGGCTTGTAGCATCTTTTTTATTTTGGGGTGGTAATTGAAAATACTACCCGTTTGTTATTTACAAAACACTTTGATGGCCATGGACGGAGATGACCAACCGGTTCCCAGGTATGACTTTAAAGCAGGCACAACACTTTTAGTCGATAAGCCGCAAGGCTGGACATCATTCGATGTCGTGAATAAAGTTCGCTACAAAATCAAGCACCGCCTTAGGGTGAAGAAGATCAAAGTTGGCCATTCAGGCACGCTTGACCCCATGGCTACAGGTCTCCTTGTGCTCTGTACAGGCAAGTTCACCAAAAAACTGAATGACCTGCAGGGGCTCTCCAAATCCTATACAGGGACCATGTTTGTTGGCGCGACAACGCCTTCATATGATGCAGAGTCAGAAGTACAGGAGCAATTCCCGACTGACCACATCACACCCGAAATTATCGAGCAGGCCCGTCAGCAATTCACCGGTAAAATACAGCAGGTGCCTCCCATGTTTAGCGCAATCAAGGTAGACGGTCAGCCCCTTTACAAGAAAGCCCGGAAGGGGGAAATGATTGAGGTAGAGCCCCGCGATGTGGAAATCTTTAGCTTTAAGATCACCCGGGTGGAATTGCCGGAGATCGACTTCGAGGTCAGTTGCAGCAAAGGTACCTATATCCGTTCGCTGGCGCATGACTTTGGCAAAGCCTTACAAAGCGGTGCATATCTGACTGCCCTTCGGAGGACCAAAGTTGGAGATTTCGATATTAAGGATGCCTGGTCGCTCGACAATCTGGTAGAATTTATCGAAAATGGACCGGTTATCGGTGCTGAAAAGGCTGCTGAATAGCGCCTGCACTACAGTTTTTAGCCGTTGTGCCTCTTAAAGCCAGGTGGGATTTCCTTATTTTGAGATCAAAAATGGGTAACCTTCTCGCTTTTTCCCGCTTGCTGCTGATTTTTTCCATTTCCCTGAGCGCCTGCACAGGCGTACAGCAAACTGAACCTTACGAAGAAAAGGAAAGTGGTGCGGCTCTTGCTATGGAAGAATGGGGCCGGGTCCGGTCTTATCCTGATGGGAAAATTCAAATGCGCAACCTGGCTATTGCCCACAAAGCACAACAAACGCTTCTGGAGTTTCGTGGTAATTCAGCTGAATGGGAGGCAATGGGGCCTAAGAATTTCGGGGGGCGAACGCTCTGCCTGGCTTTCCATCCTAATAATCCAGATATTCTTTATGCCGGTTCTGCCAGTGGCGGGCTTTGGAAGTCCACCTCAGCCGGTACTGGGGTAGAAGCATGGGAGCGTGTGCCGCTGGGGCATCCGGTACTGGGCGTGAGCAGCATTGCCATCAATCCCGGCAACCCGGAAGAAATATATATCGGTACCGGAGAGGTCTACAATTACACAGTTGCTATGCCCGGTGTTTCCAACCGGCTTACCCGCGGCTCCTATGGTATGGGGATATTGAAAACTACTGATGGCGGACTGACCTGGGAAAAAGCCCTGGATTGGTCCTATGAAGAAATGCGGGGCGTTTGGGATGTTATTATCAATCCGCAAAACACCAATACCGTGTGGGCAACCACCACAGAAGGTACTTACCGTTCCCTGGATGCGGGGCAGACCTGGAACCTGGTGCATGACTTCCCCATGGGTATGGATCTGAACCTGCATCCGGCCGACACCGCTGTGTTGTTCGCAACCTACGGTGGTTATGAAAGCCCTCAGGCTGGTATCTTTCGTTCTTCCGATGGGGGCGCAAGCTTTCAGCCTGTTGCCGGCTTGCCTACCGACTATTCCGGGAAGGCGATGTTGAGTATCAGCCCTTCCAATCCGGATATTATCTACATCTCTCTTGCAGATGCCTTCGAAAGCCGGGGACTCTATAAATCTGAGGATGGTGGAACTAACTGGGATCTAATCAATACCGATGATATTGCCCGGTTCCAGGGCTGGTATTCTCACGATGTAGCTGTTAAACCGGATGACCCCAATACTATCATTTACACTGGCGTAGACCTCTATAAATCAACTAGTGGAGGAGTAGCTGTAAGCCAAAAAACTTTTTGGTTCAATTGGTTCTTTGGGCAGACACCGGTAGGCGGTCCGGAAGGCCCCTCCGACTACGTGCATGCCGATATTCACGCGGCTTACTATTCTCCTTTTGACAACAACACGGTCTTCGTAGCTACAGATGGGGGTGTTTTTGTATCCGAAGACAATGGCGAGTCCTGGTCTGGGCGCAATGGAGGCTATCAAACCCAGCAGTTTTACGCTAAGTTTTCCAGCAGCCTGACCAACTCCAATCTGGCGATCGGAGGCTTACAGGATAATGCAACGGCCGTCTATTTGGGCGATGATTCCTGGTACCGCGTAATCGGTGGCGATGGGATGTGCACCGCTATTGACCAGGAAGACAACAGTCGTGTCTACGGCTCTTTTCAGCGGCTGAATATCCGGCAGAGCCTCAATGGCGGCCTGGATTTCGCTCCACTGCCCATCAGCAGTCTGGGTAATGAAGTGACAAACTTTAATGGTCCCTTTATTCTTGCTCCTCAAAATCCGGCAACTATTTATGCCGGGGCACAGCGCTTGCACAGAAGCAATAATTACGGATTGAATTGGGCAGCCACCTCCAGCGGGCCGGTCGATAGCGAATACGAAAATCCAATCCTAACAATCGCTGCGGCACCTTATGATCAGAATGTACTGCTGGTGGCAACGGCCCCATTGCTGGGCGGTACCGCAAAAGTGCTGCGCAGTTCGGATGGCGGGTCTTCCTGGAGCTCTGTGAATGGTTTACCAGACCGGGTTTTTATGGAAATCACTTTCGACGCTTCGACTCCGGGCACTGCTTATGCGGTTTGCTCCGGCTTTGGTACGGACCATGCCTTCAAATCTGAAGATGGAGGGCTCACCTGGTCATCGATCAGCTCAGGCTTACCAGATGTTCCCGCTAATTCTATCGTAGTAGACCCCGAACAGCCTTCTGATTTGTATGTAGGCAATGACCTGGGCGTTTATGCCTCCTTCGATTACGGGCAGAGCTGGGAATGGTATTCGGATGGCATTGCGGATGCCGCCATGGCTATGCACCTGAGCATAGGAGCTGGTCGCAAACTTCGCGTAGCCACTCACGGATTGGGCGTTTACGAAACCGACCTTCGCGAGATTGTAAGCACAGAAGCGCCGATAGCCAGTCGGTCCCGCCTACTACCGGCTTTCCCAAACCCTGCTGATGCGGAGCTTACCGTTCCCTTTGAATTAGGCGGCGCAGCTCAGGTAACCCTGCGGGCGTACAATGGGCAGGGGCAGTTGATCACAACTCTGCTGTCCGGGCAATACCCTGAAGGTAAGCATCAGGCTACCGTTGATGTATCAGGTTGGCCGGCCGGGCATTATGCGCTGGTATTGGATGGCACCTTCTCCAACGGGCAGGCTTTGCGCAAAGTGAGTAGTCAGGTGGTAATGCACTAAGCCAAAAATTAACGTTTAGCTTACGTAAAGTACCTAACGCTAGGTAGTTTTAAGGAGAAGGTGCCTTGATTTGGGTATTGTGAGCCCGGGTACCGCCCTTTACTTTTGCATCTGTATTTATTTAGATTTAATCCACTTAAATAGAGACGGATGCCAAACTACAAACTACTGAGCCTTGCCCTTGCAATAAGTGTACTATTCTGGAGCTGTGATTCTGAAGAGGATAACAGTTATACCATACCTGATACCTACAGCTTTGAGAATGTAAGCTACGATGGACAGGTACAGCGCCTGCAGATGCTCCTGGAAATGAAAAGCTACCTGGGCTCCGCCAATACGCCCGGTACGGTACTCGACGCAGGCCGTCTGAAAGCTATGTACGCTAATGACGCTGCGGTAGCCAACTGGACCTTGGAATACGATGCCTCCAAGCAGCTGAAAAGCAAAACCTTCGAACAGGAACAAGCCCGGTTTGAAGCTTTAATGGAAGCCATCGCCCAGCACAGCCAGTCAACAGTGTCCGGTTCAGAAGGTGTTGCCGGTGTGGTGGTCAGTCAGGATGGCGCCAAGCAATACTTACTGAATGAAAAAGGCGTGGAATTTGCCCAGTTGATCGAGAAAGGCCTCATGGGCGCCTGTTTCTACTATCAGGCCCTGACCGTCTATTTTGGAGATGACCGCATGAACGTTGATAATGAAACCATAACCCCCGGCGAAGGCACCGACATGGAGCACCACTGGGATGAAGCTTTTGGCTACTATGGCGTACCTACAGATTTCCCACTCAATAAAGATAATATTGCTTTCTGGGGCGTATACTCTGACCGCCGCGACCCCATTCTCAACTGCAATCAGCAGATGATGGATGCTTTTATCAAAGGTCGGGCTGGTATCAGCAATGACAACCTCACCGCTCGTGACGAGGCCATCGCGGAAATTCGTCAGACCTGGGAAACCATCACTGGGGCTACTGCGATCAGCTACCTGAACACGGCTATCGAAAGTTTTGATGATATGGCGATTCGTGCGCACGCCCTGTCTGAAGCTATTGCCTTCACCTACGCCATTCAGTTTAGCCCGGAGAAGCGTATGAGTAACGCGGAGGTTGCAGCGGTGCTTGAAGACATTGCCGGCAGCAGCGAGTTCATGGAAATGGACCTGTACAATACCACCCCGGAACGCCTGAATGCCGCTAAGACCAAACTGGCAGAGGCTTTAGACCTGATGGAATCCAAGGACAGTTTCTAATAAACCCGCCGGAACTTATCCCATAGTTTTTAGGCCCTAGTCTTAAATGACCAGGCCGATACCAACCAACCTACTAAATTATGCAATTGTTAAAGCCAATTTTTTGTTTTGCCGGCCTTGCTGCCCTTCTTTTGTTTGCGGGTTGCGAGGACGATATGGGCGGCGCACAACGGCCCTGTGAAAGTGATTTTGATCAGCAGGCTTTGTTTACCCACTTTGCGGAGGAAATCATTCTGCCGGGGTATACTGCCTTGGAGCTTAGCGCAAACAACCTGCACGCTGCTGCATTTGATTTCGCGGAAGCGCCTTCCACTCAGACCCTGGCTGATGCCCGGGCAGCCTTTGAAACGGCCTATCTGAGCTGGCAGGAGGTCGCACAGTTCGAGTTTGGGCCAGCGGAAGCGGTCGCCCTGCGTGCCACACTGAATAACTTCCCGCTCAATGCCTCCGCTTTGGAATCTAAAATCGAAGGGGAGGACTACGACTTTACCAATCCTAACACTTTTGATAAAGGTTTTCCTGCCCTGGACTATCTGCTGTACGGATTAGGTGATGGGAGCGCAGAAGCTGTAGCCGCGCAATTTGCGGATGCTAAATACGCCACTTTTCTGACCGCGCAGACGGGCTTTATTGCGGATGCTGCCAAGACGGTCAGTGATGCCTGGAAAAACGAGTACCGCGATCAGTTCGTGGTCAATGAAGGTACTGCCGCCGGTGCATCCCTCAGTCAGATCATCAATGGGCTGAATGAGCATTATGAGATGATCAAGCGAGACAAAATCGGCATTCCGGCTGGTGTGGTTACCCTCGGCTTCACCAATCCGGATAAGGTAGAGGCGCCTCATTCCGGGCTGTCACTGTCACTGGCCCAACGAGCCCTGCTTGCTGCCGAGCGTTTCTACCTGGGTATCGGACAGGATGGCCAGAATGGCCCCGGCCTGGATGACTACCTCGAATCAGTCAATGCTACCAAGGAAGGCGAAAGTTTGAATGCCCGCATTCAGCAGCAGTTTGAAGCGGCTAAAGCGGCCCTTGAAGCGGTACCTGCACCCTTACGCACCGCTGTGGATGACAATAATGATCTGGCTGTTACCGCCTACAACGAGATTACGAAACAAATTGTGAACATTAAGACCGACATGCCCTCGGTTTTATGTGTGGCCATCACCTATATCGATAACCCGAGTGATTCCGATTAAACAATATCGAGATTGGCTTTCCGCGCCCCGGCGCATCGCCCCGCTTGTCACTTTCCGCATCCTTTTTGGCGGATTGATGGCAACCGGGGCTTTCCGGTTTATGGCGAGCGGGTGGATCGAGCGCCTGTACGTTGAACCGGATTTCTTTTTCAAGTTTTACGGTTTTGAATGGGTCGAGCCGCTCAGTGGGGTGGGGATGTACTGGGTATACGGTATCGTCGGGCTAAGTGCGCTGGGCATTATGCTGGGCTTGTTTTACCGCTGGTCAGCCCTGATCTTCTGGCTGAGTTTTACCTACACGGAGTTAACCGATGTGACCAACTACCTCAATCATTATTACCTGGTGGTGCTGTTAGGGTTGCTGCTGATCTTTTTGCCGGCTCATCGCCGCTTTTCCCTTGATGTATGGCGCAAACCGGCGCTAAGGGTGGAAACTGTGCCAGCCTGGTGCATTTATGTGATCATGTTACAGATCGGCATTGTCTATTTTTACGCAGGCTTTGCCAAATTGAATACAGACTGGTTGCTTAGGGCGATGCCACTCGCGGTTTGGTTGCCGACTAAGGCAGACTGGCCCTTGGTGGGTGCCCTTTTCACACAAACCTGGGCGGCCTATGCGTTCAGTTGGGCAGGCGCTTTGTATGACCTGACCATCCCATTCTTCTTGTTGGGGCGACGCACCCGCCCCTGGGCTTATGCCGCTGTGGTTGTTTTTCATGTGCTGACCAAATTGCTCTTCAATATTGGGCTTTTTCCGTTCATCATGATCTTCAATACGCTCATCTTCTTCCCGGCGGCAGTGCACGAGCGCTGGTTGGACAAACTGGGCTACGGCAGTGGAGCCACTGGCAAAAAAATGATTTTTCCGAAAGCACAAATGTCATTGCTCCGCACCGGGCTTCTGGTGTACTTCGCCATTCAGTTCCTGATGCCGCTACGGTACCTCTGTTATCCGGGCAATGTCCTGTGGACGGAGGAGGGCTATCGTTTTGCCTGGCGGGTCATGCTGGTGGAAAAGGTAGGGCAGGCCACTTTTACCATCCGTGATCCGCAGACCGGAAGACAGTCTGAAGTGGACAATTCCGATTATCTAACGGACTATCAGGAAAAGCAAATGGCGATACAGCCTGACCTGATCCTGCAATACGCCCACCATCTGGCAGAAGTGTACCGTCGGGATTACGGCATTACCAACCCGGAGGTCACCGTTGACTGCTTTGTGGCCCTAAATGGGCGGGCAAGCCAACGCCTGATCGACCCTAATGTCAACCTGGCAGCCCAAACCGACCACCTAATGCCTAAACCCTGGATTTTGCCCTTTAGGCAAAACGAAATTATTACTCAGCGATAAAGCGTGTTGTCATGCTACGAATACTGCATACTGTTGTTTCTATTGTTTTTTCCCCGCTATTGCTGTTGGGTCAGCAGTATGGTATTACGGGTGTTGTAATGGCGAAAGCCGAGGCACAGCCGGTCGGCGGAGCCACGCTTTTTCTGGCGGAAACGGGGGCAGTTGCCGAAACTGGCCCGGATGGTACTTTCGAGCTGGAAGCAGAAGTTCCCGGCCCTTACAGCCTGACCGTTTTCATGCCGGGCTTCACTACGGTAGTCCGGGAAGTCACCCTCAGCCCGGAGCAACCGGTGGCAGAGCTTAAACTGGCGCTGGAGGACCTGAGCATTGATATGGAATCGGTGGAAGTGCAGGCATCACGTGGCGCGTACAGCATGTCGCGACTAAGAAACGTGGAGGGGGCCGCCATCTATGCCGCTAAGAAGAGCGAACTCATTGAGCTGGAAAAGGCTATGGGCAATCTGGCTGCCAATAACGCCCGGGAAATTTACAAAGGCGTGCCGGGGCTAAATATCTGGGAAAACGATGGGGCCGGGCTTCAACTGGCCATCGGTGCCCGGGGGCTCGACCCCAACCGGACCTCCAATTTCAACACCCGCCAAAATGGGTACGATATTAGTGCGGATGCCTTAGGCTACCCGGAAAGCTATTACACCCCTCCGGCCCAGGCCCTGCAGCGAATTGAAGTGGTAAGAGGAGCGGCTTCTTTGCAATATGGTACGCAGTTTGGCGGATTACTTAATTTCGTTTTCAAAGAAGGGCCAAGGGATAAGCCTTTTGAGTTCACTACCGAAAACACTTACGGCTCCTTTGGGCAGTTCAATACGTTCAACAGCGTGGGCGGTACTGTTGGTAACCTGAACTATTACACTTTTTACCAATACAAGCAGGGCGATGGCTGGCGCCCCAATTCAGGATATGAGCAGCATACGGCTTTTGGGCGGCTGCAGTGGAAGCCGGCAAAACGGCTGGAATTGGGCCTGGAGTTCACCCACATGAATTACCTGGCGCAGCAGCCCGGGGGACTGGCAGACTTCGAGTTCCAGCAAGACCCGCAGCAGTCCAAGCGGGCCCGCAATTGGTTTAGGGTAGACTGGAACCTGGCAGCATTTACCCTGGACTACCGTCTTTCCAGCCGGACCCGCATTAATTGGCGCAACTTTCTCCTCATGGCACAACGGGACGCCCTTGGCGAGCTTGGCCCCATCAACCGGCCGGACCCGCTCCGCGAACGCGACCTGATTTCCGGACAATATCAGAATGTGGGTTCTGAAGCCCGGCTTCTGCATCAGTACAAAACGAATCAGCAGCTAAGCACCTTTCTGTTGGGGGTAAGATTGTACCGGGGCTTTACCGAAAACCGGCAGGGTGATGCTTCTGAAAGTGCCGGTCCCGATTTCCGCTTTCTCAACCCGGAAGACCTGGAGCAGTCCAATTATGAATTCCCGAGCCGCAATGTGTCAGTTTTTGCAGAGAATCTGTTCAATATAACGCCCCGGCTGAGTATAACCCCGGGCGCACGCTTTGAGTACATCCGTACGTCTTCAGATGGGTATTACAAAGAGCGGGTTTTCTCCGGCGGGGAAGTGATCTTCGAGCGTCGGCTGGAAGATGCACGGTTAAATGAGCGCTCACTGGCGTTGCTGGGGCTGGGCATTGGCTATCAGCTCCGGCCAGGAATAGAGCTATATGCCAATTACTCTCAAAACTACCGGGCGATCAACTTCAGTGACCTGGCGGTGGTGAACCCTAACCTCATTATTGATTCCCTGCTGACCGATGAGCGGGGCTACAATGCGGATATTGGTGTGCGCGGAGATGCCTTGGATGGCCGGCTGAGGTTTGATGCATCCGCTTTCTATCTGCGCTACAACGACCGAATCGGGCTGGCAGAAATCACCGTGCCGGACCCTATTGTGATTGAGCGGCTTGTGGCCTTCAGGACCAATATCGGGGATGCGCGCATCCTCGGGTTGGAGTCCTTTGCCGAGGCAGACCTCTGGAAGCTTTTTGTGGATCAGGAAAGCCCATGGTCGGTACTCGCCTTTATCAATTTTAGCTACTTGCGGGGGACTTACATCAGTGGTCAGCGGCAGTTTGTGGGCAACGATGTGGAGCTTATCCCACCGGTGAGCTTTAAGACAGGCATAACCGTTCGCCGGGGTGGATTTTCCGGCAGCTATCTGCTGTCCCATGTACGTGCGCATTATTCGGATGCGACCAACGCAGAGGTTGTCGCTAATGCCACCCGGGGTATCATTCCTACCTATACGGTGATGGATTTATCTGCAAGTTACTCATGGAAGCGCTATCGGATTCAGGCAGGTATGAATAACCTGACCGATGCCCGCTATTTTACCCGCCGGGCTACAGGCTACCCTGGTCCGGGGATCATTCCGGCAGAGCCACGTCGGTTGTACATGGGGCTCCGCATCCAAATCTAGGTTACTGTTCGTCTGGCTTGAATTTTTCCAACTGCTGCCCGCTGCCCGCCTCCTGCTTGTCAGGAACGGGGAGGCCGGATTTTATAGGGTTCACCTCATTGCTCTTAATGGGGATAACGGTGTTTTGTCCGGTTGCCGTCTCCGGTTCGGTGGCCTCCGGTTGCTGCGCTTCTACAGTTTCCGGCTCCGGTGGCAGGATTTCCCGCAGGGCAGGGAAGCGCAGAATGCCTTTGATGGGGCGTACACTCGTTACGGCCGTGCGGGCGCTTTCCAGATGAATATCCAGGGCCAGGTTATAGTTTTGCATAGAGGAGTTATCGATGCGTTCGAGCGGGTAGGTGCTTTGCGTCTCCAAGGTCACAAAGAAGCGCTTTCGGCTCGCATCGGGCTCTACGTCTACAATACGCACATTCAGCGTTTTATCACTACGGCGCACGACGAGATTGCCGATATAGGGCGTGGCATCGAAGTTGACCGGATTGTAGTGGTCTTCAATGTCAATGGCAAATTTCCACTGGAAGGCGAACTCCCAGCCGTCCTTTTTCGTCAGGTCGAAGCGCCCGTCCGCTATGTTGGCGATAGGATGGGAACTGGTCTGAATCTCTTCATTGATGTCAAAGTATAAATATTTGCCCCCAACGGGTTCTTTGCTGCGAATGCGGTAGCTGGCATTCAATTTACTGGGCCGCTGATCAATGGGGCCGGCGAAGTTAGCCGATAGCGGACGGCCGGTGATCGTAAACCGGCAGCCTCCAACTTGCCCTTCGGCATCAAAGTAGGGCTCTGCATCAATGGTGGGTTGCCCGTCGTAAAGCCCGGACTGTACCCGCTCAATGGTCCAGAAGTTGCGGGTCATGTATTCCGGTATACCCTCCACTATAAGGAAGTGTTTATGCTCAATACCTTCGATCATGAGTGGCAGGTCCTGGGCGCTTTGGAAAACCGGGTTCACGCTCTGCAGGTAAGCCTGAATGTCTTCGGGAGAGGGCAGGGGGCTGAACATCTTCCACTTATCGCGAATGTAGTCGAATTCGGTATAAATAATAGTTTCCCAATCGGTGCCGGAGAAGGTGGCACTGCCAAGCTTTCCAAAACCGAGGCTTGTGCTTAGGCGTGCAGGCAGCGGCCCGGTGAGATTGAGCCCGCCTTCCATTTCTATACGGTAGTTTTCTTCTGCTGAGGTCAGATGCTTGAGCATGACTCCCTCAAACTCCCGCAGGTAGTAGGCATTGCCGATAAACTCTGGGTTCTCCTGGTAAAAGCGCCACAGCTTGAGCATGGCTTCAGTGGTACGGTAGTCGTTGGCTTCGAGCACAAACCGCATAGGGGATACGAAGGACCCCGACAAGGCCACAACCGAAGACTCCCGCTGATGGTCAGTGTCCAATGCAGTTTGAAAAGCGGCGTATGGCGGGTTAACGCCAGCCTCAAGTGCCGCGCGGAGGTAACCGCTACAGGTTTTGTGCATGAAGTAGGAGTCGAAGTTTTCATCAGGATTGACGACGAATTGATTCTCCATACTGCTGAGGGTAAACACGCGGTTGGGGCTGAAGTCCACCTCCTCAAACGAACGCTCAATATCTTCTTTCTGAAAAATGTAATAGAGCAGCCCGCCGCCCCGTATGTCTGCCGTTTCCACATCAGTACGTAAGGTGCGCCGGCCAAGGAACTTACTAATGTCCTGTGGCACATAATCCCGGCGGCTGTTTTCGGGGGTCGTGAAGCCACAGTACTCGCAATGCTTTTTGAAAATGCGCTGCAAGGCATACCCCAGGCTAATTCGGGAGTAGCTACGCTCCGGTGGCCAGTTTTCCCGCCGGGCTTCCTCCAGGCGGCGCTGATAGCGGTCAATGCGTTGCGCATCAAGCTCAGCCGTTGGCAGTAAGAATAAAGCAGACAACAGGGCAATCCAGATTCTCATCGCTTCGTATTGGGATTTTTATTATTTATTCCAGCGAATATAACAATACATAACGTGGTTTGGATGGCAAAATTTTGTGCAGCGATAGCATATTCGTTATTGTCCACCTGCAGTGAGGCCGATTGTTTACCGCATAAGTAATACATCGCCTGTGAACACTTCCGTTGCTCCATCGGCAAAGGTGATTTCGGCATAGTAGACGAAGATACCCGGGTTGAGCTCCTCGCCTCTGAATCTGCCATCCCAGCCCATCATGTTGTTGTTGGGCATAATATCCTTCCGCTCGAAGACCAGGCTGCCCGTGCGGCTAAAAATCCGCATGACCGGGATGTTGACAAGTGCTTTGTCTCCGTGGATGAAGAACTCATCGTTCCTGCCATCTCCATTCGGACTAAATGCGGTGGGAATGTATACCCGGCGTACCCGCTCTACCTTCACATTGATGATGTCCTGTTCATTGCACAAACTCAGAGCGTCAAACACCTGCAGGACATAAGTGGTCGTGCGCTGCGGGCTGACACTGATCGACTGTCCGGTGAATTGCAGCTGACTACTGTCAGAGGCAATCCAGGTAAAGGATGGTGCGTCAGCAGAAGTTGTGGCACTGAGTAGAATCGTATCACCCAGATTGATGGTTGTATCCCGGCCTGCATTCGCTGTCAATACGGGGGCAGGTGCTACGGTTTGTATTTGTTCTGTTTCACACCCGAAGGAGTCACGGACAATCAAACTGTAACTACCGGCGAACAGACTCGAGAATACCGGGCTATTGCCAAATACTACGCCATCAAGGGAGTACTCGAAGGGAGATGTGCCGCCAGTTACGGTATCAATGCGCAGTTGCCCGCCATTATCACCGCTCACACAGGTGATATCAGTGGCGGAAGCTTCGAAATCGAGCGCTACGGGCTGTGGCAGCTCAAAGGTTGCGGTGTCCAGGCAGCCCCGCTCATTGGTCAGTGTCAGGCTGTAGGGGCCTGCAGCCAGCCCACGGTTGTTCGACTGAGTATTGCCGTTGGACCAGGCGTAGGTGAAGGTCTCGCCCGGGCCAATGGGAACGGCTTCCAGTGCGCCATCTGAAAACCCGAAACAAGTGACGGGTTCTGAAAGGGCGATGGCGGCTTCCAAAGGAGCATCCGGTTGGGGTAGGAGGGCTTCCGTGGTATCCTGGCACCCATCGCTATTCGTCACCGTTATGGAATAGAGGCCTGTGGGCTGGTTGTCCAATGTGTCTGTTGTGCTGCCGGTACTCCAGTTGAAGTCTGTAGGTTGGCCGTTAGTGCTGACAGACAATTGCCCGTCGCTACCTCCAAAACAGGACACTTCCTGCTCTACCGCGATGGCGGCGATAAATTCGTCGGGTTGCCCGATTTCGTATTCCACCTGGAGCTCGCATCCATTGGCATCAGTGAGAAGTAAGGGGTAAATCCCGGCACAGAGATCGGTTAATGCTGTCGTATCCGCTCCGTTTACCCAGCTGAAGGTGTAGGGTGGTGTACCTCCTGATGCCTCCACACTAATGGCGCCATCACAAAAGCCGAAGCAACTGGTACTGCTTTGGCTCAGGATAGTGAGCTCAAGAGCACTGGGCTCTTCCACAATCATGGTGAAGGTGGTGTCGAAAAAGTTGTCCGCAATTGTGACAGCATAGGTGCCAGCTGTAAGATTGGGAAGTGTAGCGGTTTCGTTGTCTTCGTTGAGTATGCCAGTGCCGGAGAGGCTGAGGTCGGTCTTTTCCCAGTTGTAATCATAGGGTGGGATGCCCCCCATGGCGGAAAATTCGATACTGCCGGTATTCCCGCCATTACAAGCTACTGAATCGGCCTGTGCCATTGGTACGATGCCGGTCAGGAAATCCATCGTAAAGCAGGTATCGCCCACGCATCCAAAGTCATCAGTAACAGTCACGCAGCATGTTGCACCGCCCACCAGATTGTTATTGGAAGGGCCTGTCATACCATCGCACCATTCAATGATGTACCCGCCGCTGCCACCGGTGGGGTAAGCTATGGCCCAGCCGTTGGCGTTGCCTTCGCCAATAGCCGGTTGTATTTGCTCGACATTGACTGAAATGGGCTCCAGGACTGTGAGGTTCGTATTGATGATACTGTCGCAGCCAAGGAACAGGATGATGGTATCGGCATAAACGCCTGTTTCTGTGTAGGACGAGCTGCCGACTTCAAAGCTGTCACTGGCACAGATGGTTGTGTCAATCTGAGTTACCGGGGTGATATCGCCTGCATCATAAATATCGAGGGAGAACATACCGGTAGCATTCGAGCCATCCCCATCAATCAGGATGTAATAGGTCGCACCGCCCACCAGGCAGCTGAAGTTCAGGGCTTCGTCTTCATCAGCGGGATCGTAGGCACTTTCAAGGTGCTGGAAAAACCCACTACAGGTGGAAAAAGCCCGGTAAAGGCTGAGCTGAATACCGATGGAATCGACCAGGCGGTCAGAGTTGGCTTCAATCCAGACGTTGCCGGATGGCGGTGCCTCAAAGGAGAACCATACGGAAGTCTGCACGACAAAATCAGGGCTGAAGGGATCGTTGTTGCTATCAGCGCAGTAGTTGCCGTAGAGGGTATTCGTACCGATGGTATCTCCGGGCGGGACAGCGCCAAGGTGAAGGGCATCGCATCGCTCATTAGGGGCATCATCCACATCTGTGCTGATCAGGCGCAGGCCGAAAACACCTTCTTCGTCTCCAGGGTCCGTGAAAGCACCGTCTACTAAAATATAGTATCGGGTGTCTGGCTCGGGGCAGCTTACCCGCATGTAGACGTCCCGGTTGTCGTTAGGGGCAGACCAGCTGACCAGTTCGAGGTTACCGGTACAGGTATCGTTATCAGAGCGGTAAAGTGCGACTTCTACATCAAAGGCATCTCCGGTGTTTTCCGGGTCGCCCAGGGCTTCAATCCAGGCTACGCTTCCGATATCAGGCCCAGTGGTGAACTCGAACCATACGCCGTTGGAATTGGTGAAGCCTCCGTCGTCTGCAGGATTAGGTTCATTTTGGTTGTTGGCACAGAGGTTGTCATATTGCCCGATGGTGGCGTCGCCAAGGGTATCACCACGCAGCAGGGTACCCAGCGCAATGGCCTGGCAGGGCAGGTCGTTGTAGTTCCCGTTTCCGGTCACCGATATGCTGTAGTTCAACGTTCCGCCGCTGGCGCCGCCATTAGGGAGGGATAGTGTCAAATCCTGTGTTTCATCCAGAGCGGGTAATGGTACATTTTCACAGATTTGCTCTTCACACGAGCGGTCTATAAAACACCCGATTGGGAGGAGCGGGTCATTTTCGAATACTGTAAAGCAGACTTCAATGGTTGCCGGGAGGTCACTGGGGCAGTTGAAATCTTCAGCATACTGCACATTTGGCAAGGCCGTGTAGCAGGGGCCCTGAGCCGGATAAATAACAATACCCTGATTTTCTACCTCTACCTGCCAAAGGGGGTCAGGGGCTGAGAAGAGATCGTCACAGGTGGTGGTCACTGTGGCGTCAGTTACGGTCAGTTCAACGGTGACCTGAGCTGGCAACCATAAGCCAGACAGCATAAACAGAACAGGCAAAACGATACGCTTCATACTGAGGGGATTTTTCAGTAGCAAAAATGATAAAAAAGGATTACCGCGACCTCTAAGATGAGGGTAATAACCCGCAATCTATATTACAGAGGAGGCTTAAAGATGCCCCGATCCATAATACAGTAGTACAGTTTAGGACAATTTTAACAGAATTAGGGCGGTAAGGAGAGGGAAGTGTTGTTGCTCGTGCTAAGGTAAGCGATTTTTAGAAAAAGAGCAGAGAAGAGTAGGGGAGAGTGTGTATAACAAATTGCACAAAACACAAAGGCAACCCTCTGCATTTAAGCTCTATGGCTGCTGGGGTAGAGCTTCCCGCTCTGCTCCAGCTTATCCAGGAGAGGCAAACGGCAAATGCTGGCAAGCTATTCAAAAAGTGCAATTTGTTATGCACACTAGGGGAGTACTGAAGTCCAAAGCGGGGTTTAGCCGAAAAAAGCTATCCGTATTTAGTGTTGCTGTCAGGACTCCCCCATAAATTCAAGGTGTTATGCATTCATGGCTTTAATGCCGGGCAGTTCTTTGCCTTCCAGGAATTCAAGCATGGCGCCGCCACCTGTGGAAACGTAGCTGACCTTGTCCGTCAGCCCCATTTGGTTGACCGCTGCAACGGAGTCTCCGCCACCAACCAGGGAGAAAGCTCCGTTTTGAGTGGCTTTGGCTACAGCCTCTGCAATGGCTTTCGTACCGTTGGCAAAGTTGGGCATTTCAAATACGCCCATGGGGCCATTCCAAAGTAAGGTCTTAGAGTTGGCAATCGCCGCCTCAAATTTGGCTCGTGCGTCCGGGCCGATATCAAGCCCCATCCATCCGTCAGGGATTTCGTTACTGCCTGCTGCCCGGTGCGTTGCATCATTGGCGAAATTATCGGCAATGATGCTGTCTGCCGGTAAATGTATGGTGACACCGTTTGACTTGGCCTTATCAATAAGTTCAAGGGCAAGCTGCAGCCGGTCTTCTTCCACAAGGGAGTTGCCGACCTTGCCACCCTGCGCTTTCACGAAAGTGTAGGCCATGCCGCCCCCAATAATCAGGTTGTCGACAAAGTCGATCAGGCGTTCCAAAAGGAGGATTTTGTCAGAAACTTTAGCACCGCCAATGATCGCCGTGAGGGGGCGTTCAGGGCTGTTGAGCACTTTGTTGGCGTTTTTGATCTCTGCCTGCATGAGGTAGCCGAATGATTTGGCGCCTTTATCGAAGTACTGTGCTACGGTAGTGGTGGAAGCGTGGGCGCGGTGTGCAGTTCCGAAAGCATCGTTCACGTAGAGGTCTGCCAGTTCAGAAAGGCTTTTGGCGAAAGCCTCATCTCCCTTTTTCTCGCCCTCATTGAAGCGGGTATTCTCCAATACCAGGATTTCGCCCATAGGCAGTTCGGCTGCCATTTTTGTGGCTTTGTCGCCAATGGTTTCGTCGCAGAAGTGGACTTTAGCACCGGTCAGTTCAGCCAGGTGGCTGGTGACATGGTTCAGGGTGAACTTTTCCCGGTCGATACTGCCATCTTCCTTAAGCTTTTTCATCGGGCGGCCCAGGTGAGACATCAGAATTGCAGCGCCGCCGTCCTTCAGTATTTGACTGATGGTAGGCAGGGCGGCCCGCATACGGGTATCATCCGTGATGTTATAATCTTTATCGAGCGGCACATTGAAGTCGACTCTTACCAGTGCCTTTTTGCCTTTGAATTCGAGTTGCATAGAGTTGGAATTTAGGCTATAAAACAAAGAGACCGGAGCAAAGGCTCCGGTCCTGATTTTTTAATCTGCTGATGCTTACTTATTCAGAATCATATCTGTAAGGTCAGCAAGGCGGGCAGAGTAGCCTGCCTCATTATCATACCAGCTTACCACTTTCAGCAGCTTACCGTTGACGTCCGTCATCAAGCTATCGAAGATAGAGGAGTGTGGATTGCGCACGATATCGCTGGACACAAGCGGATCGGTGCTGTACTGCAGGACGCCCTTCAGTTTACCCTCTGCCATTTCCTTGAATTTGGCATTCACCTCTTCGGCAGTAACTTCCTTATCCAGCATCACATTGAGCTCAACCATTGAACCGGTGATGACCGGAACGCGCAGTGCGATTGCCGAAAGTTTGCCTTTTAGCTCAGGGATCACTTTACCTGTAGCGGAAGCTGCTCCTGTGCTGGTAGGCACGATGTTAAAAGCAGCAGCCCGGGCGCGGCGCAGGTCACTGTGCGGCGCATCCTGAATGTTCTGATCGGCAGTGTAAGCGTGGGTAGTGGTCATAGAACCTACCTGTATGCCCCAGTTTTCGTGAATGATCTTGGCAACGGGAGCCAGGCAGTTGGTGGTGCAGGATGCATTAGAGAATACATTTGCACGGCGGTCAAGCTCATCGTCATTGACACCGAGCACGATTGTCTGTACATCGCCTCCTTTAGCAGGTGCGGAGATAACAACGTCCTTGGCGCCTGCTTTGAGGTGCAAGCCGGCTTTCTGTTTAGAACGGAAGATACCAGTACATTCCAGCACAAGGTCGACACCCAGTTCTGCCCATGGCAGTTCTTCAGGGTTGCGGATGGCGTAAGAATGGATATTCTTTCCGTTCACGATGAATCCATCGTCATTGGCTTCTACAGTGCCTTCAAAAGGACCCTGGGCAGAGTCGTACTTGAGCAGGTGGGCGAGGGTTTGGTTGTCTGTCAAGTCGTTAATGGCAACAACTTCGATGCCTTCTTTTTGGAGGAGGTTGCGGAACGTCAGGCGTCCGATACGGCCGAAGCCATTGATAGCAACTTTTTTTGCCATGGTTTTTTCGCGATTTAATGATGTTAATGATTTGGTCCGGGACGGAGGCGTTGCTCCGTTAAAGGTTCAAAAGTATAAAATTCGCCTTTGAACAGTGCACCCCCAGAATATACAAATTTAAGGGGTTTTGCAAACGGTTGACAATGATATTTCGCATAGCAGACCGATTGAAAACGACTTAGTGTAAAAATAACAATAATTACCGTATTGTGGTTGTTTTTAAGCTTTTTTCTCTATGGGGTTGAACTAAATTTGCGCTACCATAGTTTTTGAGCATGGTTAATAGATAGACAGGAGCATGCCTGGAAAGTATTCTTTAATATTTTTTCATGGATGCTTTTGGAAATTCGTGAAAGCCATTATCTTTGCATCGCTCTGGCAAAAAGGTGCCGGGCAGACTTGAAATTAGAACTCGTTTTACGGCTTTTTTACAAAAAGAAGTTGGCAAACGTTTCCAGTTTTAAGTGCAAATATTACTTTTGCATCCCGCATTGAGAGTATGGCCCGTTCGTCTAGGGGTTAGGACGCCAGGTTTTCATCCTGGTAGCACGGGTTCGAATCCCGTACGGGCTACTATTTTTCTTGCGGTCATACAGTTTTACTGGCCCGTTCGTCTAGGGGTTAGGACGCCAGGTTTTCATCCTGGTAGCACGGGTTCGAATCCCGTACGGGCTACATCATCACTAACATAAAGCGAAGCGCACCTGCACTTCGCTTTTTTTATTTCTCCCCATGCCTTTCTACGTATACATCCTTTATTCCGAGACAACGGGCCGCCTGTACCGTGGCCAGACCAAGGACGTACAAAGCCGCCTGAGCCGTCACAACCGAGGCATGGAGCCGAGCACTTCATCGGGCGTACCCTGGCAGCTGCTGTGGTATACGGATAAAGAAAGCCGGAGTAGCGCCCAGGTTCTGGAAAGCAAGCTAAAGAATTTAAATCGGGCGAGGCTGCTGCGGCTGATGCAAAAGTATAGCGGTGATATAGCGGACGGAGCGGCTGCCGCGCGGATTAAAAGCCTGCTGGAAGGATGTTAGGCCGCCAGGTTTTCATCCTGGTAGCACGGGTCCCGACGAAGCGCTGCTTGTCGGGATGCTGATCATCCCTCTGGGGGCGTCAGCATTCGAATCCCGTACGGGCTACAATCACGGGGAAGCATCACCGCTTCTATTTAAATTTCCCAGCCATATTTCTTCCAGTCATCCGCATAGTCAATATCTGAAAGGGTGGGGGCAAAGGCAATGGTGCCTCCGTTGTCCAGTATGCGTTCCCGGGTGATTGTGGCGACCCGGTCGGTACTCCACTCCATATCCCGGAAGAGCTCCGGGCTGGGGCGTTTCATGCCTAGAAGATAATAGCCCCCATCCAAAGCGGGACCGATGACATAATCATGGCTGGAGAGGGAGGTAAAGGCCTGCTCAATAACAGAAGTGCTGATCTGTGCAATATCACTGCCAACAATGACTGCGGTCTCTGCACGTTGCAACGCTACTTCGAAGGCATGGGCCATGCGTTCGCCCAAGTCATTGCCCTGCTGCTGGTGTTTCTCAAATGTACTACCAGGCCAGTCGTCGTTCGTTCTAACCCGCACGCTGTAAAACAGTAGCCGAAGGGCATCCACGCCTTCGGCTACTGTACGGGTTTTGGCGAGGAGCGCTTTGTAGATGGCTAGTGCCTGGTCCTCGCCCAGTGTTTTGGCTAACCGGGTCTTTACTTTTCCTTTTTCCGGGTTGCGGACAAAAATAATCAGCGCCCGTTTTGCTTTTTTAGTCATTATCGCGTTTGTAGAGTTCATCTTCATCTACGATCTGAATCTCTTCACCGGATTTTAACTTACGGGCCACAGCTGCATACGGGCCGGTCACGACCTCATCGCCTTCTTTCAACCCTTCTACCACTTCGATATAGGTGTCATCCTGTACGCCTGTTTTGACCTTTTGCATGCGCACCGTATCGCTGCTGGCTACGAATACAACTTCCATCAAGTCCTGTTCTTCCTCGAGAGATGCCGTCTTGGCTTCAGGTTTATTGCCTTCTTCCTTTTCCCGGGTAGTCACGGCCTGAATAGGAATGGAAAGCACGCCATTGGCTACCTCAGTCCGGATGTCAACACTGGCAGACATCCCCGGCCGGAAAGGATAAGGCTTTGCCGGTGTGATGAGGTCATCGTATGAAGCGGGGTCAATATTGATGCGGACTTCAAAATTGGTCACCTGATCGCTGGTTAGTGAAGCTGCAGATGCGGCATTGGTCGCCGAGTTGGCAATTTGAGTGACCTTGCCTTTAAAAACGCGGTCGATGTAGGCATCTACTTCGATCGCTACCTCATCGCCTACGGTGACTCGGGGGATATCATTCTCACTCACTTCCACCCGGACTTCCATGGCATTCAGGTTGGCGATGCGCATCATTTCAGTACCGGCCATTTGGATGGTACCGACGACGCGTTCTCCTTCCTCCACATCAAGGCGGGAAATGATACCGCTCATGGGGGCGAAGATTTCGGTACGGCGCAGGCTGGTCTTCAGTTCTTTCAGGCTGGCTTCAGAGCTTTGGACGGTATAGGCAGCGGCTTCAGCGCTTTGTTTGGCTGCTTTGACGTTGGCTTCTGCAGAGCGAAGATTGGCCTCCAATGCCCGCAGGTTTGAAAGCGATTGCTGATAGTCGGCTTCAGAAATAACGCCCTCCTCGTACAGCGGCTTATTACGGTCCTGGATTTCCCGGGCGTTGATCAGCTGGGCTTCAATTTGTTCTTTCTGGGCGGTGAACTGCTCAATTTGAGCACGGGCATTGGCTAATTGTGCTTTGGCACTGTTTACACTTGCGGCGCCGCGCTCTACCTGAGATTCAAAGGCATCGGGGTCGATGCGCGCCAGGAGTTGCCCGGATACGACAGAGTCGCCTTCCTCAATGAGCAGATCGACGATTTCCCCAGATACATCCGAGCTGATTTTGACCTCCGTTTGCGGGAATACCTTGCCACTGGCGGAGACTTCTTCCACGATGGTCCGTTTTTCGGCTTGCTCGGTGATAACCTTTTCGCCCTTCGGCTTGGATTGGTTGCGCCAAATAAGAACGGCAACCAATATAACGATGAGGCCAAGCAGGGCAAAAATCAGGGTGTTACTGCGTTTCTTCGGTTTAGACATGATGTGTGGCTAAAGTTGGTTAAGAACCGCTGCTCATTCCGGGGCGGCTCCAAAAATGAAACTTTACTAATTCATATTCAGCTCCAGCGCCTTGCCCATATAGAAGTCTATGGTCTTCAGGTTGAACAGGTACTGGTATTTGGAACGGATCAGTTCAATCCGCGCCTGATCGAGTGTCGTTCTGGCGGTTGCGAATTCCAAGGTGTTGATGGCGCCCAGGTCAAATCGCTTCTGGGCATTGTCAAATGCCATTTCTGCAGCGTCTACAGAGCGCTGGGCGGCTTTGTAAGTGTTGAAGGACGCCCGGGTGTCGGCAATAGCCCGCTGTACATCGGCCTCTAAAAGCTGGCGTTGCTGTACGCTGCCCACCTCGGCATTCATCTTGCTGATCCGGGCACGTTCTTTATTGATGCGGTTAGTATGCTGGCTGTAAATTGGGACGCGCAGGTTAAGCCCCACCACTTGTCCGAAGTTTTGGTCGATCTGATCGGTATAGGCGATCTGCTCGTTATCGACCGGGACTTGCGATTGAAACTCAATGGTAACCGGGCTGCCATCTATAAATACCGTTTGAGGTATCCGCTGGGTTTCGAAAATAGGGGACCGGAAGGCAGAAGAGAAGTTGGAGTTTAAGTTGGCAAAGAGGGACAGCGTTGGTAAGAAGCCTGACTTTGCAATCTCCTCCGATAGCTGAGCGGACTCAATTCGGAGGTCAGCAGACCTGATCTGCGGCTGAGTTTGCAGGGCAGCGTTGTAGACCTCTTCCAGACCGATCGCCTGAGGGTTAGCATTATCCGGAAGCTCTATAAACTCAGGGCGTACGATTTTCAAATCCTCTTCCGGTCCCAGCTGCATCAATTGCTTAAGGTTGAGATAGCCAATATTCACCGCATTCTCCGCTTCGATGATAGCCCGCTCATTTTGTGCAATCTGGGAGAGGATATCCAAACGGTCATTCGCTGGTACGGAGCCTGCACGGATTAATTTATCGGTTTGTTCGAGTTGCTCTTCAGAAAGTTCGAGGTTCTTTTCGGCATTGGTTAGTTGCTCTTCTGCAAGCAATATATTAAGGTATGCAGCGGCAACATCTAAGGCCAGGTTGTTGGATGTGGCTTCCGCATCAAGCCGGGCTGCTCGGGTATTGAGCTCGCTTTGTTTGATGGAGTTGTTGATGAAACCACCACCGTAGAGCGTGACGTTGGCATCCACAGAAAAGCTATTGAACCCAATGCGCTCGTTGTTAAAGCTGTTGGTTGTGGGGTCAATGGTACGGCCAAATTGATAGCCTGCTCTTGCTCCGGCACTCAAAGAAGGCAACCGGCTGTATTTATTTCCCTGTATATCCAGTTCTGCACTGCGGATATCATACTGTGCCTGCCGAAGGTTGAGGTTGTTCTGACGGGCGTATTCAATACATTTTTCCAGAGACCAGGGAGAGGTCTGAGCTTGGATCATCCAGGTGGTTAAGGCAAAAAGGACTAGTGTCAGGGCGGATTTCTTGATGGTCATACGATTTGGATTTTGCAGTAGTCAATGCTGCTTCTCTGGCGAATAAGCCCTAATCGCTTATTCATCGAACGCAGCACAATAATAAGTGCCTGGCTCCAAACCGCCACAAAAATTATATTAAGACCGACTTATGTCGGATTAATGTCCTTTTTTCCGGATTTAGGGCTCCAAAGTGGAGGTAAATGTAACAGAACCGACCGCACGGTCGTACCGGCTGCCGAAGGGCCTGTAATAAATGATGATGGTATACTCATTAATGGTTTCGTGGGAATCGCCTTCCAGCAGGGAGATATTCAGGTTGCGGTCCTGCTTTTTGCGGTTGTTATTGGGCTTGGGTACGGCAGCATACATGTAGTCATAGTAACCCTGTTTCAGAATGATCCAGGTCGCGTAGGCCTGCAGATTAGGGTCATATTCGAGGCGGTAGCGGTCTTTAAGGGCCCAGTCCGTAAATCCCCCAACAATATATACATCGTAGCCCGGAAGTTTTTCCGTATTCAGGGCAAAGGAGACATCGGCATATTCGGCATAAAGCTGATCAAGTGCCAGGTCCTCCTGCCGGCTCCCTCCCCGGTTTTGATCGGTGGTCTCAATGATGAACTTGCCGTTGAGGTCCTCGAAAGTCGTGTAGGCGAGTTTGTCCCGTGGGTTATCCGCCTTCATCTCCACCAGGTAAGAATCCTGCTCCTGCCGCACGGAGGCGACATTGAAGCTAACCCGCCTGAAGCTGCGCAGGTCTGCAAACCGGAATTCCTTACCGCCCGGAAAGACAATCTCGTCCTGATAGTCAAATATCATAAGTTCGGGACGGATAAACTTAGGCTCGATACCGGTAATGGCACTACGCCACCGCCCGTTTTGCATCACGGTAGCCGTGATTTCCTGCTGCGGGTTCTGAATATTCAACTGCTTATGGGCAACATTAAAGTCTATTTCCTGGTGGGTGCGCAGTTTGCTGACGTTGTTGGCCCGCAAAAAACGGGGGCTGATGCCCACCAACTGTTCCACTACTACAAACCGCCGCGTAATGACCAGTTGCCGGTCGTTGGACTCATCGTAAACGAGCAGGAGATAGTTGCCAGACAATCGCCACCGCATATCCCGATTGGGGAGGGTCAGGGTGTAATGGGTGTAGGGCCAGAGCGTTTTGAAGGAAAAGTCATATTTCTGAATACGCTCCTCGTTGAACCCATCGAGGTATTCCATCTCCTGCAGATTAGAGGGGTTCCAGTTGCGGTCACAGTGCACGATGCTGTAGAAATAGTCCTTGACATCTGCATCCAGGTCGTCAAAGGAAAGCTTAAGCTGAGCGCCGGCATCCAGGTTGACAATCGGATTGGAAAGTACCAGCCCGTCGACGTGAAAGCGAACCGACCGGATATGGTCCACATAAACGTAGTCGTAATTCTTGATTTCATTGTCCTGGGCAATCAGGGAGGAACTGATCAGCAGGGTGATAAAGAGTAAGCGTAGTGTTTTCATCCTCGTATTTTGGTATTTCTTTTAGTCAACGAATTTTCCGGCTTAGAATTGTCAGCGGCTGAGCCATGAATTGCCGGCAATGGTAAAGCGCCAGGGCCATTGTGCGCACTCCTCTGCATAGCCTACACCGATCCTTGCACTTTCGGCTATGTTTTCGGCAGACGGTATTTGGTCGCCGTATTCCAGCCATACCGGGCTTGGTGGGGCGGTGAGATCTGTCCCTGTCCACGCCCTCGTGATGCCCATGGCCTGAGCAAGGGTGCCTGGCCCGGCGGTCAGGCGTTTTTCCAGCCGTTCCATCCCTCTTCGCTCCAGCATGAGGGGCTGCCCATGTACAGGTTCCAGCGCGCGGACGAGGACAGCTGAACCTACATCCGCTTTGCCGGTAACGATATTGAAGAGGTGGTGTATGCCATAGCACAAATAAACGTAGGCGTGCCCACCTTCCATAAACATCACTTCTGTACGCTTGGTACGCCGCCCGCCGTAAGCATGGCAGGCTTTATCGCCGTCCTGATGGTAGGCTTCCGTTTCCACAATTCGACCCACCGTCCGTTGGCCATCGATTTCTGTGACGAGATGCTGCCCCAGCAGTTCACGGCTCACCTGCAGCACATCACTGCGGGTGAAAAAGGACTTTGGGAGGCGTTTCTGCGGTTGCGGCATAGTACGGGCACCATTTCAGTTTGGCACCGAAAATAGCACTATTGCCGCTTTTCGCAAAATGCTTTACCGACGGCTGTAGTTAGGCGACTCTTTGGTGATGGTGATATTGTGCGGATGGCTTTCCAGAATACCACTACTGGTAATCCGGACAAACTGTGCATGCTGCAAATCCTCAACGGTAGCTGCGCCACAGTAGCCCATGCCGGCGCGCAGACCGCCCAGGTACTGCACCATCACCTCTGCCACGGTCCCTTTATAAGGTACGCGCCCTTCGATGCCCTCGGGTACCAGCTTCTTGATGTCGTCTTCCACATCCTGGAAGTACCGGTCTTTGGAGCCTTTTTCCATCGCACTCAGAGAGCCCATGCCCCGGTAGACCTTAAATTTCCGGCCTTCATAGATGATCGTTTCGCCCGGGGCTTCTTCCACACCGGCGAATAGTCCACCAGCCATGATCGTATTCGCGCCCGCGACCAAAGCTTTAACGATATCTCCGGTATAGCGGATACCGCCATCACCAATAATTGGAACACCGAGATGTTTCACAGCCTCATAAGCGTCATTGATAGCCGTAAGCTGAGGAACGCCCACACCTGCAACAATCCGGGTGGTACAGATAGAACCCGGGCCTACACCCACTTTGATGCCATCCACACCAGCTTCTGCCAGTGCCAGTGCACCAGCACCGGTAGCGACATTACCACCGATGACCTGAAGGTCAGGGAAGTGCCCTTTTACATCCTTCACCGCGTTGAGTACACCCGCAGAGTGTCCGTGGGCCGTATCCACGATTACGACGTCCACACCTACTTTGACCAATGCTTCCACCCGCTCCATCATATCAGCGGTGACACCAACGGCAGCGCCCACCACGAGGCGGCCCAGGCTGTCTTTGCAGGAGTTTGGAAAGTCCTGCACTTTCATGATGTCCTTGTAAGTGATGAGCCCTGCCAATTTCCGGTTGTCATCCACCACTGGAAGTTTTTCAATCTTATGGCCCTGAAGGATATCTCGGGCCTGCTCCAGATTGGTACCTACCGGTGCGGTAATGAGGTTGTCTTTGGTCATCAGCTCCTGCACAGAAGCATCGAGGCGGGTCTCAAAGCGCAAATCCCGGTTGGTCAGGATGCCTACCAGTTTGTCGGCTTTATCAACAATAGGTATCCCACCGATTTTAAAGCGCCGCATTAAGCTAAGCGCATCACCGATGGTAGCATCGGCTTCCAGCGTGACGGGATCGACGATCATGCCACTTTCTGAGCGCTTGACGCTGCGGACCTGCTCGGCCTGCTGCTCAATTGTCATGTTTTTGTGGATGATCCCGATACCACCCTGCCGGGCGATGCTGATGGCCAGCTTGTTCTCAGTCACCGTATCCATGGCGGCTGAAACAATGGGCGCATTCAGGCGAAGACCTTTTGTAAGTTGAGTGGATACATCGACTTCCCGTGGCAAAACCTGAGAGTAAGCGGGGACGAGAAGGACGTCATCGAAGGTGAGCCCTTCCTTGACGAATTTGTTGTTAGCTGTTTTCTGTATTTCCATGTGCAAAGGTATGGAATTTGCCTGCAAAAAATAAAAGCGAGACGCCATGGAATTCTAAAAATCCCTTTCGGGTTGGTGGAGGTCCGCCGTACACCTTCTATATTTGCGGCATGCTAAGCGTACTCAGTGACGAACACTTCATGAAAAAAGCCTTGCAAGAGGCTCAAATGGCGTACGAAGCCGGTGAAATCCCGGTGGGAGCAGTAGTGGTCTGCCAAAATCAGATCATTGCCCGGGCTCATAATCAGACGGAGCTCCTCAACGATGTGACAGCCCATGCCGAAATGCTTGCGCTCACTGCTGCGGCCAATCACCTGGGGAGCAAGTACTTGCGCGATTGCACCTTGTATGTGACGCTGGAGCCGTGTGTCATGTGCGCCGGCGCCCTGTATTGGGGGCAGTTGGGCCGCCTGGTCTACGGAGCGCCCGATGAGAAGCGGGGGTACCTTAAGCAGGGCAATCAGCTCCTCCATCCCAAAACAAAGATTGAGTATGGCGTACTGCAAGGGGAAAGCCAACTGTTGCTTAAAGCTTTCTTCCGGCAGCGGCGTTAAACTGGCGTTAAAGCAGGTTAAAGAGTTTTAACCCACTGGCAAATTTGGCGTCCTACCTTTACATTGGAGGCATTTCCTTTGTGATTTTACCAAATCCATCTTGCTATGAAAACTTTTTTCCCGTTCGCCATCCTGTCGGTTATCTTGCTCAGCTCCTGCGGCCCAACCCTGAGCCCTTTTACCGCAAGGGTCTACGACGAAGGGCGCTTTACCGAAGCTGAGCTGAAGCGCATTCAGTTTTATCTTTCTGAGCCCATCGTGCTCACGCGTGAGCTGCGTGCAGAGAAAGCCGAAGTCATTTCCGGTGAGATCAAGTTGGTGAACGGGCAACAGGTGGAGCAGGTGGTCATCCCCAAAGGCACCCCCGGTGCAGTCCTCTTTACCCCCGATCGGGAGCGGCTTGCCATTTCCTTTGAGAGCGGCAGTGACGACCGCTACCTTATCTTTGGCCCCAATCCGACCATGAACGACCGCTACACCCTGCGCGCTTCCGACTGGGACCGGCGTGCGGCGATTGTCACCTATAATGGCCGCAAATGGCGTGCGGGTGGAAATGCCGCCCTGGCCACCTTGCTGGTGGACTTGAGGAAGGTAGATCAGGTATCGGTGCGTTCGCGGACGGCTGGCGGGCGGCGGGTGGATTAAACCTTATTGATACCTTTCAGGAAAGGCACAAACTTGAAATCCGCAAACTTTTCCGTTTCTACGTCCCCCGCTTTATTCAGCCGGGTCAGGCGGAGCATTTTCTGTGCTTTTTCTCCTACCGGGATGACGAGCTGCCCGCCCACTTTAAGTTGAAGCAGGAGGGGTTCCGGAATTTCCGGGGCACCGGCAGTGACGAGTATTTTATCGAAAGGGGCAAATTCAGGCAGACCTTTGTAGCCATCGCGCAGGTAGCAGCGAATATTGCCCAGCTGCAATTGTTCGAGGAGCTTTCTGGCCCGGCGGTAGAGGAGTTCCTGCCGCTCAATGGTGTAGACTCTGGCACCCAGCATCGCCAAAATGCCGGCCTGATAGCCGGAGCCGGTGCCGATTTCCAGGATTTTGTCCCGCTTTTTGACTTCCAGCAGGCTCGTCTGATAAGCTACGGTATAGGGCTGGGAAATAGTTTGCTCATTCCCAATCGGGAAAGGTTTGTCCTGATACGCCCACTCCTCAAAGGCCTTATCCAGAAAGAAATGCCGGGGCAGCGCACCAATGGCGCTCAGGATTTGCTCATCCCTGATGCCTTTCGCGCTAAGCTGCTCCACGAGCTTTCGGCGCATGCCCTTATGCCGGTAGGTGTCTGTCAAACGATTTTGGTTTTCTAACTGTAGAGTGTGGCGAATTTACTAAATTCGGGCGCTAATCATTGCCAACCTTGTGGTAGAATTGCAACCTGGCAGTGAACCCTTTGTACAAATCTGTTTACCATAGCATATAAACCACTGACAAATATGACAAAAATCAAGTTCGGAACGGATGGCTGGCGCGCCATTATTGCTGAAGATTATACGGTTGAGAATGTAAAGCGGGTAGCCGCCGGAACCGCGATTTGGATGAAAGCCAATGAGGCGGCTCAGGTGGTGATCGGGCACGATGCCCGCTTTGGTGGGGAATTATTTGCCCACACAACCACCCGGGTAATGGGCGCTTACGGGATGAAGGTTAAGCTGGCGAAGGGCTTCGTCTCCACGCCCATGGTGTCTTTGGGCGTAGTGAAGACCGGATCGGACCTGGGCGTTGTCATTACGGCAAGCCACAACCCGCCTTCTTACAATGGCTTCAAACTGAAGTCCAAACTGGGCGGTCCAATGGTCCCTGCGCAGGTGGCGGAGGTGGAGTCGCATATTCCGGATACATTCGACAGAGCCCTGCCGACCCTTCAGGAGATGGAAGCTCAGGGGCTGTTGGAGTACGTTGACCTGGAGCAGATTTACGTTGACCATGTTACCGACAGCTTTGATCTGGAAAGCATCCGGAATGCTGATTTTAAAATTGCCTACGATGCGATGTACGGCGCCGGGCAGAACGCGCTGTGCCGCTTATTGCCCGATGCGGTTTTACTGCACTGTGATTACAATCCTTCCTTTATGGGGCAGGCACCGGAGCCCATCCACCGTAACCTCAGCGAGCTATCTGCGCTGATCAAAAACGACCCTTCTATCGGCCTTGGCCTCGCTAACGATGGTGATGCGGACCGCATTGGCATGTACGATGAGGATGGTAACTTTGTGGATTCCCATCATATCCTATTATTGTTGCTGCTTTACATGCACGAGTATAAAAAACAGACCGGGAAGGTCGTTGTCACCTTTTCTGTTACGGAAAAAATGCAGGAACTGGCAAAGCAGTTTGGGCTGGATATTGAAGTGACCAAGATTGGCTTCAAATATATTGCCGAGATCATGGCGCAGGAACCCGTTCTGGTAGGCGGAGAAGAGTCCGGCGGCCTTGCCGTAAGTGGCCATATACCGGAGCGCGATGGCATTTGGATTGGGCTTACTATTATGGAGTTCATGGCGAAAACCGGGAAATCCATTAAGGCACTGATTCAGGAAGTTTACGACCGGGTAGGGGCCTTTGCCTATGACCGGGACGATCTGCACCTTACGGAAGCGAAAAAGCAGTCGATCATAAAGCAGTGTCAGGAAGGCAGCCTTAAAGCATTTGGCCCCTATCAGGTGGAGCGCGTGGAAGATATTGATGGATTCAAGTTTTACTTTGGCGGCAGCCGTTGGGTGATGATCCGCCCTTCGGGTACGGAGCCGGTACTCCGGGTTTATGCGCAGGCTCCGGAGCATGACGAGGTACGCCAAATCCTGGATGCTACGCATAAGGCGCTGCTGGGGTGATACTTTTTGTGTTTTATTTTTATTTTTTAGAACAAAATGATTATTTTTGGGCTTGACGCATACTCTGTATCATGCCTAAAAAATTTGATATTCATCAGCCGGACGACCGTTTCTTTAAATCGGCAATGAGCGACCCGGAGGTGGTTAAAGCCTACCTTGAGTATTTCTATCCTAAAATTGCAGCTATTGCAGACCTCAGTACGCTTCAGCAGCAAAAAGTACAGTCCCTACGCCCAAATTTGAAGCTGTTCAGCGCTGATGTCGTATACCGGTGTCAGCTGAAGGGCGAAAGTGGGGCGCATTTTCATTTCTGCCTGCTATTCGAGCACAAATCAGAACCGGACGAGTATGTAGCGGTACAAATAGGATTGTACATTTTCCTACTCCTGCGCGAGCAAGTGAAGGCTAAAAAGCAGCCATTGGAACCCGTGCTGCCCCTGCTGTTTTACAATGGTAAAGCCACGTGGCGGCCTAAGCGTATCCGGGAAATCTTTAAGGGGCACCCCGGTTATGAAGTCCTTAAACCCTATCTGCCTGATTTTCGTTTTTTATTTGAAGATGCGCACCGCCTGCCACCAGAGGAGCTGCTAAAGCTTGACCTGAGCTATTTCCGCTCCACTGTGTTATCAATGGTGCTGCGGCACAAGCCAGACTTGATCTTTGAGTATATTGAAGTTATCTTTGAAGGGGCGGAAGACAGCGATCAAGTGCTTTCTATTATAACTTATATTCTGGGCGTAGCCGAGCGCTCCCCCAAGAGGTTCCTGGAAGAACTGGAAAACACCGAATTCACGACAAAACCGAATGTGATGAGTACATTAGAACAACTATTGGAAATGGGCCGGGAGCAAGGCTTGGAGAAAGGTCGGGAAGAAGGCATCTATAAAAAGAGTATCTTCAATCTGCTCAAAACCGTAGTTCGTTTCCCGGAATGGCCAGCCAGTGAACTATCCGACTTTACAGAACTGGACCTGGAGACCGTACGCACTTTCCTGTCTGTCCAATCACAGGGTGATGCTGCTGCGTTAAGGAAGTACGTCCTTAAAGACTTGCTGGCTGATATCCCGCTAAGCGCGGAAGATAAGGAGAAGCTGAACCGGTTGGTTGGACAGTTGACCGCATCGTAGTGTAGTACAGCTGTCTTGAAAATGGCCTACCTCAACACCATCCCCACATGCGGTATATCATCTTCCAGATACTCCGCACCCACTTTTTCAAAACCAAAAGATTCATAGAAACGGGTCAGGTAAACCTGGGCAGAAATTTTTATGGGGACTTCACCATAAAGGCGGGCACACCAGGCAATACTTTCCCGCATTAGCAATTTCCCGGCACCAGTACGCCGGGCGGTGGGTGAAGTGACCACCCGCCCAATGGAAGCATATTCCGGATAGGAAATGCCCGGGGGCAGCAGTCGGGTGTAAGCAATAAGCTTGCCATTCGCATTATACCCCAGCAGGTGGTGCCCTGCTTCATCCTTGCCATCTGCATCGAGGTAAGGACAGTCTTGCTCAACGACAAATACTTCCTGCCGCAGCGCCATACTGTCGTACAATTCCTGTAGTGATAGCTTCTCAAAGGGCAGGCAATTAAAACTAAGTGGGTTGGTCATGATTCCGGAGCCATTTAAGGGTGAAAAAGGGCAGCAATGTGCGGCCCAAAGATAATCACCCCAATTACAGCGGCACAAATGGCACAAACCAAAACACCACCCGCCGCCACATCCTTTGCACGGCCGGCAAGCGGGTGGTAGTCCGGAGAGACGAGGTCTGTCAGCTCTTCAATAGCGGTGTTGAGCCCTTCTGCACCCAGCACCAGCGCGACGGCCACAAAAGCCAGGCACCACTCGGTGGCGGTGAGCCCCACGTAAGCACCAAAGCTCAGCGCAAAGGCGGTAATGACCAGATGGATCTGGGCATTCTGCTGAGTACGGATGGTGTACCACAGCCCGCGGAATGCATCTTTGAAGCTCTTAATTCGGCCTGTCCACATTTTAGTCTAATTGTCCGGCAAGCACAACTGCGCGCTTGTCTTTCTCTACAGCGCCATCGGGCCTGAAAAGTTCAAAATACAGGATATAAATGCCGATCCGGGCCGGACTGCCATCGGCAGCGATGCCGTCCCACTTGAAAGTGCCGGTATTCTGAAGGGTTTCATTATTGACCAGGCGGAGCATTTCCCGCCCCTGCGCATCAAATATCCAGACGTTGGCGGTATAGCCCGGCTGATCGGTAGTGTAATCAATCAGCAGTACATCTTCAAAGCCGTCCTCATCGGGAGAAAACCGGGCGCGGGGAATGTTGATGATCTCGTCGAATACCCCTTCCCGCTCAAAAAACTGGGAATTGGGCCCGGTGGGTGTAGCAAAACCAGCAGTAGAGGCGGCAGAGTGCCAGTTGCCATCGTCCTGCGTGCCGGCCATTGGGGAAATGCGCTCCAGGCTGACGCCGTTTTCATCATCGAGTAAGGGATAATGAAGGTCCTCCGAGTAATCGAAAGCATCGAGTGTGACCCCATTTAGCACGAGGGTTAGATTGCCTTCATCGTTGTCCAGGCCAGGCAGGTCATTCTCCAGCAAGCGGTCGGGGCTGGGCACAGTGTATCGGTTGAGAATATCGGTGGGGTCCTCAGAAAAGACCAGGTAGTCGCCGGGGAAAATCAGCAGGTTATCGTCGACGGAAGCTTCCACGCTGCCGCTCATTTTCAGGCGGTTGAGCATTTTCAGGCCGGCCAGGTCTATGATTTTATCACTTTGATTGTACAGCTCAATAAAATCAGAGCCGCCACTTTCCGGATTGAAGAGGATTTCATTGATGACGATATCCATGGGCTCGGCGGGCTGTGGCAATCCAATAGCAAAAGACTGCTGCTCAAGCGCGTTGCCTATGCAATCTGTCAGGGTTTTGGAAAAACTGAGGGTATAAGCCTGATCCGGGGATAACGCTCCATCCAACAGTAGCAAAGCGGTCAGCCCGTCCGGCTGTAGCATTACGTCAAGTACGGCTATTGCCGGCTCTAAGGTGTATGCGCCAGTGGCTGTTGCGGTCCCCATATCCATGATCTCGCTGAACTGCACCCGGATTTCCATGCTGCTTTCCGGCACCACTTTGATCACCGATGGGGGCGTAGTGTCCAGCTCAGCGCCCAGCAGGCTGTTTTCAAGGCCCGGTGTGCCGCCGGTGGTGCTTTGGGACGCCCGCCAGTTGCCCGGGCAGTCGTAAGGGCCCTCCAGGCGGATCAGTTCGAGGCTGTAACCACCATCCGAACGCGCTTCGTCCTGATACCAGGCATCTGTGTAAGTGACTTCAAACAGGGTGCTCCCATTTTCATCGAGAAGGGTAGCGACATCCCCGCCGTTGGAAAGTGCCGGAAAATCACCAACGCTCACCGCTGGCCCCAATTCAGCAAAGGCCGGGAGGAAGGCTTCATCGCAAACCGCAACATACTGTCCGGGTTGCAAAAGGAATGAAGATAGGGCCTCCGGTGCGCTGCCTGAAGCGATTTGGATGGAACCCAAGTCAATTACTTTGTCGCTGGCATTATACAATTCAAGGTATTCTGCCTCCGGTAATGCCACGGACGGGGTGGGGTCGGGCATCAGCTCTGTGATAATAAGGTCACCGGGGAGAGCGGGCTGAATATTGAAGTAAGTGAACTCAGCCTGCAGGGGAGGTGCTGTATTTCCTGCTTCATCCTGAATGTTGCTGGCGGTGAGGTTGTAAGTGGCGGTGTTTTCCAAAGCAGTGCCCAGTGATAGCAGTACCCGGGTTGGGTCTGCCTGCAATTCGGCGGAGACCGGCGTGCCAATTCCACTGCTGATGCTATAATTTGCCGCATTATTGGCAGAGGGTTCGCTTATCGGCTCACTAAACCTTGCCTCCAGTTGAAAAGCGGTATTTGGGGTGACCTCCAAAAGGGTAGGAGGGGCGGTATCGGTAAAGAGTGGATCAACCAGTACATCATCCAGGAAAAAAAGCTCGGCACGGGTGCTCGTGTAAGTACAGACCCATCCAAAAAAGCTGCCGGTTGGGTAAGTCAGGTCCGTAGCGGTACCTTCAAGTGTGAAACCGGTGCCGCCGCTGTAGTCGGTTTCCAATGCCCATTCCCCTGCCGCCGAGCGGGTCACCCGTATTCGGGCAAGGGCGGGGTCATTGCCCACGGCGCCAGTTGCACCACTAATCAGTAGGGTGGAAGCGGTCCCGTCCTGCCGAAATAGCTCCACGGCATCATCACTGCCTGAAATACCGCCAATCCGTACATAGTAGCCATTCAGTGTTCCTTTTAAATCTGGAGAAGAAGCCGACAAATAGATGCGCGCGAAATTGCTGGAAGAAGGAGAGAACTCCGTCCTGACGTAAAACGTCCAGGTTGTGGCAACATCCGTTGAGGTGGGTGCGGGAACGTATAGCGCAGACTCATTATTGCTGCCCGGGTCGGTATCCAGCAACCGCAGTTCGCTATCTGTTACGGTAAAACGGCCGGTATCGCCCAGCCACTCCGGGTTGGAAGAGAAATCGCCATCCGAAAAATCATCCTGAAGTTGGGCATAAGCCGGGCTTGCAAGGAGGGTTAGCGACAGGGACAGGTAATAGAGTGCTTTCATACCTCAAAAATAGCGAATTCGACACAGGTAATGAAAGGCAGGGCGGCTGCATCCTCATTTTTTAACGACTGTAGGGGCAAAACCTTTTGCTAATTAGGACGGGGGCTTATCTTTGCGCACCAATTAATTGTTGAAGGTACCATGGCGGGCACCGCCACCGGTACACAGAAAAGATTGCAACTATGAAAGTCGCTGTTGTTGGTGTAACGGGCCTGGTGGGCACCGTGATGTGCCGTGTACTCGAAGAAAGAAATCTGCCGGTTGCTGAATTTTTGCCAGTCGCTTCTGCCCGCTCTGTGGGCAAAACGGTGAAATTCAAAGGGGCAGACCACAAAGTGATCAGCATGGAAGATGCCATTGCTGCCCGCCCGGATATTGCCATTTTCTCAGCAGGTGGCGGAACCTCTCTGGAGTTTGCGCCCAAGTTTGCCGAAGTGGGCACAACGGTGATTGATAACTCCTCTGCCTGGCGTATGGACCCGGGCAAAAAACTGGTGGTGCCTGAAATTAATGGTAGCGAGCTCACTGCCGAAGACAAAATCATTGCCAACCCTAACTGCTCCACCATCCAAATGGTGCTGGCGTTAGCACCTCTGCATGAAGCTTATGGCATCAAGCGGGTTGTCGTTTCTACCTATCAGTCCTTCACCGGAACGGGCATGCAGGCGGTGAAGCAATATCAGCTGGAGAAAAAAGGTTACGAGCCCAAATCAGAGGAGATGGCCTATCCGCATCCGATCTTCGAGAACTGCCTGCCGCACTGCGATGTCTTCCTGGACAACGATTATACCAAAGAAGAAATGAAACTGGTCAACGAAACGCGGAAGATCCTCAACGCACCACAAATTGGCGTTACCGCAACGGCAGTTCGGGTGCCGGTCAACGGAGGGCACTCCGAATCCGTGAATGTAGAGTTTGAACAACCCTTCGAAGTGGAAAAAGCCATTGAACTGTTGAATAATACACCGGGCATTAAGGTGCTACAGGACAATGCAAACAATAACTATCCGATGCCCCGGTTTGCTAAAGACAAGGATGAGGTCTTCGTAGGGCGTATCCGCCGGGATGAGTCAGTTGCCAATGGGCTGAACCTCTGGATTGTGGCTGATAACCTGCGTAAAGGGGCCGCCACAAATGCAGTACAGATTGCCGAACACCTTATTGCCAGTAAGCTGGTAAACGCTTGATTGGCCTTAAAGCCTTGAAAAGCGGGGCATTTTCTTAATTTTGTGAACTGGAACAAAGCCGGGCAGGCCCCGGCCAGAACTTTTGACTTACTACTACGAAGATTATGAAGACAAAGCTTGTACTCTGGGGGACGAACGCACAGGACGAACGCATACTGGTAGCTGTGGAATTACTGGCAGACGATAATCAGGTAAAAATCTACACTTTCCCTGAAGCGGTTGCCACTGATGAGTTCTATCAAAAAATGATGGACGACTGGCGCAACGATAAGGAGGTGGAATTCCCGGAAGCGCACATGGTGACAGAACGGGGGTTGAATATTGCGGATTCCCTTTTACCAGAAAGCATAAAAGTGGAGCGCAGCGACCTGGTTACCCGTGCACAAACGGAATGGCAGTTCATCGTACTGTCCTCCAAGCTTAGCGAGGCTTATAAGTCAGAGCTGGAAGACCTGCGGGACCGGGTAAGCCGCCTGGATGGCTTTGACAAGCAAATTTGGGAAGAGCTCAAAGGCTTTTGGGATAAAGTCCAGGAACAGGTAAGCGACCGCAACCTTTTTAGAGAGCATGCCGATCAGCTTCGTGACCGGACGAACGAGTTGTTTGCGGAGCTAAAGGACCTTCGTAGTAAAATGGATCAGGAGTTCAAAGCAAAGTCTAAAGAGAACTATGATAAGTTTATGGAAATGCTTGGTGAGCTGGAAGCCAAAGTGAAGGAAAACAAGCGCCTGCAATCTGTTTTCGATGAGTTGAAGAAGGTGCAGCGGCAATTCAAAAATACCAAGTTTACCCGCGAGGACCGTAACAAGGTTTGGAAACGCCTGGATGGCATGTTCAAAGAAGTTAAGGAAAAGCGCTTCGGAGAATCTGCGGGAGAGGACCGCTCTCCGTTAGAACGGCTGAAGAAGCGTTACGACGGCTTGATGGGCGCGATCAACCGCATGTCCAAATCCATTAAGCGGGATAAAGACGAACTCAGCTTTCAGCAGCGCAAAATTGATACCACTGATGGCCAGCTGGAAGCGCAAATCCGCACTGCCAAAATCAAAATGGTGGAAGAGCGGATCAACTCCAAGAGTGCCAAGCTCGAAGATATGGAGAAGACCAAAGTTGATTTGGAGCGCCGGATGAAGGTCCTTGAGCAAAAAGAAGCGAAGCGGAAAGAGCAGCAGGAAGTCAAGGAGGCGCAGAAAGAGGTGGAAGCTAAAATCAAGCAGCAGATTGAGGAGGAGGCGAAAGCCCGGCAGGAAGAAGCAGACAAGCTCAAGGATGCTGCAGAAGCCATCAAAGAAGGCAAGACCAAGGCAAAGCCAGCTGCTGATGCTGCTAAAAAAGAGGACTCCGTAAGCGAAGCTTTGGCCGCTACACTTGGGGAATCCTTCGAGGATGTCGTGGACACGATTAAGGCGGTGGCTATGGTCGTATCCGACAAAATCAATGAAGCGGTTGAAGACTGGCAGGAAGAAGGTGCCGATGAGAATAAGCAGGCTTAAATTCTTGTGCTTACGCGGCAGGGGCTAAAGCGCTGCAGATACGGCAAGAAGGATCCAATGGCAATGGCTGTTGGATCCTTCTGTGTTTTATGGCCTCGGCTTTCGTCCGGCGTGCCGCACTACTGCGAAAAACGAGAGTGCTGTACCCGTCCATATTCCCAATGCGGAGAAGAGTTGCAAACCAGTATTTGGAAGTAATAAATAGGGGTAGGGTCCAAAGAACAGGGACCGTGCCTAAAACGATCCAGCTTATTGCCCGCAGTTGAGGACGATCGTAATAGTCCCTGAATAATAGCTTCTGGTGAATAGCTATTGCCTTTATATGCCCGTGTAAGTTCCACAACTGCTTCTCATTTTCAGAGCCATCTGCCCAAACGGTTAAGCGAAGGCGCTGTCCATCTTCAAACCTTAATACCAACTGATGTATCAACGGGCTGTTGAAGTCGAGCCTGTACCATCTCAGTTTTTCAACGGGGTATGTTTTGCCTTCAATCATTAGCACGGTCTCCTCTTGATTAAAGAAGAGGTCTGTTGCTCTTGAAATCCAGGGGATTCGCTTCATTAACCGAACAGGGAAAATAAGCGGTAGGATACCCATCAGGATGAAAATATATGGAGGCCATTGCAGAGTATTGGCATTGAAGATCAAGAGGCCAATAAAGGATAAGAGCCAGAGCAAAACGATTAGATATACTTTCCAGGCGGTGATGAGCTCTATCTTTTTCTTTTCCATAGGAATTGAAATTGGGTTGCTATTTGATGATGGAAAGCCTGCATTTCGCGCCTTCTCTACAGCATTAAAACTCCAATCAACCCTGATTTTGTTAAAATTTAAGGGAATTTTGCAGGAAAATACAACAGCTTGTATTGTGATTTATTTCACAAATAGAGCATAAAAATCCCTTAAATAGATGTTTTTATTCGGTTGTGGTCTTGTGTTTTTTTCACAAAAGCCCGAATCTGTCTTTGGCTTAGGCCGTAGAAGTCTTCATATTTGTAATGTGATCGGAAGGCATTGAGGAGAGAAACAAGAAAAGTTAATTGAAATATGTTCATGGGATTATAATTTAGTGAAGTGCAGTCCCGGTGGTTTTTGGAAATCGCTGGGACGCACGACTCACTATGTAGTTTGACGGAAATATGCTAGACCGTTTTCTCTTTATGCTTTTTCGAGATTCCATAAGCAACTTCCAAGTTTTCACTTGCTTATGGAATCTCGAAAAACCTCAAACGGTCTTACTTATTTTGTTTCCGTCTCTATGAGAACACCCACATTAATCCCGATTAAAATAAAAATGGCGGACTAAAGAGTCCGCCAAATTATAAATCACGTTCATGGGATTATAGTCGTCTTGTTGAGATTACGATTTGTTGTGTAGTTTTCATTCACACTTGTACGACGAAGATAAAGCAAAACTTCCGTTTCTACCAAATGGTGCATGCATTTTATTGCGCTGTAACAGGAGTTTTGTATCTACTAACTTGATATTTGACTGAAAATCATGGAAGTAGATAAAAAAATATTTTTTGGATATGTTCATGGGATTATAAGTGAAAATCGCGTTCCACTCTGTGGAGCGCGATTTTTTTTGTCAATCATCCTGGCACACATATAAGAACTCACCCTAACTGCCGCATAAGCCCGAATGCATTTTGAGCTTTCAGTTGTTAAGCATATCTGCTAACATAGCCTCCATGTTCATCCTCGCTTTTTTGTCCTTTGGCCCCGGATTAAGAACCGGGTTGTTAGGCTGTGCCAGTGCCATTTTTAAAAGGCCGTAAGAATAGGCGCCTCCGAATTGCTTGTATAGGGTATTCAGTTTTAATTCTTTCATCTCCCAGGCCTTTTCCTGTATGGCATCAATGGATTCCGGTTTCAGGAATGAGGTAGCGCTCAGGACACCCTGCTTTATAAAATGGGCAATATGCCCCTCGATCGTTGATACTGCCAGGTTTCGTTCCCTGGCAATCTCCTCGATGGTCATGCCTTTCCGGTACCGGGTCAGTGTTTCTTCTTTTGTACCTGTTTTTACCGGTTTATTATTTGAAGGCAGGTTGGATAAAGGCGATGGCTCAACACCCTGCCTGTTGCAATAGTCCTGCACCATCTTCAGTAAGGCCGCGCCGTATTGTTCCAACCGTTTTTTGCCAATGCCATAACTGCGCTTCAGCAACTCAGGTGTATTGGGGAGATGAGTCGCAATGTGGAACAGAGCCTGGTTAGGTAGAATTCGGAAGATGGGCAGGGATTGTGCATTTGCTTCCGCCCTCCGCCATTCAATCAGTTGCTGCAACAGTTCAGGGTGGGGCACCTTTTCCCGACTGAGTTTAGCAACTGTTGAGGCTGCCGGAGCTGATGGCTGCTGCCTGAAGTCCAGCATAGCGTCCGTTTTGGCCCGTAGCAAGTCAGCCGGAGAGAAACCGGAAGCGGTTTTCCTCAATCCCTTTAGTTTGATGAAGACTTCTTCGTGTAGTTGCTCCAGTGCCTCCTGTATGGTCTGCTCAGTTTTTTGGTTATCGGTTTCAACAGAGATGGTTTTCAGAGGCTCCAGAACGGAGGCCTTCAGCTGACTGGCAAACCAGAATGCTGCCTGTTTAGTGCGATCTTGCAGCGCTATGTTTTCTGCGGGCATGCCTCCCTCCTGAAAGAAGGCCTGCAGCTGAGCCTGAAAGCGCTGCCCTACCGGATAAAGCTCCTGTTCTGCGAAGTTCCAGACTTCCTGAAAAGGCGCTACCGCACCCGGCAGTAATTTGTGTTCATATTCCAGCAATAAACGCTGGGCGCGCTGCATGTGCTTTTTCAAGATCCGGAAGTCGAACAACTCCTGCAGCATGGATTGCTGAAAAGCGACTTTAGCATCCTGCAATTTGGCCTCATCCGGCGCATTGCGTTCTGCCTCATCAGAGAATTGCTGCACCTTAGTGTCCGTCCTGACGCTGGAGCTCCGGATACGCGAGCGCAGCACGATGCCCTCAAAAGTCTTACACCGGCTGAGCGCGACATACACCTGTCCGTGCGCAAAAGCCGCCTGCGCATCCAAAATCACCCGCTCAAAGGTCAGCCCCTGACTCTTATGAATGGTGATGGCCCAGGCCAATCTCAAAGGGTACTGCGTGAAGGTGCCAACGACATTTTCTTCCACTTCCTTCACCCGTTCGTTGAGCTTGTACTTGCGATTTTGCCATTCCTCTCTACCCACTGTAATCTCCGAATCGTCGCCCGGGCATTGCACGGTGATTCCTTTTTCCTCATCGATCGATATGATTTTACCAATCTTACCATTATAGTAGCGGCGGTCATTACTATTATCGTTTTTGATGAACATCACCTGTGCCCCCACTTTCAGGTGCAGCGCTTCGTCAGCCGGATAGGCGTGGGCCGGAAAGTCGCCACTTATTTCTGCTTTGAATTGGCGCACTTTGCCCGGAAGTGCCGACAATTGTTCTGCATTGATATTGTTGGCGCTGTGATTATGAGTGGTAAGGGTGATGTACTCCTCTTTGTCCGGCAATTGGTCAAGCGGCTGATACCGGCTGTTGAGCGTCTCCAGGACGGCTTCATCTATCTGATTATTGCGCACCTTATTTAAAAGGTGGATAAAGGTGTCATCCGATTGTCGGTAAATATGCTTTAGCTGAATGGTCACGGGCTCCGTTAGCTGCAGGGCTTTGCTGCTGAAGAAAAAAGGAGTGTTATAGTAGGAACGCAACAGCCCCCATTCCTCGTCCTTTACAACCGGAGGCAGCTGATGCAAATCGCCAATCATCAGCAGTTGGACGCCGCCAAAGGGTTGGTGTGGTGTCCGGTAGCGGCGCAGCACCTCGTCGATGCCGTCGAGCACATCTGCCCGCACCATGCTTATTTCGTCAATAATAAGCAGGTCAAGCGCCCGCAGTAGCCTCGCCTTTTTTCGGCTGAGCCGCCGGAACAGCCGATTGTCCCGTTTATTCCCGGGCACAATAGGCCCGAAAGGCAATTGGAACAGGGAGTGGATCGTCTGCCCGCCCGCATTAATCGCAGCTACGCCGGTAGGGGCGACCACTGCCAGCCGTTTGGGTGGTTTAGCTTTGAGGGTCTTCAAAAAGGTAGTCTTGCCGGTTCCGGCTTTGCCAGTCAGGAAAATACATTTGTTGGTATGAGATACGAATTCGCGCGCGAGCTCCAACTCGGGGTTGTGTCCCGCCTTCGTGGAACCAGGGCGGACGGAGTGTGATTTTGTCATGGTTTTTCAGGGGTTGGTGATACAGAGAAAACTTTAACTACCATAAAAGTAATGGATTTGTTTCAAAAGTCAAAATTTTAAAATAAAAAATAGGTTTATGTGCTGACCAATATCTCAGTGACTCACCATCTGGGGATTAGTGTGTTCGATGCAGCGACCGGAGCACTGGACAATACCGCTTCCTTTGAATCCTTTTCCACTAATTTCGACCTGGACAAATACGGGCACACTATGATCAAAGCGCCCTTTACAGATAAGCTGCTTATTCAGGGCCGGGGGCGCGACGGGCAGTGGGCCGACGATGAGGGGCGCGGGCAGCCGGCTTTTTTGGTAGACTATGACTTGTCTACACAGACATTTGGAGTCCATTATGCCGAGACTAATGTTTCACAGGCCCTGAATGGCATAAGCACCGCAGCGCCTTGCTTCTCCGGGGCACTGCGTACCTTTTATTACCCGCAGTCGCTGGTGAATATCAATGCACAGCATAGCGCAATGGTATCCTACACCGGTGCACAGGGGCAGGATGTCAGCCTGATCGTCCGGCAGTTTGCCCACTCAAGTCCTGACGAACACCTTTTTTGTGGTGCAAGAGATACAATGGTGCTCGATACGGTGAGGGAAGCCAGTGGGGTTACAGGGGATCCCTTTGCATACAACAGCCCGGCTTCCGCCGAAATGATGCCGCCCGTGGCCGTCGCATCCGAAGGCACCGGCCTGGATACGCTTTGCTTTAGTGGTGAACAGGAGTTTTCCTGCGAAGGCAATCTGGTGCAAAATGGGGATTTCGAGACCGGCACACCGACCACCGGAAATGAGGATATTACAAATGCGGCCAACTGGGGCGGTATTTGGAGCAATGCCGGTGCTGGTGCCAGTTCAGCGGATTTCTACAGCGACCTGACTGGTGTGCCTGCATCACTCACGGCGCCTCTGCCGCTGTCTCAGGGACAGTTTGCCGGCTTTTGGACGAGGATACAGGGCGGCGACGTTTATCGGGAAGGGGTATTGAATGAACTCAGTACCACTATACTGCCCAATACCGGCGTATACGAACTTGAATTTAAAATAGCCTGCCTCTTTTCACCAAACGCACCGGCCTCACTGAGTGTCTTCCTGGCTAATGGCAGCGTCAACGGAGGGGCCGCAGTTACCAGTGGCACAATTCCCCTCAATACGGCTTTATTCGCTGATAGCTGGGAGGTGGTTGTGGAACCTATACTCTCCGGTTGCGACAACAATTTTACGACCTACACCTATATCATTGATTCCAGTGACCCGGCATTCCCGGCTTCCGGTGCCAATGCCCTGTTTTTTACCCGTACTGATGGCGTACAGCCCGGGGCCTATGTGGCGCTCGACGATGTATGCCTGCACAGCCTCTGCTGCCGGGACGAGATGGCTTTCGACAACGCTGTGCAAAATGGCTTTACCTATACCACAAACGGGCATATTGCCACTCTCGACAATCCGCTGCTAACCCACTGCAGCGAGGTGATTATCGACTGGGGAGACGGGCAGACGGAGCAGGTAAATGCGAGTGACCTGGGCGTTTCCCATACTTACGCTGCGAGCGGTGCCTATATCGTACACATCACGGTACTGGAGTACGGTGCTGATGGGGCAATCTGTTTCGAAGACGATATTTGCATGGGACTCACTAATACATCGGAACTGGATTTGAGGACTGGCCTTAAACTTTTCCAAACCCTGCTACTAATCAGGTTTACCTGGAGTGGAATGCGCCCGGTCACTTTGTACAGGGCCGGTTGGTCAATACTAATGCTCAGGCTGTACGCACCTTTAGCTTGCAGGGGCAGCGCGCCACCGTAAATCTGAACGGGTTACCCCCTGGCATGTACCTGGTTCAGTTGTTGACGGCTGAGGGACGGCAGGTGGTCAAAAAATTAGTCAAAGAGTAATCTACTTGCAGGCTACCAGACAAAACTGCTTTTATGGCTCAGAGGGATTGATTTTTGCGGGCTTGCTTTCCCGCCTTTCTCTGTGCGCCGAAGCTGTGTTGCGAAGGGGTAGGGGGGTAGGGGGCCCCGCTGAGACAGGAAAAATCGATTCCGTCCAGGAAATGTCCAGTAGTTTAGTCCACGTGTCCGAAACCCGGAAGCAGCCACTCCACGGAGCCTGCTACCGGGTTTTGTTCGTTTCTTCTTCCCTCAAAAAAACACCTCCTCCGCCACCCGGAACGTATTCGCATGCGCCTCTACAATATGCGCCAGCCGCTCCGAATAGCCGCCGCCCATGCTGATGGCGACTGGTAGATTATTGGCTTTACAGGTTTTGAGGACGAATTCATCGCGCTCCCGGCAGCCCTGCAGGCTCAGGCTGAGGCGGCCGAGCTTGTCGGAGTAGATGACGTCTACACCGGACAGATAAAATATCTGATCGGGCTGCACGTCGTCGATAAGGCGGGGCAGGGTTTCGCGTAGGGCTTTGAGGTAGGGGCCATCCTCGGTTTTGTCGGGCAGCCCGATGTCGAGGTTGGAAGGGACTTTGCGGTGGGGGTAGTTTTTCTCGCCGTGCATGCTAAAGGTGAAGACCCGGTCGTCGTGCTGAAAGATTTGCGCGGTGCCGTTGCCCTGATGCACGTCAAGGTCGACCACCAGTATCTTTTGGGCAATGCCATGGTGAAGCAGGTAATTGGAAGCAATAGCGATGTCATTGAACACACAAAACCCCTCGCCTTTGTGGGTGAAGGAATGATGGGTACCCCCGGCTACATTCATGGCAACCCCATGCTGTCGCGAAAAAAGCGCGCACTGCACTGTGCCATTTGCAATATGCCGCCCCCGGTGGATAAGTTTTTCAGACATAGGGAAGCCAATGGCGCGGATTTCCTTTTTACTCAGCGTTTGAGTTTTGAGTTTTTCCCAGTACGCCTCATCGTGCGTCCACAGGATTTCCTCCTCCGTAAGTGGGTCGGGGTGGAAAAACTGATCCTCCGAGACCGTCCCTTCGTACAGCAGCTGCTCCGGGATGAGCTCGTACTTGATCATTGGGAACCGGTGTTTCTCCGGCAGCTCGTATTTGTAGATGGGTGAAAAAGCGATTTTGAGCATAATTCTAATTAGCAATCAGAAGAATGAACTCATAAGAGTGGCAGAAGGTTTACAACCATATATTTCTGCAATTTTTTAATTAACACTACTTTTGCAGCTTTATTTAGCCAGAGGGGCTAACTAACAAAAAATCAACGCAAAACCACATGCAACTCAGCGAACAGGAAATCTTGCGCCGGGAGAATATGGAGAAACTCCGTGAGCTCGGCATCGACCCTTTCCCTCCCGAAGCCTTTGACGTGACCGCTTACGCCAAAGAAATCCAGGAAGAATTTAATGACGAGGGGGATAAACCGAATTTCCAGGATGTAAGCCTCGCCGGCCGCCTCATGGGTAGCCGGGTCATGGGCAAAGCTTCTTTCGCTGAACTGCAGGACAGCACCGGCCGTATTCAGGTCTACATCGCACGGGATGAAATCTGCCCGGGCGAAGACAAGGATATGTACAATAAGGTCTTCAAAAAATTGCTGGATATTGGCGACTACATCGGCGTGAGGGGCCATGTGTTCCGTACCCGAATGGGCGAAATTACCGTGCATGTCACGGAGCTGAAAGTACTGGGTAAAACCCTGTCTCCACTCCCTGTGGTTAAGCGGGACGAGGAAGGCAACGTCTACGATGCCTTCACCGACCCTGAGCAACGCTACCGCCAACGCTACCTTGACCTGACGGTGAACCCGCATGTGAAGGAAATTTTCCTCAAGCGAAGCCGGCTGGTATCTGCCATGCGCCGTTTCTTCGATGACCGTGGCTGGCTGGAAGTGGAAACCCCTATTCTGCAGCCTATCCACGGTGGGGCAGCAGCCCGGCCCTTCAAAACACACCACAATACGCTTGACATGCCGCTTTACATGCGGATTGCGAACGAGCTCTACCTCAAGCGCCTCATCGTAGGCGGGTTTGAAGGCGTATACGAGATCGGCAAGATGTTCCGCAATGAGGGCATGGACCGCACCCACAACCCGGAGTTTACCTCCATGGAGATCTACATTGCCTACAAGGACTACAACTGGATGATGGAGATGGTGGAAAAGCTCCTGGAGTACATCGCCATCGAAGTCACCGGGCATACCAAAGTGGAATACGAGGGCAACCTGATTGATTACGCTGGCCCGTACCGCCGCATGAGCATGTACGAGTCCATCGAAGAATATACGGGCGTCGATATTTCCGAAATGGATGAAGCAGAGCTGCGCGCCACCTGTAAGAAGCTGCACGTCGGTGTAGACGAAAGTATGGGGCGCGGTAAGCTAATCGATGAGATTTTCGGAGAAAAAGTAGAGGCCAATCTGATTCAGCCTACCTACATCACCGATTACCCCATCGAGATGACGCCACTGGCGAAAAAGCACCGCAGCAAGCCCGGCCTGGTGGAGCGCTTCGAGCTTTTTGTCAACGGCAAGGAAATCGCCAATGCTTACACCGAGCTGAACGACCCGATTGATCAGCGGGGGCGCTTCGAAGAGCAGCTCAAGCTGGCCGAGCGGGGCGACGAAGAAGCTATGGCGCTGGATGATGCCTTCCTGCGGTCTTTGGAATACGGCATGCCCCCGACCTCAGGCCTCGGTATCGGTATTGACCGCCTGACCATGTTGATGACCAATCAGCATTCCATTCAGGAAGTGTTGTTCTTCCCGCAAATGCGCCCGCAGAAAAAGCAGGAAGAGGCACCGGAGGATGCTGCAGAGTAAACAGCTTTTACTGAAAAGTATAGAAAGGGCAATGCCATACCGGTGTTGCCTTTTCTATTCCAGCTTGCTAAGTAGCCAGCCCCGTTCTGCCGTGGCAGGTGCCGCTTGTATGTCCGCTTTGAGTTGAGCTCTGCCGCCTTTATCGCCTTCCGGCAAATGGAGGAGCCGCCGGGTGAACTGCAATAAAGCCTAGTAGTGGGACCGGTGATAGCCCATCCCTTTTTGGCGGCGGATGTAAGCTTCGGAGCTATCCAGAAGCGAAAAAAGCGCGTCGTATTCCTCCAGCTCAAAGTAAGTGCGGAGCAGCATCGTACGGGCATTGAGTCTAATGGTACTGATTTAAGCATTCGTCGAAAGCAGTTGGTACGGGGAACGGATTTTCGTAAGTTTGATACCAAATCAAAACTGCAAATACTATGCAAACCCGAAGACTTATCACCTTGCTGCTTTTGCTGGTCGCAGGTTTCATGACCTCATGTGGCGGCGACAGCGAAGCGAATGATCAACAGACCGTATCTTCTGAACCGGAATCAGCCTCAGCTTCTTCAGGTACGAATGATGCTGCCCCGGGCTCAAACGGAAATATCAATGTCGAGGAGGCATTAAGTAAAGCTATGAAAGAGCTTAATGGTGGGGAAGACGCAAAAGAGGTCGTAGACTTCCGAAAGCTCAAAGAACTCCTGCCTGAAAGCGTAGCCGGTATGGACCGGGCATCGCACGATGGTAAAAAGGTAGGCGCTATGGGCATGAAGTTTTCTACAGCTCAGGCACAATACAAGAAAGGTGACGAGGTTTTGGCCGTATCCATTATCGACTTTGCCGGGGTGTCCTACTTTTTGGCGAGTTCGGCTGCATGGGCTACTATGGAAATAGACGAGGAGTCCGATAAGGGGTACAAACGGACAACAACCATTGACGGCTATAAGGCATTTGAAGAGTACAATAAACAGGATCGTAAAGGTCAGGTCAGTATTATCGCCGAAGGCCGTTACATCGTTTCAATTGAAGGCCGTAATGTGGATGACTCTGTTCTAAAGGCAGCTTTGGATGCTGTAGATGTAGGCGGGCTAAAAGGTCTGGAATAGGGAGGCTAATCTGACTTCGCTGCCTCCACCCGTTCCAGAATACGGTGGAACTTTAGCAAATGCTGCGGGTCAGCCTCATTGTAAATACAAAGTATCAACGTACTCCTCTTCCGGCGGTCCTGCGGGAAGAGGATTTTTATAGGGTTATGCACGTAGCCATTGTCTTCAAACATTAGGATTTGTTTGTTGCGCGTCGGCAGGCGGAACAGCCTGAGCTCATCGGCGTCTTTAGGCAGGGGCACGTCTTCGTACCCTTCTTCCGCCAGAAATTGCCGCACCATTTCATAGGTGCTTTCGAGGCGGGAGCCCCCGAAGACCGTCCGGTACTCGTATCCATCACTTTCGCCGCCCAGGTAATCGCTGCCCGACGGCGGAAAATCATCGCGCAAAGGCATGGTCGTGGCTTCTGATTGAAATATAGTCATAACAAAAGTACCGCTCGTAGTTGAAAGTTTCCTCAAAAAAACAAAATTTCTAACAAATTGTGTGGAGTTTTTGGCGAAAACAATTTTTATGAATACCAGCACTCACCTCCTCAACCTCCTCCTCAGCACTCTTTTCATCACCATCATGGCCAGAGTGGCCATCCCTGTACCGGAAGCCCTGGGCGGCATCCCCATCACCGGTCAAAGCCTGGCGGTACTTTTAGTCGGGCTGTTACTGCCCTTCCCGTGGGGCGGGGGAGCGGTGTTGCTCTACCTGCTGCTCGGTGGGCTGGGGCTGCCAGTCTTTGCTGAAGGGGGCAGCGGATGGTCGTCCTTTTCGGGGGGTAGCGGAGGCTTTCTTATCGGATTTTTTATAGCAGCACTAGGCATGGGGTTGCTGCGCCGCCGGGGATGGGGGCAGCATTTGGGTTACAGCCTCCTGGCCAATGGGCTGGGTACGGTCGTCATCGTGGGAAGTGGGCTGCTATGGCTGGCGCACCTGTATGGATGGGGCAAGGCGCTGGAATACGGCTTCTATCCATTTTGGCCGGGCGCCATCGTGAAGATACTGCTGGGCGGCTTTATCGCCTGGGGTATGCTTCGGAAGCGAAAGGCTGCGTAAGTCCTCCTGTGCAGCTGCGTTTGCTTTACCTGTCTCTTTAAAAATCCAAAGGGCGCTTTTCTGGTCTGAGGGTGAGAATAAAAAATGGGGCATTCCAGTGGAAATACCCCATTAAGCCAATATTGATTAGGCTGTATTTTGATCAGCAATTTGACCTTTTCGTTACATTTTAGATAAGGCCTACCTTCCTGATGTAATGTCTTCTGCCTTGACGTTGCTATCGTCCTCACGCGTCAAACGAATCCCGCAGGTTTCTCCGCTGGCATCCGTAAGATGAAATACACGGTTGACAACCTCATAGCCCTCCGCAGTGAGGGTCAAGGTGAATTTGACAGGGTTATCTGCTGTAATGGGGTCTACACGGCGGATATCTAATGCCAGCGTCGCCAGACGAGGGTCTGTCTCATTGGCCTTAAAAACCAGCTGCTTTTCGCCGGACATCATGTATACTTCATCGGCATGTGGACCGGTAACCTCCGCTTTCAGGTCGAGGGGCAGGCGGTCCTCTTCCGGTGCCGCTATGATTTGAACGTTGATGGGCTCAATTAGCAATTCCTCTTCCAGATTGGCAGTTGTACCACGCAGCATGTGCTCCTCCTCTGTACAGGATACTGCGGTCATTAGAACTGCTACCAACAAGATCCATATACGGGCATTCAAAGTCTTTTTCATCGTTAATGTTGAGTTTTAGTGAGGTGTGCTGGGCCCTGAGCATGAACCCGGGGTGCCAACATCGCTGAAATGAATGATATTTAAGTTACACGAAAGGGCGCATTTTGTTTTCAAAAACGGGTTGATATCCAAAGAAGATAGCAGGGGGGGGCTAAAAATTACCAGAATAGGAGATATGTTACTTTCACTTTCAACTGCAGGACGTCTTTAGAAGGGGGCGTGCACCTGCATATGGCTTACTGCCAGCCATTAGCGAACCGTATAGCCGCTCACTTGTCGATAATAAAAGGACTAAGCTATGAAACAGAAACTTTTGATTCTTGCAGGGTGCTGCCTGATATCACTCTATCTTTCCGGGCAGTCTGCCCCTCTCAGAGGCAACGTACAGGACTCGGAAACAGGCGAGGGCATCCCTTTTGCCAACCTGCTTCTCCTTACGGAAAAGACCGGTACTGCTGCTGATGCAGCCGGGCAGTTTGAGCTTTCTGTCCGGGAATGGCCCGCCCAAATTCGTATTTCTGCAATCGGCTACCTCACAGATACGGTAGTAGTGGAACAGGCAGATGCGCTTCAGATTACCCTTCAACCCGTACCCGCTAATTTACCCCTGGTAGAGGTCCTTGCACAGAAAAAACTCCGGCAGCTCAGTCCGGAAGACCGCCTGCCCTTTGCCTTTGCCATTTGGGATGATTACCTCTTTACCCTTAGCTGGAAACGCACTGGGAGTAATGCCTGGATTGATGTGCGCTCACCAGACGGGATATTGCTTTTTGAGCAGCAGCTGGACCTTCGCCGCGTCACGGACATTGAGGTCAACTGCCGCAACCGCCTCTACCTGCTGGCCAACTACCGCTACATCAACCTGGGCTATACCCGCGCGCAAATCGTACCCCTGGAGACCATGAAGTAGACCGATTATATTGGAGCCTACCGCGATTGCCGGTGCAGTACCGACGAAGCAATGTACTATGAAAATGTAGCTTATCAGGGCCTGCTAAAGCGCTACCTGCGGGCCAGTCTGACTAACGGTGCGCTCGACAACTTCCGGCAGGTCCTTTACGCAGAGCAGCTGGACAATTACATGGCAGACCTCGGCCTGATTATGGAGGGCCAGTCGATTTCCAATACAGGTGATGTGTCCAGAGCGGAAAATGATTACATCCGCACCCGCCAAACAGACGCAGATTTTCTACAGCGGGTTTTTTACAACAACCCTCAGGACAATTTTCTCTTTTTGGCAGGTGGGGAGTTAATCCTGTTTAACCACGATGAACAGCAGATTGAATTTTTTGATGCAGAAGGCCGGACGAAACAGGTAATGCCGGCACACTACGTACAACATAAAGACTGGAATGGCCGGGTCATTCAGGATATAAAAACAGAGTTATTCTATGCGCTGCTGCGCGACGAGACTGGCTATCTGCTGGCGCCCATTGACCTGAGCACGGGGCAAATAGGGGAGCCGGTGCCCCTCAATATCTTGTTTTACGATGACATTGCCATCTACAATAATACAGCGTTTGTACTGGGTACGCCTACCGCCCACGCTGCTTCTGACGTTAAGCGCCTCTACACCAAGGCGCTCTGGTAGCAGGTCAATAAAACCGCACCCCAAATTCCAGACCCAGCTGCACGTAACCGAGCTCAAAGGCATTGGGCCCGGTAAGCGACTCTGATTCCCCGGTGAGCTGTTGGTACTGAATGCGGGGGCCTGCGAAGAAGGTCGTTCCGCCCAGGTTCATTTCCACGCCTGCGCTGCCCAGAATACTCAGCTGCAACCGGTCGAAGTCAACGTTGGAAATGGGCTCGGTGCGGCGGTCTGTACCTGCATTATCGGGCAGCTCATGCCGTATTTTTCCAACTGATTGTATATGAAAGCGGGGAGCAATACCACCGGACAGGTAAAAACGGGCCTGCTCACCGGGTGAAAGGTAGGTTAGCCTGAAGGGCACTTCTACAAAGCGATGCACGGTATTCTGGGTCACCGTACCAATATTTGGTGCAGGAATATCCGGATTGAAGCCACCCTGCCCGTCATGTTGATTGCCCCAACGAAGGTCTTCACCATCAAACTGGAACCGGCGCCCGATCTCGGTATAGGCCAGCCCGGACTGCAACCGGAAATTTTGCCCCAGCTGATACCCGACCTGCATACCGGCGTGTTTGGAAAATCGGGGGCCGTAGTCTTCAATGACCGGATCCTGCTCCCACGACAGATGCGGGAATAGCTCCACACCAAAGGAGAAACGGCTTTGGGCAGTTCCGGAAAAGCTTAAAAACAGGATACAAACAATAGGAATTAAGGTTACAGGTCTCATATCTAGGGTATTTGATTCACTTTCAGAACCCGGCGTGCAAGTCTAACGCTGCATTCAAATAAATATTTTTTTGCTGTTCCACCTGTTAAAGTGTGGTGTTCTTCCAATTCATTGAGCAGATATGCGTCATAGATTTAACAAATCATAAAACCTATGCCCGCTCCGGTTACTTCGCGCAAATTTTTGCTCCTCATCCTTTTTTCAGCCACTGTAGTGCTTCATGCCCAAGCTCAGGATACCCTTCAAACGGATAGCCTGCTGCTCCATGAGCGCTATAGTTCCGTCTACAGAAAGCCCGCAGAGGTTATTCCCCTGCCCTATGGTATGGAAACCAATGAAGCAATCAGCCCGCTACCAGTTGCCCATTTACAGGCGGAGGATTTTAATCAGGGTAACATACAGGATCCCATGCATTTGCTACAGGGCAGGATCGCAGGCCTCGCCATTGCCCGCGCCGGCAATGACCCCAACCAGCCATTCGATGTGCGCCTGCGGGGTATTTCAGCACTGAACGGTCCACGCTCCCCCCTCATCGTCGTGGATGGTTTCCCGGCTGCGGACCTGCTCAGTATCGATCCTCAGGATATTGCCTCGGTGACGGTGCTTAGGGGCAGTGCTGCCACAGCTATTTATGGGCTTAGAGGTTTGCCAGGCGTGATTCAGATTCAAACCAGGCAAGGAAAAGCAGGTCATTCCGTCATCCGCTATCAAGGTTCGGTCAGTGCGGAGCGTCTGTCGCGGCAGGCAGAAATGGCAGACGTACCGACCTTCCTGGAGCTTGGAGGAGAAAACCTGGGCCATCGCACTGATTGGGTGGATGAAATCACACGTACCGGCCTGGCCCACATACACAGCTTGTCCTTATCGGGTGGAAATGGCGGTACCACCTACCGGGCCTCGGGGCACTACCGCAATGCATCGGGCATACTGCGAGGCTCCGGCTTTCAGCGCTTTAACGGGCGGGCCAGTATACAGCAAACGGCTTTGGATGACCGGTTGAAAGTCTCTGCTACGGTAAGCGCGGCCAGTCAGGACAGCGATTTGGGCTTCCCGGAGGCTTTCCGGTATGCGCACATTTTTAACCCTACGGCACCGGTCTTTGATCCGGCAGCGGTAGATTATGGTGGGTATTTCGAAACAGGGAAAGTGGAGGTCTTCAATCCGCTTTCTATAACAGAACAAGCTGTTCGTGAAGCTGAGCAGACGGTATGGGCCACCAACCTACATGCTGAGTTTGAGTTAGTAAGGGGACTAAGCCTGTCTGGCCGCTATGCCGTGCAGCAATCGAATCGGACATTAGGAGAGGCTTATCAGAAAACAGCCTGGTACCGTGGATTTTTTGAGAATGGATTTGCGGCAAAGTCGACACGGTCCCAACGCAGTGCCCTTACAGAAGCATTGCTGAGGTATGAACGTCGGGTGTGGCAAGGTAGCGGTCTGCAAATAATTGCCGGGTACTCCCGGCAATATCTGCGGGGTGATGGTATTTTCATTGAGGGAGGAAATTTCGCAGAAGATGAAGTCGATTACAATAACCTGTCCGAATCGATAGATTTCTTTCAGGGGCTGGGTGAGGTCCGGTCCTTTGCTGGTGAGGCCGCCCTGGAAGCAGGATTCGCTATGGTGCACCTTACGGTAAAAAAACCGCTGGCTATATACGGGGCATTGCGCTATGAGCGGCTGCCATTGTTCGACCGGGAAAACGATTGGAATGCTTTTCCTTCTGTTGGGACGTCTTACAACTTCGAAGATCTATTTGGGAAATCAAAGAAAATAGATGCCCTGAGCTTGCGTGCGAGCTATGGCCAGACCGGAGGAACGCCCTCTGGCACCCCTCTAATAACAGTACCGAATGGAGGGTATAGTGTAGCTCCCAGTCCCTTACGGCCTGAGCGGGGCGAGACCTTCGACCTGGGCATGCATTTTAGTTTATACAGGCGCAGACTGGTGGGCAGTATCAATGCTTATCGTTCAGTCACGAGCAACTTTCTGGATTTCGTATATGCCAACGCTCCGGTGCTTTCAGGGCGTGGCAACTTTTGGGAGCGCGATGCCCGGTTTGTCACTCAGGGTACCGAGGTGGCACTCGAGTGGGAGGCTAAACAAAGTGGGGCAATTAGATGGCAGATGGCGGTCGTGGCAGCTACTGGTCGTACCAAGTTGGAAAACGGGCTCGACCGGGCTACCAAGGCTGGTTATTTGGGCCCGCCATTGACGTTTGGTCTTTCTTATCAAGAGCCTATACGCTTCCAAAGTGGAGCGTTGATGGGACAAATATGGGGGCCAGTCTACGCAGGCGTGGATGATGATGGTGAATATATATTTGAAGATCAAAATGGGGACGGTTCCTTTAGGAATGAAGAGGAAGACTTTGCCGTATTGGGCAATGCCCAGCCCTCGTTTACATTGGGTTTAGGCAATACTTTTCAGTGGGGCCGCTTTGATCTCCAGGTATTCTTCAGGGGTGTTTTCGGGCACGACTTGCTCAATGCGACCCGGGCATCTTACGGTAGCGGTGCAGTGACGAACTTGTATAATGTCGCGGTTGGAGAACCTTTTAATCGGTTCCTCAAAGAGCGGCCAATTATCAATAGCCAGCATGTGGAGTCGGCTTCTTTTCTGAGTCTTGACAACCTAACGCTTAGTTACCGGCCCGGCTTGAGACGTGCTGACGGCCGGCTTGACGATCAGGCCTTACGGGTTTTTCTAAATACTCAGAATCTATTTACCCTAACCCGGTATACCGGCGTTGACCCCGAAGTGCGCTACGGGCCACTCCGCAGTACCGGCTTTGGGGGGCATTATAGCGATGCGAATATACTGTCCTGGGGCATCGACTGGCGCAATACCTACCTGCCCGCCCGTACCTTTACGTTTGGGGTGGAATTGACGCTCTAAAAAGGCGTGCCTCACCGGGCGATGATAAACCGTTTTGCCGCACTTTCCCCTTCCGTAGTCTGTAAGGACAGGATATACACGCCCGCCGGATACGGACTGAGGTTTACCTGGAGCGGGTTGTTGCCTTGTACAGGCAGTACAAATTGTTCTATGATCTGCCCCGTTGGATGAATAATCCGGCAAGTGGCTGTCCCGGAACCACCCCAGTCAACGAATAGCTGGTCCTGAGCGGGGTTAGGAAAGACCTTAAGTTGCATGGCTTTAGGGGCAGGGGGAGTGCTGACTACAAAATCAGCGCAAGTGCCATCATTCCCTGAATTGGCATCGGTCTTGTCGTCGGGGTGTGAGGTCCAGAAGCAAACGGGCTCCAGGTCTCCCACGTCGCCCCCGGTGTGGATCCAGAAATCGCTCAGCGTCACTTGTAAAGTATCGCCGGGGAGAAGGTACTGCCCTTCGACATCATAGGCAAAGCGTGCGGGACGATTACCGGACCGGATTTTGAACCGGCTGACAGCTTCATCACCGAAATTTTGTACCTGGACTACAACCGAGTCGAAGTAAGTCCGGCTCAAGCCGGGAAAAGCCGGGTCGCCCTGTGTGTAAAGCACTTCTCCTAATTGGTACCCAACAACGCCCAAGTCCCGGTCGAGGCCATATTCTTCGCCTTCAAAGGTATAGGAAGTGGAGAAAAAAGCCTTTGTGCCTCCCGTAGGCATATCGGAGCCAAACGTTTCAATACCGGCAAACCCAAGGTATTCGCCCCCCACGTCTACGCGCCAAAATTCACTATCCTCATTTAGGGCGAAGCTGCTTTGCAACTGAAGGCTGTCATTGAAAACATAGGCTTGCTGGCTTTGTGTTAGCACGGCTACCATGCCATAGCCGGTGGAGAAATCTAAAATAGAGTCGGCTGTGAAATCAGCGGTCTGCAGGATTTCAAAATCAGGTGAAAGGGCAAAAAGTGAATCGTGCCGGTAGCCAATGATGCCGCTGTATGCATTGGGCTCAATGCGGTTGAAATGCCATTGCGGAAAGTGGTCCGTTGGCGCGCCCTGTTCGGAAATCGTGTACAAGCCGGTAGGCCCGGTATAAATCAAGCGCCCATCCGAAGTGATCGCTTGATCCTGCACCTGGAATTCAAAGAAGGATTCCCATAAGGGCTGACAGGATTCCACAAAAAACGAACCACTGTTCGCATAATTGAAGCCGAAGTGAGCCTCTGTCCCAAGCAGGGCTATTTCACCGGTTGGGAAAGCATCTCCTTTAGGACCGGTTAGATTATGAGAAAGATTGTGGTCACAGCGTGGTACAGAATCTTCCCATAAAGTATTGTAATGTTGGAAATACCTTACAAAAGTCACCCAACCCTGACTATCCATCCAAGCTGTGATGTGAGGGATAACGAAAGTGGAGTCTGGCAGTTCGATAATATCTGAAATATCAAGCGTACTACTACCGTTTCCGTTGCTCTCGTGTACAGCCAGAAAGAATACCTCTGGCTCTTCTGCATTTCCTACTACCAGTTTTGGACTATTAAATCCGTAGGTGGAATTAAGCAAGTGCTCCCCCCGCTGAGACACTACAAAAGTCTTGATACTATCCGGGAATAGCTCGTCGAGCGCCCATTCGACCTGAGCATTGGCTGAGGAGGCGCCAAGTGAAATGATAATGCACAGTATTAATGGCTTCATAAGATTTACCTTTGCTTTTAAAGTAAGCCATTGTTTTCAAAATCGCTACACGAGAGTCAAGGTATGTCAGATAAGAGACCCACTATTTTTGAGCGGTTAGGTCGTTTCAACATAAAGTAAGTCTATGTAGGATGGAGCTAAATGATTGAAGTCTTTATCCATAGTGACAAGTTGCAAATCGAAAGCACTTGCTGTCGCAGCTATCCACAAATCATTTTTGCCCATGTTTCTGGAGGAAAACTTAGCAGTGGGGATTTTGATCTTACCCTGGCTGTAGGCGTCAATCTCGGCGTATTTTTGAATGATCTTATCGAAGTTGATCCCGAAAATGGTTAAACGATTCATCAGGTACTGAATTCTTCTTTTTCTTCCTTCTCCAAGGCCCAACTTAAGAATAGCAGCTTCAATTTCTCCTTTAGAGACTACGGATAACGCAATTCGGTTTTGACCGTCAAAGATTTTATAATTAGCTTCGAGTCGGCGGGTTATTTTATCGCTCCGGCTGTAGGTCAGGATGATGTTGGAGTCCAATAAATAGTCCATATTTCCTAGTCGAGTTGATCTAGCATTTCTTCTAGAGAGACTTCCCAAGGTTCGCTATCGGCAACAATTTCCTGTAATTCCTGGAAGTTGATCGATTTGTTACCCTGTTCTTCAAACACCTGGTCTTTAGTTACACCCATTCTGACTTGGACTTGACCCTTCAAAAACGGATCCTCTGTTTCAATGCTTTCGGGCGACTTTTCTTGCATAGAAACAGCCGTCTGATAAATCGACCATAAATGATCTATATCAGATATCTTGGTAACCAGCTTTATCAAGTCTAGCTTAATATCATTGATTTGCCCCATTGTGAAACTTTTGGTAAAATAGTATTCAGCAAGATAACAAAATATGGTTATTGCTGGTTCCTGTTTGTCTACGCCTTTAGTTCATCACCTATCTTAACCTTGTAAATATGAATACATCTCGCTCCTTTTTCTTAATCCTTCTTTTTTTCGCAGTTGCTGTAACAAGTCCCGCCCAACCCGTCCCCCTAACCTTCAGGGTAGACATGAGCCAGGAAACCCTGTCGCCCAACGGTGTGCACGTTGCCGGCAACTTTCAGGCCGCTGCGGGGTACGGCGGGGACTGGATGCCCGGTGCTTCCCCTTTGGCGGACCCGGACGGAGACCAGGTGTATGAACTGACCGTAGAGGTGCCCCCCGGCACTTACCTGTACAAATTTGTCAATGGCAGCAGCTGGAATGAAAAACCGGAGCTGCCTTCCGCAGATTGCGCGATTGGCGATGGTGGCGGCAACTTCAACCGGCAGGTGACAGTAGGAGAGGCCGGGCTAAGCCTCCCGGCGGTCACCTTTGATTCCTGCAATGCCACGCTGCGCCTAGCCGTCAATATGGAAATGGAAACGGTCGCTCCCGAGGGCGTCTTCGTGATGGGCGACTTCCAGGAAGCAGCCGGGCTGCCGGCGAACTGGGACCCTACGGCTATCCCCTTACAGGATGAGGATGGGGACGGCGTATTCGAAACCCGCCTGAGCGTACCTCCCGGCGATTATCAGTATGTTTTCCTCAATGGCAGCACAGTGGAGGCACCTCCTTTGGACTGTACGGTGGAAGGGCCGGATGGGCAACGGGTTCGTACGGTACAGGCGGAGGTTGGTGGCACCGGGCCTTTGGTGTATTGCTTCAACCGCTGCACCCTCTGTGACCCGGCTTTCTCCCTCGACTTCGAGACACACTGGTGGAACGACGCCGTTTTCTACGAAATCTTCGTCCGCAGTTTTTACGATAGTGACGGAGACGGCATAGGGGACTTTCAGGGCATCATCGAAAAACTCGATTACCTGAACGATGGCGACCCGGATACCGATACCGATCTGAGCATTACCGGCATATGGCTGATGCCGATGATGGAATCGCCTTCCTACCATGGCTACGACGTTACGGATTACTATGCCACGGAGCCGGACTACGGCACTATGGAGGATTTCGAAGCCCTGCTGGATGCCGCCCACGACCGGGGCATCAAAATCATCATCGACTTTGTGATGAACCATACCTCCAATCAGCACCCCTGGTTTCAGCAATCGGCCAACAGCCTGGGCGGCTACCGGGACTGGTACGTGTGGTCGGACTCCAATCCGGGATTCATTGGCCCATGGGGGCAGACCGTCTGGCACCCGCGCAACGGGGATTACTACTACGGCCTGTTTTGGGGCGGCATGCCGGATCTCAACTACAGCCACCCTCCGGTGAAAGAGGAAATCTTTGATATCGCTGAGTTCTGGCTCAACAAAGGCGTGGATGGCTTCCGGCTGGATGCCATCAAGTACCTCGATGAGGATGGTACGATTTTAGAGAATACACCTGAAACCTTCGAGCTGCTGGAGGATTTCAGAACGTTGTACAAAAACGCAAATGCGGATGCCGTAACGGTGGGAGAGGTGTGGTCCAATACCGCTTCCATACTGCCTTACGTCACGGAGGAGCGGCTGGACCTGTGCTTCGATTTCGACCTGGCTTACGGGATCATCGCGGGTGTCAATGGGGAAACTGCCACGCCGATCCGGCAGCAGTTGGCCGTCATTCAGGAGGGGTACCCCAAGCTTCAGTATGCCACTTTCCTGACCAACCACGACATCGATCGCATCTACAGTCAGTTTCAGGCTGAAGAATACAAAATGAAACAGGCGGCATTCATTTATCTGACGCTGCCTGGCGTTCCCTTCATCTATTATGGAGAAGAAGTAGGCATGCTGGGCACCGGCGCCCATGAGAACATCCGCCGCCCCATGCAGTGGACAGGAGGCGCTCATGCCGGGTTCACCAACGGAAACCCGTGGATTGGAGTGGGAGAGGGCTACACGGCCAATAACGTGGCGAATATGGATAATAACCCGTCTTCCCTGCTCAGTACTTACCGGGAACTTGTGCACCTGCGCAACGAAGAGGAAGCCCTGCGCCGCGGCTACCTGCTGGATGTGCAGTGCAGCTCGGAAGAAATCCTGAGTTATGCCCGCATTCTGGAAGAGGAGGCCTTGGTGATGGTCGCGAATATGGGCTTCAACAGCTTTTTCAATACCACCTTCAATCTGCCGGTGTCTTCCCTGCCCGCCGGAGAATACCGGATTACGGAAATCCGGTCAGGTACAGATATGGGTACGCTCACAGTCAACGCCACCGGGGGCATAGAAAACTGGGTGATAAGTAATGCGGTCCTTGATGCCTGGGAAAACTGGATTTTCAGTTTGTCGCTTGAAACGCCATCAAGTACAGCATCAATGAGCCATTCAGTTATGGACGCGAAGGTCTTTCCGAATCCGGCGACAGAAAGTGCTACCATCAGGTTTGACGAAAACCAAGAGGGGAAACCGGTACACCTGTCCCTGTTGCGGTCTAACGGGCAGGTCTTAGAAACGGCAACGTTTTCCGGAGCTACGCACCGCCTGGACCTTGGCGGTTACCCCTCCGGCTTGTACTTCGTCAGGCTGCAGCAGGAAGGGCGCATGCAGGTATTGAAACTGATGGTCAACCGCCCCTGATGTATCCCTGCGAGGCAGATTTGAGGGTAGCCAATGCGGCAAAGCCAACCGGATAGAGTATATTCGCCCAAAATTTTGCCCAAATCTGCCTATGGACAGCCCGCTTTATATCATTCGTGATCGCGGCCGTTACGGTTTCATCGACCGTATCGGAGATGTGGTTATTGAGCCACAGTATCTGGAGGTGGAGGACTTCTACAACGGCTTCGCCCGCGTCCGGTTCAACGACAAACTCGTGCACATGGACGAGATGGGGCGCTTGCTGCTCAAGCACTGGTTCCGGTTCATTGGCTTTTTTGAAGAAGGGCTGGCCCGGGTACAGCTGGTGCGCCGCTGGGGGTATATCAACCGGCGCGGCGATTTGGAAATCCCCCTGCGGTTTGATGCCGCCGGCGACTTTTCAGAAGGGTTAGCGCCAGTTGCCAGAGGCATTTATTTTGGCTTCATAAGCCCGGATGGGGAATGGGCTGTTCGGCCGGAGTTTGATGCGGCCGGCCCGTTTAGTGAAGGGCTTGCTGCCGTCCAAATTGGGGAAAAGTGGGGCTACATTGATAAGTCTGGCACCCTGGCGATCACCCCTCAGTACGATAGGGCAGAGGCGTTCCGTGACGGCGTTGCCGCAGTGTGGGAAGGGGAGCAGTGGGGCCTGATAGACACGGCAGGGCAGCTGGTTTTGGAACCGCAGTTCGATGCGCCGCAAGGTGGCCTGGCTGGTGAGTTTTTCAATGGAATGGCAACGATCGTACAAGACGAAAAGTATGGCTTCATCAATACAGAAGGGGCACTGGTTGTTGCTCCCCGATATACTTTTGCCGGTGACTTTGGGAATGACCGGGCGCCGGTGGAACTGCACGGCCGCTATGGTTACATTGACACGGCAGGTCATCTCGTGATCAAGGCTGGCTTCCAGGATGCCGGCGTTTTCTCTAACGGGCTGGCCCAGGTAAAGAACAAAGGCCATTGGGGTTACATCGGTACAGATGGCGTCTGGCGGATCCCACCCCGTTATCAGGCTGCACTGCCTTTTCGGGCCGGACTGGCACAGGTGGTCTATCAAAACCGCTGGCAATACCTCAACGAGCAGGGAGAAGTCATCTGGACAGAGCGTTAAACCTTCGCGATCACCGTTTTATTTCCTTTTACTTTATCACCGATATTGACCTTCACTTCTGCATCAAGCGGCAGGAAGAGGTCTACCCTCGACCCAAATTTAATGAAGCCCATTTCACCGCCCTGCGTAATGCGGTCGCCGATGCTAAGGTAATTACGAATCCGCTTAGCCATGGCCCCGGCGATTTGCCGAAGCAAGACTTCCGTTTGCTCATTCTTAATCACTACGGTGGTCCGCTCGTTTTCAGTAGAAGACTTAGGGTGCCAGGCGACGAGATACTTGCCCGGGTGGTGTTTCAGATACCGAACTTCTCCACCCAGCGGGTTACGATTGACATGTACATTAAGCGGAGACATGAAAATGGAAACCTGCAGGCGTTTGGCGTTGAAGTACTCGGTCTCCTCGGCTTCTTCGATCACCACTACCTGCCCGTCTGCGGGAGCGTAGACCAGCGTGTCATCTGCCTTGGGGATCGTTCTTTTCGGATTGCGAAAAAACTGTAGAACCAGGGCAAAAAAGATAAGGGATGCGGCCGTAGCCAGCCATAAAAACCCAGGCCAGACCAGGTAAGTGACGATATTAAGGACAGCTAGGGCGAGGCCTAAAATGATGAGCATGCGATGCCCTTCGCGGTGTATGATTGCCATGAGGTATGTTCGTTAATTTTGCTCCAAATTTAGGTGGAAGATCTGATATCCTAAGCACATGGGACAGAATAATGTTCTATCGGATCCAAAGGAGGTAGGCTGTGGCAAACGGGAGCAGGAAGATAAACGCATCGAACCGGTCGAGTAGACCTCCATGCCCGGGCAGCAACCCTCCGGAGTCTTTTATCTGCACACTCCGCTTGAGCATAGACTCCACCAAATCGCCCAGCGAGCCAAAAATCACAACGATGGCGGCCAGTACCAGCCAGTCACGCAGGTCCAGCTCCTGAAAAGTGTAGTACAGGATCATCCCGAAAACAAGCGTAAAGATCATTCCTCCAGCTGAGCCCTCCCAGGTCTTTTTAGGGGAAATGCGCGGGAAGAGGGGCGTTTTCCCAAACTTAGAGCCTACAAAGTAAGCACCGGAATCATTCACCCAGTTCATTACCAGGAGGGCAAAAACCAAATTGGGATAATACAGGCCTCCGTCAAAGGCAACGAAAAGCAGCAGCGCGAAGGGCACGCCGATATAAACCATGCCCAGCATCACAAAGGCTACGTTTTCAAAAGGGCGCTCCGATTTGGTATACAGCTCATAGATGAAGACCGAAAAGGTGAACGGGAAAAACAAAAGGGAGGAAATGGCGATAAAGGATTCCCGGTTCTGCACCAGGTCGAGCTGCACGATGGTGCTCATAAAAAAGGGCACGAGCCCAAGCCCCAGTGCCAGCATTCGCCGTATCATATCCCGGCGATGCTGTTTGGTGAGCACGAGCCCGAAGAATTCCCACAACGCCCCCCCGGTAATAATGGCAAACAGGGCTACAAAGCTCACCTGGCCTCCATAGATGCAGCCTGTTACGACGAGGACGAAAATAATACCGGTAATGGCGCGTTGGATCAGACCATTCATGTTTTGGTATATCAGTTAGGGCTGCAGGGGCGTTTCTTCAGCCTCCGTTGGTTTTACTTTTGTTAAATAATGCTGGTAAAGATAGTAACTCAATCCCGCAATCAGTAATACAGCAAGACCAGTCGCCCACCAGTTGACCTCATCAACGGTCGATTCCGCCAAAGCATTCTTCTGAATATACTGCCCGGCAATCTGCATGCCATTGATGAAGAAGTGCGCCAGGATGGGCACCCAAAGGCTTCTTGACCACAGATACAGATAGCCCAGCCCTGCCCCCAGAAATAACCGCGGAAAAAAACCGGCAAACTGCAGGTGGAAGGCGCTGAAAATAAAAGCGGCCATCCAAACGGCCAGAGCAGGGTTCTGGCCCAGGCGCTCCAGCTGTTGCTGGACAATGCCCCGGAACAAAAGCTCTTCCCCAACTGCCGGCAGCACGGCCACTACAAAAAGCGTCAGCAGGAATTCGCCGGTAGAGTTCATGACCAAAATCCCTTTGATCATTTCGGCCGCATCGCCCTCCATATTGTCTGCCCAGTCTGGCAAAGGCAGCTGCTGATTGAGCCAGTATAAAAACTGAGAGAAAACGAAAATGCCAAAGATGAAAACAACAGCCGCTGAGAAAATATTAAAAGAAGGGAGCCGGTGAAGCCGGAAATATTGTGCCCACCTTTTTCGGTAGACCAGATAACCGGTCAGCAGTGCTGAGACCGTGAATACAAAAAGCTGGGAAAACAAAGTGGCTAAGCGAATAAGGTTACGTTCCTCTACCGGGCTTCGATCATTAAAGTCTGACAGAGTGGCTGTTAGATCCAGGTCTTGCAAGTGTGCAGCCAGATAGCCGAAGCCATTCCCAATCCCTGCACCTACCATCATAAACATGACGAGCAGAAGCAATACGCCCAGAGGCGGTAAGTTTTCTGTATCCATAAGTTGGTCTCTATTCCGGTCGAAGTTAGGAAAATTGTGATAACCCAGGGGCAGGTATCCGAAACTGCAGGGTGAACTTCCCGGCAGTTTTTACCCATAGGCAACCAAGCGAATCGCAAAACGTTCTACAAATTTACTCCTAATCCAAAAATCAAAGATGGCATGCCAACTCGTCTAAGTGTAAACATCAATAAAGTGGCGCTGATCCGAAACGCCCGTCTGGGCAACCTCCCGGATCTGGTGCAGGTTGCAAAAGACTGCGAACGGTTCGGTGCAGAGGGCATCACCGTGCACCCCCGCCCGGATGAGCGGCACATCCGCTACAGCGATATTCCGCAGCTTAAAGCGGTGAATACCACTGAGTTCAATATAGAAGGCAATCCCACGGAAAAATTTATGGAGTTGGTGCAGCAAAACCAGCCTACACAAGCTACGCTGGTTCCGGACAGCCCCGATGTGCTGACCTCCGATCAGGGGTGGGACACCATTAAGCACAAAGCCTTTCTGATAGATATCACGCAGCAGTTGCATGCAGCAGGTGTCCGGGTATCCATCTTTGTCGACCCGGTCGCCAAATACGTGGAAGGAGCGAAGGCGGTAGGTGCAGACCGCATCGAATTCTATACCGGAGACTATGCCAAACAGTTTGAAGCCGACCGGGAGAAAGCCGTTGCCCCTCACGTTCAGGCTGCAAAGGTGGCCAGAGAAGCCGGTTTAGGCATTAATGCCGGGCACGACCTCAATCTCGCCAACCTTCGGTTTTACCAGGAAAATATCGAAGGTCTGCTCGAAGTTTCCATTGGGCATGCCCTGATTGCTGATGCCCTTTACTTCGGGCTTTCGAATACTATTCAATTGTATTTGCGGCAGTTGCAATAGCGGTGGGCATTGTTTTTAGTGTTCGGTCGGTCAGCTTACCAAAAAGTGTGAAAACTGGAATTTGGCAGGTTTTCAAAGCAGCGCTTTAGGAAATCATGGCGTTAAATTGACATAGGGTTAACAAAAACTTAACCTTTAAACTTTTTATGTTTGTGAAAAGCGCTACTTTAGCGCCTGACTCTACGTTTTAAAACAAAAAGTAATTAGTATGAAAAAACTCTCACTAGTGCTGGGACTGGTGGTCTTTGCCATTGGTTCCATGCTCGCACAGAGAACTGTTACTGGTACCATCAGTGACCAAAACGGCGACCCGCTCCTGGGTGCCAGTATTCTCGTCAAAGGAACAACAACGGGTACAATCACCGACATCGACGGAGCTTACTCTGTTAATGTGAAAGGGGATGATGCCATTTTTGTAGTCAGTTACACCGGCTTCGAAACGATGGAAGTAGAAGTGGGTAATCAGACTACATTGGACATCACTATGACAGAAGGTGTAAACCTTCAGGAGGTTGTGGTGGCTGCCCTTGGTATTGAGCGCCAGGAAAAGGCACTTGGTTACTCCGTACAGGAGGTTGCCGGTGCAGAACTGGCCGAGACCAAGGAAGTCAACGTTGTGAACTCCCTCAACGGTAAGGTTGCGGGTATTCAAATCCAGGGTGCACCGTCCTCATTAGGTGGTTCTTCCCGTATTACGATCCGGGGCTCCAACTCTTTCCTTGGTGATAACCAGCCGCTCTTCGTAGTGGATGGGATTCCTTTGGATAACTCCAACTTCGCTTCCAACGCGCAGATGCGTGGATTTGGTGGCGGAACCGCCTATGACTATGGTAACACGATTCAGGACATTGATCCTGAAAGCATCGAAAGCATGACCGTTCTGAAAGGTGCGGCTGCATCTGCACTCTACGGTCAGCGGGGTGCAAACGGTGTTATCCTGATCACCACCAAGGACGGTTCCGGCCGTAAAGGCAAGGGAATTGGTGTTGAAGTGAACTCAAGCCTGACGCTCGATCAGGTGAACAACCTCATCCCTCACCAGCAGGAATACGGTGGCGGTGCCTTGAACACAGGTACCCCACATGGTTTCAATACTGTAATTCAGGATGGTCAGGAATACCTCTATCCTTCTTACTCAAAGGACGGCTCTTGGGGGCCCAAGTATGACCCTAACCGTTTGGTTCGCCACTGGGACAGCTGGGACCCGGGCAGCCCACTGTACAAAGAAGTACGCCCATGGGTGGCTCCTAACTCCGGCTACGAAGACTTCTTCGAAACAGGTCAGACGCTACAGAATAGCATCGCGCTTAGCGGAGCTAACGACCAGGGTAACTTCCGCCTGGGCTTCACCAACCTGAGCCAGGCTGGTACGATGCCTAACGGTGAACTCGAGCGTAACACCCTTACCTTCAACTCCGGGTACAAGATCCATGATCGTGTACGTGTGGAACTGGCAGGTAACTACGTTCGTACAGATGCACAAAACCGTAACGTAACAGGCTACAACAACGGTAACCCAATGCAGGCCTTCACACAGTGGTGGCAAACGCAGCTGGATATGGACCGTCTGCGCAACGATGTCCGTTCGGATGGTTTCCAGCAGACCTGGAATGCACGTGGCCCTCAAAAAGATGCTGACAACAATCTGTTGTTCTACGATGAGCAGCCCAACTTCTTTGATAACCCATTCTGGGTACGTGAAAACTTCCTGCAGGAAGATACCCGTAACCGCTTCTTTGGTAATGGTCAGGTAGTTGTTGACCTTGCTGAAGGCCTTTCACTTTCCGGTCGCGCTGGTACAGATTTCTATCAGTTCAGCACTCGCGAAGGTATTCCAATTCAGTCCGTAGAAACTTCTTACTACGGAGAGGAGGAGCGCCGCTTCCAGGAGACTAACATGGAAGCAAAGTTGAGCTATAACAAAGACTTCGACCGCATTTCATTGAATGTTGTTGCTGGTGGTAACCGTATGCGTCAATTCATCCGCCGCACTTCTGCTGAGACCAATGGCGGTCTGGCACTGGAAGGGTTCTACAATATTAGCAACTCCCTGGCTTCTCCAATTGTATCAACGAACGAGCAGCAGTGGGGTATCAATAGTGTATTTGGTCTGGCGTCTATCGGCTTTGACAATTGGCTGTATATGGATATCACAGCTCGTAATGACTGGTCTTCCACACTGCCTGAGGGTGAGAATTCTTACTTCTACCCATCCGTTTCATTGAGTGCGGTAATTTCCGACCTGCCGGTATTCGGTGGTGCAATTGGGCCAATCTCTTTTGCAAAAGTACGGGCAAGCTACGCTCAGGTAGGTCTGGATGCTGATCCTTACCGCCTGACCGATGTATTCTCTCCGCAGGTGCCTAACTACATGGGCAATCCACGCTACGCGGTTCCCAACTCACAGAACAATCCGCTTCTTGGGCCTGAGCTGACATCAGAAATTGAATTCGGTCTTGATCTGCGTATGTTCAATGGCCGTTTCGGCGTTGATATTGCCTACTATGACCGGACGACTGAAGACCAGATCTTCTCCGTTCCTGCCTCAGCTGCAACCGGCTTTACTTCCAAGATTCTTAACGCTGGCGAAATGCGCAACTACGGCGTAGAATTCCAGGTGAATGTCGTGCCAATTGAAACAGAGGACTTCCAGTGGAACATCACACTGAATGCACTGCGTCAGAATAACGAGGTGGTAAGCCTTGCTGATGGTGTTGAAAGTATCGCACGTGGTGGTACATGGGCTGCTGACCTTCGTATTGCTGAAGGGTTGCCTTACATGGCTATCTTTGGACAAGACTATGTCTTCAATGAAAACGGTGAGCGCCTGGTGGATGAAGACGGATTCTACCAGTTTACCAGTGAGCGTGTATTCCTCGGTTCTGCGATTGCAGACTGGACCGGTGGCCTGCAGACAGGCTTCCGCTACAAAGGCCTCTTTGGTAGCGTTTTGTTTGACTTCCAGAAAGGAGGTGCTATCCACTCTACTTCTCTGCAGTGGTCCAAGTACTCCGGCATGCACCCTGAGACCGTTTCTTTCAACGGAATCGATGATATTCGTGCCGAAGGTTTGATCCTGCCAGGTGTGAAGGAAGATGGTACGCCAAACGATATTGCTGTTGACCCACAGGTGTACTACCAGACTTACTGGAACCGTGCCGCGCCAAACGTATTTGAAGCCAGCTTTATCAAGCTGCGTGACGTTCGCCTTGGCTACAAGATTCCTAACCGTCTGTTTGGCAAAGCGCCATTCCGTGACGTGACAGTATCTATCTTTGGCCGTAACCTGGCTATCCTTACTGCTGACCTGCCATACCTCGATCCACAGATCATCACAGGTGCTGGTAACGATCAGGGACTGGAAAACGCACAGATTCCGTCTACCCGTTCTATGGGTGTTAACCTGAGCTTCAAGCTTTAATTTTAATAATACCGAAACGTTTGGCGGGCAATGCTTTCGCCCGCCAGGCGTTTTGTTCGGTGTTTTTTAACTTAAATAAAAGTTTACAATGAAATATATCTTTCAATATAAGTATGCCCTACTACTAAGCGTACTGCTGGTTGGGTCTACTGCCTGTGAGGATATCACAGAGCTAAACGTTGATCCTAATAATCCAATTGACGTACCTGCTGTAAACCTGGTGACAGAGGCAGAGTATCAGGTCAATCGTGTACTCTGGAGCCGGGGCTACAACGCCGAGTGGACTATGCTTTGTGTACAGCACTGGGCACAGAATGAGTACGCTGAAGAGTCTCGTTATACCGTAGATGGTAACGACTTTGATGTGGAATGGATCGACTTCTACACAGACGTTCTGAAAGAACTGGATGTAGCAAAAGAGATGATCCAAATGGACGAAACGCTTACTGAAGTTGTTCGGGGCAACCAAGTTGCCATCATTGAAATCCTGATGGTCCACACTTTCCACAATATGGTGGATGCTTTCGGTGATATGCCATACACGCAGGCACTGAAGAGTATCGAGTTCCCGCTCCCTGCCTATGATACACAGCAGAGCATTTACATGGACCTGCTTGCACGTATGCAGGCGGCTGTTAATGCACTTGATCCTTCGGCTGGTTCATTTGATTCCGGTGAGCTGATCTACAACGGTGATGTTAACATGTGGCGCAAGCTCGGTAACTCCCTGATGATGCGTATGGCTATGCGTATTGTAGATGTGGACGAGAACACTGCCAAGACGTACATCGCTTCCGCTGCTGAAGGGGGTATGCTTGAAGGCAATGAGGACAATGCACTGTTTGAATTCTCTTCTGATCCTAATATTGCAAACCCGCTGTTTATTGATGCTGTAATTAACACCCGTGATGATTTTGCGGTCACTGATGTATTGGTTGATAACCTCAAGGACATGGGAGACCCTCGCCTAGATGTATATGCAGCTCCTACCAACAGCGGTGAGATCGTAGGTATGCCTTACGGCCTGACTGACGGTGATGCATTCGCACTGAAGTCCACAACTTCCCGTCCAAGCGGAATGGTGCGTGAGGCTACCGCTCCGGCTGTAATCATCGACTTCGCTGAGGTGAATTTCCTGGCGGCTGAGGCTTATCAGCGTGGAATTCTTGCCGGTGATGCGGAGGCGGCTTATGCTGCAGGTGTCGAAGCATCTATGAACTACTGGGGCATCACTGATGAAGCTGCAATTGCAGACTACATTGCTGCTAACCCATACAACGCAGACAACTGGAAAGAGTCTCTGGGCTGGCAAAAGTGGATCGCATTCTACATGAACGGACCTCAGGCCTGGGCAGAATGGCGCCGTCTGGACTACCCACAACTGGAAGTGCCAGCTGCGGCTACCAACGACGTAATCCCTGTTCGCCTGCCTTACCCAATTAGTGAGCAGACGCGTAATAATACTTCTTTGCAGGCCGTTACCTCTAATCCTAACGACCTGAGCTCAAAGCTGTGGTGGGACGTGAACTAAGCTAAGCTCGACAGAGTTAATACTTCGAGTTAATCGTGTAGGGGCTGTTGTTACTGATGTGGCAACAGCCCTTACTTATTCCAGGAATTGTCATCTCTGATTATGAAATATTTATCCCTGTGGGTGGTTCTTGTCGCCTTGATCTGTGTAGGCTGTTCAGCGGATGTGCCCGTACCGGAAACCACCATTCCTGGGAGCCAGGGGCCAAAGACGAAAGTAATAGAGGATTGGCTTGCAGGAAAGCACATAGTCGTGGCGGGAAGCAAAGCCCGCAACGTTGTGGTGGCTTTTGAGCGCGAACTCAATGGCGTGTTGCTAGACTTTCAGGGGGTAGGTGGTGGCTTTCCTGTTATTATGACGGATGCTTCCGGTACCAGCTGGGATATTTGGGGGCGCGCGGTCGATGGCCCTTTAGCGGGCAGTCAGCTTCGCCCACTCAATGCCGGAGTGGGGTATTGGTTTGTCTTTAGCGCATCTTACCCCGGATTGGAACTACATGGGGAGGCAGGTATCGATGCGCCTTTGGCTTGGGATACGCTACCAGGATGGGGTGTTCCGGAAGCAGGTGTGGCGCAGGGGGCAGACTTTAATGAGATAGAAGCTCTTGACGATCCCCAGTTCATACAATACCATCCTTTCGAAATCTCACCGGATGACGGGTTTTACCTCACCGATGAAGACCTTATCGTTGTGGTCCGAATCAACGGAGAAACAAAAGTCTACCCACACGCCATTCTGAACTGGCACGAAATTATTAACGATGAAGTCGGCGGAGTCCCGGTAGCGGTTACTTACAGCCCACTAACCGGGACCGCAAAAGTGTGGGAAAGAGACAGCATTCTTTATGGAGTGTCCGGGCTGATTTACAACAATAATATGCTGGCTTTCGACCGGTTTACCGAGAGCTTCTGGTGGCAACTGGAAGGTCGATGCGTATTTGGAGGATTACGGGGCGCATCTCTGCCCCTGCGGCATTGTGTGGAAACGACCTGGGGAACCTGGACAAGAGTGGACCCCTCTCCGGTGGTTGTATCTGATTTGCAAGGTAGCGGCTATGCTTACCGGGATTTCCCCTATGGAGACTATCCCACCAACGAACATATCACCTATCCCCTCCTTTTTCAGGACAACCGGCTTCCGCCTAAGGAACGTGTCTTTGCTATTATCGCGGGTGGGATATGTAAGGTTTACCCATTGAATGACTTTTGACCTATGCGTTATCTGCAACGCTTTCTGGTTTTCTGTTTGCCATTGAGCCTTTACGGGCAAGGCTGTTGTTCCGGTGGCCCTTCTTTGTCTGGCAGCCTGGGGCTTGAGCCGATTCAGGGCAGGCATTGGCAGGTTGAAACGATATTTGACTACAATACACAGCAAGACCTCGTTTCAGGTACGAAATCCTTTGACGACAACCCCCGTAACCGGCTGACTTATGCCGGGTTGCTGAGAGTAAGTTACGCCTTAAATGCGCGCCTGTCTTTTACAGTTCTAACTTCCTGGGTACGACAAGAGGAAAGGGTAAGGCGGATTGGCGGAGGCCAAAGCATCAATTATGCACAGGGACTCAGTTGACTACATCCCTGCGGACCCGGCTTAGTCTCCGGTATTCCTGGGGAGCTGAAAAGAATTAAAACTCAATCGTATAACTATAACTCCCCCCACCCGGAGGCGCAGCAGGCTTGGTCGGCTCCTCCTTTTTCACAGAAGTTGTATACTGATATTGTACAGCAGTGGGCTGCGTTTCAGGCTTTGGCAAACGGAAATGCACTTTAATCGTGTTGTGGAAAACTACCTTTGTCTTCTTGCCGGGTAATTTCGGCACTTCGAACTTTAACAGCTTCGTCACCCGTACCGCTTCCTCATCACAGCCCTGCCCAATGCCCGAGACGACCTGGGTTTCGGTAACCTGCCCCTCGTGGTTGATGCTGTATTTCAGCACAACGGTGCCTTCCACCTTTGCTTTCAGCGCTTCCTTCGGGTATTGCAGGTTTTGGGCAATGAACTGCCGCAGTGCTTTAGGGCCGCCCGGATATACCGGCTTTTTGATGAAATGTTTGTCTTTCTTTTCGCGTTGCATACCTATGCTTTAAGATCAGGGGTGAACCCCGCTGAAGTGATCAATGATAAGAAAATTTGACAAATAATCTTTTTCTCCCTAAATTGATCTCACAGTTAAGCCCACTAAATGAAATTAGAGTCCTTTTTTCAGTATCTGGAATTTGAGAAGCGTTTCTCTATCCACACCATTACCGCATATCGCAAAGATTTGCTGCAATTCAAGGCGTACCTGAGTACGGCTATAGGCATCGAGCAAATGCAGGAGGTCCGCCACAGCCATATCCGGTCCTTCATGGTGGAGCTGATTACGGAAGGGCGGGAAGCCCGGACGGTCAACCGCAAGCTATCTACTATTAAGGCTTACTACCGGTTTTTGCTACGCAGAGGGCATTTAACGGAAGACCCCACTCTTAAGGTATCGGCCCCCAAATTGCCGAAGCGCCTGCCGGGGGCGGTGCGGAAAGAAGCACTGCAGACCTTATTTAACAAGATCAAATTCCCGGAAGATTATGAAGGCAGAAGAGACCGGTTGGTCCTGGAGCTGCTATATGCCACCGGGATGCGCCGCTCGGAGTTGATCGCGCTCCGACCGGAAGACTTCAACCGGGCGCAGCAGGAGATTCTCATCCGCGGGAAGGGGGGGAAGGAAAGGTTGGTCCCGATTGGGAAAAGCCTGGTGGTGCAAGTGCAGGAATTCCTCAAATGGCGCGAAGAGTTGCCCGGGGCTGCCCAACAAAAGCCGCTGTTGCTTACCGCAAAAGGTAAGGCTATGTACCCCAAGCTGGTTTATAATATTGTACGCAAGTACCTTTCGGCTGTGAGCCCCGACGAGCGGCTAGGGCCACACGCTCTTCGCCATTCCTTCGCCACACACTTATCTGAGAATGGCGCAGAGCTCAATGCGATAAAAGCTTTGCTGGGGCATTCCAGCCTGGCTTCCACACAAGTGTATACCCACAATTCAGTAGAGCGGCTACGTGCCGTTTATCAACAAGCCCATCCTAACGCAAAGGGGGAAGATTAGCACTTTTCTCCTGGTGCACGACCATATTTAACCTCATTATCATCAAAAAGGAAAGATTATGAAAGTTCAAACAGAAGCAGTATCGTTCAAAGCCGACCAGAAACTCATCGATTTTATCGAACAGAAGCTACAGAAGATGGAAAAGTATTTCGACCGGATAATTGAAGCTAAGGTGACGCTGAAACTGGAAAATTCCGGACAGGTCAAGGACAAGATAGCAGAGCTCAGCATAAGTGTCCCCGGAGACACCTTGTTTGTCCGGGAATCCGCCAAAACCTTTGAGTCCTCAGTAGACGGTGCCGCCTCCACCATGCGCCGGCAGCTGATCCGGTACAAGGACCGCCTCCGCCGTAAATCGGCTTAAGCGAAAAATCAGGCATCTATCGCTGGCCTGATGTAGCAAGGGTGGGGTATTTGCGCCGCTTGGGTTAAGGCTCAAGCGGCGCAAATCATTTCAACGGGAACTTTTTCTGATTCTATAGACTAATGGTATTGCAGGTTGTCCGGGAATTGCTAACTTTGCCGGGCAAATGAAAAAAAGTGTCAAAAAAAGCGAGCGAGCTTTTTGAATATTGACAAAAGTTGTATCTTTGCAATCGCTTTGAGAAAATGATCCAAAAGCGATATTTGATAGGCTGAAAAAAAAGTGTTTTACCGCTTGCAGATTTGATTCTTTCAACTATCTTTGCGGGGCGATTTTAAGAAGGGTGTTACCAACCACTTTTCAATAAGAAAAATTGCTGCATAATAAGTCATAAGCCAGCATAGCTCAGTTGGCCAGAGCAGCTGATTTGTAATCAGCGGGTCGGGGGTTCGAATCCCTCTGCTGGCTCAAAAGCAGCGAGAATCGCTTTAAAACACAGACTGCTTTCTGGAGGCTTTTTCAGAAGCCTTTGGGAAGCAACCGGGGGTGCGCCGGAGTTGGAGAGCCGGGCCAGACTGTAAATCTGGTGACTCTGTCTGAATAGGTTCGAATCCTATCACCCCCACTATTTCAGGCTCAACTGAAATTATTCGCCAATGCTGCAAAGGTAGCTAAGGCGTTTTGCTGTTTCCGACCCCTTCAAAGGAGCGGTGCAGCATTTGAAAGTTTAAGAAGCGGGTGTAGCTCAGTTGGTAGAGCATCAGCCTTCCAAGCTGAGGGTCGCGGGTTCGAGTCTCGTCGCCCGCTCTAATTTTTCCCAGATTGCTGGAGAAAAAATGAAGAATAGGGGAGTGCCCTTCATCAGAATAAGGTAACCTGATTTTCTTCTTATAAAATATTGAAAAGTGTCTTGCTTTGGCAAGTACAAAAAATAAGCCGGTCACGGCAAGGAGCGTCTGCCTAATACCGAAGTTACTCTGGCAAGAGTAGCAGGATGGAAGTGCAAGCTTCATGAATGTAAAAGTTAAGCCAATGTAGCTCAGGGGTAGAGCACTTCCATGGTAAGGAAGGGGTCAGGGGTTCAATTCCCCTCATTGGCTCACTTTAGTGAACGGTACTTTATTCTGATTCATTATTAAAATTTCGCATCAAAAATTTGATTACCGATGGCTAAGGAAACTTTTGAAAGAACGAAACCCCACTTGAACGTGGGTACTATCGGTCACGTTGACCACGGTAAGACGACGCTTACTGCAGCGATCACTAACGTACTTGCCGAGTCAGGTTTTGCAGAGAAGAAAGACTATGATTCTATCGACGCTGCTCCTGAAGAGAAAGAACGTGGTATTACCATTAATACGGCACACGTGGAGTACGAAACAGCTAACCGTCACTACGCTCACGTGGATTGCCCAGGTCACGCCGACTACGTAAAGAACATGGTTACTGGTGCTGCTCAGATGGACGGTGCGATCCTTGTTGTGGCTGCTACCGACGGTCCAATGCCACAGACTCGTGAGCACATCCTGCTTGCGCGCCAGGTAGGTGTACCTAACATCGTTGTCTTCATGAACAAAGTTGACCTCGTTGACGATGAGGAAATGCTTGAGCTTGTTGAGATGGAAGTTCGTGAACTGCTTGATCAGTACGAATTCGACGGTGACAACGCTTCTATCATCCAGGGTTCTGCACTGAAAGCACTCGAAGGAGATGCAGATGCTAAGCAGAAGATTCTTGACCTGATGGCTGCTGTTGACGCTGACATCCCTGAGCCAGAGCGTGCTGTAGACAAGGACTTCCTGATGCCTATCGAGGATGTATTCTCTATCACAGGTCGTGGTACCGTTGCTACAGGTCGTATCGAGCGTGGTGTTATTAACACTGGCGACCCCGTTGAGATCATCGGTATGATGGCTGACGACGCGAAGCCACTGACTTCTACCATCACAGGTGTGGAGATGTTCCGTAAGATCCTGACTCGCGGCGAAGCTGGTGACAACGCTGGTCTCCTGCTGCGTGGTATCGACAAGAACGATATCAAGCGTGGTATGGTAATCTGTAAGCCAGGTTCCGTTAAGCCTCACAAACACTTCAAGTGCGAGGTTTACGTACTGAGCAAAGAAGAAGGTGGTCGTCACACCCCATTCTTCAACGGCTACCGCCCACAGTTCTACTTCCGTACCACTGACGTAACTGGTGATGTGAATCTGCCAGACGGCGTAGAAATGGTAATGCCTGGTGACAACGTTTCACTGGAAGTGAAGCTGCTGAACACCATCGCAATGGAGAAAGGTCTGCGTTTTGCGATTCGCGAAGGCGGTCGTACCGTAGGTGCCGGTCAGGTAACTGAGATTATCGACTAAGCAACTTTCGAACGAAACTTGTACAGGTTTCATCGCCTGAAAGCAAGTCTTGAAATAAGTGAAGAAGACTGGGTTGTGATCAACTCGGTCTTCTTCCACACACGGGCATAGCTCAACTGGTAGAGCGACGGTCTCCAAAACCGTAGGCTGGGGGTTCAAGTCCTCCTGCCCGTGCAAGTGCTAAGCCGGAGGACGCAGAAATAGAATCCCGGTGATGCAGCTGTTGGAAGCGCTAGCGACCTTACAGATGCACGACCGGGAAGTCCTCCTGCCCGTGCAAGTGCTAAGCCGGAGGACGCAGAAATGAAATCCCGGTGATGCAGCTGTTGGAAGCGCTAGCGACCTTACAGATGCACAACCGGGAAGTCCTCCTGCCCGTGCAAGTGCTAAGCCGGAGGACGCAGAAATAGGACCTGCTGAGAAAGTGCAATAACTTATTGCAAAAGATGCAGGAAAAACCTGCTACCGGTGAAGTTAAATTTATTGGGCAAATTCATTTTTGAATCCCATAGATACAGCGGATAGTTGTGCTATGGGACATCCCTGTAAATTGAAGAAATAATTTTAGACTTCAACTTAACAAGCGAGGTAAGATGGAAAGGTTGAAATTGTACATTCTAGAGAGCTATAATGAGCTTGTTACTAAGGTAACCTGGCCATCATGGTCAAACCTGCAGAGCAGTACAGTCGTCGTTTTGGTGGCTTCCATTCTGCTCGCTTTGGTTATTTTCCTCATGGATGTTGTATCCAAGGGCGTACTGGACCAGATTTACAGCCTCTAATTTTTCAGGATAATCCGTAATGATGTCTGAGGACAACGAAAAGCATATTGAAGAAGAAGAAATCACTAACGAACCGTTAGAGTCTACGGGCCCTGACAAAAAGTGGTATTCTCTTCGTGTTATTAGTGGTAAAGAACGTAAGATTAAAGAGCGAATTGAGCTTGAGATTGACCGTTCCAAATGGGGAGACTTCATTACGCAGGTACTGGTGCCAACAGAGAAGGTATATAAGATTCGCGCAGGCAAGAAGGTGATCTCCGAACGAAATATCCTTCCCGGCTATATCCTGATTGAAGCAATCCCCACCAAGTTGTCTGGTGAGATCATTCAGACTATCGCTAATATTCCTAACGTTATTCACTTTTTGGGTAAGAATAACCCCATCCCCATGCGCCCTTCCGAGGCCAACCGTATGCTGGGTAAAGTGGACGAATCGCAGGAGGCAGGTGAAGCAATGATTGAGCCGTTTATTGTTGGTGAAACCGTTAAGATCATCGATGGTCCTTTCAGCGAATTTGTTGGCGACATTCAGGAAGTCAACGATGAGAAGAAGAAGCTGAAGGTAATCGTAAAAATCTTCGGCAGGGGTACTGAGGTAGAGCTCAACTTTATGCAGGTAGAGAAGAACTCATAAGCAAACATGTTTTTTAGCTACAAGCTTTTGTCCCTGCGTTTTGACTGATGCAACCAAAATGCAGGAGCTTCCCCTAAGCAACGTAGCCCCAAATATTTTTAAAGCGAGATACAATGGCTAAGGAAATAGATACTTTTATCAAGCTGCAGGTTCGTGGTGGCGCTGCTAACCCCGCTCCTCCGGTAGGTCCGGCTCTTGGTGCTAAGGGGGTTAACATCATGGAGTTCTGTAAGCGTTTCAACGCGGAAACACAGGACAAGCAGGGGCAGGTATTGCCGGTTGTAATTACAGTATTTAAGGACAAGTCTTTTTCTTTTGTAATTAAGACACCTCCCGCTGCTGTACAGCTTCTCAATGCTGCTAAACTTAAGAAAGGTTCTTCAGAGCCTAACCGCGACAAGGTAGGTACAGTAACCTGGGATGATTGTAAAGCAATTGCCGAGAACAAAATGGCTGACCTCAACTGCTTTACAGTAGAGTCAGCTATGAAGATGGTTGCAGGTACTGCCCGCAGTATGGGTATTGTTGTTAAAGGCACACCGCCCTGGATGACTGCAGAAGAGGCAGCTGCCGCAGCTGCTGAGAACTAGAAAAACATTTTTAAGCAGGGAGTTCAGGCATTACCTGGACGCTATTCACCTCAAAATATTTCACAATGGCAAAAGTTGGAAAAAAGCGAGCTGCTGCCGAAGCTAAGGTTGACCGTAGCAAAAGCTACACCCTTGATGAAGCAGCTGCACTCGTAAAAGAAGTCAACACGACTAAGTTTGACGCTTCCGTTGACTTGCACATCCGCCTGGGCGTAGACCCCCGAAAAGCAGATCAGGCCATCCGTGGCACTGTTGTACTGCCGCACGGTACAGGTAAGACCAAGCGTGTTTTGGTATTCTGTACACCTGATAAGGAAGAGGAAGCTAAAGCAGCAGGCGCTGACTACGCTGGTCTTGACGAACTGGTTCAAAAAGTGCAGGGTGGCTGGACAGACTTTGACGTTGTTGTGGCGATGCCACAGACAATGGCTCAGGTCGGTCGGCTCGGTCGTATTCTTGGTCCCCGTGGTTTGATGCCAAACCCAAAGACCGGAACCGTTACCCCTGATGTTGCCTCGGCAGTATCAGACGTTAAAGGCGGTAAGATTTCTTTCCGTGTAGACAAATATGGTATTATTCACGCTTCCGTTGGCCGCGTGTCCTTTGAGCCACAAAAACTGGCTGAAAATGCAAAGGAACTGCTCGGAACACTGAGCCGTATGCGCCCTGCATCTGCGAAAGGTACATACATGCGCAGCGTTACAATGGCAAGTACGATGAGCCCTGGTATTCGGGTAGACGCCAAAAACATTGGTTAAGTAAACTTTTCAAAACCGAAGAGCAATGACTAGAGCAGAAAAGACAGCTACCATTGAGGCGTTGAAGGAAAAGCTATCCGGGGTAGAATACTTTTACCTCGCAGATTCTTCTACGCTTACGGTAGAACAAATCAATAAATTCCGCGGCATGTGTTTCGAGAAGGGCGTGGAAATGAAGGTGGTAAAAAACACCCTCATCAAGAAAGCCCTCGAAGCAGCACCCGGGGAAAAGAATTACGAAGAACTTCATCAGGCACTCAAAGGGCATACAGCTATTCTCTTTACAGAGACCGCAAACGCACCTGCAAAACTGATTAAGGAATTCCGCAAAGATAGTGAGAAGCCTACGCTCAAAGCAGCTTATATCGAATCTGATGTTTACATCGGTGACGATCAGCTCGAAGCGCTGGCGAGCCTCAAGTCAAAGGAAGACCTGTTGGCAGAAGTTATTACACTGCTGCAGTCTCCTGCGAAGAACGTTATCAGCTCCCTCAAGTCAGGAGGTCAGACCATTTCCGGTCTGCTCAAGGCACTGGAGGAGCGCGCGGCGTAATTCAACCTGGCAGCCCCAGGCGGGGCCGCCCAATCCATACGGCTTCCAAGCTGTACGCACAATATATTTTTAAACGTACACTACTTCAAAAATTATCTTACAATGGCAGATCTGAAAGAATTTGCAGAACAGCTGGTCAACCTCACTGTTAAGGAGGTCAACGAACTGGCAACTATCTTGAAAGAGGAATACGGCATTGAGCCTGCTGCTGCAGCTGTTGCAGTTGCTGCAGGTGGTGGCGCAGCCGATGGCGGTGCAGCTGCTGAAGAAAAGACTGAGTTCGACGTAATCCTGAAGTCTGCTGGTGCAGGCAAACTGAAAGTCGTTAAGGAAGTGAAAGGCTTGCTTGGCGTCGGTCTGAAAGAAGCGAAAGAACTGGTTGACGGCGCTCCTGGTACCATCAAAGAAGGTGTGCCTAAGGAAGAGGCTGAGAAAATCAAAGAAGCACTGGAAGGCGCCGGTGCTGAAGTAGAGCTGAAGTAATCAGCACATACACAGGAAGGGGAGTAAGCAGGTTTCCCTTTTGGAAACAGCTTATTCCTCTCCCCTTAAGGCTTAGCGAGTTGGTCTCCAACTGGCTAAGCCTATCGTCGTATAGATAAGTTCACGGAAATTGAACTTTTTCCATAATTTTGGGTATTATTACAGCGGCTGCTTTTGAGAGAAAGCTCTTGACTGCCAAGAACACAAACAATATTGCCAATGACGTCAAACGGTAAGGTATTGACCGCCGAAGAGAAGAGAGTGAACTTCGGCAAAATAAAGCTTCCCTCACCATACCCCGATCTTCTTGAAATCCAGTTAAAGTCCTTTCAGGAGTTTTTCCAGTTGGAAACAACCCCTGAAAACCGTATGAACGAAGGACTTTATAAGGTTTTTCAGGAGAATTTCCCTATCACGGATGCCAGGAACATTTTCGTTCTGGAATTTCTCGATTACTTCGTTGACCCTCCCCGCTACACCATCGATGAGTGTATGCAGCGAGGGCTTACCTATAGTGTGCCGCTGAAAGCTAAGCTGCGCCTGTCTTGTAATGACGAAGAGCACGTGGATTTCCAAACCATCGTGCAGGATGTATTCCTCGGGAACATCCCCTACATGACACCCAAGGGTACCTTCGTGATTAATGGTGCTGAACGGATCATAGTGTCACAGCTGCACCGTTCGCCAGGGGTATTCTTTGGGCAAAGCTTCCACCCCAATGGAACTAAAATCTACTCTGCCCGTGTGATCCCGTTCAAGGGGGCATGGATGGAATTCGCCACCGACATCAATACGGTGATGTATGCTTACATCGACCGTAAGAAGAAGTTCCCGGTAACAACGCTGATGCGGGCCATCGGTTACGATACGGATAAAGCCATTCTCGATATCTTCGACCTCGCAGACGAAGTGCCGGTCACTCGCGATGGGCTCGAAAAAGCCATCGGTCGTAAGCTCGCTGCACGGGTACTACGGAGCTGGTCAGAGGATTTCGTAGATGAAGATACCGGTGAAGTGGTTACCATTGAGCGGAATGAAATTATCCTGGAGCGCGATATTGTACTCGATGAGGACAATATTGAGCTTATCCTCAATGCAGAAACAGAAACGGTTATCCTGCAAAAGGATGAAATTGACCAGGATTACTCCATTATATACAACACACTGCAAAAAGACCCTTCCAGTTCTGAAATGGAAGCGGTGCAGTACATTTACCGACAGCTGCGCGGAACAGATCCACCCGATGAAGAAACTGCACGTGGTATCATCGATAAGCTGTTCTTCTCCGATAAGCGTTACAATCTCGGAGAAGTAGGCCGGTACAAGATCAACCGCAAGCTGAAGCTGGATATTGATAAAGAGACCCTGGTACTCACTCGCGAGGATATCATCTCTATCGTGAAATACCTGGTAAGCCTGATCAACCAGAAAGCAGAAATTGATGACATTGACCACCTGAGCAACCGCCGCGTACGTACAGTGGGCGAGCAGCTCTATGCGCAGTTCGGTGTAGGTCTGGCACGTATGGCCCGTACCATCCGTGAGCGTATGAACGTTCGGGATAACGAGGTCTTTACGCCAATTGACCTCATCAATGCGCGAACGTTGTCTTCTGTGATCAACTCTTTTTTCGGAACCAGCCAGTTGTCTCAGTTCCTGGATCAGACCAACCCGCTGTCTGAAATTACGCACAAGCGGCGTATTTCTGCCCTCGGGCCAGGTGGTCTTTCCAGAGAGCGTGCCGGCTTTGAGGTACGTGATGTTCACTATTCTCACTACGGGCGCCTTTGTACCATTGAGACACCGGAAGGTCCGAACATCGGTCTGATCTCTACCCTTTGCGTCCACGCGAAGGTGAATAAGATGGGCTTCCTGGAAACTCCTTACCGGAAAGTAACTTCCGGGTCTGTAGAGGTGAAACTGGAACCCGAATATCTGTCAGCTGAGGGCGAAGATTTTAAGCGGATCGCTCAGGCGAATGCTCCAATCACGGAGAAAGGCGCCTTTGAGTCTGACCGTATTAAATGCCGTGAACACGGTGACTTTCCCGTACTGACGCCGGATGAAATCGAGTATATGGACGTTGCCCCTAACCAGATTGTTGGGGTATCGGCTTCCATGATTCCTTTCCTTGAGAACGATGACGCCAACCGTGCCCTGATGGGATCAAACATGCAGCGTCAGGCTGTTCCATTGTTGCGTCCGCACTCACCAGTTGTGGGTACCGGACTGGAAGGTAAAGTAGCCCGTGACTCCCGTATGCTGATCAATGCAGAGGGCGATGGTGTGGTGGAATATGTTGATGCAAATGAGATCATCATCCGCTACGACCGGACCGACGAGGAGCAACTGGTTTCTTTCGAAGACAACCGGAAGATTTACAAGCTGATCAAGTTCCGCCGGACAAACCAGGGGACAAGCATTAACCTGAAGCCGATCGTGAAGCGTGGACAGCGCGTTACCAAAGGGCAAATCCTTTGTGACGGCTACGCTACCGAGAAGGGCGAGCTGGCACTAGGCCAAAACCTGAAGGTGGCATTCATGCCCTGGAAAGGCTACAACTTTGAGGATGCGATTGTACTCTCTGAGCGTGTAGTCCGCGAGGATATCTTCACTTCCATCCACATCGAGCACTTCGAGATGGACGTACGGGATACCAAACTCGGCGAGGAAGAACTGACCAATGATATTCCAAACGTCAGTGAAGAAGCCACCAAAGACCTGGACGAAAATGGTATCATCCGGGTTGGTGCATGGGTGCGCGAGAGCGATATCCTGATTGGTAAGATTACACCTAAGGGTGAGTCTGATCCGACGCCGGAAGAAAAGCTCCTCCGTGCGATCTTCGGTGACAAAGCCGGTGATGTAAAGGACGCCTCCATGAAAGCGCCTCCTTCCACTAAGGGTGTGATCATTGACAAGCAGCTCTTTGCCCGCGCTAAGAAGGACAAGGTTCAGAAAGCACAGGAAAAGGAACTGCTCACAAAGCTGGAAGATCAGCATAAGATTGCGCTCAACGAGCTCAAGACGATCCTGATTGATAAGCTGCTGATCCTGATCAAGGGTAAGGTGTCTCAGGGCGTGAAGAGTATCTATAATGAGCCCATCATTCCTAAAGGCACGAAGTTCACGCAGTCTCAGTTACGTGAAGTGGACTACACTAGCGTTGACTACACAGGCTGGACGGACAATGACGATACCAATAGCCTTATTGCCAAGTTGCTGCACAATTACAGCATCAAGGTGAACGAGGAAGTGGGGCGTTACAAGCGTGAGAAGTTCAACATCAGCATTGGTGATGAGCTGCCCGCAGGCGTACTCAAGCTAGCCAAAGTCTACATGGCGAAAAAGCGTAAGCTTCGTGTAGGTGATAAACTTGCAGGCCGCCACGGTAACAAAGGTATCGTTTCCCGGATCGTGCGTATCGAGGATATGCCATTCCTGGAAGATGGTACAGCGGTTGACATCGTGCTGAACCCGCTGGGTGTACCTTCCCGTATGAACCTCGGACAGATTTTCGAGACCGTACTGGGCTGGGCAGGTGAGAAGCTGGATATGAAGTTTGGTACGCCAATCTTCGACGGTGCCAGCAAAGAGGAGATCGATGAATACATTCAGCAGGCCGGATTGCCAAGCCTTGGTCAGACGTATCTTTACGATGGTGAGACCGGCGACCGTTTCCATCAGCAAGCTACAGTGGGCGTGATCTACATGCTGAAGCTGTCGCACATGGTGGATGACAAGATGCACGCACGTTCTATCGGGCCATACTCGCTCATTACACAGCAGCCACTGGGCGGTAAAGCACAGTTTGGTGGTCAGCGTTTTGGTGAGATGGAGGTTTGGGCACTGGAAGCATTCGGTGCATCCAACATTCTGCAGGAACTGCTCACGATCAAGTCGGACGACATCAATGGCCGTGCGAAGGCTTACGAGTCGATTGTGAAAGGCGACCCACTACCGGACCCAAGTATTCCGGAGTCATTCAACGTACTGGTGCATGAGCTTCGCGGCCTGGCACTGGATGTGAAGTTTGACTAGGTCCCGCTTTTGCTGCAGCCTAACAAATAAGATTGTTTCACTGGGGCAGCCCTGGCGCTGCCCCATACCAACAATACCATATGTCCTTTAAGAAACAGAATAATATTCAGACCCAAAACTTCGACAGTATCACCATTAGTCTGTCCTCTCCGGATGAGATTCTGGAGCGTTCCTACGGTGAGGTGCTGAAGCCGGAAACGATCAACTACCGCTCCTACAAACCGGAGCGTGATGGTCTGTTTTGCGAACGCATCTTTGGACCGGTAAAAGACTATGAGTGCTACTGTGGTAAATACAAGCGTATCCGCTACAAGGGTATCGTTTGTGACCGTTGTGGAGTAGAGGTGACGGAAAAGAAAGTCCGCCGTGAGCGCATGGGGCACATCAAGCTGGTGGTCCCTGTGGTACACATCTGGTTCTTCAAATCACTGCCCAACAAGATTGGCTACTTGCTTGGGCTTTCCTCCAAGAAGCTGGAAAGCATCATTTACTACGAGCGTTATGTAGTGATTCAGCCTGGTGTGAAAGAGGAAGAAGGTGTAGCCAAAATGGACCTCCTGACGGAAGAAGAGTACCTGGAAATTCTGGATACCCTGCCGCAGGACAACCAAATGCTGGACGATGAGGATCCGAATAAATTCATGGCTAAGATGGGAGCGGATGCTGTCCGTGACCTGTTGATGCGCCTTGATTTGGATCAGTTGTCCTTTGCTCTGCGCCATCAGGCAGCCAATGAAACTTCGCAGCAGCGTAAGTCGGAGGCACTCAAGCGCCTTCGGGTAGTGGAAGCTTTCCGTGATGGGCTGACTCGTATTGAAAACCGTCCGGAATGGACGATCATTCAGTACCTGCCGGTTGTACCACCTGAACTGCGCCCGCTTGTACCGTTGGATGGTGGCCGTTTTGCCAGTTCTGACCTGAACGACTTATACCGCCGGGTAATCATCCGGAACAACCGTCTCAAGCGTCTGCTCGAAATCAAAGCACCGGAAGTAATCCTGCGTAACGAGAAACGGATGCTGCAGGAGGCCGTGGATTCCCTCTTCGACAACTCCCGTAAATCCAATGCAGTCAAAGCTGAGGGCGGACGGGCACTGAAGTCGCTGAGTGATATTCTTAAAGGTAAGCAGGGACGTTTCCGTCAAAACCTGCTCGGTAAGCGTGTGGACTACTCCGGCCGTTCGGTGATCGTTGTAGGACCAACGCTCAAGCTTCACGAATGCGGTATTCCAAAGGCGATGGCTGCTGAGTTGTTCAAGCCATTTGTGATCCGTAAGCTGATCGAGCGTGGCATTGTTAAGACGGTTAAGTCTGCTAAGAAACTTGTAGATCGTAAGGACCCCATTATCTGGGAAATCCTCGAGAATATACTGAAAGGGCATCCGGTTATGCTTAACCGGGCACCTACGCTGCACCGTCTCTCCATTCAGTCCTTCCAGCCGAAGCTGATTGAGGGCAAGGCGATTCAGCTGCACCCACTGGTATGTGGTGCCTTTAACGCCGACTTTGACGGTGACCAGATGGCGGTACACGTGCCATTGAGCCATGCTGCAATTCTGGAAGCGCAGGTACTCATGTTGTCTTCTCACAACATGCTGAACCCGCAAAACGGCTCGCCAGTCACCCTGCCTTCTCAGGACATGGTACTGGGGCTATACTATATCACCAAGGAGCGTCGCTCTACCGAGGAGATCAAAGTGAAAGGCGAAGGTCGTCGCTTCTATTCTCCGGAAGAGGTGATGATTGCCTACAACGAAGAGCAGCTTGACCTGCACGCCTCCATTAAGGTACGCGTGAAGGTAGAAAATGAAGAAGGAGAGCTGGTCAACAAGCTTGTTGAGACCACTACAGGACGGGTGATGTTTAACCAAAATGTGCCTGAAGGTGTACCTTTCGTCAATGTACTGTTGACGAAGAAGAACCTGAAGCGGGTCATTGGTGACGTGATTGAGCGGACTGACTTTGCAGTTACGGCAGCCTTCCTTGACGCGATCAAGGAAATGGGCTTCCTCTGGGCCTTCAAAGGTGGTCTGTCCTTCAACCTTGGTGACCTGATCGAGCCTTCTGTTAAAATCAATACGCTGGAAGAAGCGCAAGCTGAGGTGGATGAAGTCTGGGACAACTACAACATGGGCCTCATCACCAACAACGAACGCTACAACCAGATTATCGATAAGTGGACCTATGCGGATAACCGCATCACGGATGTACTGATGAAGGAGCTGGCTTCTCACAAGCAGGGCTTCAACTCCGTATTCATGATGCTGGACTCCGGAGCACGGGGTTCCAAACAGCAAATTAAGCAGCTTTGCGGTCTGCGTGGACTGATGGCGAAGCCGCGGAAATCTGGTGATACCGGCGGAGCGGTTATCGAAAACCCAATTCTGTCCAACTTCGTAGACGGTCTGTCCGTACTGGAGTACTTTATCTCTACGCACGGTGCCCGTAAGGGTCTGGCGGATACCGCCCTGAAGACAGCGGATGCGGGTTACCTGACACGTCGTCTGGTGGATGTCGCCCAGGACGTGGTCATCCACGAGGATGATTGCAATACGCTTCGTGGTATCGAAACCACTGCACTTCTGGACAACGACAAAGTGGTCGAGGACCTGAAATCCCGTATTGCAGGCCGTTTCACGCTGCATGATGTCCTGCATCCGGAGACCGAAGAGGTCATGCTCAAAGCCGGAGAGTACATCACAGAGGCGATGGCTGCTAAAATTGAAGAGGCAGAAGTAGAATCAGTGACCATCCGTTCCGTACTGACGTGCGACACCAAGCGCGGTGTCTGTGCGAAGTGCTATGGTAAGAACCTGGCAACGGGCCGTACGGCTGAGTCGGGTGATGCCGTGGGTATCATCGCTGCACAGTCCATCGGTGAGCCGGGTACGCAGCTGACCCTGCGGACCTTCCACGTAGGTGGTATCGCATCGGTTTCCAAGTCAGAATCCGAAATCGTTTCCAAGTTTGAAGGTAAGATCGAATTCGATAGTATCCGGACAACAGAAATGGTAGAAGAGCCTGGTGAAGAGAAGGACATCGTACTGTCCCGTACAGGTGAAATCCGGATTGTAGACGCCAAGTCAGGCAAGCAATTCGCGAGCCACTACGTTCCTTACGGTGCCAACCTGCACGTGAAGGAAGGGCAGAAGATCAAGAAAGGGGATATGATTGCGGACTGGGATCCGTTCAACGCTGTAATTATCTCTGAATTCTCTGGTGTAGCCAAGTTCGAGTCTATCGAAGAAGGTGTGACTTACCGTGTTGAGCGGGACGATCAGACGGGCTACGCAGAGAAGGTGATCGTAGAAAGTAAGAACAAGCGCAAAATCCCAACCGTCAAAATCGTAAGTGCAGACGGAGAGGAATTGCGGAGTTATAACCTGCCGGTGGGCTCTTACCTATCTATTGATGAGGGCGATACGATCCGCGCCGGTCAGAAGATTGCCAAGATCCCACGGAAGCTGGGTAAGATTGCCGATATCACCGGTGGTCTGCCACGGGTAACGGAGCTTTTCGAGGCTCGTAATCCATCCAATCCTGCTGTGGTTTCTGAAATCGACGGTGTGGTATCCTTCGGTAAGATCAAGCGCGGTAACCGCGAGGTGATGGTCGAAGCGAAAGATGGTCAGAAGCGTAAGTACCTGATCGGTCTTTCCAAGCACATCCTGGTACAGGAGGGTGACTTCGTTCGCGCAGGCACACCACTGTCTGACGGTGCAACTGCGCCACGCGACATCCTGAATATCAAAGGGCCATTTGCTGTACAGTCTTACCTGGTCAACGGGGTACAGGAAGTATACCGGGCACAGGGTATCACCATCAACAACAAGCATATTGAGGTGATCGTGCGTCAGATGATGCGCCGCGTGCAAATCGAGGATCCGGGTGATACCAGCTTCCTCGAAGGCGAAGCGGTTGAGAAGTACCAATTCTTGGAGCAGAACGACTGGATTTTCGATAAGAAAGTCGTTACCGAGTCTGGCGACTCCAACAAGCTGCGCCCGGGACAACTCGTGACTTTGCGTCAGCTGCGGGAAGAAAATTCTCAGCTGCGCCGCAATGACCTCGAACTGGTACAATACCGCGATGCAGTGCCTGCGACATCAAGCTCGCTCCTGCAGGGTATTACGAAGTCTTCTCTGGGTACGGAAAGCTGGATTTCTGCCGCTTCCTTCCAGGAAACGACTAAGGTACTCAGCACAGCAGCGATCGGTGCCAAAATGGACTTCCTCAACGGCCTGAAAGAGAACGTCATCGTTGGTAAGCGCATCCCGGCTGGTACGGGCATGCGCGAGTACGAAGACCTCTTTGTGACCACCATGGAAGCACACGAGGCACACGAAGCACGCCGCAAGCAATTAGAAGAAGTAGCGGAAGAGTAAAATCGGAAGCTTAGGATAAAATGTAAGCCCCCTTCTGGTCATGCCGGGAGGGGGCTTTTTTGTGTAAGGACCTGAAGGCTTTCCCCCAAAAAATCCCTAAATTCCCCGTAAAAAAGATGATCAATCTAATCAGTGATACAGTCACCAAGCCTACCCCGGGGATGCTGGAAGCGATGATGCAGGCAGAGGTGGGGGACGATGTTTTTGGGGAAGACCCTACCGTGAATGCGCTGGAAGAAAAAGTGGCACAGATGTTTGGCAAGGAAGCCGCCTTGTATTGCCCTTCCGGTACAATGACCAATCAGATTGCCATCAAAGTGCATACCCAACCACTGGACGAGGTGATCTGTGATGAGTACTCCCACATCTATCAATATGAGACGGCAGGGTATGCCTATAATTCCGGTGTGGGCATCAACCTGATTAAAGGTGCCAATGGGAAAATTACAGCCGAACAGGTAGCCGCTGCCATTAAGCCTAGATATGACTGGCTGCCCATCAGCCGTCTGGTGGTTTTGGAGAATACCTGTAATAAAGGAGGGGGCAGTTACTACACCCTGGACGAAATTCACCCTATTCAAGCGCTGTGCCGGGAAAAAGGCCTGGCGTTGCACCTGGATGGCGCAAGGCTGTTCAATGCGCTGGTGGAAACGGGGGAACGCACTCAGGAAGTGGGGGCACATTTCGATAGCATTTCTCTGTGCTTGTCTAAAGGGCTTGGCGCCCCGGTAGGATCTGTCCTGACGGGAACAAGAAACTTCATACAACAGGCCCGGCGCTTGCGCAAAGTAATGGGGGGCGGTATGCGGCAGGCGGGCTATTTAGCGGCAGCTTGTATTTATGCGCTGGATCATCAGGTGGAACGGCTGCGGGAAGACAATGAGCGTGCCCGCCGGATAGGGGAGTTGCTGCAGGGGCTGAACTACGTGGAGAGCGTTCGGCCGGTACAGTCCAATATTCTGATTTTTGACCTGGTGGAAGGCTTGACTGCTGACAAGTTTTTGGAGGAGTTGAAGGGCAGAGGGATCAATGCCTCAGCATTTGGCCCTCAGACCGTCCGCTTCGTGACCCATCTGGACTTTACAGCGGACATGATGGATCGGGTACTGACTATTCTGGAGCAGATAGAATCAAAATGACGCGCATGGGTAGGCAGATGGCGTTTGAGGGAGGTAAAATGGGTATGAGGTTACTATGACTCCTGCTGACGCCGGTCAATCTCATCCCGAATCTCCGCTGCCCGCTCGTAGTTTTCCTCGTTAAGCACTTCGTCCAGCATTTTGCGCAGATCTTCGACGGAATAGGAGGAAAGGCTGGCTTTTCTCTCAGGTACCTCGGCTTCTTCAGGTTCACCCATGTCTTCGTCTCCCTCATCTTCCAGGACTACGCCGGCAGCATCAAGAATAAACTCATAGGTATAAATCGGGCAATCGAAACGCACCGCCATGGCGAGGGCATCGGAAGTGCGGGAGTCGACTTCGATGATTTCACCGTCTTTAATGCAAATCAGGCGGGCGTAAAAAATTCCGTCCAGCAAGTTATTGATGACCACCTCTTTGAGCTCGATATTGAAAGTCTCCAGCGTATTCTTGAAAAGGTCGTGGGTAAGCGGGCGGTTTGGAGTCATACGCTCCATCGCAACGGCAATAGCCTGAGCCTCAAAGCTGCCGATGACAATGGGCAGGCGGCGTGAGCCTCCCTGTTCTCCAAGGACCACCGCATAATTGTGGGATTGGGTTACGCTGTGAGATAAAGCAACGATATCGAGTTCTATCTTTCTCATCTGGTTTGCGTCATGACGTTTAAGGACCTAATACCTTCAGAACAATTCCTGCAAAAGGTAGTTTAGGCACGCTAAGATACTCTTTGCGAGGCGCAAAGGTAATAAAATTGGCAGGCTTTCCCTTAAAAATAGCGAATTCTATCGGCGTTTAGCTTCATTCCAGAGCGCATCCATCTCTTCCAGGCTCATTTCCGTCAAGGCGCGGTCAGCATGTGCCTCAATGTACTCAAAGCGCTGCTTGAATTTCTGATTGACGCGCTCCAGGGCGGTCTCGGGGTCAATACCTTCAAACCGGGCGTAGTTGATCAGTGAAAACAACACATCACCAAACTCCTCTTCTTTTTTTTCTTGTGACAACCCCTGCTCGCTTGCTTCTCTGAATTCCTCCATTTCCTCTACTACCTTATCCCAGACCTGCGCCTTGTTTTCCCACTCAAAGCCCACTTGTTTGGTCTTTTCCTGCATGCGGTAGGCTTTTACCATGGCAGGCAGGGAACGAGGGACACCGGCGAGGACGGACTTTTTGCCTTCCTGCAGCTTGAGTTGCTCCCAGTTCTTCTTGACGGTCTCTTCGTCCTCGGCTTGCACGTCCCCGTAAATGTGGGGGTGGCGCTTGATGAGCTTTTCGCAAACGGCATTCAGCGCGTCCGCGATGTCGAAAGCGCCCTTTTCATCAGCTATCCTGGCGTAAAACACCATGTGCAGGAGCAAATCACCAATTTCCTCCTTGATTTCCGGCAGGTCTTCGTCCAGGATCGCATCTGCCAGCTCGTAGGTTTCCTCAATCGTTAAATTGCGCAGGCTCTGAAAGGTCTGCTTGCGGTCCCAGGGGCACTGTTCCCGCAGCTCATCCATTATATTCAGCAATCGGGCAAAAGCATCGAGTTTATGTTGCATGGTGTGGTTTTTTTGTAATTTTGCACCCGCAAAGGTAGGGCTTCCTGCGGAGTTATGAACTGTGCCGGGCTACTACTTGTTTAGCACCGTAAAGAAGAAAGATAACCATGGAGTATTTGTATGTCCTCGGAATCATTTTTGTAGTATTTGGTATCAGTTTTGCCCTGATTAATGTGCGGCAGATTATGACTGGCAATGAGTTTCGGGGAACCTGCGCGACCAATAACCCCATGCTGAAAAGTGAAGTGGGAGAATGTACTGTTTGTGGCAAAAAACCTGACGAAGAATGTAAGATGCCGGAACCAGGCAAGGGGGGGCTAAATGCAGCCTAGTTTTGGCATTTTCTGTGGGTCAGGCTTTGCGCTTGCCCCACAGAGAATACCCAAAGGAGTAAGTGGCCAACAGACTGCCAACAACCAATGCTGGCACCGATAGCCATTCCGGAGCAATAAACGGGCCCATCAACACACTAATAAAAGTCGCTCCAATCCACCGGGCATTCGGGTTGTCTGTCCCCTCATGATTTTCCCACCCCAACAGATACAGCAACCACACATAGCCATAACGCATTCCACCCGCCAGAAGCATCCACCCGCCAACAAGACCTTCCTGATAATGAATCCCAGCAAGTAGAGCGCTCATCAGGGCATCCGTTTCTACATCCAGCAAACCACCAACAGCCGTAGACTGCTGATAACGGCGCGCCAGGTATCCGTCAATGCCATCTGATATAATTACGGTCAGGAAAAGTAGGAAAACAATATAGTCCGGCCACTGGTGGTGGCTATAGGCTGCGTACAGGAGCAGAGCCCACCGCGCAAGGGTAACCCAGTTGGCATATCCTCCAAAGGGGCGTAACCGCCGCAGTACAGGGGCGTGAGTAGCTACCAACCAGCTAAAAGTGACCAGAGAAACCCCCAGCACAGGCCACCAAAGCCCAGTCCAGCCCAATAGGATTAAAGCGGCTAGCATGAGGGCTGCGTGTAGCCGCATCCAGGTATTATCCCTCATAAACAGGAGCAGTGAAAAAGTCAGAATGCGCCACCGATAACCGAAGCTGTTGCGACTGAAGCTGCACTTTTTTTCGTTGGAGCCATGCGTCCAACCCTTTACCGGAGTGTCCCATACTTTTCATTTCCAGAAGGCTTTGCTCTAAAAACTGTAGCATGTGGCCGTGCATGAAGGTATCTGCCGGCTCAATTTGCCACCGGCTTGGTGCGCGTAGCATTTGTGCGGTTGGCAGCTGCGCATACTCCTTTTCTAAAAAGTCACTGCACCTGGGGCCGAGCGCTTTGCCAAAGTCCTGTTCCCGTTGCATGTGCGTTTCATAAAGCCTGATCCAGTGGTCATCTTCTGCATCAGCGGGGAGGTATGCCATGCTCTCGTAGTTCAGGGTAGTCAGTAAAGCCAACCGGTTTTGATGGAAGGTTTGTACCAAATCGCTCAGCATTTGTCCACTGAGCAAGTCAAATACTGCTGATGCCGTAACCATGTGATACCGGTCCGGTTGCAATAGTTGGGGTAATTCGAGGAAAGAGCCCTGTAGGAGCTGCACTTGAATGTGCTGATCATTACGCCGAAAGTCCAGATTTTGCCCATTTTCCTGAACGCCATAGCCCTTGGCAGCAGCCCAGATTTTGAGGCGTTCGCGTGCTCGTTTCAGCAGGTTCGGGTTGAGTTCGACAAGCGCCCACTGCTGCGACTGCGGGAACTTTTCTGAAAGGTAAATGAAGTTAGCGCCCGTGCCGGCACCGATATCAATGATGGAGACACTGGGATGTTGAGCGAAATACTGCAGGCAGGCTGCTTCCACTTTTGGGTTTCGGGCGGCGACGTCAAAGCGGTAGCGCTCTTCGAGCCAGTCCGTTGCAAATTGGGTATCTGTTGGCAAAATCTTTTATCTGCCTAACTGTTGAGAAGGGAGAGGTGTTCAGCAAAATACAGTTAATAATTTCCGACCGACAGCATGACCAGGGTGCAGCCCACTTCAACTTCTACGCCTTTGTCTTTCGCCATTTGGATAAGCTCCAGGTTCTCTGTGCCAGGATTAAAGATCAGCCGCTTAGGGTTTAGGCTGAAAATGTAATCGTAGTACTGTGGCTGCCGCGGTGGACTCAGGTAAAGTGTAATAGTATGGACATCCTCCACCTCAGGGGTGCCTTTGATGATTTCGATGCCATCAATCTCACCGTCTTTTACACCAATAGGCACTGCCTCGTGTCCTTTGGAAGCCAACTGCTGAACGGCTGCATAGGAATAACGTATTGGTTTGGGAGAAGCACCAAGGACCACAGTTTTTTTCATCACTTATGAGATTCTTTTGCATAAAAACACCTGGAGTAAGATAGAGTTTTTTACCGTATTCCATCATCATTGAATATCTTACGTACAAACAAATCAGCATGATTAAGCCATATCCGAAAACTTTATCCCGGGGAGCCAGCAATACGGTGATTGCGCTATCCCCGACCGAGGTGTGAAGGCCCGCCCGCTGTTACAACCTCTCGATAAGTTCCTGGCTTAGCCCTGTCAGCTCAGCGATTGTAGGCGTATCAAAGCCTTTGGTTTTCATGCTGCGGGCTATGGAAAGGGCTTTCTTTTCTTCCCCCTCCGAATAGGCGTCTTCAATCAAGGTGCGCTCGCTGCTGATGCTGTCCCAGTACTTGTCATACGTAGCCAGTTCTTCCCTGGTGAATGCACTTTCCTGCAAATGCTCGATTGCTTCCCGTACTTCGGGGATTTCCAAGAGGTCAGCGGGGAGTTGCTCCGTACCGTCTTCTATTTCGGTAAGGTACCGGAGCCAGAGGATCTGGAGTTTCTTTTCCGTGAGGTTTTGTGCCTTGAATTTGGGTAACTCCACAAAGACAAACTGAAGCCCGTCAATGCGTCTTTCCGGATATTCAGTATGTACAATAGCGTAGTGGTGATAGTACTGCCCGGTATTGGGCTCAAAGTCTTCATTGACGAGGCTGAGGGCGTAGACCGGCTTCAGCCCTTTGTACTCATGCCCCCGGTCTAACTGTTTCACGTAAGCTTTAGAGGCATTGAAGAGGACTCGGTTTTTGAAGCTGTCGGTCCAGAGCATCTGCATTTCCACAATAAACTGCCGTCCCCGGTTGTCGGTGCAGCGGACATCCACAATAGAGTTTTTGAGCAGAGGGATATTAGGCACGAGCTCAGCTGGAATGTATTCGATATGCTCTATCTGTTGCCCCTCCGCCAATGGCAGCAACGCATTAAGAAAGCTGCGCAGCAGGTGCGGGTGCTCTCCAAAGACCTTCTTAAAGGTCAGGTCATTTTTTGGGTCCAGATACCTCATACTCAAAAATACAAAAAAAGGGTGGGTTGGGTTCCAAAATAAAAAAGGGCCCGGCTTTCGCCAGAACCCTTATGCATTCATTTATAGCTGGTTGGTTTTTACACCAAAATCCGGATAGGATCTTCCAGAATATCTTTAATGGTATTGAGGAAAGCGGCGCCAGTCGCTCCGTCCACTACGCGGTGGTCGCAGGACAGCGTTACTTTCATCATGTTGCCCACAGCCAGTTCTCCGTCCTTCACAATAGGCTTCTGAATGATGCCGCCAACTGCAAGGATACAGCTATCTGGTGGGTTGATGATGGCCGTGAATTCTTCAATGCCGAACATGCCCAGATTAGAGATGGTAAAGGTATTGCCTTGCATCTCTTCAGTAGACAGTTTGCGGTTTTTCGCTTTGCCGGCGAGGGTCTTGACTTCGGTATTGATTTGCGACAGTGATTTCATGTCTGCAAAGCGGATAACCGGTACAAGCAGCCCTTCGTCTACGGCAACAGCCACGCCAACATTCACATCCTTGTTCTTACGGATCTTATCGCCCAGCCAGGAAGAGTTGATCGCAGGGTGCTGACGCAGTGCTACGGCACAGGCTTTGACCACCAGGTCGTTGAAGGAAATCTTGGTTGGAGCCACTTCATTAAGGCGTTTGCGCACCTTCATGGCATTATCCATATTGATTTCTACGGTCAGGTAGAAGTGCGGAGCAGAGAATTTGCTTTCACCAAGCCGGCGTGCAATGGTCTTGCGCATTTGGCTGATGGGCTGATCCTCGTAGTTGTCACCGCTGGCAGAAATAGAAAACTCAGGAACTTTAGCTGCCGGAGCTTCCTGCTGTGGTGCAGGCGGTGCTGCAGGTGCCTCGGGCGCTGCAGCCGGAGCAGGTTGTGGAGCCGGAGCAGCTTGTTGTTGCTCGATCGCCTCCTCAATATCTTTTTTGACGATACGGCCGCCATCTCCGGAGCCATTCACCTGAGCGAGGTCGATGTTCGCTTCTTTAGCCATACTGCGGGCGAGAGGAGAAGCCTTGATTCGCTTATCGCTATCTGATCCGCTGTCATCTGAAGATGCAGAGGCTGCGGGGCTGCCGGAAGTCTCTTCTTCCTTTGGTGCCGTAGCTTCCTCGTCCCCGGAATCGTCGCTACTGTCATCAGCGCCTCCATTTTCGGAAGCAGATTGCTCGATGGCAGCTTTCCAGTCTTCGCCTTCTTCTCCGATTACGGCAATGACATCGTTAATCGGTACAGGACCTTCTTTTACTGCGATGTGGAGGAGTACCCCATCAAAGTAGCTGTCGAGCTCCATGGTAGCTTTATCGGTCTCCACTTCCGCCAGCGTTTCGCCAGCTTCCACTTCTTCACCTTCTTCCTTGAGCCAGCTCACAATATTGCCCTCTTCCATTGTGTCGCTCATTCGGGGCATTCTGATGACTTCTGCCATACGATTGTGTATTTTGGTAGTTGATCTTTTGTTAATACCTGGTGTAATTGATACACTAAGTGCAAAGAAAATGATTATTGCTCAATAATTAAAACCCACCCGCTTAGTTAGGGTTCACAGGGGGGAGATTCAATACTTTTTGAACGGCGGCCAGCATTTCGGGCAGAGGACGGAAACCGGTAGCAATCAGGTGAAACTGATCGCCGGTTTTCATAAAGCAGGTGGGAAAACCACGAACGCCAATTTGTGCGGTGATTTGGAATTCCTCTTCTGCTTTTTGCCGGTAAGCCAGGTCTTTCATCATCTTGGTGAATGACGGGCCGTCCATCCCGATTTGCTCCGCATAGGGCGCGTAAGCCTGGGCTTCAGCCGGCGGTATCCCATCGAAGTAAACTGCTCGCTGCAAAAGATGAGCAAATTCCACCTGTTTGTCAGGTACCTGCTCCTTGGCAATCGCCATTGCCACCGCTGCGGGTACCGAGGTGAAGACCGCTCTGCCGTTTGCAAGCGTGCCTTCCAAAAAGTCAGGGCCAAAAGTAACGCCGGTACGCTCTTCTACTGTCCGGTAGGCTTCACTAATGTAACCGGCCACTTCTCCAATGCGCCCCGCCAGGTCGCCGGTAATCATGCCACCGGAGATGACCTCGAAATCCATTTTGGATTCAAACTGTTGGTACAACTGATGGATGACCGGGCTGAAGCCATAGCACCAGCCGCAGAGGGCGTCGTAGAAATAGAAAAAAGCAGGCTTATCCTGCCCAAATTCGCCAAATGACCGGGTCATGTTTACTAAGTTTGTTACTCAAGACAAGGTATGAAGGGGGGAATTGTTTGCCTGGCATCGCGTTTTCCCCTGGTAATTGCTAATTTTGAATCCATGAATTTCTCGTCCAAACATATCGAATCAGCGGTCAATGCCTTCGCTACCCTGCCTGGTATTGGCAAGAAGACGGCCCTGCGCCTTGTCCTCCACTTTACGCAGCAGCCCGAGGAAGTTGCGGAGCAGTTTGCGGAAGCGATCGTCAACATGCGGAAAAATATCCGGCAGTGCGAGCGCTGCTATAACCTGTCGGATGACCGGCTCTGCACCATCTGCGCGGATAAACGCCGGGAAGAAGGGACCATCTGTGTGGTGGAAAGCATACGAGACGTGATGGCCATTGAGGATACCGGGCAGTACCGGGGGCTGTACCATGTTCTGGGCGGCGTCATTTCCCCAATTGAGGGGGTGGGTCCGGAAGACCTGACCATTGACCCTTTGCTGGAGCGTATTGAGAAAGATGAGGTCAAAGAGTTAATTATGGCCATCAGTCCCACTATTGAAGGCGATACGACGACCTTTTATATCTCCAAAAAGCTGGAAGGCAAGGAAGTACAGGTAAGCACCATCGCCCGTGGCGTTTCCTTCGGCGGCGAGCTGGAATATGCGGATGAACTGACCCTGGGGCGGTCGATTGTGGCGCGGCAGCCTTACAACAAAGCATAGCTTTAATGAAGCTCTCCGTCATCATCGTTAACTACAACGTCAAGTACTTCCTCGAGCAGGCCCTCCTCTCCGTGCGCCGCGCCTCACGCGGGCTGGAAGTGGAAACCTGGGTGGTCGACAATAACTCCGTGGACGACTCTGTGCGCATGGTGCAGGAGAAATTTCCTGAGGTGCACCTCATTCAAAATAAAGATAATCCGGGCTTCTCCATCGCCAACAATCAGGCGGTCCGGCAAAGCAAGGGAGAGTACGTCCTCCTGCTCAATCCGGATACCGTAGTCGAAGAAGATACTTTCGAAAAGTGCATCACTTTTATGGATGCCCACCCGGAGGCCGGCGGGCTGGGCGTCCGCATGATTGACGGCAGCGGTGCTTTCCTGCCGGAGTCAAAGCGGGGCTTCCCCTCTCCATGGGTGGCTTTTTGTAAGACGGTTGGGCTATCCAGACTATTCCCCAAATCCCACCTTTTTAACCGCTATCACCTGGGCTACCTGGATGAGATGGAGACGAATGAAGTGGAGGTCCTGGCGGGGGCATTCATGTTTATGCGGCGCTCCGTGCTGGAGGAAGTGGGGCTGCTGGACGAAGCGTTTTTTATGTACGGCGAGGACATAGACTTATCTTACCGCATCATTCAGGGAGGGTACAAGAATTACTACCTGCCTGAGACCTCGATTATTCATTATAAAGGCGAGAGTACCAAAAAGGGCAGCCTGAATTATGTCCGAGCCTTTTATAATGCCATGATCATTTTTGCCCGTAAACACTTCACAGGCAATAAGGCTGCGTTGTTTGTGCTGATGTTGCAGATCGCAATCTACCTGCGGGCCGGGCTGACAGTAGTGTCAAATTTCCTGAGCCGGGCGTACCTACCACTACTTGACGGCCTGGTGGTTTACACCGGATTATTTTTTCTGAAAGATTTCTGGGGAGCGTATCATTTTAAGGATCCGGATTACTACAGTTCATCTATCCTGTACGTCAATTTTCCACTTTACGTAGGCATCTGGCTGCTTTCCATCTTTTTCAACGGAGGGTACGATGAGCGCTACCGCCTCCGGCGGCTGGTCAGAGGCGTAATGTTGGGTACACTGGTGCTGCTTGCTGTTTACGGACTGCTGGAGCAAGAGTACCGCAATTCCCGGGCGCTTATTTTGCTGGGCGCACTTTGGGCGCTTACGGCTACCGTAGGGGTTCGTATGCTAATGCATTTCATTGCGCTCCGCCACCTGCGGATCGGGGAAGAAGGGGAGATGCCCATAGTGATTGTAGGGACAATTGAGGAAAGCGAACGGGTGCAGCAGTTATTGCATAAGGCGGAAGTCCACCGCCCGGTGGTGGGCACTGTAGCGCCTACTGATGAGCCGCATGACCAAACCATCTACCTCAGCCGCCTTGAACAACTGGAGGAGGTGGTACACATTTACCATATACGGGAAGTGATATTCTGCTCCCGGGACGTACCCACGCAGGCGGTCATGCAGTGGATGTCACGGCTTGGACCCGCTGTCAATTATAAAATTGTGCCGCAGGAAAGTATGAGCATCATCGGCAGTAGCTCCAAAAATACCGCCGGCGAGCTCTACACCATTGATATCCGCTATAATATCGTTCAGTCTATGAGTCAACGCAATAAACGGCTTTTCGACATCAGCTTCGCGTTGTTTCTGTTGCTGACGCTTCCACTGCAAGCGCTCCTTGTGCGCCGGCCACTGGGTCTGTTGCGGAACAGCCTGTGGGTACTGATCGGCCGGTACAGCTGGGTAGGCTACGCGGCTACGGAGAAAGAAGATGTCAGTTTGCCTGCTATCCGGAAGGGCATCTTATCCCCACTCGACGGGTTGCGTATCCGTCAGTTAGATCAGGCGACCCGGCAGCGGCTTAATTTTTTCTACGCCAAAGACTACAATACCAGCAAAGACACGGAGATATGCTGGAATGCCTGGCGCAATTTGGGCCGGCATACCGCATCGTGACCGTATTTTGTTTTACAACTCACATATAAATATCTAGATATTTTTGTATTTGTCTGGAAAAGCTTACCTTGGTTGTAGGAATAAGTCAAATCGGACATGAGAAAGAAGCTACAGAAGTTTACAGAGTTTGCAGACAGCCTTTTGCCGCATGAAACCACCTACCTGCTCGAAACGCAGCAGTTTGAGGACGAGGTCAAGCTGGGCATACTGGAACGGCTCAATTACAACTGCACCAATATCCGTCAATTCACCCCTTACGATAAGTCGATCGATAAGCGCAAATACTCCAATTTGAAAAACTGGGTCAATGAGCGCCTCGAGTCCATTGATGTCGATGTGCGTTTTGACTGGATGAGCCACATGGAGCGGCAAATCATGACCGATGCCATTGAGCCTAAAGAAGAAAAGCAACTTATTAAAGCGATCCGGGATTATGAGCAGCTCGACTTTTACTTCACTAAATTTTACGAGCTGGTACAATTGTACCGGCAGTACCTGCTGATCCGAATGCGGTACGCGCACCACCGGGTCGCGGATGATTTTTTGCGTAAGTACCGGGAGCGTTATGATACCTGCAAAGGGGTCTTTGAGCGTATGCATGAGGCAACTACAGATATCGTGGGGCAGTATTCTGAAAATTCTGCGCAGTCGATGCAGTGGGAAGACTGGCTTACGGAAGTCTTCTACGATGAGCACCTCGATGGGCTGAACCGCTACCTGGCGCTCGTGCGCCTTACCTTTATCTACTTCAACTACCGGCAGTTTGACAAGCTAAAGGAAAAGTATGACTACATTGATAGCTTATTCCGTAAGGGGCAGTATTATTCCCGGCGCCTTCTGCTCAATTACTATGGCAACCGGGTGCTGCTACATACGAAGTTTCAGGATTACGATAAGGCGGAGTACTACGGCTATCTGTCCGTGCGGGATAAGAACAGTGACTACATCCACTACGTCAACAACCTGAGCGCGGTGCTGCTCCGGCAGAAGAAATATCCGGAGGCGCTGCAACTCATGCGTACGGCTTACCCGGAGATGAAACATACGCCGAGTTTCCATAACCGGATTGGTTTTGTAGCTTTTTACCTCAAGTGCCTGAACTACAATCAACAGTATCGCAACGCGGAAAACTACGCGGAGTCCTTTTTACAAGCCTACAAAAAGGAAGTATTCGAGCACCGCTGGCATATTTTCTTCTCGTCTTACCTGGAGGCTATGCTCCGTCAGGAACGCTACCCCAAGGTATTGAAGGTCGTGCGCAAATACCATCTGCTCGATAAAGAACGGCAGTACCAACGCAATGCGAACTATCTGCCCACCATACTATGGTACAATGCAGTGGCGCAATATAAGGAAATGCTAATGGAGAAGGACGAGCTCGCTGAACTGATACAAACCTCTATCGACAATCTCGACCGGATAGAGGACAAGCAATATCAGCTCAGCGATTTGCTGGAGCAAATACGTCCGTTCGTGCCCGGTATTGTAAACCGGATACAGGGAAAAATGCCAATCAGCCTAGGGTAGGGTGGGCTGTTGGTGATGCGATGTTCTTCTTTCTACAGTAGTGTGCCGTACTTTCTTTAAGGTGAGTGTTCGTTCGTAATGCTTGATGAGCCGGTCTTGGTATTCGGCCATCTTATTGAGCACGCGCAGTTCTTCGTTAAGGTGTCGTTCCCGGTCTTCTGCCCGCCTGGAGTACTCCAGCTTTTTGCGGTTCCGGTTGATGTCAAGAATTTTTTGAATGGTATGGTTGAGTGAAATTCGTGCTTTCAGTAGTCGGCGTTGGATCGACCTCTTTGTCATACCTGTAAATAATTTGGTTAGTAGATGCGGCAGGTTTCTTTAAGGCTGCCGTTGGGTGTCTTGATAGGTTATCAGCTATTTTAGTGCTGGTTAGGCGGAGGACTCTGCGCAAAGCAAAGTAAACTAATTACCAAAAAAAGACCGCTGGGTTAATGGGCGTCATGGCGAACAAATTTTGGATTGTGAATTAATTTCAAAACAATATTTGAAATCACTAGTTCCAAATATACAAAATAGAAACAACATATCCTAATTTTCAGTTCTTGAGCTCAGCGCTCAAAACTTCAGGCAGGCGTAAAAAAGTAGCGCCCCCTGCCTCCGGGCGGAGGCAATGGGGGCGCAAAAGTGAATTGACACAAGATTCTTAAAACCCGTTAACGCCATTAACGGTCGTGTATTTGAAACTTACTTTTTGTTCCGGGTGCACGATTTTGAAGGCAGACTGGCACATCAGTGTAGCTTCGTGGAAGCCGCACAGGATGAGCTTTAGCTTTCCCGGATAGGTATTGATGTCGCCAATGGCAAATACGCCGTGTATGTTGGTGCTGTAATCAAAGGTGTCGACTTTGATGCCGTCTTTAGGGTCAATATCAAGGCCCCAGTCCTGCAAAGGCCCCATTTTGGGTGTAAGCCCAAAGAGAGGTACGAAAAAGTCAGTCTCTTTGGTGTAGTCGCCTTCCGTTTTGTGGTGAATGACCACTTCTTTCAGCTTACCGTTGCCTTCCAGCCCAATGACCTGCGCTTCCGTGACCAGGTTGATCTTACCCTCGGCGGCTAGCTTTTCAACTTTCTCTACGCTGTCGGGGGCACCCCGGAACCCTTTTCGGCGGTGCACCAGGGTCAGTTCTTTAGCCATGTCAGAAAGGTGGATCGCCCAGTCGAGCGCACTATCTCCACCACCGGAGATCACGACCCGCTTATCGCGGAAGTGCTCAGGCTCCTTCACCATGTATTCCACGCCTTTGTGCTCGAAAGTTTCAATATTTTCGATTGGTGGCTTGCGGGGCTCAAAGCTGCCAAGGCCCGCGGCAATGGCTACTACCGGCGCATTAATTTGGGTGCCCTCGCTCGTGGTGATGGTGAAGCTGCCATCCTCCTGCTTATCCAGTTTTTCAGCCCGCTCCCCCAGGGTGAAACCTGGCTTGAACGGTTCGATCTGTTCCATGAGGTTGTCGACCAGTTCCTTAGCGCCTACAGTAGGGTAGCCGGGGATGTCATAAATGGGCTTTTTGGGGTAGATTTCCGCCAGTTGCCCACCCGGTTGCGGAAGGGCATCCACAATATGGCAGCGCAGCTTCAGCAGCCCGGCTTCAAAAACAGTAAACAGGCCTACCGGCCCTGCCCCAATAATGATGATATCTGTCTTGACCATGATTAGTTGATTCTGTTATTACGCCTGGGAAATTTTACGCAGATGCTTATTTAGTGGCACATCGGCGCATTCTGCATGTCTTCCCAAAAGCGAAATTCAATCGGGACATCAAAATTCAGCCCCCGCATGATGAACAGGATGGCAAAGCCGACCAGAAAGACCGGGAGCAATTTGCGCAAGCGCACCCGCCATTCCAGCTTGATGAACTGCCCGGCAAGTGCTGTCGCCATCATCAATGGGATCGTGCCCAGCCCAAAGGCTGCCATGTATAGCGCACTGTTCCATACTGCTCCTGTACTGACCGCGCCCACGATTGCTACGTAGACCAGGCCACAGGGCAGTAGCCCGTTCAGGCTGCCGATGAGTAATAGGCGCTCTCTGCCACCACCGCGCAGTAGCCTGCCCAGCTGAGTCTTGACCCAGCCGTTGAGGCCCTGCATGAATGGAATTTGCAGGATCCGGCTTTCCACATCAATAGAAAACAGGGCAACAATAAGCAAAAAGACGCCCAGCCCGATAGAAATATAGGACTGCGCCCCCGCCAGGAAGAAACCTTTGCCCACCAGGCCAATTACAGAGCCCAGCAGGGCATAAGTCAGCACCCTGCCGATATTGTACAAAAGGACATTACCGGCTGCCGCCCAACGCCGTTTGCCCTGATAGGGCAGAGACAGGGCAATCGGACCACACATACCGACGCAGTGCAGGCTGCCGAGCAGGCCTATGGTGAATGCCGTCCAAATCGCCATATTACAACCGGATATCTTGTTCCTTATAATAAGCCTTTCCATCGCCGGTCCAGTCGACCTTGATCTTCCAAAGGCCCCGGCGAAGTTCCTCAGTAGGAATGCGCTGTACGCCATCCCCCATTGGCTTCACCGGCAGGCGGAAGTCGCTGGATTGATCGGAGGGGCAGAAGAAATGAATCTCCCCACCCAACGCAGAGACTTGCTTTGGAAAGTGCAGCTCCAAAGCGGCCTGATCTGCTGCCGAATGAATCTTCAAGTCCTCTTCAAGTTGTTGGGCATTGACCAGCTTGTTGTAGTGCTCCTGATAGCGGAGGTCATCAGCGTAATACTGATCTGAAACCAGGCTGTGGTCGTACTGTGTAGACCGGTAAACCTGATAGACCAGGGAGAGGACAAACACGCTGAAGAAGATGGCGATGCCAGTTCCCCAATTGAATTTCATAATTTTCAAATGTTTTGCCCGTTCAGCATTCTGACCGGGTTCTTGTGTCAAAAAATATCTTGTGGTTTTGGAAAAAGGGGGAGCCCGGAGGCCCCTCCCTCTGCATTAACCAAAACTCAAATTTTATTTAACCGGGCCAAGGAAGTTGGTCTTGACCTTATCCACGAGCTCTCCGTTGGAGTACACTTCGAGGATGACCTTTGTCTTTCTGGATTCCAGTGCTGACTTGTCCAAATCAATGAACAGGGCACCTTCGGCCACTTTGCCTGCATCAGCTACCGGTGGCTTGCCCACCAGCCTTATCCGGCCGGGGATGTCACCAATGAGCTTGAACTCCACAGGCACCTCCTCTCCGGTCTTGTTGATGACCTGATAGTTGTAGAGGTTACTTATGTAAGTCTCATCCACTTTCTGGTAAAGGGTGCCCGGGGTACGCAGCAGCAAGGTCTCTACATCTGTGCGGGACATCAGCAGTACGATGTTGACGACCACAAGCAGGGCCAGTACAGCAGTGTAAGCAATGACCCGTGTGGTGAAGAGCTTTTTCCTGCCGGATTCAATACCGTTATAGCTGTCGTAGCGGATGAGCCCCCGGGGCCGGTCGATCTTGTCCATGACTTCGTCACAGGCATCAATACAGGCGGTACAGTTCACGCATTCGAGCTGCGTTCCATCGCGGATATCAATACCAGTAGGGCATACCTTGACGCAAAGCCCGCAGTCAATGCAGTCGCCGAGGGCTTTTTTCATCGTTTCTGCCGGATTGGCACCGGGAGGCGTCGAATAGTCTCTCCCTGCGGGTGCGGTCGCTACTTCTGCGGTGGCAATATCCGTTTGCATTTGCGCAACAGGGCTGGCAATACTGCCATTCCCGTTAGTTGGGGCTGGTTTGTTCTTTTTCCCCCTTTTCATCTTTCCTCTGGGCTCACCCCGCACGAAGTCGTAGGCAACAACGATGGAGTTCTGATCCAGCATAACGCCCTGAAGGCGGCCGTAGGGGCAAATCGTCACGCATACCTGTTCGCGCAGGTAGGAGAAAACGAAGTAAAAAGCGCCGGAGAACAGGATCATCGCGATGAAGCCCGAGAGGTTCTGTGACACCGGCTCGGTGGCAATCTGAATCACTTCATCGACACCGATGATATAAGCCAGGAAGGTATTGGCAACAAGCACGGAGATGGCAAAAAATATGGCCTGCTTGCTGACTTTTTTAATGATTTTCTGAGTCGTCCAGGGGGCTTTGTTAAGTCTTTTCTGAGCATTGGCGTCGCCTTCTATGGCGTATTCGATCTTACGGAAAACCATTTCCATGAAGATGGTCTGTGGGCAAACCCATCCGCAGAAGAGTCTTCCCCAGACAACGGTAAAGAGCACAATGAAGACAATAAGCGTCAACATGGCCAGTACAAAAAGGTGGAAGTCCTGCGGCATAAACTGAATGCCGAAAAGGATGAACTTCCGCTCCAGGATATTGAAAAGCAATAAAGGGTCTCCATTTACTTTGATAAATGGCATCCCAAACAGGAAAGCGAGCAATACCCAGCTTAGGTAAGTGCGCGCATTGGTGAAGCGACCCTTAGGCTTTTTTGGATAAATCCAGACGCGCTTGCCCGACTCATCCACCGTCGCGATTTTGTCACGATAGTCTTCAGTGTCTATGATCGGATCGGTTGTATTCATAACGTAGTATGATTAAAGTGTGTTAAGCGCTGGGTGGTGTTTATTGGGTTACGTGAGGGTGACTTTGGCTTTGGAGGAATTGTAGTTGGGAAAGGAGCCCCGCTTTAGCAGAGCTCCTTTTAATAATCTATTTGTTCATGCCCAGGGCATCTTCCGGCTCAGCAGCAGTGCTGGTGGAATCTGCGGCGGGTTGTTCCACCGCATCCGCCTGAGGCTCGTACAGGTCGCCCTGTGGCTCCTTGGCATTGGGTGGGTTAGTGCCCACAAGGGTCAGGATGTAGCTGGATACCTTGTGCATGTCAGCTGCGCTCAGCTGAGACTTCCAGGCAATCATGCCTTTTTCGGGCACACCATACTTCACGGTCTTGAAGATATCCTTGATATCGCCACCGTGGATCCAGTAGTTGTCGGTCATATTCGGCCCGACACCGCCTTCGCCCAGCATACCGTGGCAGGCTGCACAGTTGGCATTGAAGATGTTCTGACCCGTTTCCAGGCCAGCTGCATCAGTCAGCGCTGTTACATTAGTCTCATCAACCAGATTGGCCTGTGTGGCAAGGTAAGCCTGAACCGCCTTCTCGGCACGCTCCATTTCCATCTCGTACTCTTCAGCTGACCCGGCACCGGCATCGGTAAAGTGGTAGTAAGTCATATAGACTACCGCAAAACCAATAGTAATGTAGAACATAGCGACCCACCAGGGTGGCAGGCTGTTGTCCAGCTCCTTAATACCATCGTAATCGTGGTCGAGCATAACGTCCTGCTCTTTCTCCACAGGCACTGCATCGGTCCACCGCTTGTACATGCGGTCCCAGAAAGGCTCTTTGGCTTTCTGCACTTCTTTTTCGTAAGCTTCCAGCCCCATCTCCTGGTAGATGCGGATCTGATTGACCTTCACCATCACATTGAGGAGGTGGAAAAGCGCAACTATTGCTGCCACAATCACTGTGCCGGCCAGAGCCGCCAGCGACCAGAACAGGAAGTTGTCGTAGAAGTAAGGGGTCGCGCCTCCATCTGCGGCTTCCTGTGCCTGTGCTGCGACAGTAAGCAGGAGCAGCGGCAACATCAGGGGCAGCGCCTTAAGTGTTTTATTTTTCATGTCGATCATTTTCAGCGTTAAAAGATGGGATGGAGTCATCAAGTGGCATATTCGCCATCTTATCAATGAATGCAGGCTTACTGCGGAAAGCCATTACCGCACTGACAAGGAATACGGCCATGAAGGTCAACAGGGACGCGATCGCCATCCAGTTGATGTTGCCCGCACCTTCTAGAATGTATTTAAACATGGTGATTTTTATTTGAAGAGGGCAGGCCTGCCGTTGAGGAGGCCCGCCACCAGTTCGTTAATTTTAGTTGCCGGCCTGTGGCGCAGGCTTGATATCTGTACCAAGGCGCTGCAGGTAAGCGATCAGGGCAATGATCTCTTTTTGCTCCAGATTGTCGCCTTCAATGCCATCCTTGCGCAGGCGGGCAGCCACCTCGGCAGCTTGCTTCTCAGCATCTGCAATGGCTTCTTCTTCATACCCTTCTTCGTAAGGTGTGCCAAGTGTGCGCAGCACGGCAATTTTTGCAGGCAGCAGGCTGTTGTCCAGGTCATCTTCAATCAGCCAGGGATAAACCGGCATAATGGAGCCTGGAGACATACTCGTTGGATCAAGCATGTGGTTGTAGTGCCAGCTGTCTGGGTATTTGTTGCCCAGGCGGTGCAAATCCGGGCCGGTACGCTTGGAGCCCCAGAGGAATGGACGGTCGTAAATGAACTCTCCAGACTTGGAGTACTCGCCGTAGCGCTCCGTCTCTGAGCGGAATGGGCGCACCATTTGAGTGTGGCAGCTGATACAGCCTTCGCGGATGTAAAGGTCACGGCCTTGCAGTTCCAGCGCGGTGTAAGGCTTCACGGATTCAATCTTAGGAACCTGATCGCCAATCATGACCATCGGGAAGATTTCCACCATACCGCCGATCAGAATCGCAATCGTAGAGCCGATCAGCAATTGTACCGGGCGGCGCTCTATCCAGCGGTGCCAGTGTTCGCCCTTGTGGGCACCGGCAGTAGCGACCCGTGCAGGCGCCTCAGCCGCTTCGTAAGCCTGGAACGTACCAGACTTGATCGTCTTCACCAGGTTGTAAAGCATCACAAAGTAACCACCAACGTACAGTGTGCCACCTACGGCACGCAGGGCGTACATTGGGATAATCTGCGTAACAGTTTCCAGGAAGTTGCCGTACTGCAGGAAGCCATCAGGAGTAAACTGCTTCCACATCAGGGACTGTGTCCAACCTGCCCAGTACAATGGGATAGAGTAGAACATGATACCCAGCGTGCCGATCCAGAAGTGCGCATTGGCCAGCTTCTGAGAATACAGCTGCGTTTGGAATATTCTTGGGATCAGCCAGTAGAGTACACCGAAGGTCAGGAAGCCGTTCCAGCCCAGTGTGCCAATGTGTACGTGGCCTACGGTCCAGTCGGTAAAGTGGCTGATTGCATTTACAGACTTGATGGAAAGCATCGGGCCTTCAAAAGTCGCCATACCATAAGCGGTAACGGCAACCACCATGAACTTCAGGATGGGGTCCTGACGAACGCGGTCCCATGCCCCCCGCAGGGTCAGCAGGCCGTTGAGCATACCACCCCAGGATGGTGCGATCAGCATAATGGAGAATACCGTACCCAGCGACTGTGCCCAGTCAGGCAAAGACGTGTACAGCAAGTGGTGAGGGCCTGCCCAGATGTAGATGAAGATCAGGGCCCAGAAGTGGATGATCGACAGCTGATAAGAGTAAACCGGGCGGTTCGCTGCCTTAGGCAGGAAGTAGTACATGAGGCCCAGGTAAGGCGTGGTCAGGAAGAATGCCACCGCATTGTGGCCATACCACCATTGAATCAGGGCATCCTGTACACCAGCGAATACCGGGTAGCTTTTCCACATGCTCACCGGGATTTCCAGGTTGTTGCCGATGTGAAGTACCGTTACGGTTACCCAGGTAGCGATGTAAAACCAGATGGCTACGTACAGGTGGTTTTCCCGGCGTTTGAGGATGGTTCCGAACATGTTCACACCAAAGGCGACCCATACTGCTGCAATAGCAAGGTCAATCGGCCACTCCAGCTCGGCGTACTCGTGAGAGCTCGTCAGGCCGAGAGGTAGGGTAATCGCCGCAGCGAGGATAATCGCCTGCCAGCCCCAGAAGTGAAACTCGTTAAGAAATTTGCTGTACATATTCGTTTTCAGCAGTCGCTGCAACGAATAGTACACACCCATGAAAATACCATTACCAACGAAAGCGAAGATCGCCGCGTTGGTATGCAAGGGGCGGATACGCCCAAAGGTGGTCTCTGCAGTAGCGAAGTTCAGTGCCGGGAAGACGAGCTGCAGGGCGGCCAAAAGCCCTACCAGGATGCCTACCGCACCAAACACCATCGTCGCGTAAGCAAACTTACGCACAATGGCATTATCGTACTGGAATTGTTCTACTTGCGCCATTTTAGGTTACGATTTTGTTGTTGTAGTATTTTTGTTGTTGTCCGGTTGGTCGTCGTCAAAGAGTATCCGCATGGCGGGGCTGACGTCGTCATCAAACTGGCCATCCCTGACTGCCCAAAAGAAGGCCGAAAGGAAGCCTAAAGCCACAATAAGGCTTAGTATGATCAGGAGGATAATGATTTTCATATCTTGTGTCTAATTCAATTTGAGTGCAAGATAGAGGCGGCGGCAGGGGGCTAAGATGACCTTAGTCAAAGCCTGAGGGTGATTTTTGTCATCCCTCGGTCAGGGTATTGTCAAAAGAAGGCTTTTTGTGTAAGTAAACATATTGTTAGGTTGAACGAAATTACTGTGACCGATACGGTTTTTTATCGCATTGCTATTGTTTATAGCTTAATGGCCGGGGTGTTGCTCATGGGTTGCAAGCCGGAAAAAGAGCCCCGCCGCTTTCTCTTCCTGGGGCACCCCTATGAGTGGGGTACAGAAGATCAGGTGGACCCCCGCCTGAAGGCTTTCGACTACGAGCCGTATGAGGCTGTTTGGCTGGGTGGTGACGTTTGCGCCCGTACGGCCAGGAACCCTGCGACGATGGACTACCTTGACTCCGTATTCAATCTGGAGCGCACCCACTGGGCTCCGGGCAATCACGACTGGGACTATGGCGAACGGGAAAACGTACTAAGCCGCTTGCCTTCCCCACCTTATTATACAGTATGGGAAGATGGCTTCTGCCTGACGGTGCTCAACACCAACTTGTTCTGGCCTTACCCTTCCACACCGCCACAGGAAAACTGTGCGGATAAAATGGCGCAGTGGCAAATGGTGCAGAATGTGGCGGATACCATCAGCGCGGCCACGCACTGGGTGATTCTGCACCACCACGCACTGTTCAGTGATCTGATGGTGGAGCCACAGGGTGGCGATACGCTACGGGCCTTCAATGTGAACCCTACGCCGTTTTTTACGACTTGCGACAGCCTTTCGGAGCTCACCGCCACCTGGTACCCTGAACTGGTCCGGGTGAAGCAGCGCGGTGTGGAGGTCATGTGCATCGGCGGGGATTTTGGTATGCGTGCCAAGCAATTCGAATTTCAAACCCCGGAAGGCATCTGGCTGCTGGGCTCGGGCATCAATAACACCGTTTCGAGGGAGTATGCCCCGGACTATGTAACGGACTTTGGCCCGGACCACATCTTGGAGTTGTGGTATCAGGAAGGGCGGTTGGAGTGGGCCTTTGTGCCGTTGGGTGGGGATTAGGTTCTGTTGATTTGATATACTCCTTGCATGTGACTTGAAGGTATCAACCCACGTCTTAAAACAGGACTCGGAGAATGTATAAAGAAAGGTTGTGCTGGGGGCCTATCTTATCTGCGAGTGCGTTTTCAATGAAATAACAGGGGATAAGCACCTCCCGGTTGTGAAATAATTAGGAAAAGTAATACTTTTATCCGTGGTATTATTGCTAAACATTACTCGGATATACGAGTGAACTAAAATAGAATATGAAACTTTCTATCTTCTTCCGAACAGCGTACTTATTAGGCGTCGTTGGCATGATGCTCCTTTCTTCCTGTGGGCAGGAAACGGCCTCTAAGTATCCGGTGAATGACCAGTCCTTTGTCATGGAAGGGCCGCTTTTTCAGGGGCCTAATACCGCACAGGCCTCTTTTACGCCTGCCATGAATGCGGAGGGGGAGCTAACGAGTGCAACGCTTGCTTCCGCCGTATTGAAAGCGCCGGAGGGGCAAAACTTTGATGCCTTTTCGGATGTCGTGTTGCAATTGGTAACAAGTTCCAGCGACATGATTCAGGTGGGAGTGTTGAACCCCGTGCCCAAGGGCCAGTCAAGCCTTACCCTGCAGGTCTCCAATGAAGCGGACTTATCAGAATTGCTGTCCTCCGGGGAATGTGTGTGGGTCATTGATGCCAATATTCCCGTTGACATGATGGACACCACGATAACCTTTTCGGGAGATTTTACGTTTGATGTAACCCATACCAAATAAAGGAGTTTCCCGTTGGTATGAGGTCCCATTTTTTCACCCAATTACCACTTTTAACCAATTAAAATCATGATGAAATCGATATTTCTTACCTTCTCTCTCGCTATACTCACAGTGGGGGTTGCTTTCGGGCAAGACAAAAAAGCTGATCAAAAAGAAGCAGACCGCCTCATCGGCGTTTGGGCGCCCAGTAATGGCCGTGCACTGGTGAAAGTTCAGAATATTGCTGGCAAATACTACGGCCGCATCGTTAAGCTCAAAGAGCCCAATGATCCGGAAACAGGAAAGCCCAAACTGGATAAGAACAATCCGGACGAGTCTTTGCGGGATACGCCACTCCTGGGTTATCGGATGCTCAAAGACTTCGTTTACGCTGGCGACGATGAATGGACCGAAGGAACGATTTACGACCCGCTAAGCGGTAGCCTCTACAGCTGTACCATTAAAATGAAAAAAGATGGCAGCCTGGATATCCGAGGGTACATCGGTGTTAAGGCACTGGGCCGTACAGATGTATGGACCCGGGTCAAATAACCCGTCACAATATGCAGGGAGCCCTCCGTTTCCTGCATATTTTTTGCACTTGATTGAAATTCTAACGCTACAAAAAGCACTACCGCAATGTCTTATCGTATCTTGTTGTTGCTTTTCGCATGGATGTCATGTGGATGGCTCTTTGCTCAGACGCCTGACAGCACGGCGCAGGAAGATGACCTGGATTTCGGCGAATTTGATGATTTTGACTTCGGAGATGTAGAAGTGAAAACCTATTGCTCCTCCAAAATTATCGGGATTAGCCCGCAGCAGCTGATTTCCCTGGGCTATGACTTTCAGGGGAGCTATGATGCCAGTTTTTCTGCAATTGGTAGCTTTGAAGATGGAGCAGATGTGCCTCAGGAGACCTATCAGATCAATTCCACGCAGGGGGTACGGCTGGTCGCCAATATCCCGGTCTATTCGCGCAATAGCCTGGTGGTTCAACTCGGGGCCAATATATGGGATATGCGGTACCAATTTGATGAGCCTGATGACCAAATCAGCAATGAAGTGGCCCGCTCCATCAATCAGAACGGCCTGCGCACTGCCGGGCTAAATACCACCATTTTCAAGCCACTTGATGAAACCCGTTTCCTCCTTTTTCAGGGAAGTGCCGATCTGAGTGGAGACTATACCCTCGATAATATGCAGTCCCTGGAATACCTGCGGTACTCTGCCGCAGCTCTGTTTGGATGGCGGAAAAGCGACTACTTCCAGTGGGGGGTAGGATTGTCGCGTACCTACCGGGTCGGGGAGCTGAATTACATCCCGGTTGTCCTGCTCAACTGGACCGCAAAAGACAGTCCCTGGGGGGTAGAATGCCTGCTGCCGGCCCGGGCACACGTACGCTACAGCTTAAGCCCGCGCAATATGCTGTTTGCGGGCTTTGAGTTAGAAGGCCAAAGCTACCGCATCAACGGGGTTTCTGAAACCCTGAACAATCAAAGCCTGGAAATACGCCGGGGCGAAATGCGCTGGCGGGCGATGTGGCAACGGCAGCTCACTGGCTTTATATGGCTGCAAGCCCAGGCCGGGTACCGCATTAACTGGAGCTATAACGCAGACACCTTACCGGGTGGAGATGAATTTTTCCGGGGCTTTTTCGGTAATCAGGAGTATGCTATGCTCAACTCCCTCACCAATCCCTTTTATGCCAATATCAGCATCAACCTGGTAAGCCCGTAAGGGACAGTTTGGGAGAGCCACTTTCTAAAGGATTGAATTTTAGTTGTTTACCATGGTTTATGTGTGAAGCCCCCCGGTTTCAACATAAAGCATTCGCAGCTATTAAGTACTCCCGATCTCCCATTCTTCTCCAATAAAGCCCTCGAAAAATAAAAGACAGATGGCCACAAGCGCTGTGCATTTGAGCAACCGGTCGCTACGCTTTGTGAGGACGTAAATTAAAGAAGCTGCCCTTTTACCCAATACCCCACCCGTGCTACCCACCCCCAGCTCACCAAAACACCACAAAACCAATCCCCAAACTTACCGCCCACCCCACCACACCACCACAATACCAACCCCAAGCCCCTCCCCAGCCCACCACAATACCAAAACACCCCAAAACCCCAAAACACCCACCGCCCGCCAAAGCCACAGGCACGGCGAGAAAACACCTTTTATTCCCAAAACAATCCACACCCTTCGATCCTTTATTCCTCAACCAACCTACAATTATGAAGCATAAAATTGCAATCGGCATCGGTGGCTCAAGCGGGAGTATTTACGCCAAAGTACTGCTGGACCGCCTGGTTCAGGTACAGGGTCAACTGGAAGCAGTAGGCATTGTGATGAGCGATAACGCCAAATTCAACTGGGAATACGAGCTGGGGGACAAAAGCTACGAAAACTATCCTTTCACCTTTTACGACAAGCGGGATTTCATGGCTCCTTTTGCGTCCGGCTCTGCCCGTTACGGTACGGTGATCATTTGCCCTTGCTCCATGGGGCTGCTGGGGCGCATCGCCACCGGGGTTTCGACCGACCTCACCACACGTGCCGCTGATGTGGCCCTTAAAGAACGCCGCCGCCTCATCCTGGTGCCCCGGGATACCCCCTATAGCCTTATACACCTTAATAATATGAAAGCAGTGACGGAAGCCGGCGGCATCATCTGCCCGGCGAGCCCATCCTTCTACAGCCGTCCCCAAACTTTTGAGGAAATGGCTGCGACCGTCACAGACCGGGTGCTGGATCTCGCCGGCCTCGATTTGCAGAGTTATCGCTGGGGCGAAACGGAATAAGATGTCCGTTAATGGCAAAGTGGCAGGGTAGGACACGCTGCTCTAGGCAGGAAAAAGGATTTTACTTAACTTGCTGAGAAATCACCCCTGACTTATGAGAAGATTACTTTTTGGGGCCACCTTGCTTCTGGCACTGCTCTCCACTGTTACCGGCTTTGCGCAAGACGACTGTGGCTGTCAGGAAGAAGAAGTCATTACCGTTTGTTACCTGTCCAAACAAGACTACTGTGGTGCCTTTGGTGCCAACTGCGAATACACCTTTGATGGCGATTTCTTTGAAGGTGGGCTGGTGGCCAAGCTGCAAAACCCGGCATTGTTCGGTGAGAATGGCATCTCCTGTGACCTGGAGCTGAAACGCGCTACCCCGGCAGACCTTAGCAGTGTACAGGCTATCAACGATTGTGGCTGTGATATGATCTTTGTGGGGCAGTTTCTCACCCTGGATGTTTTTGGGCAGCCCGATCTTACTGAGTCCGCAGTCCCAACTCAAACACTCAATAATATCAGAGACTGGTCTCTGGCCTGTGAAAGCAACCTTGTGATCGTTACTCAGGCTGAAGCCCGCCCATGGGGCTATATCACGGCCAATCAGAACATCAACCCCAATACCCCCGAGGAGGAAACCTCCGTCTCTTCCATCTTCGACGGGCCCTTTGGGAGCCTTAGCTTTTTCAATCAGGGGGGCTCTTATCAGGGCGTTTTTACCGGTTTGCCGACGACGGGTTTCGAAATCCTCGCCAATGATGTGACAGGCGCACCTACGGTCGCCCTTGACGAAGCCACGAACGACATCATCCTGGGCGACGTGGGCATCCTGTGTTCCAACGGGGCGGGAGAGATATCCCTGGGTAACAGCATTGTTAATAACAACGACATTCTGGCGGCCAATATCTTTGCATTGGGCTGCCGGATTGCTGAAGGTATTTCCACTTTGGACCAGGCGTTTACGGTTTGTGAAGGGGAGCCGGTCGCGCTTCCGGATGGTGGAGTTGCGAACGCACCGGGCGAATACCTGGATACCCTGACCGCTGCGAATGGCTGTGATTCCATCGTGCTTACCCAAATCACCTGGCTTCCTCAGGATACCATTAACCTGGGCAGGACTACTTGTTTCGAGTCTGGCTACAGTATTGAGGTAGATGGGGAAGTCTTTGATGTGGACCGCCCATCTGGCAGCGTACTGTTGCAAAATGCTTCAGGCTGTGACTCCCTGATCAATGTGAACATCAATTTTGTGGAATTCCTCAGTACGACTATTCAGCAGGAAGTCTGCGAGGACAGCGGCTATAGCATTACGGTCAACGGAACCATATATAACGAAGCCAATCCCGATGGGCAGGAGGCCATGATTACAGCTGATGGCTGTGATTCTATTGTCACTATTGATCTCAATTTTGTCCCATTCCTTACCGACACCCTGTCCCTGGAAGCCTGTCAGAATAGTGGCTTCAATATTACGGTCGGGAATACCAATTACAATGAGTCCAATCCATCGGGAGAAGAGGTACTGCAAAGCGTTGACGGTTGTGATTCCATCGTCACGGTCAACCTATCTTTTAGGCCTGTTAGTACTACTTACATCGAAGTGCCCGTATGTGAGGGTGAGACGTTTATGGTCGGCGGAGTTCCATTTCCGGCCGGGACCTCCACAGAAGTGTTGCTTACCAATCAGTACGGCTGCGATTCCATCATATTTGTGGAGCTGCCCGAGCTGCCCGCACCGGTAGTAGGCATTGATACGGTGGTGACTATTCAGCAAGGGAGCGCGCACACCTTCAGTGCATCAGGCGACCCTGCTTTCAATTACACCTGGAGCCCCGCTGAAGCCTTAAGCTGCAGCAGTTGTATGTCTGCTGTGCTGGAAGTGGGCAATTACCCGGCAGTTGTAGAGCTGAATGTGACAGACTCACTTGGGTGCGCCTCCATTTACACGATACAGCCGGAATACATTTGCACGCCTTATTTGCCCAATGCCTTCTCTCCCAATGCCGATGGGCGCAACGATACCTTCTTCCCGTTTGTGGTTTGCCCCAACGCCACATACACCCTGCAAATATTCGACCGCTGGGGCAATCTGGTTTTTGAGTCTTCCGATAGCAACCTGGCGTGGGACGGGCAGATCAACGGCAAGGCCGCACCGATTGGCGTGTACGTCTACGTGGTACAACTGGAAACCGCCTTCACCCGGGAGACTTTTTCCGGAGAGCTGAACCTGGTGCGCTGAGGGAACGATATGGAGCGAATAAGAGTTTAACTTAAAAATCACTTAAATTAGGATAGAATATGAAAGCATTAAACCCTGAAGGTGCCCCGCTGACAAACCTCCAACTAGTGGTCTGTCAAGGCTAAAACTAGGGGTTGCCTGCGGCGACTTTTGAGGCTACTCTTCGTTGGATAACCCCTTACGTAGCGCTGCTATGCGCGGGAACATCCGCCTTGATTAGCCTCAAAATTCGCTCTCACTCAACCCATAAATTAACACTTGACAGACCACTAGAATTAGTAAAACTTTTTGCCCAGGAAGTCCCGGAAGAAGATTTAAGAAATATCAAATGACTAATCGCCAATTATTTCGCAGAAAAAGCGATGGATATGGCAGATCAAGTGTGGGAAGCAAAAGGCTGGACAGATGAAGATGCTGAAAGAATGCTGAATACTAAAATGCGGGCGCCTCATCGATCTGAATAAGGAAAGATGCGCGTAGTTGTCGATACGAATATCATACTTGTAGCCGTTTCAAGGCGATCATCCTATAATTGGGTTTTCCAAAACCTCAGCCCTCCTCCAAAATTTCCTTCACCCGGCCCACCTCGCCCGTTTCTAGTTTAACCTTAATACCATGCGGGTGCTGTGGTGATTTCGTAAGAATACGCGCCACATATCCTTCCGTCAGTTCGCCGGTCCGTTGATCCTGCTTTTGCACGATGCGCACCAACTGCCCGGGCTTGATATTTGATCGCTTTCTGCCGTCCATTCTTTTTTAGTCAAAGATAAGCTAACTCCTTTCTCTGACAATTTTTGCGGGAAATGCTTTCGTGAAAAGAAATACGACCAGATGGAGTAGAGCTTTTCGCGAAAGCATTTCTGTCAAGGCGCGGAAATTGTCAGAGAACCACCTAACTTTGTATCATGATAGAAATTGGCACCTTCCAAAATCTCAAAGCCGTGCGCGACACGCCCCACGGCATGGTCCTTCACAATGAAGAAGGCGATGATGTCCTGCTGCCCAATAAGTATGTGCCGGAAGGCCTGCAAGAGGGTGGGGAAGTAGAGGTGTTCGTGTATACCGATTCTGAAGACTGGCCCATCGCTACCACGCAGCGCCCTTTTGCACAGCGCGATCAGTACGCCAACCTGCTGGTTAAGGAAATCTCTCCGCTCGGAGCCTGGATGGACATGGGGCTGGACAAAGACCTGCTCGTGCCCTTTTCTGAACAGGACCTGCGTATGGAGGCGGGCAAATACTACCCGGTCTACGTTTATGTGGACGAAGAGACCGACCGCCTCGTCGGCTCCAACCGCTTCCGCCGCTTCCTGTCTCAGGATAACCTTACGGTGGAAGAAGGGCAGGAGGTAGACCTCTTCATCCTCGGCTTTTCCGATTTGGGCGCCAAAGCAGCGGTCAACGGCTTGCACGAGGGGCTGATTTTTAAAAGTGATATCTTCCGCACGTTGCAGCCGGGGGAACGTCTGAAAGGCTTCGTCAAAACCGTCCGCCCGGATGGTAAACTGGACCTGACCCTGCAGCCTGAAGGTTATGCCAAGGTGGAACCTAATGCTGAAAAAATCCTGGCTAAGCTCCGCAGTACCGCCAATGGCTTTCTGGCTTTACATGACAAAAGTGACCCTGAGCTGATCCGAGAGCAGTTGGAAATGAGTAAAAAAACCTTTAAAAAAGCAATCGGAGGCCTTTACAAGCAGCAGTTGATTGAGCTGGTGGATGGGGGGATTCGATTGAAGTAGGGGGGGGCTTTTAGTGGGCAGTGTGGCAGTCTTGTAGTCTTGTCGTGGGGAGTCTTTTAGTGTGCAGTCTGTAGTTGGCAGTGGGCAGTGGGCAGTGTGGCAGTTGGGCAAGTCTTCTGGCGTTCGCTTCGCGAGTGGGGCGGGGGGTGTGAGCGTTTTCTGTTAGGGAGGGGCAGGTTGGGTTTTGTCTTTTCCAAAATCGTTGTTGCGTTTGGGCTGTCGTTTCGCTTTTTGTTGTTGTTTCTATCCCGGTATAAGCGTTTTCTTTCCAAATTACTTTCTTGGTGTTGTAAAGTGGGAATTTGAGGTCAGGTTTCCCACGCTTTCCCACAATGATTCAATTTGATTTTTCGGGTTTTGTCATCAAAAAGTATGGATAAATGCCATTTTTTTGGTGATACGGGTCTGTAAGCACATTGTTTTTTGGGATGTGAGGAACTTTTTAAGTAGAAAACGTGGTAAAAAGTGGTAAAAAGTGTCAGAAAGTAATACATTTGAAGAAATGACTAGGTGAAGAAGTGAATTTCGAACAGCTATTAGGCGAATACGAGTGCAAGATAGACGCCAAAGGGCGCATGCGGATGCCGAGCGGGCTGATTGCTCAACTCGGTGAAGGCGAAGCACTTTCATTCGTCATCAACCGGGGCTTTGAACAATGCCTCATGCTGTACCCGGAACCGGTCTGGGAGCGGATCACCAACGAGATCAATCAGTTGAATCTCTACAATAAGAAGAACCGCAACTTCGTCCGTTACTTTTACCGCGGCGCACAGAAAGTCTCTATGGACAGTGCGGACCGCATCCTGGTCTCCAAGCGCCTGCTGGAATACGCGGGCATTGACAAAGAAGTGGTCCTGTCGGCTTATAACGACAGAATTGAAATATGGGCAGCCGATCAGTACGAGGCGCTGCTGGATGAAGAACCGGAGGATTTCTCCGACCTGGCAGAAGATGTACTGGGCAAGGCAAACGGCAAAGCACCGGAGCTATGAGTTACCACCTCCCAGTAATGGCGCAACCTTGCATCGACGGGCTGGTGACTAACCTTGATGGTGTCTACGTGGACGCTACTTTCGGCGGGGGCGGGCACTCCCGGCTTATTCTGGAGCACCTCGGTGAGCAGGGCAGGCTGGTAGGCTTCGATCAGGATGAAGATGCGCTGGCGAATGTGCCGGAAGATGACCGGTTCATTTTCGTGCAGCACAACTTCCGCTTTCTAAAGCGCTTCCTGAAGTTGCATCGCATCCGCGAGGTGGATGGCATCCTGGCAGACCTGGGGGTTTCTTCCCATCAGCTGGATGTGCCGGAGCGGGGCTTTTCCTTCCGTTTTGACGCACCGCTGGATATGCGGATGAACCAACAGCAGGAAGAAACAGCGGCAACCTTGCTGCAGCAACTGACAGCCGAAGAGCTTCAGGATATCCTTAGCCGCTTCGGGGAAGTGCGCAACGCCAAAACGCTGGCGGAGCAACTGGTAGCAGAACAACGGGTAAAGCCGATCAAAACGATTGGTGAGTTCCTTGCTGTCGTCGATCCACTCGTTCGCGGCAACCGGGCGCGGTACCTGGCACAGGTATTCCAGGCGCTGCGCATCGCCGTGAATGATGAGATGGGCGCACTGGAGGATTTCCTGAATCAGTGCCTCGAAGTGCTGAAGCCCGGCGGCCGGTTAGTGGTGCTTTCCTACCACTCTCTGGAAGACCGTATGGTCAAGCATTTCCTGAAGACCGGGAATGTGGAAGGGGTACAGGAAAAGGACTTTTATGGCAATATCAACCGGCCATTCAAAGTGCTGACCAAAAAAGCCGAGCTACCCACAGAAGAAGAAATTGAGCGCAATTCCCGCGCCCGCAGTGCCAAGCTGAGGGTAGGGGAGCGCAAAGCATAAAGAAACCAAATGGCAAAGAGACAAAGCCCAATCGCAGGTCTGTTCGACATGGGGGTCTGGAGCAAAAAGCTGCTGCAGGACCACCTGTTCTACATCTTGTTCCTGGGTTTTTTGACCTTTGTCTACATCGCCAATGCCCACCTTGCAGAGCGGAATGTACGGGAGATTCAAACCCTGCAGAAAGACCTCAAGGAAATGCGCTGGTACTATATGTCCCTGCAGTCAGAGAACATGTACAATGCCAAGCGTTCGGAAGTGGCTAAACGGGTGCGCGACAACGGTCTGCGCCCGCATTCTAAACAGTTGAACCGCATACAAGTACAACGGGAAGCTTATCAGTTAGGAGATGGATATTAAGAATGAAGTCCTTTACCGGGTCTACTTTCTCCTGTTCGGCATCGTCGTTCCGGTTGCGCTGATATTGATCTACCGTACCGTCGACCTGGCCATCCTTAATGGCGATAAGTGGCGAAAAGCCGGTGAAGAAAACTATATGGATTACCGGACCATTGAGGCCGACCGGGGCAATATCTTCGCTGAAGATGGCAACCTGCTGGCGACCTCCATACCGTACTTCAATATCCGCTTTGACCCGCTGGCTGCCACCGATGAGGCATTTGAAGAAAACCTGGATACCCTGGCACACTGCCTGGCTTACTATGTCCTGGAGGATGTGACGGTAGGCGGCGCAAGGGAGTATCTCTTAGAGTTGCGTGGCGGGACAGACCGCTACGTACTCCTGAAAAAGCAAGTCTCCTACGCGGAGAAAAAGTTCATTGAATCGTTTCCATTATTTCGCTTAGGCCGCAATGGTGGCGGCTTTATTGCTGTGAAACGCAGCGAGCGTAAACGGCCCTTTGGCATCCTGGCACAGCGTACCGTTGGGTACGTGCGTGACGGTGCCAAACCAGTGGGACTTGAGGGGTATTATGATGAAGTACTGGGCGGTCAGCCCGGTCAGCAGTTGATGGTCTGTGTAGACCGCCGGAAAGACCTTTGGATGCCGGTTGATGACCTCAGTGCGATAGAGCCTCAAAGTGGCAATGACATCGTTACCACCATCGACCTTGATATTCAGGACATCGCCGAGCGGGCCCTGAACCGTGCGGTGAATGCCCACGACGCAGAATGGGGTACAGCCATTGTGCTCGAAGTTGAAACGGGCGCTGTCCGGGCTATCGCTAACCTTGGCAGAACCGATCAGGGCTGGTGGGAGACCTACAACTTCGCCGTTGGAACAGCCGGAGAGCCGGGGTCTACCTTCAAAGCAGCATCTGTATTGGCACTGCTGGAAGATGAGTACCTGACCCTCGACGACTCTATCCGTATCTATAATGGTAAGGCAGAGTTCTACGAGGAGACAATGGAGGACGCCTCACCCTACAGCTATCGTATGGATACCATCAAGCTGCGGGAGGCATTCGAAATCTCCTCTAACGTAGGGATTGCTAAAACCATTGAGCAGTTCTATGGAGAAAAAAATGACGGCAATGATGAGGAGGGCGCTGCCCGCTTTGTCCGCCGCCTGAAGCAGTTCAACCTGCATCAGCCCATTGGTATAGAAATCGAGGGTGAAGCCAATCCTTATATAAAGGAAGCCTACAGCGAAGAGGACTACTGGAGCGGCACGACGCTGCCCTGGATGTCGATCGGCTATGAGCTGGAACTGACTCCTCTGCAATTGCTGACCTTCTACAACGCTGTGGCAAACGGGGGCAAAATGATGAAGCCCTACCTGGTTTCCGCCATACAGCGGATGGGCAAAACGGAAGAGCAGTTTTACCCAACGGTAATTAACCGCCGCATCGCTTCTCCAAAAGCCATTAACCAACTGCAGGAATTGCTGCGGGCAGTGGTGGAAAGCGAGCGGGGCACAGCGCACGACTTGTATACCGATGAGTACAGCTTTGCCGGGAAGACCGGTACAGCGCAGGTCAACTATAAGAAAGGGCCAAGAGGTACACGAATCGGCGGGCATCAGGCTTCCTTTGTCGGGTATTTCCCGGCAGAAGCGCCAAAATACTCTTGCATCGTGGTCATCAATAAGCCACGGCGCGGTGGGTTCTACGGTGGTGATGTAGCCGGGCCGGTCTTCCGGGAAATTGCAGATAACATCTACCGGGTGAAACCGGCGCTGCACCCGGTGCTCAATGCTCAGGCGCCACCCCCGGGACTGGAAAATACACTGCCAGGCATGAGCATCGGTGCACAGGACGACTACCGGTCACTGCTCGCTTATCTGGATATGGACGTGTACGGCGAGCCCGAAACCCAAATGGCAGTATTGCGCCCCCGTGCAGACAGTTTGATGATGGAAACCCGCACAATGGCAGAAGAAACCGTGCCCAATGTAGTCGGGCTGGGATTGCGGGATGCCCTGCATGTACTGGAAAACCGCGGGCTCAAAGTCTCGGTGGAAGGCGTAGGGAAGGTCGCCCGGCAGTCTATCATCCCCGGCACAAGAATCCGCGGGCAGCAGATAAAGCTGTACTTGCGGTAGCAGGATAAAACAAAAACGAAACCAACACCGGAGTACGAAAGGCTCCGCATAAAAATTAGGATGTAGCATGTCTACAACACTCGAAACCCTCCTGGAACCTGTAAAGGTCCTGGCTGCCAACGGGCCGCTGGGGCAAGAGGTTGAAAGCTTGCAGTTTGATTCCCGGAAAGTAAAGCGTGGCGATGTATTCATTGCCATCCGGGGCACACAGGTCGATGGGCACGATTATATCGCCTCGGCTGTGGAAAAGGGAGCTACCGCAATTGTTGCGGAAACGCTGCCCGAAACCCTGCCGGATCATCTGGCAAGTGTGCAGGTAGCTGATAGTGCAAAGGCGCTCGGCGAGATGGCCAGCCTTTACTACGGTGAGCCATCAAAACAATTGAAATTGGTAGGGGTGACCGGCACCAACGGCAAAACCACCACCGTAACCTTGCTTCATGAATTATTCCTGAAGCTGGGCTACAAGGCGGGGCTGCTGTCTACGGTGCGCAATAAGATTGGTGAAACCCCGCTGCCGGCAACGCATACCACGCCCGATGCCCTGTCCGTACAGGCACTGCTGCGGGAAATGGTGGATGCCGGCTGCGATTATGCCTTCATGGAAGTCAGTTCCCACGCGGCGCATCAGCGGCGTATTGCAGGGCTCAACTTCGACGGGGCAGTATTCACCAATATTACGCACGATCACCTCGATTACCATAAAACGTTTAAGGCCTACATCGAGGCCAAAAAAATGTTCTTTGACATGTTGCCTGACACCGCCTTTGCCCTGGTCAACGTCGATGACCGCCGGGGAGAGGTGATGTTACAAAATACTTTAGCCAAACGCTATACCTACAGCCTGCGGTCTATGGCCAACTTCCGGGCAAAGCTCCTGGATAATTCGGTCACCGGCCTGCAGTTGCTGGTGGAGGAGCAGGAGGTGTTCAGCCGCCTGATTGGCGACTTCAATGCCTACAACCTGCTTGCCGTATACAGTGTAGCCGTGCTACTGGAGCAGGACCGGATGGAAACCCTGACTGCGCTGAGTGAACTTGGTGCAGTGGACGGGCGCTTTGAAACCATCGTTACGCCCGGCAAAAGCTACATCGGCATCGTCGATTACGCCCATACGCCGGATGCGCTGGAGAAAGTGCTGCAGACCATCGATCAGCTCCGGCAGCGGGACAGCCGGGTCATTACGGTGGTAGGCTGCGGTGGCGACCGGGACAAAACCAAACGCCCGGTCATGGCCAAAACGGCCTGTGCGCTGAGTGATCAGGTGATCCTGACCTCGGACAACCCCCGTAGCGAAGATCCTGAAGCCATATTGGAAGAGATGTGGAAGGGCGTACCTAAGGACGCAACCCGCAAAGTGCTGACGATTGTCAACCGGCGGGAGGCTATCCGGACGGCTGCTGCACTCGCACAGGGCACGGATATCATTTTGATCGCTGGCAAAGGGCATGAGAAGTATCAGGAAATTAACGGAGAACGGCTGCCCTTTGACGACAAAGCAGAATTAGAGGGAGCGCTACAGGATAAATCTTAGCAGAAGGCCGGAGCTGCGCCCTAAATGATTATTTTAGCGGCGTTTCTTCAACCACCCAATAACTGATCAACACTATGCTCATTCAACTCGTCGACTGGCTCGGCAATTCCATGGGAGACTTTTCAGGTGCAGGCTTGTTCCGGTACATCACGTTCCGGGCGGGCGCGGCTGCAGTTTTATCCCTGATTATCTCTATGGTTTTTGGTGGCCGCATTATCAACTACCTGCGCTATCTGCAAGTAGGAGAGACCGTGCGCGATCTGGGGCTGGCTGGTCAGCTGAGTAAGCAAGGTACGCCGACGATGGGGGGCATTATCATCATCATGGCGATTCTGATCCCCTGTCTGCTGCTGGCTGACCTGAGTAATGTGTACGTGGTGCTCATGATTGTCAGTACGGTTTGGATGGCTACAATCGGGTTTATCGATGACTACATTAAGGTGTTCCGCAAAAACAAGGAAGGCCTGCGCGGTACCTTCAAAGTGCTGGGGCAGGTTGGCCTGGGGTTGTTGATTGCCCTGACGATGATCCTGAGTGAAGACATCGTAGTCCGCCTGGAAGTAGACGAAGCTGCTGAGCTGGGCTATACCGAAATGGTGGGCGATACCATCCACGTCCCTGCAGACCTGGCCTACGTTGGGCCTGCGGAGAAGGGAGATTATAAAGCCAACCTGACCAATGTCCCGTTCCTTAAAGGTAATCGCCTGGATTATGCCTGGCTGATGCCGATTCAGGAACCTTCTGCTTCGCGCTGGGTGTGGTTGTTGTTTGTGCCGCTGGTCATTTTCGTAGTCACCGCCGTTTCCAACGCTGCCAACCTCACGGACGGGCTGGATGGGCTGGCGACGGGTGTTTCCGGTATCATTGGTGCTGCACTCGGCATCTTTGCCTACGTTTCGGGCAATGCCATCGCCGCCAACTACCTGAACATCCTGCACCTGCCGGGCACCGGAGAGCTGGTGATTTTTGCGGCCTGCTTTGTGGGGGCGACCCTGGGCTTTTTGTGGTACAACTCCTTTCCCGCTCAGATTTTCATGGGCGATACCGGGAGTTTGACCCTGGGCGGCATCATCGCTGCTATGGCCATCATCCTCCGTAAAGAGCTGCTGATCCCTCTGCTGTGCGGTATTTTTCTGGTGGAAAACCTATCGGTAGTGCTGCAGGTCAGCTATTTCAAATACACTAAGCGCAAATACGGCGAAGGCCGGCGCATATTCCTGATGTCCCCCCTGCATCACCACTATCAGAAAAAAGGCATGCCGGAAGTGAAAATCGTCACCCGTTTCTGGATCATCGGTATCCTGCTGGCGGTACTGACGATCATCACCCTAAAAATCCGGTAGTCACCAACACATTCCTCAACTGAACAAATATGCACCAGAATCACTCCGCCGTGGTTCTGGTTTCGGTAGATCACCGGAAAATGCTGAAACATGAAGAACATCGTCATACTCGGAGCCGGTGAAAGCGGCGTAGGCGCTGCCTTGCTGGCCCAACAAAACAGGCATCATGTCTTTGTCTCCGACCGCGGGGGCATTGCAGAAAAATACAAGCGTGAGCTGGAAAGCCACGGCATTGCGTACGAAGAAGGGCAACACACCCGGGAGCGTATCCTGCAGGCCGATGAGGTGATCAAAAGCCCGGGCATTCCCGATCACGTACCCTTGATAAAAGAACTGGTAAGCAAAGGCATACCGGTTATTGCTGAAATTGAATACGCGGCCCGCTACCACCAATCCAAAGTGATGGGGATTACGGGCAGCAACGGAAAAACCACCACCACCCGCCTGGCTTTCCACCTCCTGCAAACCGCAGGGTTTGATGTGGAAATGGGCGGTAATGTCGGCAAAAGCTTTGCCCGCTGCCTCACGGAGCCCCACCGGGCGTACTACGTGCTGGAGCTGAGCAGCTTTCAGCTGGACGGCATCGTGGACTTCCGGCCGGATATTGGGATGATCCTCAATATCTCGCCGGACCACCTCGACCGCTACGATTACAAAATGGAAAACTACATCCGGTCTAAATTCCGGATTACCATGAATCAGCGGCCGGACGATGTCTTCCTGTATCAGGCAGAGAATGAGCATATCGCTGCTTTTCTGCCGGAGCACGACATTCAGGCGGAAGCGCTGCCGATCTTACGGGCTGCTCTTACCGCAAAGGGCTTTACAGCTGGCGGTCATCATTTTGACCTTCAGCCCACCAAGCTTCGGGGAGAGCACAACGCGTTCAACGCATTGTTTGCCACTACGGCAGCACTACGTTGGGGTGCAGCACCGGAGGCTATACAGCGAGGGCTGGAAACTTTCACCCCGGTACCGCACCGTATGGAGGTGGTGGGCACTTATCAGGGTGTGGAGTATATCAATGACAGCAAAGCCACGAATGTGGATGCGGTATACTACGCACTCGATGCCATGCCAAAGGGCGTGGTTTGGATTGCCGGTGGGCAAGACAAAGGCAACGATTACGAGCCCCTGCTGCCGCTCGTCCGGGAAAAAGTCCGGGCAATGGTGGCGCTGGGCATTGACAATACGAAACTGAAAGCCACTTTCGGGGACCTGGTAGACACCTTTGTGGAAGCCCGGTCGGCAGAAGAGGCGGTCGAGCAGGCCGCAGGGCTGGCAAAAAACGGAGAAAAAGTCCTCCTGTCGCCAGCGTGCGCCAGTTTCGATTTATTTAAAAATTACGAACAACGTGGCGAGCTGTTTAAGGCAGCCGTCCGGCAATTAAAATAAACAGACAAGCATGTCGCTAGCAACGAGAATATATGCAGAGCTTCGGGGAGATCGCGCCATTTGGGCGGTGATTGCCCTGCTGTCGATGTTCTCGGTCATGGCGGTGTACAGCTCAACGGGCACATTGGCTTACCGGGAGATGGGCGGCAATACAGAGTCCTTCCTCGTCAAGCACTTTCTAATCGTAGTGGGCGGGCTGTTCCTGACATACCTGGCACACCTGATGCACTACATGAAGTATTCCCGTTCAGCGCCCGTGCTTTTGCTGATTTCGGTCCCACTGCTGATTTACACTATCGCCTTTGGAGCCGATATCAACGATGCCCGCCGTTGGATTGAAGTGCCCTTTGTCGGGGTGACTTTCCAAACGTCGGACTTTGCCAAGCTGGCTTTGATCATCTACCTGGCCCGCATGATTGGGTCAAAGCAGGATTACATCAAAGACTTTCAGTCGGCTTTTGTGCCGATCATTGTGCCGGTACTCATCATCTGCGGGCTGATTGCGCCGGCGGATTTGTCGACAGCCATTCTGCTGTTTTTCACGAGCATCATGATGATGTTTGTAGGCAGGGTTGCGCTGCAGTATATCGCGTTGCTGTTGCTGTTGGGCATTGTGGTGTTTGCGATGCTGGTACTGCTTGGTGAATTTTTCCCTGAGGTCGTCCGTTCCGATACCTGGGTCAACCGGGTCCGGGAATATATGGACAACCCGGATGGCGGTTATCAGGTGCAGCAGGCAAAGATTGCTATGGCCAATGGCGAATGGCTGGGCCTTGGGCCGGGGAACAGTATTCAAAGGAATTACCTGCCGTCCCCGTATTCTGACTTCATCTACGCTATCATCGTGGAGGAGTACGGCATCTTTGGTGGCTTTGCCATCATCGGTCTGTATGTAGCCTTGTTCTTCCGGTCTACCCGTTTGGTGACCAAGAGCCCTAAAGCCTTTGGTGCGATGCTGGTCATCGGGCTGAGCATCAGCTTGGTGCTGCAGGCCTTCATCAATATCGCGGTTTCGGTCCACCTTGTACCCGTTACCGGGGTGACGCTGCCGATGGTGAGTATGGGGGGGACTTCGATCCTGTTTACTTGTATCTCCTTTGGGATGATCCTGAGTGTGAGTAAGTACATTGAGACGGTTGATGGGGGAGGTTAGGGTTTAGAGGTGGGGGAGAGGTTTTGTTGGTGCGGTAGGGGAGGAAATGTAAAATGTAAACCGGGGAAACATATAATGTAAAAGTGGCGAGCAGTGCCATAGGGGCAGCCCTGGGTTTAGAGGTGAGGGGTGAGTGGTGATTGAGAAAGAGCATTGAAAAAGCCGAGTCGAGTACGAAGGCTGAACGTAGAGGAATAAATTATTGAAAGTGGCCATAGAAAAAGAAACGCCGGGGGAAAGCTCCCCAACCTCAACGCCCAGGATCATCATATCCGGAGGGGGGACCGGTGGCCACATTTTCCCCGCTATTGCCATCGCTGATGCGGTGAAGGCCATAGCACCGGAAGCAGACATCCGGTTTGTCGGGGCGAAAGGAAAAATGGAGATGGAGAAAGTGCCCAAAGCGGGCTATCCCATCGAAGGGCTGTGGATCAGCGGATTCCAGCGGAAATTGACATTACGGAACCTGAGTTTCCCTTTTAAGCTCATCAGCAGTTTGTGGCGGTCGCGGCGGATCATCCGGCGTTTTCGGCCACAGGTAGCCGTGGGCGTGGGAGGGTACGCAAGCGGGCCTTTGTTGCAGGTCGCGAACAGCCGGGGCATTCCAACCCTGCTGCAGGAGCAAAATTCCTTCCCGGGCATCACCAACCGGTTACTGGGTGGGAAAGCCGATAGAATTTGCGTGGCTTACGAAGGCATGGAGCGGTTTTTCCCGACGGAGAAGCTGCTGCTCACCGGCAATCCGGTCCGGGCGCAGTTGCAGGATCTCCGGGCGACCCGGGCGGAAGGCGCCAAGCACTTCGGATTTGATCCGGCAAAACCCATCCTGTTCGTTTTTGGCGGAAGCCTGGGGGCACGGTCGATCAACGAAGCGATGGCAGCGAATGCCGAAGCGCTGAAAGCCCGGCCCGATGTACAGGTGCTCTGGCAGGTAGGCAAGCTTTACGAAGCCACCTTCACCGCTTGCGAAACGGCACAGTTGCCCAACGTGAAAGCACAGGCTTTCATCGACGGCATGGACCTGGCCTACACGATGGCGGACGTCATCGTTGCCCGCTCCGGTGCCCTGACGATCTCAGAACTGCAATTTGCCGGGAAGCCGGCGATTTTCATACCCTCCCCAAACGTGGCGGAGGACCACCAAAGCAAAAATGCACAGGCTTTAGTTCGTAAAGATGCTGCCCTGATGATTCCGGATGCAGCAGCCAAGGACCGAATACTGAAGGATGCCATTGCTTTGATTGATGATGAGGAAAGGCGCCAAACGCTGAGCGCCAACATCAAAAAACTGGCACAACCGGATGCAGCGGAGCAGATCGCCCGCGAAGTGCTCCGGCTGGCCCAATCGGCAAAGCCATAACCGATGGACTTGAAAAGCATACAAACCGTGTACTTCATCGGAGTGGGAGGGATTGGCATGAGCGCCATCGCCCGCTACTTCAACGGCAGAGGTGCCAAAGTACTCGGCTACGATAAAACCTCAACCGAGCTGACCAGAACGCTGGCAGCAGAAGGCATTGACATACATTACGAAGAGGACGTCTCCCGGATACCGAAGGACGTTGACCTGGTCGTATACACTCCGGCAGTGCCTGACACGCATGCGGAGTTGCAGTACTTCCGGCAGCAGGGCACGCCCATCAAAAAGCGGGCCGAAGTGCTGGGTATCATCAGCCGGGGTATGAAAGCGATTGCCATCGCGGGTACCCATGGCAAGACCACGACGACTACGCTGACGACCTACCTCCTGCGGGAGTGTGGGATCAGCTGCACGGCTTTTCTCGGCGGTATCGCCCTTGATTTCGAGACCAACTTTGTGGAAGGGCAGTCGGAATGGGTGGTTGTGGAAGCCGATGAATACGACCGGTCTTTCCTGCACCTGAGCCCCAATATTGCGGTTGTCCTTTCTATGGATGCGGACCACCTCGATATCTACGGCGACCGGGCGTCTTTGCATGAGACCGGGTTCCGGGCTTTCGCCAAAAAACTGGAGCCGGGCGGCAAGCTGTACTTGCAGCACCGCTGGGCAGCAGAGATGGGGAATGTACCCGGGCTGGAGCTTTTTGGAGTGGAAGGTGGCAGCTACCGCGCAGATCATATCCGCGTGGAAGACGGCTACTTTACCTTCGATTACCACAGCCCGGCGCACCGGCTGGAAGGGCTTCAGCTGAGCCTGCCTGGCCGGCACAACGTCGAAAATGCAACAGCAGCCATCACGGTGGCTTTGCAGCTGGGCGGTAAAGGAGAAGACATCCGGCGGGCCCTGCGCAGTTTCCGGGGCATCCGGCGGCGGTTTGAATTTTTGCACCGCAGCGAAGAACGGGCTTATATCGATGATTATGCCCATCATCCGGAAGAACTGCAGGCCGCAATCGGAGCAGCAAAAGAGTTGTTCCCGGACCGCCAGGTGACCGGCATTTTTCAACCGCACCTGTTCTCGCGTACGCGGGACTTCGTGGATGGATTCGCCCGGGCGCTGGAACAGCTGGATGAAATCTGGCTGATGGATATTTACCCGGCCCGTGAAGCACCGATTCCCGGTGTGGACAGTGCCTGGTTGTTTGACAAAATAAACCACCCCCGCAAGCATTTGGTGCAGGCGGAGGAGATACTCCCACTGGTTCAGGAGCGGCAGCCCAAAGTGTTGCTGACCCTCGGTGCCGGTGATATTGATTTACTCAGAAACCCCTTGAAGGACTACTTCGGGGGAAAAGCATAAGGAAATGGCGATACCGCTACTACAAAATATGGATCCTAAAACGCAGCGTATGCTTCGGCGCATTGGCTGGGTGGTCCTGTTTTTGGGTGTGCTGGTGATCTACATTTCAGCGGTGGAGCAGAAAGGCGGCAGTGCGGTAAAGGACGTCATGGTCAATATTGAGCCGCTGCCCGATGGGAACAGCCTGTTGGCAGATGCTGATGTAAGAGGCGCTATAGAGCGGGCTTTTGACAAGCCACTGGAAGGGCAGTCACTGTCCGACATCGATATCGAGCGCCTGGAGCAGGTGCTGGAGGCAGAACCTTTTATTCTGGACGCGGAAGCCTATGTGACAGCCGGCAATCATATCGTCATTGACATCAACCCAAGGGAACCAATTCTGCGGGTGATTGACAATAACGGGTATAATTACTACCTGGACCGGGACGGCATACAAATGCCCCTTTCGGACCATTTCACCGCAAAAGTGCTGGTGGCAACCGGTAGTCTGCCCACGTACAATGAGACCTTCCTGGAGCGCAAGCGCAACCGGCTGAAGGAGGCTTTTTTACTGGCGCAGCTCATTTTGAGTGATCCGTTCCTGGCACCGTTGTCAGAACAGATTTACTTCGACAGCCGCGGGAAAATCACTCTGGTGCCGAAGATTGGCAGTGACCGCATTGAATTTGGAAGCTTTGAAGACGCCCGCAGCAAGCTGCGTCGGATAAAGATATTTTACAAGGAAGTGCTGCCCTACACCGGGTGGCGCGCCTACAATGAGATTAGTGTTGCCTATGATGACCAGGTAGTCGGGCGCAAGTAATTTTGAAAACGAAAACTACAGTTAAATGATACCCATGAGTGAGACCAATGCAAACAAATCGGAAATCATTGTTGCGCTCGATATCGGGACAACAAAAATCTGTGCTATCGCGGGCCGCCGGGATGAGCATGGCAAAATTGAAGTGCTGGGCTTTGGCAAAGTCGCCTCCGAGGGCGTACTGCGTGGCGTAGTGTCGAATATTGAAAAGACCGTCAAGGCCATTGCCGAAGCGGTGAACATGGCGCAGCGTACGGCCGGGCAGACCTTCAAGGTAGTGCATGTGGGTATCGCCGGGCAACACATCAAGAGCTTACAGCACCGGGGCATCCTTACCCGCGACTCTGATCATACCGAAATCAGCCGCCGGGATATCGACCGGCTGATCAGCGATATGTTCAAGCTGGTACTGCCGCCGGGCGACAAGATTCTGCACGTCATTCCACAGGAATATACGGTGGACAACGAGCAGGGGATTACCGATCCCATTGGTATGTCCGGCATCCGTCTGGAAGCCAACTTCCACATCATTACCGGGCAGATTTCTGCTTCCAACAACATCCACCGCTGCGTGGAGCGCACCGGGCTGAAAGTGGCGAATATGACCCTCGAGCCTATCGCTTCTGCTTCTGCGGTGCTGAGTGAGGAAGAGAAGGAAGCCGGCGTGGCACTCGTTGACATCGGTGGCGGCACCACGGATATTACCATCTTCCAGGAAGGCATCATCCGGCACACCGCCGTTATTCCCTTTGGCGGCAATGTGATCACCAAAGACATCAAGGAAGGCTGCACCGTGATGAAGCCACAGGCAGAGAAACTGAAAGTAAAGTTTGGCTCCGCACTGGCGGAGGAAGTTTACGATAACCGGATTATCTCCATTCCCGGCCTGCGCGGTCAGGACCACAAGGAGATTTCCGAAAAGAACCTCGCGCGTATCATTCAGGCACGGGTGGAAGAAATCCTGGACTATGTGATCTGGGAAATCCGCCGTTCCGGCTTTGAGCGCAAGCTTATTGGCGGCATCGTGCTGACGGGTGGAGGCGCGTTGCTCAACCACATTGATAAGCTTTCCGAGTACCACACGGGCATGAGTACCCGAATTGGTACGCCGGTGGAGCACCTGGCGCACGGGTACCACGAGCACCTGAGCAGCCCGATTTACTCGACCGGTGTAGGCTTGCTGATTAAAGGGCTGGATGACCTGGAAGCAGGGCTCATCCCGGCACAAGCTGAAGAACCTGCCGAAGACGAAGAAGTGACGGTAGAGAAAGAACCGGCAGGCAGCAACTGGTACGATCAGCTTTTCAAGCGCACGAAAGAGTGGTTTGAGGCTGAGCCGGATAATGAATTCTAGTCAAAAAACTGGAATTTCCCAATAGCCAGAAATGGTAAAGCTCGTTTCAAGCCGGGAGGGAACCCCGGCTAAGCATGAGTAGATAAGCAACAAACAAACGCTGATACTTCAATTAACCATGTTGGGTCCACGCAAAGCGCAGCAGGAAAGCCCAGCAAAATAAAAAACAAGCAGTTATGGTATTTGATTTGCCAAAAGATGAAAGCCCGATCATAAAAGTACTGGGCGTGGGCGGCGGCGGCAGCAACGCCGTGACGCACATGTTCCGGCAGGGCATCGTAGGGGTTGACTTTGCGATTTGCAATACCGATTCACAAGCTATGGAACTCAGCCCGGTGACGACCCGCATTCAGCTGGGGCCCAACCTGACTGAGGGCCGGGGGGCAGGTTCCAAGCCGAACATCGGCAAAATGGCCTGCGAAGAATCCATTGAAGCTGTCAAGGATTACCTTGAAAACAACTGCCGCATGCTCTTTATCACAGCGGGCATGGGCGGTGGTACTGGTACGGGAGCCGCTCCCATCATTGCCAAAACAGCCAAGGAAATGGATATCCTTACGGTGGGTATCGTGACGCTGCCTTTCACTTTTGAGGGCCGTCGCCGTACCTCTCAGGGCTTCGAAGGGCTGGAAGAGCTGAAAAAGAATGTCGACACCCTGATTGTCATCTCGAATGATAAGCTGCGGCAAATCCATGGCAACCTGTCCATCTCTGATGCTTTCGCGGAAGCGGACGACATCCTGACCACGGCAGCCAAGGGCATCGCGGAGATCATCACCGTACCGGGCTACGTGAACGTGGACTTTGAGGACGTCAACACCGTTATGCGCGAGAGCGGCGTGGCCATCATGGGCACGGCCTCTGCGGAAGGAGAAGACCGTGCCAAGCGGGCCGTGGATGATGCGCTGCATTCTCCGCTGCTAGAGGATAACGACATCCGCGGTGCACAGCATATCCTGCTCAATATCACTTCCGGTACGAAGGAAGTTACCATGGACGAGATCTTTGAGATCACCGAATTCGTGCAGGAGGAAGCCGGTTATGGTACCGACCTGATCTGGGGTAACTGCTACGACGAAGAGCTGGGCGAGAAGATCAGCGTGACAGTTATCGCTACCGGTTTTGAGCACAACAAGCAGAAAAAGGCGAATAAAGTTGCCGATGACAAGGTGATTGTTGCGCTGGATGAGGATCAGCCCAAACCCGTTGAGGACCAGCCAAAAAAAAAGGGCCTGGCCGATATTGGGTATGAGCCTTCCGGCAATGGCCGGCACACGGTAGAGTTTGATGATGTACGTGAGACCATCGCAAAGTACCAAAGCCGCGGCCGGTATTCTTACGATGAGCCCTATGTGAACGCAGAGGGCGGCGAAGCCTCAGATGAAGACCGGGACAAGTTCCTGGAAAGAGAGCGTAAGCGCCGCGAACGGTTGCGCAACAACCGCGTCAAGCTGAGCAACCCACAGGCTATCATCGAACTGGAAAATGAGCCGGCCTACCTGCGCCGGGGCGTGAATCTGGATAATGTGCCGGATTCAAAGGAGGAGCCACATTCCACCTGGAGCATCAACGATGATGATGAGCTGGAGGTCCGTGGCGGCAATTCCTTCCTTCACGATAATGTAGATTAGGTGAAAGCCTGATTTTCAAGATACTTTTGCTTTCGTAGGCGGCTTGACTCAAATGGGGTTAAGCCGCTTTTTTGTTGAAGGTTTTTGGTAAAAAACCTGAACAAAATACTTAATTCGGAGTTATACCATTGAATTAAGAGATAAGAACCATGAGTAACCGAAAGATGAAGCTGGCACTGACTGTGGGGTTGTTGAATCGGAAGACAGGCGAAGGCAACACGCTGCAGCTGGTCAAGCGTCTGATGAACAAATTCCGTTCCGATGTCGGTGGTTTTTTGGGCATGCGTCAATTGGAAGAGCAAATACTCAACCGGTCGCACACGCTACAGTCTTTCGCATTAGATTTTGAGCACTACACCCTCAATCTGGATATCGTCAACAACCGCACCGACAATACAGAGTCCATTAACAGGCTGGAATTCTCCACTCCAACATCCATGATTGCGGCTTAAAAATATGATATAGTAGTTTTTTACAGCGCAGGTCCGATTGCATAGGGTGGCTTGCGCTATTTTTTGTCCCGGTTTCAGCAGCACCATAAAGAGCATTGTAAGCGGGCCGGTTTGAAGCGCTTCCTGTAGGTCTCGTCCTGCTTTTCGCTGCTTTAGGGCAACTGTTTTTCCTTTTGATCGTAACAATGAACTAACAGTATTTTATTATTTTCGGCACAGCGGGCTATTTTGCACGAATTGCTGAAAATAGAATCAGGATAAACAGACCCCGGTGACAGCAGAACTCAACAAATTGGAAAACCTCCTTCGTCAGGACCGGCTTAAGGAAGTACTCACCGGGCTGCAAGCCCTGCTACCTGCCGATGCCCCTCAGGCGAGCGGGCTGATTATCCTGCAAGGGCAATGGGTGGCTAATAAGCGGGCGGAGCACCTGGGCACTACAGATAAAGGCAGTATCGACCGGGGTTACGCTAACATCCGCAAGGCACTGACTGAGCTGATCACAGCGCTCCGGCAAGCCCCTCCGGCACCGCAAGCCAGCCAAGCCACCTTGCCTGCCCGCCTGAGCGAGGTGGAACAGCTCTGTGCCGACCCCGACCGTATCCTCCATGCCCTTAGCCGCCTGCAGGCGATCATCGATGCCGATTTCCCCGATCACAAAGCCACCTTTTTGCCGCTGCTGGCTGACTATGAATTGCACCGGCGCGACCACCTCATCACACAGACGATTGAGCGGGAGGTGTACATGCGGGCTTACCGCCGCTGCGTGCAGGGGGTTACTGAATTGGTCGGAGCACTGCGGAAGCAGGAAGAGAAAGTGCGGGGGCAGGGCGTACAGATGCACAGCGAGCTGGCGGTGGTCAACTGCGACCGCAAGAAAATACTGCGGCGCTTCCTGCGGCGGTTTGAAGAAAAAGAAGCACAGGGCGCTGCCGCCCATTACTACCTGCTGCACGACCAAAAGTACGGGCAAAGCGAAAGCCTGGTACGGCGGCTCATCACCCAATTGCGGCAGGAGCGCCCGGGCAAGGTCAAGTACAGCGGCTTTCGCCAAATTGGGATTAACCGGGTGGACCTGCAGGCCGGTGATGAGCTGGAAGACCATCAGTTTGAACTCCGTAAGGGCTTCGGTCGTGGGCTGAACCCGCAGCCGGGCAGCCTATTGGATACGCTGGCCAAAGCCCAGGCTCACTATCCACATTTCCACGGTTTTACCTATCTGCCCTTTGTGCTACGTGTAGAAATGGCGGTAGACTGCTGGCAGGAAAACGGGCAGGAAGCGCTACAGTGGTGGCTGACGGAATTTTGTAAATTGCCACAGCGGCAGGCACAGGTGCCGGTAGTGTTCCTCATTGTAGACCTGAAAGAAACGGAGGCCGAACCGGAAAGCGGCTGGCGCAGCTGGTTCGGCGGGAAAAAGAAAACCGAAGTATTCGATCAGTGGGAAGCGGTGCAGGCCTTCCACGTCCAACTGCCGGACTGGTGTACCCTGCTGCCGCCCCTGATGCGGGTGAAAGAAGCCGACCTCTACGATTGGTATACCACCTTCGAGGAGAATGAGCGGGAGCGGGAGCAAAAAGTACAAGCCCTGGTGCAGCGCCTGGGTGACAGCAAAACCGGCTGGCACATGTCAGACGTAGAGATAGAACTGGAAAAAATCATCGAGAACCAACAAAACGCGGCGTATAGCTTATGATCAATTATTACCAAACCCAAGCGGGCAGAGGCGTGCCAGACTTTGACGAAGCCCCGCTGGAACGGCAGCGCGCCGGAGCGGATTACATCGCCTCCCCGGCCCTGCAGCGGGCCATCAACCTGGCTATCTTCCTGGGGCAGCCCCTGCTGCTGACCGGAGAGCCCGGCACGGGCAAAACGGAACTGGCCCGCCACCTGGCGCAGCGCCTTTCTCCGGATGGGGCACTGGACCACTTCTATACCTTCAATACCAAGACAACCTCCACAGCGCAGGACCTGTTCTACCGCTACGACTCCCTGCGGCATTTCCAGTACGCGCAGAACCGGGCGGAACCGCTGAGTGATGCGGAGGTGGAAGCCCGTTTCGTACAGTATCAGGCGCTGGGCAAAGCCATCAAGAGCGGGAAGCGCGGCATTGTGCTGATTGATGAGATTGACAAAGCCCCTCGGGACTTCCCCAACGATATCCTGGATGTGATGACTGAGCTGTCCTTCGAGGTGCCCGAACTGGGTCTGGTGGGCAAGCAGCGCGTACGCACCCTACCGGAAAACCGCCCCATTGTCATTATGACTTCTAACTCGGAGAAAGCCCTGCCGGATGCCTTCCTGCGCCGCTGCGTGTTTTTCCATATTGAGTTTCCGGGGACTGATCAGCTGCAGCGCATTTTGTCGGCTAAGGGGAGTGCATTTTCCCCCACGGAGCTGCAGAAAATTGTCGCTCACTTTCAGCAAGTACGGGCGGCCTGCAAGCGCAAAAAGCCCGCTACCGCCGAGCTGCTGCAGTGGACGATGGCACTGGAGCAACTGCACCGGTCGGGCGAACTGCCCATCGATCAGCTGGACAACGCACAGGGCGCAGCTCACGACGCCCTCATCGGCAGCTACAGCCTGCTGGTGAAGGACAAGGAGGACCTGAAACAGATTCGTAAAACCCGCTAAACCCAGGATTTATTTACCCCTACCAGCCGATCCTCGATTTTCTGGATGCCCTGCGTGCCGATGGCTACAAACTGGGCGTGGATCAGTACCTGCAAGTGCTGCAGGTCTGGCGTGGCCTGCCGCCTGAGACCGGCGCGGAGGAACTGCTGGATTACCTGGCACCTATTATAGTGCAGTCGGCGGCAGAACAAGACCGCTTTCGCGAAAAGCGGGCCGACTACGCCCGTATGCTGGGGCGCAGCCTGGCCGAAGTGGAGACTGAATCGGCGGTGGAAGAAAAAGCGGCAGCAGCTACCGAGGCCACTACTGCAGAAAGCGCCCGCCCCCGGCAGCGCTGGTACTTTCTGCTGAGCCTTTTGCTGGCTGCACTGCTGGGCTGGGCCGCCTGGCAGTTTTGGCCGGTGCCCAATCCGGGGCCAGATACCCCTAAAGTGCCTGCCGAGCAATCTGCTGATGCTTCACAGGTTAATCCGCCAATCGATACGAATACCATCGTAGGGTGCATGGACGCGGCGGCCCTCAACTACGACTCCGCTGCCACCCAAGCCTGCAAAGATTGCTGCATTTACGAGATCGTCGGCTGCATGGATTCGACGGCTCTAAATTTCAACCCCAACGCCACCGAACCCTGTGCGGATTGCTGCGACTACCCGCAGCCCACCACGTTGGTCGACCGGGCCAAAGCCGATTCCGTCTCCTGGTATCCTACCCCGGCTTTGTTCAACGCCCCCCTGCCCGAACTCCGTCCGATAGACAGCGGCTGGCTGGGGTGGCTGGCGCGTTACCGCAACCGCATCAGCGCGCTGCTTTTTGCCATCACCTTCAGCCTGTCGCTCGGCTGGCTGCTTTGGCGCCGTGCCCGCCGCGACTACCTGGCCCGCCAAAGCCGCAGCAAGGACCCGCCCTACCGCCTGCCTATCAAAATACGCCGGGGCGAAGGGCTGGAACTGGATGATCAGTTCTTTATGGTACTTGACCGCCTGCGCGCCCGGGAAGCGGGCGAGCGGCAGCGCATCGACCTGCCCGCCACCATCAAAGCCACGATGCGGCGGGGTGGCTTTCCGGCCCTGCGCTTCCGCGCCCTGACCCGCCCTTCCGACTACCTCATCCTGATCGACCGGCAGACCGAGCAGAACCACCAATCACAGCTCTTTGAGCACATCTACCAGCACTTTGTGAAGCAGGAGGTGCACGCTGAGCGCTTCTTCTTCGACGGCGACCCACGCTACTGCTGGAATAGCCAATACCCCAAAGGCCTGCCCCTGGAGCAGCTGCTGCAGCGCTACGGGCAGTCCCGCCTCCTTGTCTTTGCCGATGGCTACAGCTTTATCGACCCGGTGAGCGGGCAGCTGGAAAGCTGGGCGGCACTTTTGGGGCAATGGCAGCAGCGTGCCCTGCTCACACCGGCCCCGGCGGGCGACTGGAATTTCCGGGAAGGGCGGCTGGGCGAGTTCTTCCTGGTTTTGCCCTCAAGCATCAATGGGCTGATGCAGCTGGTGCGCCACTTCGAGGAACTGTCTACCCCCAGCCTGCGGGAGTGGAAGTATGAGCTGGAGCAAGACGACCGAGCCACCCCGGTGGATGAAGAGCGGGTGGTGGAAAGCCTGCGTAAAGTAATGTCCCCGGAGCAGCTGCGCTGGGTAGCCGCCTGCGCCATCTACCCCGAGCTGCACTGGGACCTGACGATGGCTATAGGTGAAGTACTGCGCGACCCCGGGCAGCCCATACAATTTAGTGAAATGCGGGAGCTGGCCCGCTTGCCGTGGTTCCGGCAGGGCTATATGCCGCAGCCGGTGCGCGCCCAACTGTTGGAAAGCGATATTTTGCCCAAAGACGAAGAGCGGCAGGTGCGCGCCATCATCGTCGCCATACTGCTGGACAATGCGCCCGACAACCCCAACAGCTACGCTCATCAGGAATATCAGCTCCACCTGGCACTGAATAATATGCTGGCCAGTGAGCTGCCCGCAGAGCGCCGACAGTGGTTGAAACGCTACCGCGACCTCCACGGCAGCGGGCTGCGCGAAGACCGCGTGACGATGGCTGCCGTCGACCGCAACTACCGCCGGGGCATCGACTTTTTGCTGCCTAAAGCCCTCATTGATTCCTTCTTCCGCTCCGGGCGACGCGCCCTGGGCTGGCGGGCCGGGTTGCCGGTGCTGTTGGCTGCTCTGTTGGCACTGACGGCGTACGGCGGGCTGCAATTGCTGCCGGAGGGCTGTGATGGTGTGCCAGTCCCTTTGCCCGGCCGGGAAGAAGCCTACTGCCTGAGTACGGCCGACGACAGCCTGGCGTATTTGCAGCTCCGTGCCGACTACTTTGCCCGCAGCGGGCAGCTCGACTCCCTATCTGAAGAGGTGGCGCAATGGGCTGCCTTGTGCCCGGATAGCGAATCCCCTAACCCGCTCTTCCAAATGGGCTGGGATGCTGCCGCCCGCGCTTACCTGGAAGGCAACTACACCCAAGCCGCCAATGTCTTTGCCTGGGCCTACCGTACCCATACGCCTACCGATGCCTGCCTGCCCCTGAGCGACAGCCTCCGCCTGCGCGCCCGCGCCTACGAAGGGCTGAGCCACCTGCGGGCGGGGCAAAGCCTGGAAGCGGACTCCATCTATGCGACCCTGAGCAATGATCCGCTTTACACGAACTGGCCCACTCCCAAGCTGGGCGACTACCTGCAGTACAGTTATGTGGACAGTGCGGCCTATGGCCGGGTGCGGGTAAGGCAGGAAGGGCGCTACGGCTTTCTGAATGTACGAACCGGCCGCCCAAGCTGGAGGGGAGAGGAATTACCCTACGATTACGCCCGTCCCTATCAGCGTGACAGCCTGAGCGGGGATACGCTGGCGCTGATCACAGCAAGCGGCGAGCAGTGCTTCATCGATCTGCGGGGCGAGGAGCGCAATTGCTTCTCCGAGCTGTTCCCCTTTGAAGATACAGAGACCGGGCTGTACGGCTACCAAAACGAGCGGGGATTGCAAATCATCGCGCCCGCCTACGAAGAAGCCCGTGGCTTTTCGGAAGAAGACTTAGCCGCCGTAAAATTCCCCGATGCCCGCTACGGCTACATCCGCACCGATGGCAGTGTGCTGAACGGACAGCGCAACTTCGGGCTGGCTTATGATTTTGTGAATGGCTACGCCATCGTCCGTTCCGGTGGCGAACTGGGCTACCTGAATATCGATGGGGAATACGCCATCGAGCCCCAATACGAGCGCGCTGCCGACTTCAACGAGCAGGGGGTTGCCGAAGTCGCCAAAAACGGCCGCCGCTTCCGCATCGACCCCACCGGGCGCTGTGTGGGCGGGGACTGCCCGCTGCTCCGGTATCGCGGACGAGTTATGGGTAGCCTCTCTGAGCAGCCCCTGGCGAATACGCCCCTGCGTATCCCCAACCTTCCCAATCCAAACCTGGAGACCGATGCAGAGGGCTACTACACTTTTGAGCTGTCGGAAGACACTTCCCCCGCCAACTGGCAGGCACAGGTGATGAGTGGGGGTGGACCGATTGGGAGTTTCCAGTTGCAAATTGCGGATGCAGAAGCAGATCCGGTGGCGCTTGTAACCCATACATTCCTACAAACCGTATTGGACGACGATCCTAATGAAGCCGATACCGATGGCGACGGCATCCCCAACACCTCCGACCGTTGTCCGGAAGCAGCCGGCCCCGAGGCCCTGCGCGGCTGCCCCGATACCGATGGGGACAGCATACCGGATATTGATGACCGCTGCCCGGAGGAGGCGGGGGTGAAGGTCAGACAAGGATGCCCAGCGCCCGATGATGAGATACCAGTGCCAGAGATGGTGCGGGTTCCCGGCGGTTTCTTTCAATCAATGGGCGACGTAATGGGGGATGACGAGGAAAATGATGAGAAACTCCATAACGACAACCTGAGCTCCTACGAAATCGGCCGCTACGAAGTGACCTTTGCGCAGTACGACGCCTTCTGTGAATCGACCGGCCGGGACAAGCCGGATGACGAAGGTTGGGGCAGAGGTAATCGCCCGGTAATCAATGTGAGCTGGTTTGATGCAGTAGCCTACTGTAACTGGCTGAGTGAGCAGCAGGGTTACGAGCCGGTGTACGAACTGGAGGGGGAAGAGATGGTAAATGTCAACTGGAATGACACCTGGAATACCAAAGGCTACCGCTTGCCCACGGAAGCGGAGTGGGAGTACGCGGCCCGGGGCGGTGGGCAAAAAGTCCGCTTTGGCAATGGTGAAGATATTGCCCGGGCTTCGGAAATTAATTTTGATGCCAGCGAGAACTACAAAAAGCTATATTCAGAAGTGGGGCCCTACAGAGGACAAACGGTGCCAGTGGGCAGCCTGAATAGCCCGAATGGATTGGGACTGCATGATATGAGTGGGAATGTATATGAGTGGTGCTGGGATTGGTACAGTAGAATTTACTATGAAAATCCGATAGAGCAGGATCCTAAAGGACTGGATTTGGGCTCTGACCGTGTGCACCGCGGCGGTGGTTGGGCCAGCCCTCCGCAGTACTGCCGCGCCGCTTTTCGCGGCAACAGCAGGCCTGCATACCGTGACGGCAGCATCGGCTTCCGCCTTGCCCGCAGTTCACGCTAGCCCTTCCGTGCTTTTGGTGAGCCTACGCGAGGCAGCGGCAACAACCGGAGCGGGGCGGCGGTAGCGCCCCGGCGTAGGGCGTGCTGCTGTGGAGCGCTGTTAGATTGGAAATTATGGGGCGTCAGCCCCTGAAATTTTTTTAGCATGCAGATTAAGGTATTTAGTGTGCCGGTGGTGGGTGGTGAGGCCATACAGGAGGATTTGAACAAATTCTTGCGGGTTCAAAAAATCCTTCAGGTTGAGCATCGCTTGGTTCAGGATGGCGGTGGGCTGTAAAGGTATGATCATCTCCTGAAAAAGGTTGACGGCATTAATGAGATAGAATAGCGTTAGGTCCACCCCCCAGCCCCCGACAGACGCATGCGCCATAGCTGGCTACAGCGTCGGGGCACGGGGGAGAGGTGTTGCCTGTGATGCTGGGGAATAGAGCGTAAAGTCCGCCCTTCGCTTTTGGGCTTGAGCCAGGCAGGGGTTGCCGTGCACGGCGTGTATGAAGCGTGAAAGCTCTGCATTGAGCTCCAATGCCCCCACCTCAAGCGCAGCGCCCTGTCCCCCGCTGGCGGGGGATTCAGGGGGTGGACATTAGAGCTAATTCCTAAAAAAGGTTGACCGGATTAATGAGATGGGATAGCGTTGAGGTCACCCCCCGGCCCCCGCCAGCGGGGGAGAGGTGTTGCCCGTGGTGTTGGGGAGTGGAGCTTGAAGTCTGCCCTTCGCTTTTGGGCTGTTAAGCGGTTGGGGCATTGCCCTGCACGGCGTGTATGAAGCGTGAAAGCCCTGCATTGAGCTCCAACGCCCCTACCTCGAGCGCAGCGCCCTGTCCCCCTCTGGCCCTGTGGAATAACTAACTGGTTTCTCTATCATTCCACAGGGCTGGCGGGGG
>CAJXNH010000006.1 GCA_913057245.1 uncultured Phaeodactylibacter sp.
GGCTACGAGGTTCCGGGCGTTCTTTGATCTGGCAAAAAATCCTAATCCATGGTCTATACAAAACCTACATTAATAAAATCTAAGGGCGCTTTACTTATTTTAATGAAAAGTTCAGACACGACTTTGGCTGGCACCCTTTTGTTTCAATCGGCAAGGATTCTTTGCCCTCCATTCACCCAGATGACCATCAGGCGTGCATTGATATTGTAACCCGATGCATGGAGCAACCCAATACGGCGTTTCTAGTTGACTTACGCAAACCCAAAAGGCAGGGCGGATGGCAGACGAACAGATGGCATTTCTCTGCACAAACCAATAGCAAAGGAGCTCCGGATAATATACTGTGTATTGGCTACAACATATCTGCCAAAAAACAACTTGAGGCCGAATACCGATTATTGGTAGATAATATTGGGGACGCTTTGGTCACCACTGACTTACAAGGCAACATCTCCTATGCTTCCAAAAGCTGGAACACCAATTTCCACCTGGACCAGGAAGCCGCGTTGGACCAGCCCATCGCAATCTTTTGCTCAGAGGTTGACCGGCCTGAATTTGAAGCTTTCATCTCTTCAATCGCTGATGGCAACTCATCGCCACAAGCGCTGGAGCACCGCCTTAAGCTATCTGAAAATCAGACCCTTTGGGTGGAAGCTAAAGGCAACTTAGACCGCGATGGAGACCGCCTTATACTCCTGATAAGGGACATTTCCGAGCGCAAGCAAGCTGAGCAGGAACTACAGCTCACCAGCCAATTGCTTAGCGACACCCAGAAAATGGCTAAAGTCGGAGGGTGGCGCTTAGATGTTAAAAGTGGGCAAACCACCTGGACAGACGAGGTTTACCGAATTCATGAAGTCCCAAAGAGCTTCAATCATAATAAAGAATCTGGGATCAAATTTTATCATCCCAACGACCAGGAAGCCTTAACAATGGCCCTTGACAAAGCAATTCATTCCAATAAAAGCTTCGATCATACTTTTCAATTTATTACCGCTAAGGGGAATCAAAAATGGGTAAGGGTAACCGGCTCACCGGTGCTGAGAAATGACCAAACAGCCGAAGTACAGGGGCTGTTCCAGGATATTACAGAGCAGAAGCAGGCACTGATCGCACTCAGCCACAGCAAGGAACAACTGACCTCCCTCACTACCAATATCCCAGGAGCCGTCCTGCAATATAAAATCACCCCTGAAGGTAAGGAGGAGCTATTGTACCTCAGCAAGGGGTCCCATGACCTGTGGGGCATCCCCCCAGAAGAAGCTATTGAGGATCTCAACCTACTATGGAACGCTATTCTACCAGGTTATGCTAAGGGGCTACAGACAGCAATTGAGCATTCCGCCCGGGAAATGACGACTTTTTCCTTTGACTGGAAGATCCGCCACAGGGATGGAACAATCAAGTGGGTTAATGGCAAAGGCTCTCCCAAAAGATCCTCAGACGGCAGTACCGTTTGGAATACCATCATTACGGACATCACACCCTTAAAAAATGCCCAGCAAGCCTTAGTCAGCCAAAGCCTGATGCAGGAAAAGCTGATGAAAATTGCGTCTGAATACATCAACTTCCCCATTGAGGAAATGGACAGCCGTATTCAGGCTTCCCTGAAAGAGATTGGGCAATTTGTCAACGCGGACCGGGTTTACGTAATACAGTATGATTTTGAAAAAAACAACGCTTCCAATACCCATGAGTGGTGTGCGGACTCCATCGAGCCAGTGAAAGACAGCCTGCAGCTTGTCCCTATGGAGGAATATATGGTATTTGTCAATCTCCACGTAGAGGGTAAAAACTTTATCATCCCCAACATCTCAAAGATGGAAGAAGGCCCTGCTAAGTCCGACCTTCAGCGGCAGCAGATTAAAAGCCTGCTGACCGTGCCCATGATTCGGGAAAAAGAATGTCTGGGCTGCGTGGGCTTTGATTCCGTAAAGCAGGTCCATGATTATTCAGAGGGCGAACTCAAACTGCTTAAGCTTTTCAGCGAAGTCTTGGTGAATACCCTTTCCCGGGCTAAACAGGATCAGGAACTACGCTCCAGCCAGGAGCAGCTTGCTAAGCTGACTGCTAGTGTCCCCGGCGCTATTTTTCAGATGGAAATGGATGCAGAAGGGAAAATAGCTTTCCCCTTTATTAGCGAAGGCATTCACGACTTGCACGAGAACCTGACACCGGCTCTTCTAAGGGAACACCCGGAATTAGGGTTTTCAGTTATTCATCCGGAGGACCTTCCCGAACTTCTGGACAAGATTGAACTATCCAGAACAAACCTGACCCCCTTCTTCGCAGATTATCGCACTGTTCACCCTAATAATGAGATGCGCTGGCACCGGGCCATTTCTCAACCAGAGCAAAAAGCGGATGGAACGGTAATTTGGTACGGTATCTTCCAGGATATTACAGAACAGCGAAAACTAGAAGAGATCGAAAAATACGCCCAGGAACTCAAGGTAAAAAATAAGGAAATGGAGCAGTTTACCTACGTAGCTTCCCATGACCTGCAGGAACCGCTGCGCACCATACGCAGCTACTCCGGACTGCTCAATAAACGATTCAGCGATAAACTCGGGGAAGATGGGCAACAGTTCCTCAATTTTATTGGTGATGCTGCCCTGCGCATGAGCAGCCTGATCAGGGGGCTTTTGGAGTATAGCCAGATTGGCAACAACCGCCAGGTCGAAACAGTAGACTGCAACACCTTACTGACGGAAGTCCTTCAGGACATGAATTCCAGTATACAAAAAAACAAGGCTGAAATTAAGATTGGAGACGCCCCCATTTTACAGGGTTACAAGGTCGAATTACGGCAATTGTTCCAGAACCTGATCGGTAATGCGATCAAATTTCACAAGCCCGGGCAACCACCCGTCGTGGAAGTATCGTGTGAAGAAAATCAAACCCACTGGCAGTTTTCGGTAAAAGATGACGGTATAGGCATTGACCCATCCTATCAATCCAAAATTTTCACCCTTTTTCAAAGGCTCCACCCGACAAAGGATTATGAAGGTACCGGAATCGGGCTCGCCCACTGCAAAAAAATTGTAGAAATGCACCATGGCCGTATCTGGCTGGAATCTCAGGAGGGTAAAGGCGCTACATTCTTCTTCACCCTTAAAAAAGGAGGATATGAATCAGAAACTTAATAAAATACTACTCGTCGATGACAACGAGGCAAATAACTACCTCCACAAGCTTGTTATTGCGGAAGCAGGCGTAGCAGAGCACATAGTAGACCGGCCCGATGGCAGAGCAGCGCTGGAGTATCTGGAATCCGAATCAGAAGAGTCGCTCCCCGACCTCATTTTCCTTGATATCAATATGCCCCGCATGAATGGGTGGGAATTTCTCGATGCTTATAATGAGCTGCCCGAAGAACTGCAAAGCGCTGTGGTCATTGTAATGCTAACCACCTCCGTTTTCGGGAAAGACCGGGAACGGGCGGAGGCGTTACCTAGCCTTTCCGGCTTTCTCAGTAAACCCCTTACCGAGGAAGACCTGCTGAAGGTGATCCGCAAGCATTTCCCCGACCGCTTTAATTAAACTACTGCCCCGGCACCCCAACCTGTATGGCTTCCTCCAGGTGGATATTCATCGTGGGCGTACCGCTAAAGTTTTCCACCTCCCCCCGGAAACAGACTTTTTTGTTAGCCAGGACGATCTGCGGATCGAAAGAAAAATTAGGTAAATCCTTTTTGCGGATAAAGACGGAAAAAATCTGGTTGGGGAAGCGCTTGTCGATATTCAGCCAAAGGTTGCCGCTGCGGCTGTAACGGGTGCTCACCACAGTGCCGCAAACATTAAGCTCCTTACCTTTGCCCATATACTGCCGGCTTTGCACCGTATTGAAATGATTGGGCGGCAGGTCAGGCGGGAATAAAGGCTCCACATCTCCGCCGGCCAATTCCGGAATCCATGCTGCCTTTTCCAGGCTGCGCTCCAACTCGTTTTGCCTGGCTTCGGGTAGTTTGTTGAAAAAATCGAACCCGGTTACCTGCTCCACCTGATCGATGGGTACAGCAAAACTTTCCAGCGGATAGCTGACCTTTTCATTCGGCATAATGAAGCCAATCCCGCGACCGTTTTCCAAATCAAGCGCCACTTTGAAGTACCGCTCCGGGATGGACACCTTATTGATGGAACGCTCAATCACCGGCAAATCCGGCTCCAGCACAGGGCCTGTGACCACGTACACCTGTGCACCCGGGTTTTCGTACAGGTAACCCCGCAGCAGGGCTTCGAGCTCTGCCCAGGCCTCCCGGTTGAATTCCGCGACCTGAGGCGACATATTAGAGTAGAAGTAGCTCTCAGAGAGGGCTTTTTGGGACCAGCGGAAATCAGCAGAAGGCGCCAGGTGCCCCCGGTCATACCCAAATCCATCGTACTCATAGGTACTATCGGGCTGCAGGTACTTCAAAAAATAATCCTCCTCCACCGCCGTACCGGTGGCAACCTTGGGGTCCGGCCGGAAATCATTGGTGCGCCCCACTGTCCCGGAAGTAACATCCGGCAAAATGATATGCGCCACCCATGCGGCCTGTTCATGCGCCTCGGCATACTCCAGGGCCATAGCGGAATGCATGATGTAGGATTCGGAGGGCAGCCCAATGGCTTGCAGGTCACGTTGTATGCGCTCCAGTTTTATGCCCTCACGGCGCTCGTTCAGGGCTTTCTTTTGGGCTTCAAGTGTGGCTAGTTCTGCCTCGACTGCGCGGAGTTGTTCGTCCAGGTTTTGAGCCTGTAGCAAAGCCGGGAAAAGTAAGATCAGGAAAAGTAGGGAGCGGAACATCATCTCATTTTTCTCCAAAGTTACAATTCTTTCCTGTTTCAGTTTGGCTACATTTGCGGGAAACGTCCATTTTCATGCGGTACTTTCTGCACTTTGCATATCAGGGTTATAATTTCCGCGGCTGGCAGCAGCAGCCGGGTGAAGTGCGTACCGTGCAGGGGATGATGGAAGGGGTCTTGCAACGCATTCTGAAGCATGAGGTCTCACTCGTAGGCTGTGGCCGCACAGACGCGCAGGTGCATGCCAGTCAGTATTTTGCGCATTTTGATACGCCGGAGGAACTGCGGCCAGACTTCATGTTCATCCTTAATAAAAATCTGCCGGCGACGATTTCCATTTTTGATGTCATCCCGGTCCATCCCAGAGCACATGCCCGCTACGATGCGACCGACCGGCAATACGATTATCTTTTACACACCCGCAAACAGGCTTTCCTGGGCGAGCTTAGCGCACTGTACCTGCAGGATGCACCAGATGTAGCCCGCATGCAGGCGGCGGCAGCACAACTTATACAGTTTGAAGACTTCCAGGCATACTGCCTGACTCCTGATCGGCATAATACCACAATCTGCCATCTGCGCCAGGTCCGGATTTTCGCGAATCCTGACCGAACAAGGATACGACTGCAATTCGCCGCCAATCGCTTCCTAAGGGGCATGATCCGCATTCTGGTGCACCGTTTGCTGGAGGTGGGCTGGGGCAAAATCACCCTGGAAGAGTTTCTGCAGCCCCTGCATGACCATAACCCACCACGCCCCCTGCGTTCCGCCTATCCGGAGGGCTTATACCTTTCCAAAGTAACCTACCCCTACATTGATAAGCCGCCCAGGGTGCAATTAAACTTTGAAGCGTAGCCGGGTCGCGTTACCAGACGACTACTTTGCGCATGACCCGCTGCCCGGTTACGGTGACCTGCAGGAAGTAGACTCCGGCTGGTATGGCTTGCAGGGATAATTGTGCTGTCCCCCCCTGGCTGCGCTGCGCGGCAACCACCTGCCCGGCTGCGCTAATGAGTTCCAATGAGGCCTGAACCTCCTGCCCCAGCTGAACGTGAAGCACCTCACGTGCCGGGTTGGGGAAGACCTCTATTTGGCTTGCCCAGCCTGGCTCCGCCACCGGAGAGGTACTGTCCAGCCAAAGGTTTGTCTGAAAAGCATTTAAGCCGCCACGCTCGTTCCCAACGACCATTTCCAGCTTGCCATCGTTATCAATATCGGCTATGGCAGGACGGGTACGAATCCCTACGCGGACATCACCCATGCGCTCAGCATCCAGATTAAAGGAGCCCGTCAGGTTACCTTCTATGCCGTTGTAAACTTCCAGTTGCCCGGCTTCTGTACCCGTGACCAAAACATAAATACCCTGCTGATCAATGATTTGCGGTGCAGAATAGCCTGAGATACTACCAGGGATGGCCGTATTGATATTGCCCAGCGCAAGGATATTGGGGGCAGCTTCCGGATCAGGGTCGAACATGGGCTCACTTGCCGTGCCGACATTTTTAAAGAAATTGATATTGCCGGTCCGCTCACCAATAACCAGGTCGGGTAGCCCGTCGCGATCCAGGTCAATGATTTGGGGCACGGAGAGGCTGCCTACATCTATATCCATGTACTCGTACTGCCAGGGGCCAAAAACCATTTCATTGCCCGCACCTGCGATATTTTCAGCGTAGAACAGGCGGCCCAGTACCTCTCCCACGAGTAGGTCTTCATCACCATCCCCATCTAAATCGCCGAAAGTCGGTGCAAAATTGGTGTAGGAGTTGAAAACGGAAAGCCCCAGGTAGTCTTCATCCACCAGCTCGAAGGCGGGTGATTGGGCAGTACCGGTATTTTCAAAGAGGTAAAGCCGGGTGTCCCGTTCGCCAAAGGGCTCGAAGGCGCCCACGGTACCCACTACCATGTCCAGAAGCCCGTCTGCGTTGTAATCCACAAAGGTGGGGCTGGCGCCGGTACCAAAATCGATCATGTCCTCAACGAAAAGGTCCCGCTGCTGGTATTGAAAATCCGGCACATCGGCTGTCCCTGCATTCGGGTAAGCCCAAAGCACGTTGCGATCCTCCGAAATATTGACGGAATTGGGAGCGACCAACAGGTCTTTAAGCCCGTCAAAGTCAATATCTGCCAGGAAGGCTACCGGGAATTGCGGTACATCCGCCGTCACCCCATCCACAGGGAAGCCGAGTTCCTGACCGGTAACCCAGGCCTGCCCGCAACTGCCGCCGTTGTGCAGGAAGTTGAGGGTGGAGTACGTCACATCGCCCAAAAGCATATCTTTATCGCCATCTCCATCAGCATCATAAGTAAGCAGGGTACTGCCCGGGTGGCGCTCGGTCAATCCGCCCTGTAAGCTAAAGCAGCCTCCGGGGTTCTCTGCCAGGCCAACTTCCTGCTCTATACTGTTTTCAAAAATACCGCCCCAGCAGTTGTCCACCAATTCAAAAATAAGGCTGTCGCGCCCGTACCCCTCTTCAATAGACTGATTGGCGTACAATTCTATGTAACCACCGGCCGGATTGAAGGTCAGGATGTCCAGGTCTCCATCGCAGTCCAGATCATCAATTGCCGGATAATCCACGTTACTTACGTAAAGCTGTGTGGTGGTTCCATTGGATAACACAAAAGGGATGATGTTATTGGGGTGCTTAAGGGGCAGACGCTCAAAAGCAATGTGACCGTCCTCGTAATAGCCCGTATAAACCAGTACACCTTGTACGAATTCGGTGCGCTGAGATTGCCCAAAGATGTCCATTACACCATCATCATTAAAGTCTTTCAGAATGACCCAGTCGCCCAGCAGTTCCGGGAAGTAGCGGGCATAGCCTGGAGCGTAGGAGAATGCCCCTCCCGTATTCAGGAAAGGCAGCAGGACGTTCCCGGTACGGTCAAAAACTACCAGGTCCATGAGCCCGTCCTGATTCAGGTCCACTTCGTTGGGCTGTGGGTTATTTAGCCCGCCGGCGAAGGGCAGGTCCTTTTGTTCTCCATCCACTGTGACCGGAAAGGAGATAGCCGGATAAGGTTGTGCATCCGACGAAAGGGTGATGAACAGTGCGGTCGCGAGCAGTAGTGCCAATCTTTTCATAATTCGAAATTGGTCGTTTATTGAAATCTTCGTTAATTGTGTGCCTTTCAGAATTCTATTTCCTAAGAACAGTTATACAGCGCAGGAGTTATGGCTTTGCCCCTGCCTTACGGCGGCTGAATTTATTAAAAAGCAAGCATGAAAAACGCTTACCGGTACCTTTTTCTACTCTTTTGCAGTGCGCTTACCATATTTGCCTTTGGGCAAAATTCTGCTCCAACGCTAAGCAAAGACTACCAGTTGCGTGCCGGGCGGGACCACCTGGTTTTTGCTTCTGCTCAAAGCGGGGACTCCCTCACGCTAGAAATCAACAGTACCCAATATACCCTGCCACTCGTACAGGGAGAAGCCAAACTGCCGGTTGAGCTGTCCCAGCGCGGAGAACTCCTGCTTATTCAGCATGCCGGTAAAGGTTACCGGCTCTATCACCTATCTGCCCGTAATGATGGTACGCCCCGACTGCGCCGCATTCCAATGTGGCTTTCCGTCGTACCGCCGCTTATCGCTATCCTGCTGGCACTGATCTTTAAGGAAGTTATCATCTCTTTGTTCGTTGGCGTTTGGGTCGGTGCCTTTATTGCTGGCGGTATGCGCATTGAATCCCTTTACTATACCCTGCTGAGCCTGTTTGACGTGGTGGAGCGCTACGTTATTCAGGCCCTGGCCGACAGCGGGCACCTGGCGATTATTGTCTTTTCTTCGCTGATAGGCGGTATGGTGGCGATTATTTCCCGCAACGGGGGCATGGCTGGAGTGGTACTGGCCTTTTCGCGTTACGCCCGCTCCCCACGCAGCGCACAGTTTATCACCTGGCTGCTGGGCGTGGCCATCTTTTTTGATGACTATGCGAATACGCTCATCGTGGGCAATACCATGCGGTCAGTGACCGACAAATTCAGGGTCTCCCGGGAAAAGCTGGCCTACATCGTAGACAGTACGGCTGCCCCCGTGGCTGCCGTGGCTTTCATCACGACTTGGATTGGGGCTGAATTAGGCTATATCGATGACGGACTGCTACAGATTGCCGAAAAAACGGGTACGGACCTGGGACTGACGCCCTACGGGGTCTTCATCAGTTCTCTGAAATACTCTTTTTACCCCGTTATGACCCTGGCTTTCATCCTCATGCTGGTTTTTACCAAACGTGACTTTGGCGGCATGTACGCTGCTGAAAAGCGGGCACGGGAAACAGGCGAGCTGTTCACCAAGCGCAGCGCCGCAGCTGAAGAAGATATGGAAAACCTGGACCCCATTGACGGGGCACCGCTGAAGTGGTACAATGCTGTCATCCCCGTAGCGCTGGTCATACTGGTCACCCTCTACGGGCTCATCGATACCGGTCTGGCAGCCACTTACGGAGAGCTGCTTGATGCCGGACTGGCACCGGCTTCTCAAGGCTGGGGAGCCATATGGGGCAGCATCAGCGCACTACCGGATGTGGGCGATTCCTTCCTGATGAAAGTGGGCAAGCTGATTGGGAATTCTGATTCCTATATTGCGCTGCTGTGGGCTTCTCTTTCGGGCGTCATCGCAGCTATCCTGCTTACTGTGGGCGGGCGCATCATGGGGCTGGCAGATGCCATTTCCACTATGATAACCGGTTTCAAAGCTATGCTGCCGGCTATTCTCATCCTGACGATGGCTTGGTCTCTGGCGGCCACCACGGAGGAATTGCACACGGCCACTTTCCTCACCTCAGCGCTGCAGGACAGTATCAACCCGTTTGTGATGCCGGTCATTATTTTCATTTTGGCGGCGGTGATTAGTTTTTCCACCGGTTCAAGCTGGAGTACAATGGCTATCCTCTACCCTATTGCCATTCCTACCACTTGGGCGATTTGTATTGCGCAGGGGGTGGAAACGGAGGTAGCTATGGAGCTTTTATTTAATGTAATCTCTACGACCCTGGCGGCTTCGGTGCTGGGCGACCACTGTTCGCCAATTTCGGACACCACCATTCTCAGTTCGCTGGCTTCAGACTGCAACCATATCGACCACGTACGCACGCAGCTGCCATATGCTTTGACGGTTGGGGCGGTGGCATTAGTCGCAGGCTGGCTGTCCACTTTTTTAGGCGGCGGATGGGGCATTTGCCTGCTGCTGCTGGCCATTGGGCTGGCGATTTTATTTGGCGTAGTGCGTACCTTCGGAAAAGTAGTAGACTAACATAACCAAAGTATAACCATGAAGAATGTTTGGATTTTGCTGCTGGCGATCTGCCTCAGTACTTACGTAAAAGCCACAGAAGGCATGTGGCTGCCCTTGCTGCTCGCCCAGCTCAACGAGCAGGAAATGCAAAGCATGGGCATGAAAATGACTGCCGAGGATATCTACAGCGTCAATAAAGGCAGCCTGAAGGACGCGATTGTCCACTTTGGTGGCTTTTGCACCGGGGAGGTGATCTCCGATCAGGGCCTGGTGCTGACTAACCACCACTGCGGCTACGGACAGATTCAGAGCCACTCTACCCTTGAGAACAACTACCTGGAGGATGGATTCTGGGCCATGAACCGGAAGCAGGAAATCCCCAATCCGGGGCTGTTCGTCACCTTTATTGTCCGCATTGAAGATGTAACGGATTTGGTACTGAACAACGTCACGGAGGATATGGACGCTAAAATGCGGCAGTCCTGGGTTGACAAAAACACGAAGGAAGCGACCGCTGCCGCTAAAATGGAGGACTATCAGGAAGCCATGGTGCGCGACTTCTTTGAGGGCACGAAATACTATATGTTCATCACGGAGACTTACCGGGATATCCGCCTGGTGGGAGCGCCGCCCTCCTCAATTGGCAAGTTTGGTGCGGACACCGATAACTGGGTCTGGCCACGGCACACCGGTGACTTCTCCCTCTTCCGTATCTACGCCAGCCCGGACAACAAGCCGGCGGAGTACAGTGAGGAGAATGTGCCTTTCAAGCCCCGCCACCACCTGCCGATTTCTCTGGATGGTGTGGAAGAAGACGACTTCACCCTGGTTTTTGGCTTTCCGGGCCGTACGGAAGAATACCTCCCCTCTGTAGCTATTGAGCAGCGGGTAGATGTGGTTAACCCCATCCGGATCGGTATCCGTGACCGGGCCCTGAATGTCGTGAATGCCGCTATGCAGGCCGATCCTGCGGTTCGTATTAAGTACGCCTCCAAGCAGTCCCGCATCGCCAACTACTGGAAAAAGTGGATTGGTGAGAATCAGGGGATTAAGGCGACGGATGGCGTGGGCCGCAAGAAAGCCTATGAAGCCGAATTCAAAGAGCGCGTAATGGGCAATCCTGACTGGCGTGAGAAGTACGGTAGCCTCCTGAGCAGCTTCGATCGATTGTACAGTGACCTTGAGCCTTACGCCGCGACCAATACCGCGGTGGGGGAAATCGCCGGCCGCAACATCGAGCTGTTCCGCCTCGCCAACACCTTGCATAGCGTTGTCAAAATGTACGAAGCCAGCGGAGCGCCAATGGTAGAGAGCCGGATGGACCGCATCCGGGCTTTCGTCGAGGATTTCTACAAAGACTACGAGCCCGCAGTGGATCAGGGCGTTTTTGCAACACTGATGGATTACTACTTCACCGAAATCTCCGATGAGCATCAGGCGCCATTTGCCGTAGAGCGCTACGTGGAAGCCGGTAAGGATGCCGAAAAGCTGGCCTCCATGATCTTCCTGAAAAGCAAACTGGCCCGTCCGGGCGTATTGGAACTGGCCATGGAAGAAGGCCCGGAAGCCCTGATTAAGCTCATCCAAAACGATGTCGCTTACGCCTTGGCCCGTGCCATTTCTGATTATAACGACAATACTGTGGCGGGCAAATACCGGGACATCAAAGCCGAAATTGATGACCTGCAGCAGCAGTACATGCGCGCGCAGATCGACGTCTTTACCGAGCGCCGCTTCTACCCGGACGCCAACGGCACCCTGCGCGTCACCTACGGCAAAGTCGATGGTTATCAGCCCCGCGATGCCGTGCGCTACGAGCCCGTCACCTACCTGGATGGCGTTATGGAAAAATATGTGCCCGGTGATTATGAGTTTGATGTGCCGCAGCGACTGCGGAAGCTTTACCAAAAGAAAGACTACGGCGATTACGGAGAGGATGGCAAAATGCCAGTCTGCTTTATCGGTACCAACCACACTACGGGCGGCAACTCCGGCAGCCCGGCCATCGATGCTTACGGCAACCTGATCGGCCTTAACTTTGACCGCGCCTGGGAGGGTACGATGAGCGACCTGAACTACGATGCCTCCATCTGCCGTAATATTATGGTGGATGCACGCTACATTTTATTCCTCATCGACAAATTTGCCGGTGCCGGCCATTTGGTCGAGGAGATGACTTTGGTCCACCCCAAGGAAGGATAATCAATTGATTTATTGACCGTTGGAGCGGGGTGTGTGCCTGGTGCGCACATCCCGTTTCACTTACTGCCCGGAATCTTCCCATCCTACGCCCCTTTTCCCTACCTTTGTACCCCGTAACAAAACAACCTGTTGGGTAACCAGCATCTACCAAAGTAATTTCAAATGACCAAGTACATCTTTGTTACGGGCGGGGTCACCTCTTCCCTCGGTAAAGGTATTATTGCAGCTTCACTGGCTAAACTGCTGCAGGCACGGGGCTTCTCCGTGACCATTCAAAAGTTCGACCCATACATCAATGTCGATCCGGGCACGCTCAACCCCTACGAGCACGGGGAGTGTTATGTGACTGATGATGGTGCGGAAACGGACCTCGATCTGGGGCACTACGAGCGCTTCCTGAACACGCCAACCTCTCAGGCTAATAATGTGACAACCGGGCGGATTTACCAAACGGTAATCGAGAAAGAACGGGCGGGCGACTACCTGGGCAAAACCGTGCAGGTCATTCCCCACATCACTGATGAGATCAAGCGGCGGGTGCAACTACTGGGCGCTACCAATGAATACGATATTGTGATTACCGAGCTGGGCGGTACGGTGGGCGACATCGAGTCCCTGCCCTATCTGGAAGCTCTGCGGCAATTGCGGTGGGAGCTGGGCACCGACAACTGCCTGGTCATTCACCTAACCCTCATCCCCTACCTGAATGCTGCCAAGGAGCTGAAGACTAAGCCGACGCAGCACTCCGTGAAGGAACTGCTCAATACCGGTATTCAGCCGGATATTCTGGTGTGCCGTACCGAGCACCCCATTGGTATGGAAATTCGCCGTAAGCTGGCCCTGTTCTGCAATGTGGATGTAGGCTCTGTTATTGAAGCCATTGATGCGGAGAGTATCTATGACGTCCCTTTGCTGATGCTACGTGAGAAGCTCGATACGGTGGCGATCACACGTCTGCGCCTGAAAGACCGGCGGGAGCCACAGCTCAATGCCTGGAAGAACTTCCTGGGCAAGCTCAAAAATCCTACCTACGCCATCAACATCGGCCTGGTGGGCAAATATAACGAGCTGCAGGATGCCTATAAATCCATACACGAATCCTTCGTACACGCCGGCGCGGTGAATGAGTGCAAGGTGAAAGTCCACCCTATCCACTCCGAGCAACTAGAAGGCACGCCCGAAGAGGTCGCCGAGCGGCTGGGGGATTTTGACGGCGTGCTGGTAGCCCCCGGATTTGGAGAACGAGGTATTGAAGGCAAAATCAACGCCATTAAGTATGTACGGGAACAGCAGGTGCCGTTCTTTGGCATTTGCCTGGGCATGCAGTGTGCCGTTGTGGAATTTGCCCGGAACGTCATGCAACTGGAGGGCGCTTCCTCCACTGAAGTCGACCCTGATACACCCCACCCCGTCATCGACCTGATGCCCGACCAGAAAAAGATCACTAAAAAAGGCGGTACTATGCGCCTGGGCGCTTACGCCTGTGAGGTCCGTCGCCGGAGCAAAGCCAGTGCAGCCTATGGCAGCCTGAAAGTCAGCGAGCGCCACCGCCACCGCTACGAGTTCAACAACCAATACCGGGAGGCCATGGAAAAGGCCGGTATGATCGCTTCCGGTATTAATCCGGACGCGGACCTGGTGGAAATTGTGGAAATTAAGGACCACCCCTGGTTCGTTGGGGTACAGTTCCACCCGGAGCTCAAGAGCACAGTGGAAGTACCACAGCCCCTGTTTGTGGCCTTCGTTAAAGCGGCGCTGGACCGGAAGTACAATCCGGAGCAGTAATTGGTACGGCCCACCCGGACCGAAAAGTGGCTGCGGCCGGTACTCCTGGCTGCAGCCGTTTTGGGGATTGTGTACAGCAGCCCCCTCCCTTTTTTCTGGGATACGATACAGTTAGGCTCCAAACACGCTCACCATTATTACCATACCGGTTTTGCTCAATTTTTGCTGCCTGATGCCATTGACAGCGGGCACCCGCCTTTTTTCGGGATGTACCTGGCGGCTGCATGGATGCTCTTTGGTAAATCGCTGGCGGTAAGCCATTGGGCGATGCTGCCTTTTGTGTTGGGTGTTGTGGGGCTGCTGTTCCCGGTAGGGCGGTACTTTGCTGAAGACTGGGGTTGGGTTTTCCCGCTTTTGGCTTTGGCGCTTCCGCCTTTGTCGGGACAAATGGTGCTGGTCAGCCCGGATGTGGTGCTGGTGTTTGGCTTCCTGCTGGGTTTGTATGGTTTGCTTTACCGCAAAGGCTGGGCATTGGCCCTTGGTGCGCTCCTGCTCGCCGCCATCAGTACCCGGGGGATGATGACGGTAGTGATCTTATTCCTGTTTGATCTCTACCTGCGCCTTTCGCTGCCCAATCGTGAAGAAAATAAGCTCATAGCATACTTGAAGGAGATGCTCGGGGCCCTCCCACCCTATATACTCTCCGGGCTGTTAGCCCTGGCTTTCCTGCTTTACCATTATCTGGAAAAAGGCTGGGTAGGCTACCATGCTGGTTCCGAATGGGCACCGAGTTTTGCACGGGTGGGCCTCAGGGGGCTGCTCAAAAACGGGCTGGTCCTGGGGTGGCGGCTGGCCGATTACGGGATGGTGTTCAGCTGGGTGGCCCTGTGGCTGGTGATTTGGCGAAAGCCAACGACCTTCCGCCATCCAAAAGTCCACAGTGCACTATGGCTGGCCGGTATCAGCCTGGTTTTGCTCACGCCGACCTTTTTGCTCTATAGCGGGCTGCAGCAACACCGGTATTTGCTGCCTTTATTGCTGTCGGTATTGCTCCTTACCTTCACGGCTATTGCTCAAAGTTCCTGGAGCCATACCTGGAAGGCTCCTCTGTTTGCACTGTTGTTCACCGGTTTGATTACCGGGCACTTTTGGGTCTACCCTGACCACGTCGCCCAAAGCTGGGATACGACCCTCGCCCACCTCCCTTACTACCGCCTTAAAAGCCGGATGATCGCCTATCTGGATGAACAGGGCATCCCACTGGAAACGGTAGGGGCCGCTTTCCCGGAAATCGGGCCACAGTATTACAAGGATTTATCCGGCAGGACATCCGGTTTTGCGCCAAAGGATTTATCCAAACAGCGCTACATCCTTTACTCCAATGTGATGAATGATTTTTCGGATGGGGAGTTGGAACGGCTGCGGGAAGAGTGGACAGTCGTAAAACCTTTTGAAAGTGGCAGTATAAAGCTGATTCTATTCGGAAAGCTTTAACAGCCAAGGCAAAGAAAGCCAGGGGTGTCGTCAACAATTTCAGTGGTTTATCGTCTTTAATTACCGATAACCCATAAGCCCCATGAGACTCTGGCTGTTTTTCCTGCTTTTTGCATCTCCCATTTGGTCATTAGCCCAGCTGTGTGAAGGCGAGCCCGGTGCCGCCGCCCTATCCGAAAGTTTTGGGCAGGGTACCAACTTCGGCCCACCGTTACCATCCGGCATAACCAATTATACCTACAACGATGGGAATCCTCAGGCCGGCACCTATATGGTCACCAACCGCACGCAGCTCAACGGGGCAAATTGGCACGATGGACTGGACAACACCCCGGATGATGGGTTTGGGTATATGCTCCTTTTTGATGCGGCTGATACCCCGGGTGAGTTTTTCAGCCTCCTTATTGACGGGCTTTGCCCCGGCACCCGGTATGAATTCAGTGCCTTCATAACCAATGTCGTTACGCCCTCTGCATGCGGAGGGGAAAGCACGGAGCCCAGTATCCGCTTTGAGCTCCGTGACCCGGATGATGACGAGCTGCTGGAGAGCCTCTCGACCGGAAACTTGCCGACCACCCCTATCCTGAGCTGGAACCGGTTTGGCATTGTATTCAACCTGCCGGAAGACCAGGATGCCGTTCGGCTCAGTATTGTTAATTTTGCGCCTGGCGATTGCGGCAATGACTTCGCTATAGACGATATCAGCCTGCGCATTTGTAATCCGGTGCGGGAACAGACGGCTACCCTGTGTACCAGTGACCCTCTGGTTATTGACGGGCGGGAGTTCCCAGAGCCCGGTATCTATCGGGATACTCTGCCCGGTGCTCAGTTCTGCAATGACAGCATTTTGATCACTGAAATCATTGATGGTAATGGGGATGAAGTCATGCTGGATACTTTCCTGTGCCCCGGGCAGGCCTTTGCGGTTGGTGACCAATGGTACGATGAGCCCGGTTTTTATACCGATACGTTATTAAGCACCCTGGGGTGCGACAGCGTGGTGCAATTGCAGTTGTCAACCGTTGATTTTGAGGCCAGTGTGCGAGCTTCCCGGGGTACCATTCTTGCCGGAGAATCTGTTCAGCTGCTCGGGAGTGGTAGCGGCGTTGGGCCGCTGATTTGGTCCTGGCAGCCCGGGGAGATGCTGGATTGCAGTGATTGCCCGGCGCCAACAGCAACCCTGCTGGAAACCACCAGTTTCCTGGCTATAGTGCGCGATAGCCTCACCGGCTGTACCGATACGCTTAAACAGCGGGTCATCATACCACCCTGTGAGGATATCTACGCCCCGACCGGTTTTTCCCCGAATGGCGACGGCAGGAATGATACCTTTCGGATTTTCTTCGGACCTTGCGTGCAGGAAGTCCTCCAACTGGAAGTTTTTGACCGGTGGGGCGGCCTGGTCTTTCGTTCCCGCGTGCCCAATGATACTTGGGACGGCCAACGGGCAGGAGTGCCCTGCAACAACGGGTTCTACGCTTATCAGGCTCTACTTGCCCTGAAGGATGGGACGAGGCGGGTATGGCGGGGAGGCGTGCAGCTCCTTCGATAAAGAATCAGAAAAAACAAACAGCCTTCATGCGTAAACTCAAATTACAGGAACTCAACCGGCCTGATATCGACACCTTCAAAGCACAGCCCAAAGCTCCCGTGGTACTTGTGCTGGACAACATCCGCTCCGGCCTGAATGTCGGGGCGGCCTTCCGTACTGCTGATGCTTTTGCGCTGGAGCACATCTACCTTTGTGGCATCACTGCCCGCCCGCCGCACCGGGAAATTCTGAAGACCGCTATCGGGGCTACCGAGTCCGTCAGCTGGAGCTACCAGGAAGACACCATAAACGCAATCAAAGAGCTACAAGAACAAGGCTACACGGTATTGGCTGTAGAGCAGGCCGATGAGCGGACCTGGCTGCAGGAGTTCCGCTGGCCGGAAAGCCAAAAAGTCGCGCTGGTCTTCGGCAATGAAGTAGAAGGCGTCAGCGATGCCGCAATGGAAGCAGTTGATGGCTGCCTGGAAGTCCCACAGTATGGTACTAAGCACTCCCTGAATATTGCGGTCTGCGTAGGGGTTGTTTGCTGGGAGGTGACCAGGCAGTGGCGGTTTTGAGGAGGCCCGGCGCAGACGTCCGGCGCTCTCACCGTCCGGCGTAGTTTGAGAACAACGAAGTCGGTCCCTTCGCCGGGCGTCCTTGACAGGAAACGAGAACACCGGGGGAAGGTACCGCCTCCATCAAGACTATGGCGGTCAGAGCGTGCCCCCGGTGTTAGAAAAACCTTTAGTAGCTTTGTCAAAAAACGGATGACAAAGACCCTCCTGCCAATATTGCTCACCTTAATCGTTCTTGCCTCTTGTAGGAATCCCAAAACTCAGGAGGCAGCGGAACCCACACCACAACCCACCCGCGGCGTATGGCTGACCAACGTAGACAGCGATGCCCTCTTTTCCAAAGCCGGGCTGCAAGCCGCAGTAGAGCACTGTGCCCGCCTCGGCTTCAACACCATTTATACCGTCACCTGGAACCGGGGCTACACCCTCTACCCCAGCGCTGTTATGGAGGAAGCCTTTGGTGTACCTATCGACCCGAAACTTGAGGGGCGTGACCCGCTACAGGAACTCATTGACCTCGCTCATGCTAAAAATATCCGCGTGGTGGCCTGGTTCGAATTTGGATTCGCCAGCTCTTATAAAGAAGCGGATGGGGGCTACCTGCTACGGCAAAAGCCCCATTGGGCCGCCCTGGACTCCGCCGGGCAAATCGTCTCCAAAAATGGGTTTCAATGGATGAACGCCTTCGACCCGGAGGTACAGGACTTCGTGCTGAGCCTGGTAAAAGAGGTAGTCGAAAAGTACGATGTAGATGGTATTCAGGGCGACGACCGCCTGCCCGCTTTGCCCTCGCTGGCCGGCTACGACAGCCTCACGGTAGCCGCTTACCAGGCGGAGCACGATGGGCAGCACCCACCGATGAATTACAAAGATACCGCTTGGGTAAACTGGCGCGCCAACCGCCTCAACGACTTCATGGGCCAGATGAGCCAGGAACTTCGGGCACAGGACAGCACGCTGACCCTGTCTTTCTCCCCCAGCATCTATCCCTGGAGCAAATTCGAATACCTCCAAGACTGGCCGACGTGGGTGGAAAACGGCTGGGTGGATGAAATCTGCCCGCAGGTCTACCGCTACGATATTGAAGCCTACCGCTCCGCCCTCGATGCCATCGTTCATAAACAGGTAACGCCGGAGCACCATCATCTGCTGGCTCCGGGTATTCTGCTCAAAGTGGGGGACTACGTCGCTTCCGACACCCTGCTCCGGCAAATGGTGGACCACAACCGGTCGCTCGGATTGGAAGGTGAGGTCTTTTTCTTCTATGAAGGGCTGAAAAAGCAGGAGGCGTTTTTTGAGGAACTGTATTAGCCCCAGCCTGTGGCAGGCGGAGGCTAATCGTTTTACTCCTTCAGCACGCCTTCAAACGTAACCGGCAGCTGCTGAAAGGGGCTTATCAGTTCGTCCACTAACACGGTCCATTGCCGTCGGGTGATTGGGGCATCTGCTTCAGGCAGGTTGAGCCCGGCAGCCTGGCCCACTTCTGCCACAGCAGCTTCGAATGCATCGGGCTTTCCCCGCCAGGAAACCTCCAGCGACAGTGCCCCTGCCATTTGGACCAGAGCGGTTTTAGCCTGAGCTAAGGTGACGGGGTTCCCGCCTGTCTTTTCGTTCCATTCCACGCCCAGCCGGCTCAGCCCCTGCGCCAGGGCAGTGTCTGTCAGGATGGAGTCCGGGTAATACCAGGTCCGGTTGGCCCACTTGTAAGGCTCGCCCGTACCTACCAGCAGACCGGTAGCGCCGATCCGGTGAATGGCTTCAAAGTGGGGATCGCCGGGTTTTACATCGTAATACGGCATCAGGTAACCACCGGCCTCCAGCATGCCCTGCTGCACTTCGCGGACGGGCAAATCCGACACACTCAGCCCGCGCTGAGCGGCCATTGCAGCCATAAGGCCCGCCGCCTGCCCTACCTGCAGGATGACCGGCTGCAGCCGGGTGGAACCATTGGCGATATTGGTAACCGAAATGGACTTATCAGCCATCAGCAGGTTGGGGACATCCTTAGCGACCAGGCTGCCTGCCGGGATGTTGAACGAAGGTACCATTGGGAAGTCAATCTCCGGGGCATCCAGGTTTTTCTCATGATGGTGGTCGACCGGGTAATCCCCTACAGCGATACCCGTGCGGTAGAGGGGGGAGCCACTCTCATAGGGGCTTTTGATGTGATTGATGGTGGTAAGCACCAACCCTTTGATGCGCCGGCCTTCACGGTGATAGGGCATTAGTGCCATACGGTCCTGAGTGGGGAATTCATCATCTGCAATGCCCAGGTTGGTATAGCCCAGCTCGTTCTGAAGGTAGTACACAAACTGCCGGGTTTGAAGCTTCGCCTGTTCATAAGCCGCTGCCCGTTCTTCTTCATCCATCTCCATCACATTCACATAATAATCATTGCCGATAATCGGCCAGTTGATCATGTATTTATTGTTGGGCAGCTTGCCGTAGTCCAGCATTTTATCGCACTCAATACGCTCCGGGTCATCGCAGCGCTTGCGGCAAAGGCAGAAGAACTCCTCCGGGTCGTACCCTTCGGGTGTTTCCAAAAGCGAAGCTTTGCCTTCTCCATAATCTTTAAGAATGGCTACGTAGGTCAGGTCCTGCACAATAGTATTCGCTTGTTCCGGCGCCATGCTTTCACCGGTTTCGGACCGGCTGTCCATGCCTACCCAAAAGTCCGCGCCGGCAGCTGCCGCCACATCTCCAAGATCAGTGCCATCCACCAGGATTTTGCCTTTCAAAACCTGTGTACTTCCGGATTCGGATATCGTACGGATGGCCCACAGGTCGCCGGAGCGCCAGACCGAATCCCACCTTGTAGACGGAAAAGGTGTCAGTAACGTCTCCTCTTGTATCATGGAGTCCAGTATAGCAGCCCCCACATGCGGCTCAAACTGTGTGTTGCTCACCCAGCCTGTGAATACCGCTTCCGGACCGCCGTAGTAGTCGTAGAGGGCAGACCGGAATTCCCCCCAAAGCCCTGCCGGCATTTCGTGGTTCCCATCGATGGCGCTCACCCCAGCGGAAGTCAGCATCCCACCGTACCAAGGCAGCGGATTGACCAGAGCCGTCTGAGCACCGGTTCGCGCAGCTTGAATCGCGGCGGCGGTGCCTCCTGTGCCTTCACCAACGACAAGCACATCGTACACCGGATCAGTCACCGGGGCATCAGAGTGGGAACATCCCATCAGCAGGGAGACAAGACAAACGGTCAGGTAACAGGCCAAGTTTTTTTTCATTTTATTTAATTGTTTTTTTTGATAAAAGGGATGCTGCAGTTTTGGCTCAACCGGAAGCCTAAAAAAGCCCGGTTTGCTGTATTTCCCGCACAAGCAGGCACAAACAGGCAGATTCCGGCAACAACCAGCAACTGCTTTACTGCATATCTAAAATTGTGTGCGCACACAATTTTCTCAAATTTATTGTGCGAATCTAACAATTATGCATAAATTAGTCCCCGGAAAGCGATAAAATAGGGCAGGAAGCAAAATTGCCAATAGGAAATTCCAGCTTTTTGACCCACCTGTAAAATGCAAATCTGAAACAGGCAAAAAACGGCGGTTAATAGATTTAGCCTTTAGTTTTCCTGCCTTCCCATTGAACATTACCTATCCGGCATGACCGGTGGGTTTGCTATTTGGTATCCCCAAAGTCATGAGAACGCGACTATATCATCAACTAAGCCTTGTAACCAATTTTCATGATTGTGATCAACAAAATTCAAAACAATGAGTAAAAAACTACTAACGACCCTATGCTTTGCCATGCTGCTGGCGTTCCCGTTGGTGGCACAGCAGACCGTCACGGGTACGGTCACCTCTGATGGTGAGTCCCTGATCGGGGTGAACATCATCGAGAAAGGAACCTCAAACGGGGTGCTAACCGATTTGGACGGCAACTACTCCATTAAAGTTGGAGAAGATGCCACTTTGGTGTTCAGCTACACCGGCTACGAGACACAGGAAGTGGCGGTGGGCAGTCAAACCAAGATTGATGTACAACTCTCTGCGGGTGTTAACCTGGACGAGGTGGTTGTCACGGCCTTAGGTATTCAAAAGGAAAAGAAGGCACTGACCTACTCCGTTTCTGAGGTAGATCCTGCTGGGTTTGCTGAAGCACGTGAAATGAACGTAGTCAACTCCCTTTCCGGAAAAGTAGCAGGTGTGAACGTTTCCACTACAGCAACAGGTGCTGCAGGTTCTTCCCGGGTAGTCATCCGGGGTAACAACTCGCTTTCCGGCACCAACCAGCCTCTTTATGTTGTAGATGGAATTCCCATCGATAACACCAACCTTGGCTCTGCCGGTATGTGGGGTGGTTCTGATGGAGGCGATGGTATCTCTTCTATCAACCCCGAGGATATTGAGAGCATTTCTGTTCTAAAGGGTGCATCTGCAGCCGCTCTTTACGGTTATCGCTCTGCAAACGGTGTTGTTCTTATTAACACTAAAAGCGGTAGCAAACGTAAGGGCATTGGTGTAGAATTCAATACCAGCGTCCGGACAGAATCTCTTATCAATACTTATGATTTCCAGCGGGAATATGGTCATGGCCGTAACGGTACCGCTCCAACCACTGTCGATCAGGCACTGGAAGAGCAGCTCTATGCATGGGGTGAGCCTTTGGATGGCAACCGTAATGTCATGCAGTTTGATGGCGTCGAGCGTCCATATGGAGATGCGGGTGATAACATCGGCCGTTTCTACGAAACCGGATTGACGTTTATCAACACCCTGACGTTGACAGGTGGTTCTGATAAAGTAAACTTCCGTTTTTCTGCTTCTAACCTGGACAACAGCGACATCATGCCTAATTCAGGTCTGACGCGCCGTAACTTCTCTTTGCGGACAAACGCGCAGCTGAGCGACCGTCTGAGCGCTACGGTTTCTGCCATGTACGTGAGCGAACTGGCAGACAACCGCCCTCGTTTGTCTGACTCCCCGGGTAACGCCAACTACACGGCTTGGTCACTTCCTGCCACTATCAACGTGGAAACGCTTGAAGGAGACCCTGACAAACTTGGTGCAGGTGCAGATGGAACAGAGCTGCAATTCAACGACAACGTATTCGTAACCAACCCATACTGGGCGGCACATCAGTTTGACAACGATAGCAAAAAAGACCGCCTGATGGGTAAGGTCCAGCTACGATATGACATTGTTGGCGGACTATACGCCCGTGGCCGTATGGGTCTCGACCGTTTCACCAACCGTACCCGTAACCTGACTCCTTATGGTACAGCTTACAGCCCTCGCGGTCAGCTGTCTGAAGGACAGCGTGAAGTACAGGAATTGAACACAGAACTTTTATTAGGTTACGATCAAGACCTGACAGATAACATTACCCTGAGCCTTTTTGCAGGTGGTAACCAACAGCGAAACTTCTCTGAGTCAATCGGCGGATCAGGAAACAACTTTAATATTCCATTCCTCCATGCCATTGGCAACTTGCAAAACCAGTCTGTGAACTACGGTTTCAGCGAATGGCAGGTCAACTCTCTGTTTGGTTCTGCTGAGGTAGGTCTGATGCGTGCTATTTATTTGAATGGTACTTATCGTAACGACTGGTTCTCTACGCTAACTTCACCGGTTGAAGGTGCTGAAGGGGACAACAATCAGGGTTATTACTCTGCAGGTGTGAGCGCAGTGCTTTCTGACCTGCTGGTAATGCCACGTACGATTGACTTCCTAAAGCTTCGTGCGTCTTACGCTACTGGTTCTGGTCCTGGTGTGGCGGCTTCTCCGTACCAACTGAACCTGACTTACGGTATCTTTGGTCAAGGTCACCTGGGACAGGCACTTGGTGGTATCACCAATGGATCTATTCCTAACTCCAACCTGATTCCACTCCTGACTAAGGAAATTGAATTTGGTTTGGACATGCGTATGTTTACAGGGCGCCTTGGAATTGATCTGACTTACTATGACCGTACGACAGAAAACGATATCATCAGCGCTGCCGTATCTTCTACTTCCGGCTTTGGATCCAAGATTGTCAACCTGGGCGAGATGAGCAACAAGGGTATTGAGTTATTGGTGACTGGTACGCCTATCAAGACACAAGACTTTAGCTGGGATATCAACCTGAATTACGCATACAATGACAATCAGGTAATAAGCCTGCTGGATCCTGAGAATGATGAAGAGAGTATTCGAGGTGGTGAAAGCCGGACTCGTTCTGCATACATTGAGCACGTTGAAGGTTTGCCATACAGCCAGGTAGCTGGTTTTGCATACGTTCGCGATGAGGCAGGCGAAATCGTCCTTGACGACAACGGTCTTCCTCAACAAGGTGAGTTTACGCACTTTGGTACAGGTGTAGCACCAACAATGGTTGGTTTCGGTAGCACATTCCGCTACAAAAACTTCAGCCTGAACTTTCTGATTGACTCCCGCTGGGGCGGTAAGATCTATTCTGCTACCAACGCTTTTGCCTATCTGCGTGGTCTGCACAAGGAAACGCTGGAAGGACGTGAAACAGGTATTGGCTCTATTCCTGCAGAAGAAGTGGAAGACTACTACGGCCGTATTTACAGCATCACGGAGCAGTTTGTTTATGATGCTGATTACATCAAGCTTCGTCAGATTCAGTTTACCTACAACTTGCCATCCAGTGTAATTGCAAACCTGCCGATCAGCGGTTTGAACATTGGTATTGGTGCACGTAACGTTGGGATTCTGTACAGTGCTGCAGACAACATTGATCCGGAATCTACATACAACGTAGGCAATGCACAAGGTCTTGAAATGTTTGGTGTGCCGGCAACGCGCTCCGTTCAGTTCAACCTGGGTGTCCGTTTCTAAGCATTAATCCTCTGTTCATTGACAAAACTTTTTAAAATGAAACAACTTTTCAGAAATATAACCCTTGTGGCGGTGGCATTGATGCTAACGACCACAGCCTGTGATGACGGCTTTGCGGAGTTGAACACCAACCCCAACGCGGCCATCGAGATTAACCCTAATTTCCAGTTCTCCTGGATTCAATTGCGTACTTCAGGAGAGCGTTATGAGAACTGGCGGGCAGTTTTGATTTATTCTTCCACCATGATGCAGCACCTGGCAACGACCTGTGGCTACTGGTCTGGTGATAAGTATTTCTACAATGCAGGCTATTCTTCCTCACTCTTCGATCGTCAGTATACGCAGGCAGTAAAGGATATTCAGGACCTTATTGCAACCCTGGAGTCTGGTGCAGCTGGTGACCAAACGATGCTGGGCATGGCTCGCATCTGGCGTACGGTGATTTTCCACCGCCTTACGGATATTTACGGTGACATCCCTTACTCTGAAGCTGGAAAAGGCTTTATCGAAGGTATTGATTTCCCGGTATTCGACTCTCAGGAGTTTATCTACAAGGATATGCTCAAGGAACTGGAAGAAGGTATTGCTCAAATCAGCGACGAAGGTGGTTTTGGCTCTGCAGATTTCCTCTACGGAGGTGACCCTGCTAAATGGCGCCGCTTTGGCTACTCTATGATGCTCCGCCTCGGTATGCGGATGTCTGAAGTTGACCCTGCGGAAGCACAGAAGTGGGTAGAGAAAGCCATTCAGGGCGGCACACTGCAGCCTGGTGAAGATGCTTTCATTGAGCACACCAACGGACCGGAAGGTATTAACCGCAACGGTATCGGTGAAGTCCTTGACCTGACTAACGGTTCTGCCGGTGAGGGTTGCCCACGCCTGAGCGCAACTTTCGTCAACTGGATGAAAGACCACAACGACCCTCGTCTGGACATTATCGGCACACTGCCTGTAAATGGTACCGAGCACAATGGTATGCCTAACGGACTGGACACCGAGACGCTGTTGGACAACCCAACCGGAACTTCTGCAGATGATTTCAGTACGGTCAATCAGGCTATCGTTAAGGTTTCTTCTCCTATGATGTTCCTTACTGTTGCCGAGTCTGAACTGTTGCTGGCGGAAGCGGCTGTACGTGGCTGGCATTCCGGAAGCGCACAACAGCATTACGAAAATGGTATCCGCGCTGCTATGAAGAACTGGGAGCGCTTCGATGCTTCTATCGTAGTAGAGGATGCTGTAATCGATCAGTACCTTGCTGATAACCCATTTGATGAGGCCAATGCCATGCAGCAAATCGGTGAGCAGTACTGGGCCGCTACTTTCCTGAATGAGTATGAGACTTTCTCTAACTGGCGTCGTACAGGGTATCCTGAACTGACTCCGGTTGACTACCCGAACAACGTTACAGGGGGTACTATACCGGTACGTCTTGTACTGCCTCAGGGTGAGCTGGGCGTTAATCCTAATATGCAGGAGGCACTGAACCGGCAAAGTCTGGGAACAAGCTTCCCTGATCACTTCACCGTACCGGTTTGGTGGGACAAGTAAATTTGATGATGAATTAAGGAGTTATACCAGCCTGTCTTCAGGCTGAACGAGGGCCCTGCTGTTCGAATGAGCGGCAGGGCTTTTTGTTAGACCCAACGCATCAAGTCTATTGATTACAGCTCACCTACAATCTTCCGCCCGTGGTATTCGCTGCCGCCTAAGGCTTGGTGGAATTGCTGAAGATTGGTATTCGTAACGCTGCCTGCCGCGATGACAGTTATTTCTGGCGCAGCACACTCCAACAGCCTGTGGAGCTGACTCAGCCCTGCCTGTGCCGTAGGGGCACCACCTGAGGTCAGGATGTACTTCAGATTTGGAATAGCTTTGAGCTGCCCGACAGCGGCTTCCATGTCGGGTACCTCATCAATGGCTTTGTGGAAGGTGACAGGCCGGCCCTCCATTGCTTCGCACAGGGTGGTGAGCAAGGGGAGGTCTATCTGATGCTGAGGCGTAAGGGTGCCAATAACGAACTCCGGTACGCCCAAATCGAGAAACCGGGCAATGCTGGCTTTCATTTGTGCCACTTCAGTTCCGGTGTAGACGAAGTGGCCGCCCCGGGGCCGGATCATAACTTTTACGGGTATTTGCACCTGCTTCAATACCTCCTTTACCAGCTGCCAGTCGGGCGTGGTCCCGCCGAGGTCCAACCGGGCACAAAGTTCTAACCGGTCGGCACCCAGCGCCTCAGCGCGGCGGCACTGCTCCAGGGTTTCTACACAGGCTTCACGGATGATTCCTTCCATGTTTCGTCATTTTATCCTGCAAAGAACGAAAATCCCTTCCCCTTTTGCCAACCAATCCGGATATTACAGCCTTACTTGTAGTAAACAAAATACAACATGAAAGTAGAACTGACCCGCCTGGATGATGATTTCCACCTGCAAGCCGCCAATGAAGATGGCCTAACCGTCGAAACCGATGGCTCTCCTTCCATCGGCGGGCACAACAAAGCGCTCCGGCCCATGCAGATGCTACTGGCTTCCCTGGGCAGCTGCAGCGCCATTGATGTCATCCATTTACTGCGCAAGCAGCGGCAGGAATTGCGGGACATCAAAGTGACCGTGACTGGCGAGCGGGATACCACTAAAACGCCTTCGCCTTTCACAGCCATCCATGTGCACTATATACTTTACGGAAATATTGCCGATAATAAAGCAGAACGGGCGATCAGTATGTCCATGGAGAAATTGTGCTCTGTCAAAATCATGCTGGAAAAGGCTGCCGAGATCACCTGGAGCTGGGAAAAGGCGGACTAACCCTGAATCCCTACCTGAGAAAAACCGCCATCAATACGCACATTCAACCCCGTCAGATAAGAAGAGGCAGGCATAGCTAGAAAAGCGATCGTCCGCGCGACTTCCTCCGGATCCCCTACCCTGCCCAGTGGCGTGGCGTCATTAATGCGCTGGACTTTCTCCGGGATTTTCAACACCCGGTCCACTCTTGCCGTGGCAATAAACCAGGGGTCTACTGAATTCACCCGGATACCATCCTTGCCCCAGTCCACGGCCAGGTACTTGGTCATCCGGTCCATCGCAGCTTTTGACATCGCATAGATGCCTGTGGTCCACATGACGCCGGTTTTGCCGGCTATGGAGGCTACGTTTACGATACTTGGCCCCTCTCCCTTCAACAAAAGCGGGTGCAGCCGGACACTGAGGTCGAAGGCCGTGCCCACGTTGATGTCCATTACATGCTGCAGGTCCTCAAAGGTGGCTTCCAGGGTGGGCTTGCGGACATTGGTGCCCACGTTGTTGACCAGGATGTCCAGTTTGCCCCAGAGTGATTTCGCTCGCTCCACAATAGCCATGCGCTCTTTTTCTTCGCCTATATCCGCTACCATACCGAATGCTTTGTAGCCTTTCTGCTGGTAGTCTTCTTCCGCTTCGCGGATCAGGTCTTCGGAGCGGGCCAGGAACAACACCTCTGCGCCCAGGGCGAGGAACTCTTCTGTAGTGGCTTTCCCAATGCCCTTGCTGGCTCCGGTAACGATTGCGGTTTTCCCTTTGAGTGTCCAATGTTTCATGTTCTTGGTTGGTATTTGCGTCCGTTTTGAGAACAGCAAAAGCCCGCAGTAGTTTGTTGCCCATCAAAAAAGCCGCTCCCTGCTGTAAGGAACGGCCACTTTTGATAAACTCGGTAAAGGGTAAGGTTGAATTAAGCACCGGGCACAATGCCTGCACCCGGTGCCTAATCCCGGCTTCCGTTATTCCTTGACGACCCGCTTGTGGACAATACTCCGCCCGGTAGTGATTCGGACCAGGTAAACACCTGATGGCAGGTTCGCCAGCGACAGGCGCCGGTTGTCTTCCACCTGCACCGGCAGCTCCTGCCCGTTCATATTGAGCAGCTGTATCTGATCGGCTTCAAATCCGTGGGGGCTGACGATGTTGACCCAATCGGTTGCCGGGTTCGGGAAGAGGGTGAATACGCCGCTTCCGGAGTCTGCCTCTTCATTGGAAACAACCTTAAAGATGGTTTCCTGCCCCTGAATTGGCAGGCGGTTCTCTTCCAGGTCGATACAGTAGGTTTTCTCTACAGATACTTCCGATTCCGTAAGCCCGGCAATATCATCGATTATTCCAATGATGTAGGCGACCTGCCCGTGCCCGGAGACGTTGTTCCGGTCAATCCGGGTCATGGCAATCTCAATACGGCCATCCGGGTAGACTTCATCAACGGTGAGGGTATTGACCCCGGGCTCGCCAAACCAGCTTGTGGGGTACACCACCTCAATCTCATCGGGGTTGATGACTTCGGGGTCAAACTGCACGGTAAAGGCTACACCGTAGGCATTCTGTACCGGTGCATTGGCTTCACCGATTAAAATTGGTGCCTGAAATGTTGCCCCATTCGGCTGGTTTACGGGGAAATCAATAAAAGCGGGTGGGTCCAAATCCGTACCTGGCAGCTCTGTGAAGGGCTGTGGAACCCCATGTGACAGACCGTAGTTATCGATAAGTACCAGCCGGTCAAGCTCATCAATCAGGCCATCGCCATTGCAATCGGCATGCTTGTAGTTGGTGCCATCTGCAAAAGTGCTGTCCCAATTCATGGATACGGTGGGGCTCCAGGAGTTATCCTGATCTACTCTCGCCGGGCCGGATACGCCATAGCCCAGTCCAATCGAAAGCAGGTCAATATGGTGGGCCAGGTTGTCGGCATTGGCATCGCCGGGCCAGACTTCTTCTGTAGCCGGAGACCAGCAGAGGTTATCAAGGAAGCCGGTGCCCAGGATTCTCATGACCGTCACTTCACCAGTGATCACAATCCGGGAAGCCTCCGAGAAATTATTATTATTGGTGTAGGGAATGCGCTTAATGGTATTGCCGTTTGGCAAGGTGACGAGGGTGTTTTCCGTCAGGGTATCAAGCAGGGTAAGGGCGTTGAAGTTGTCCTCCGTCAGGTAAACCTCCGTTTCCTGTGTGGAATAATCAAAGGAGACCTCACCTGCGGGTTCCGGGAATTCAAAGTACAGCTCTGCATCTGCAAACTCGACGACCTGCCCCTCTGCCGGATCGAAGAAGTTCAAGTCTTCTGAATCGATGACTTCCATAGAGCACAGGCAGAAATCACCCAGGGAGTAGCCGAAGAATACGCCTCCCTGTGTGCCCACCTCCTGTAGCTCACCGGTCCCGTCACCGGGCGGGCTCTGGAAACCTGCAAAGGGTTCGAAGTCTAAGCACGAAGAGGTATCCGGCGGGCAGTCAAAGGCGACAAACTCGGTAAAGCCACTGCAGTCTCCTCCGCTCAGGTCTTCCACGATCAATTCATAAATATTGTCCGTAAACGGGTCAAACGGGCCCACCACTACCGGGCGCTCATCGCCGTAGCTGAGGGTGTCATAGATTTCGCCATTGCCGAAGATCTTGTAGAGCCCGTTTTCCGGTTGATTGCCAGACACGAAATCGAGCTCCATATAAAAGCCTTCTTCATCGCAAAAAGCAAAATCAGCCGTTACATCCCCGATCAAACAGGCATCGCCCTGGCATTCCGGTTGAGCATAAACGAACTCCTTGCAGCAATCCGGCTGATCAAAAATGCAGGCTTTGAAAGTGACTTCTTCTGTATTGACCAGCTCCAGGTTAATCAATTCTCCGGGCAGTGCGGCAAGCGTGCTTTGCCCGATATAGTCGCCGTTGAGGTAGAACCAAAACAGCAAATCGTTCTGCGGTTCTTCGACCGCAATATCTACCAGTAAATCATAAGTGCCATCCCCATTGCAATCCTGGGGCATTGCAGCAAGCTCAAGGATTTGGCAATCACCACCGTTATCACAGGACTTTGGACCGACCTCCACATAACCAAAGCAGGTGGGATTGGCGAAGTCGAGGATGAGAAAGTCATAGACCGTCACACCGTCTCCTGCAAAGGGCCCGAGGGTCACAAAAGGCTCGCTGTAGTCAAATGGACCAAAAATTTCCCCGTCCGCGAATATGAAGTAGCCCAGGTCACCGGGATCATTAACCTGCACTTCGATGTCGACGAGGAAGGTGCCGTCTTCGCAGGGATGAGTCTCAGCGATGACGTTGTTGAAGATGCAGCCTACATCACATGCCGGCGCATCGAAAAGCTTTTCTGTGAAGGCGTTGCAGTCCGTCGCCCCGATATTCACCTGATAGGTTGCTCCATCGCCGGGCAGCCCCGGGATGATCACCGGGAAGTCGTTAAGCCCGTACACCTCGCTGTAGCCCAGTCCGGGAATGGAGACTTCAAAGCTGGTCGGTACGCCACTGTATTCCAGATTGAGTACCAGGTTGTATTCTCCATCGTCATTACAGTCTGTTGCATCGGCAAATACGGCTTGGATGTCGCAGCCTGGAATGCACACCGGCGTTTCTATCGAGGTTTCCGCAGGCTGACACTGCCCATCCGGATAAGCAAACAGGTTCAAGGGTGCTCCGTTGCCTTCAAATGGCCCTATGGTCAGTGGCAATTCTGAAAAAGTATAGGATCCGTAAAACGCACCGTCTACTTCAAGAATAAAAATATCTCCAAAATCAGAGGCGACTAAATCAAGCTCCACATAGTAGCTGTCCCCGTCACAAGGCGTAGCCTCCGCCACAATATTCAGGATATCTGAGCAGTAGCAGGGAATAGCGTCCACTCCTTTGGAAATACAGCACTCCGGATTTTCGGAATAACAAATAGAAATCACATCCTGCACATCTCCCGGATTAATCGCCCAGATATCAAGGCTGAGGTCTCCTCCGGTGTATTCGCTCCAGCGAAGGTCTCCGTTGACATAAATATCTATGGGGGCTCCATTAAGCGCGGCTTCGTCCAGGTCTACAAATGCTAAATAGCTGCCAAAAATGCCGGTACAGCCTTCCGCGATGACATCGAAAGCAGGAATATCACAGTCGGGATTACAATCGCTCACATCAACCGGGACTTCGACCTCACAGACCACACTATTAGGAGACTGATTGCCCCATTGCTCAACCAACACGGTAATCTGCTCTGCGCCGGGATTGATAACAGGCCCTACTTCTACTGTGGAATTAACACCCACAAGACCATACTGGAAACCCCCAATATTGATCATCACGAAGGGCCCTAAATTCGGGGTGCCGCTAGAGGTTGTCACGGACAGGGTCAAAACGCCGTTAGGCTGACAGTCAATCACTTCTACAGTTGCTTCCAAACCACAGCCCACAGGGTCACAGGGCACTTCAAAGTCAACATAGGCGCAGCAGTCCGGCTGATTGGCAAAACAGATGGACAAGCTATCCAATCCGGATGGTGGCGAAGGCCAGTTGGAGAGCTGTAAGTTGAGCCCTATAGATGATCCATAGACCTTGGTTTCAGAATAGCCCGTCAACAATGAGGTAACGGTTAAGGTATCTCCATTTTGCGCATTCCCTACCGTCATTGGGATATTGTAGGTCCCATCATTATTGCAGCCCGCTGCCGGAATAAGCAGGTTCACATCTTCCAGCACACAGCCGTCAGCACAGTCCGGCGTAATGATCGTTTGGGAAGCACCGCAGTCGCCTTCCGTATCGTAAGCCCAAACCGTCACAGGCTCACCGTACCCCGGTACCGGGCCTACGGTCACGGGCAGGTCGGCGTAAGCGTACGTTTCCAGATAACCGTTGGAAGTTTCCACTTTGAAGGATTCACTTGGTAGATTACCCAGTGCATCAAAGTTGAGCTCGAAGTAAAAGAGGGAGTCCCCATCACAAGGTAAAAGGTCGATACTAAGGTTTTCAAAAGCGCAGTCTGCACAGCCTACATCGTAGCTGACTTCCTTACAGCAATCAGCGTTGGCATTGAAGTCGCAAATCTGCAATACCTCAAACTGTGCGGCAGGCAGGGGCAGATCAAGCACCAATTGCTGCCCATTGTAGATCAGAGTTTCCAGATAGTTGGTTTCCTGAGCTGAAACGGTCAGGGTATCCCCCTCCTGCGCCCCTTCGACTACCAGGATGATCGTGTAAATATCTTCGCCGGGGAAACACTGAACGCCGCCCTCCATCACAATGCCTTCCAGCGTGCAATCCGCACCGCAATCTTGTGCAGGCAGCACCTTCGTCAGAAAGCAATCAGGCTGACCGAAAGCCGAGACCTTGAACTCGATATCATCAGTTGGGGCTATAAACGGGCTTAGGGTCACCGGAAAATCACCTGCGGCATACAGCTGGTAATTGCCATTGGTAAACAGCTGAAGCGTGTCTGTGGGCAGCCCATCGTATTCGATATCAATGGAGACTTCAAAAACACCGTTGGGGTTACAATCTCCGGCTTCCACAATGAGCTCCTGCAAGTCACAGGGCGGCGGTGGATTAATGCAGACATTATCCATATGCAGCCCGGAAACGCCACCGATGAGCAAACTTTGGATATTGCCTTCGAAGATCAATTGTCCTGAGCTATTGATATTGTTATCAGGTATGACTTCCAGCGTAACGCCGGGCGCAAGCGGGTAAAAGCCAGGTTGCAGAAGAAACTGTATTAAAAACGGTGTGCCATTGGCTGCAAAATTGATTGTACCATCACCGTTAGGTAAATAGTAGTAATCAACTGTTATTTTTTCGACTGCCTCCGGGTAGGCCGTAAGGTCGTACACGGTATTGATGCTCGAAAACTCAAGGAACTGTCCGGAAGCCTGAGCAAAATCTGGCAGGCTGGACTCCTGCCGAACCAGTAAGTCTCCATAAAGGCTCGCCCAGAATAAGGTCTGTACAGGCGCAAGGCGCATCTCTACGCCTTGCTCAGTGTAAAAAACAGTACCCGGTGGCGTACCAGCCTGAGCCCCGTAACCTATCGTATCCATCATTTCGAATTCCAGGCAATCCCCCGAATTGGTGGTATCAAAAGGAGTGGCGCAGACATTATCTACCCCAAATTCCTGCCCACCCACGAGCAGGCTAAAGACCTCGCCAGTGATACAAACCGTCCCCGCTGAAAGGAAGGTATTGTTGCTGCTACTGTCGAGGGTAACGGTGACATCTACTCCCGGAAAATCCATCCCGGCAATATCCGGGAAGCCAGTGAGCACCACCACATTGCTGCCGTTGACGGAAAAGTTCTCTTCTCCTCCTCCATCAAAGAAATCAAAGCAGACTTGATGCACGCCATCTGGGTATTGCAGCTCCAGCGCATTATTGCCCATAAACAGGAAATTCCCGTCCAGCCAGCTTACATTAGCTCCTTCAATGGCGGCATTGCCGAAGCCGGTGTTGCCATTGGGATACTCAATTTCACGGGCAATGGCGATCAGACCGTCTTGTTCAAAGAGTGTATCGCCGGGGAGGTTATTTAAAATCGGGCCAAAGGCAGGGCCCGTGGGGAAGTCTTCAAAATCTAGACAAGCCTGTTGTGCATGCAGGCTGAGTGCGCTAAACAGCAGCGGTAACAGGTAAAAGTACTTTGCGTTCATGGATTGAAGGATTCGGTTCATCTTAAATAAGTTTCGCTGAGGTCCGTTGATTGGATTCGATCACCATACAAAAATGATAAACCTCTTGCCGGGCAACAAGTACATTTTTGGTCTTTTTTTGGATTTTTTTATCTGTAAAACACTCGAACCTGTCACTAAACGCCATAAAATATTGATTTTAGACTTAAATAAAGGGTTCTAATTTTTGGATTTTTTATTTTTGATCTATGCATCAACACAAACTCATACAGCTGCTACGGAGCCTGTCCCGGCGGGAAATGACCCGTTTCCGGGAATTCGCGGAATCGCCTTATCATAACAAACACGATGGTGTGCGCCTGCTCGTACAGTACCTCAGCGCGTTATACCCTGACTTCACGGAAGAACGATGTGAGCGCGAAAAGCTTTTCCAGGCACTCTTCCCGGGCACGCCCCACGATCAGCCTAAGTTAGCGGTAATTTTCACCTATACGGTACGGCTGCTGGAGTTATTCCTGGAAATTGAGGGCTTTATGGAAAGACCGGATGCCCGCACCCCTTACTTACTTGGCCAGCTACGGCAACGGCAGCAACTCAAATGGTTTGAAAAGGCGCTATCAAAAGCAGAATCTAATACCCGGCAACAGCGGGAGCACGATGCAGACTGGTATTATCATCGGTTTCAGTTGGCGACAGAATCGGATTATTTTTTCACGACCGTTGCAGAACGTCGCCGGGATAGCAGCCTGCAGGACAAACAGTTCTACCTGAATCACTTTTTTTTGTCCGTAAAACTGAGAGATGCCTGTGAAATGGCCGTCCGGGAACGGATCCTCAAGGTCGCCTATCAAGACGCGATGGTTGCAGTAGCGCTGCAACAGGTCGCAGAAGATCCGGAAAGATATCAGTCTGTACCCGCCATAAATATTTACTACCAGCTTTACCAAATGATCACCAAAGCCGGAGAGGACAACTACTACAGCGTGCTCCACCACCTAAAAGCTCAACAGGAAGACCTGCCGGACGAAGAGCTGAAGAACATTTATAACTACCTGCAGAATTACTGTATCCAAAAAATCAATGCGGGGGAGGCTAAGTTTTTGCAGGAAATTTTCCAACTGTACCAGGTGCAGTTGGACAAAGGGCTTTTACTGGAGGACGGGCAGCTGTCAGAATGGCATTACAAAAACATCGTCACTACAGCCCTGCGGCTCAACGCTCTGGATTGGGTGTACCCATTCATTGAGGGCTACCGGGCGCAGTTGCCGGAAGGGGCACGCGATAATGCCTACCGCTTCAACCTGGCTTCCTACCATTACGCTGCAGAGGAATACGATCAGGTGCTGGCCCTGCTCACCCAGGTGGAATACAGCGACCTGAGGTACAGCCTTGGTGCTAAGGCACTGCTGCTTCGGACTTACTACGACCTTGAAGAATATAGCGCGCTGTACGCACTCGTTGACTCTTTCCGGCAGTACCTCGTCCGCAACAAGCTGATGGCAGACGGGCGGCGGCAGGGGTATTACAACCTCTTCAAACTGACGCGGCGGGCAGCGGTCCTTCGTGAAAATAAAGGTTATTACAACCACAGGCGCTACCACAAGGAATGGCAGCGCCTGCAGAAAGATACCCGGGAGGCAGGGGCGGTCTTCAACAAGGCGTGGCTGCAGCAAAAAATAGCTGAACTGGAGCCCTGAAAACCGTATTACCGCATCAGGACCACATCGCCCTGGAACAGCTCCACCACGCCATCAACGTACTCGACTTTGGCAAACCAGGTGAAGACCGCTCCATTCATAAGCTCTCCCCGGTAATGCCCGTCCCATCCGTAGACCGGATTGTTCGGCGGAGCATTGAAAACGGTGAAGACGGGCTCTCCCCAGCGGCTGTACACCTCGAAGGCTTCAATCTTAACCACTTCCGGTCCGGTCTGCACAAAGAAGATGTCATTGGCGCCATCGCCGTTGGGCGAAAAGACGTTGGGCAGATATACCCGCCGCTGCTTATTCAGGATGAGCTGTATCTGGTCAGTCGCGGTGCAGCCATTCAGGTCGGTGATTTGGACCTGGTACAAGCCGGAAGCTGAAGGGGTAACAAAGGTTACCGGGCAGTCATAGCAGGAAAGGCTGTCGGCCCCTTGCCACAGGTAGCGGGTGATTTCGTCCTCCGGGATATTGACATCCGCCGTAAGCCGCACTTCCTCGCCCAGGCCAACCTGGATTTGCCCGTTGACATCCTGCTCAATGATTTCCACATCGAGGTCATTGCCTTCTTCCAGCACAATTTCGGTCTCGTACTCACACCCAATCGCATCCTGAACGATAAGGGTGTACACCCCTCCGTCCAAATTGGTAAATGTAGCCTGCTGATCGAAGGCTTCCCCGTTGAAGCTGTAAAGATATGGGCCTGTGCCTCCTTCCACGCCACTGATGAGAATACTGCCATTGCCCTGCCCGAAGCAGGTGGGGCCGTTTGTGGTCGTCAGAAGCGCCGTAGGAGCAGTAGCGATTTCGGAAACCTCTACTGTGGCCACGCTTTGGCAACTATTGTCTTCGTCCGTTACGATCAGGAAGTATAGGCCAGCGCTGTCCACGGAGAGGCTCAGTTCGCCACCGATTACGTTGCTTTGCTGACCAAAGGCCCACTGATGCGTGATATCCGGTCCGGTTTGTGACCCGGTGCCGTTCAGGGTGGCGGTGGGATTAAGGCAGTCGATTTGCTGTGGCTGCCCGGCATCAGCTACCGGTGCTTCGATATCCTGGGTAATGACCACCTCATCCTCGCTCTGGCAACTGTTGCGGGTATTGAGAACAACCAGGGTGTAGGTACCCGGTGTATTGACCATGACGGAGTCAGCGGCACCTACTGTCTGCCCGTTTTCGTTCTGCCATATGTATTCAATCGTGCCGCCCTGTGTGGAGCCATTAGCACTGAGGGACACACTTGTGATGGCGCAATCCAGCCGCTGAGTGGGACCGGCTTCGGCATTTGGCGTTTCGATATCCTGAATGACCTGTACCGTATCTCTTTCCGCACAGCCCGTTTCCAAATCCTCCAGCAGCAGGACGTAGAACCCCGGATCTTCGGTAGGAAGCTGATCCGTGTTCGTAGCCAGCAAGGTGCCGCTCAGGTCCTCCCACTGATAGATCAGCGCCGGCCAGGAAGATGATGCACTTCCGTCAATGACCAGACTGGTAGTGGCACAATCGAGCGTATCATTTACGGCCAGGCTGACCACGGGCACGTCATTGGAAAGCGGCACCTCAGCCAGACCGGGCTCAGACACGCACCCATGGATGGTATCGGTCACAATTAATTCATAGGTGCCGGCAGTGTTTACGGTTGGAGAAGGCACTACCGCGGTTTGAGCATTAATGCCGGGCCCCGTCCACTCGTATACAAAAGCCGGCCCTGTACTGGTCCCGTTGCCACCTATGGCCACGGACTCGACGGTGCAGGTCAGGGTATCCGGCATACCAGGATCGGCAACCGGTAGCGGGATAGCATCTACCTGCAAACTGGCTTGGTTCTGACAGCCATTGGTATCAACCACTTCAAGGACAAACAGACCGGCAGTGCTGACAGTCAGTGTGGAATTTCCGGCACTTCCATTCCATTCGTAAGCGGCAAAAGGGGCCGAAGCTTGCAGCACGGTGCTTGATCCGGCACAGAAGTAAGGTGTTCCTTCCACCTCAAAATCGGGCAGCGGGAAGGTAATGATGTCGTAGGAAGCCGTATCCATACAGCCATTAACGTCTGTGGCAAATACAGTGTAGGTGCCGGCTTCGGTGACGGTACGCTCGGGGTCAAAACTCCCGTCTTCCCATTCAAAGGAAGACAGGCTGGCTCCGTTCGCGGTAAGGGTGGCGGACTCATCCACGCAAAATCCCTGGGGCGCATCAATACTGACCACTGGTTCCGGAAAGAGGCTGACGTCCACACTGGCGGTACCGGCGCAGCCCGACGCATCTTCTACGTAAACGGAATAAGAGCCAGGCTCCGTAACCGTAATCCCCGCAGTCTGCGCTCCGTCCTGCCATTCGTAGACTGTATAGCCGGCTCCGGCACTAAGCTGAGTCTCGGTGCCCGGGCAAAACTGCAATGGCCCCGAGATCACCGGGCTTAATTCTTCCTGCTGCGACACCTGAAGGCTGGCGGTATTGGTGCAGCCGTTGTCGTCGGTAACGGTCAGGGTATACAAGCCTTCCTGATCCACCTCAATGGAGGAAGCGCCACTACCTGTCGACCATTCGTAAGCAGCATAATCGGCTCCGGCATTCAGGGTAGCAAAACCGCCCGGGCAAAAAGAGGCAGAGCCTCCGATGGCTACAGCGGGCAAATTGTATTCCAAAAGCTGGTAGTTATCCTGGCTAATACAGCCGTTCACATCGGTGACCGTTACCCGGTAAACGCCTCCGCTGTCAATAGTGATGCTTTCTGCGCTGCTGCCGGTAGACCAGGCATACGCCGCATATCCTGCTCCTGCGGACAGAGTAGTGGTTGTATCGGTGCAGAAACCCGCTGGCCCCTGAATATCTGGTGCCAAAACCGAATACACCCCTACCTCAATGCTATTGGAGGTTATACATCCGTTGGCATCAGTGACGGTGACTTCAATCGTACCGGGTACTGTAACTTCCACTTCGGGCGTGCCGGTATTATTGCTCCACTGGTAATTTTCGAAACCGGCTTCTGCGGTCAGTGTGGTCGAAGTGCCGGGGCAGAAGTTGGGCGCTCCGTCAATCTGAGGGATAGAGGTGGCGTATTCACTGGTTTCTATTGTAGTCGTCCCCACGCACCCCTGAGCATTCGTTACGGTCAGGGTCACATTGCCAGGATCAGCGACCATAGTTGTGCCGGTCGTATCTCCAGTGCTCCAGGTATAGGAAGCGAATATAGAAGAAGCCGATAGCGTGGTGGATTCGCCCGGGCAAAAAGCAGGCACTCCGTTAATTTGGGGAGCAGGCAGGCTGATCTCATCCACAAAAAAGGAGGCTTCACCCTGGCAACCGTTGGCATCGGTGACGGTAACGGTGGACGGACCTTGTGTGGATACGATCAACGTATCATTGGCAGACCCATCGTTCCAGAGGTAGCTCTCAAAACCAGCAGTGGCCTGAAGGGCAACACTATCGCCGGCACAGAAAAAGATTTCACCGGTTATTTCGGGCACAGGCAGTGCGTTTTCAGTAAGACTAACCGAATTGGTACTGCTGCAACCATTGGCATCTGTCACGGTGAGGCTGACTTCCCCGGGCTCAGATACGGTCGTACTATCTGTTGTGGCTCCGGTGCTCCACTGATAAGACTCGAAGGTGCTATCCACACCAAGCACTACGGCTTCTCCATCACAGAAGGTAAGGGTTCCGGTAATATTGAATTCGGGCAGGGGCTGCGCAGTGACTGTTTGTGAGGTACTGCTTACACAACCGTTGCTATCGGTAACCGTTACGGAGACCACATCGGAACCCGCTACCGTTACCAACGAGTCCGTGCTGCCGGTTGACCATTCGTAACTTTCGTAAGCCTCTGAGAGGGCGAGCATGCTTGATGTGTCTGCGCAAAAAGCCAGTTCGCCGATGATTTCAGGCGCAGGCAGAGGATTTTCAGTTACCGTCACGGAAGCGGTATTCTGGCAACCGTTATTGTCCGTGACCATCAGGCTATAGTTGCCGGGAGCCGTAACGTCCAAAATTTGCCCGGATTCATTTCCCGTCCATTCGTAATCGGCCATACCTCCCGGCCCGCTCAGGCTGGTGGATGCACCTTCGCAGAAAGACAGTTCTCCTGTGATGGGAACTTCTGGCAATGGGTTTTCTGTAACAACATAGGAAGCCGTCCCTGTACATCCGTTTGCGTCAGTGACCGTGAGCGTGTAGGTGCCTCCTGCAGTTACTTCCAATTCCTGAGTGGGTGAATTATCAGACCACTCATAAGCTGCGAAGCCTCCCTGCCCAACCAGGAAAACAGACGCCCCTTCGCAAAACGCTGTGGGACCGGTAATTTCCGGGGACAGTTCTGTGACCTCTGTAACGCCAATCGAGGCCACGCTCTGACAGCCCGAGGCGTTGGTGACCGTCACGAAAACGGTGCCGGGGGTGGTGATTTCAGCAGTTTGAGTAGTGGCGCCATTAGACCACTCGTACGAGAGGTCTGCCGGACTGGCCGTAAGTGTCGTACTGGTACCGGTGCAATAACTCGTCACGCCCGAAATGGAAGCATCGGGCAAGGCCACCTCTTCCACCTCGAAGGAGGCGGTACCTGTACATCCGTTCCCATCAGTGGCGGTAACGCTGTAGGTTCCGGCACTACTAACGGCTATTGTGGCGTCCGTTTCTGTATTATTCCAAACGATATCGGTATACGCGGAGCCGTTAACGACATTGAGCACTCCGAACGCCTCCTCGCAAATAACATCGTCGCCAGTGATTTGCACATTCGGCAGTGGGTTTTCGACCACGATTGCGCTGATCGCGGCAACACAGCCGTTGGCATCCGTAACCGTAACGCCCACATTGCCTCCACTGATGACTTCCTCTGTTTGCCCACTGCCGCCAGTAGACCAGCTATAGCTGTCATATGCCGGGCTGACCGAAAGCGTCGTGGAAGCACCGTTGCAAAAATCGAGCGTTCCTGAAATGGAGGGCGGGATGGCTGCATCTTCAGCAACGGTAAACGCCGAAGTGGTGCTACATCCCTGATTGGTTACCGTGACGCTGTAAGTACCCGGGCCGGGAATGGTAATTTGTCCGATATTATCATTGGTAGACCAGGTAATCCCATCGTAAGCGGCGGCGTTAGTGATAGCCAGTGTCCCTTCAATATCAGGGCACAAGACGGAAGGACCAGAGATTTGAGGGTCAGGCAGACTGGTTTCTGATACTGTTACCAAAGCCGTTCCTTCACAGCCATTAGCATCTGTTACCGTTACTGCCACATCACCCGGCGTGTTTACGCTCAAGGTCGTCCCGACGGTCCCATCGGACCATTCATAACTGCTGAACCCGCTATTGACGGTTAGCGTAGTACTTTCGCCAGGGCAGATTTGAAGGTCCCCGCTGATCGTTGGCTCAGGAGCAGGGCTCTCCCCCACGGTAAAGGAGCCTTCACCAATACAGTTGCCGGGCTGAGTCGTGACGGTTACGGAATAGGTGCCCGGGCCGAAAATCGGAATGGTCTGAGTAACATCATTGGTATTCCAAAGGTAACTTGCAAAATTGCCGGATACGCTCAGGAATTCAGGGTTTCCATCACAAATTGCATCCGGGCCGGTAATTTCGGGAATGGGGTTCTGCAACACCTCTACCACCAGTACGGCAGGCAGGGCGCATTCGCCCGGTGAAGGGGTAAAAGTCAGCGCAAAAACCCCTGCTATAGAAGGTGTGAAAGTACCGGCATTGACACCTGTTCCACTCCAGGTCCCCAGAACTCCATCCTGCACATTAGACAGCAGCAAAGGGGAAGCCCCCTGACAAAATGGACCAATCGGGATCAGGGAGGGCGTTACCGGAGGCGTCACCGTAACGGGAACTGCCGAGCGGTCAGAAGCACAATCCCAAATATCACAGGCAACATAGTAGGTGGTATTGTTATTGAGCACCGGAGTCGTATAGACTGGCCCGCTTGCAATCGGGCTGCCACCGGTAGGGCTCGTATACCATCGGATCGTACCTCCGGGGCAAGCTGCCGCCGAAAGCATAGCACTCTCTCCCTGACATACCTGTACCGGTGTCGCCAGGGGCGGAGGAGGCGGGATACAAGGCTGCACACAATCTACAAATGCTGCCCACCCGTTACCGGTACCGCTAAAGTCGCTGTCAAAAACGAAGGTCAGGCACCCGGAGGGGTGGCTGGAGGTCACTGTGCCGGGGCTGTTGTTGCTAAAAGTTCCAATAATCGGAGAACTGGTGTTGGGCCCATCATAGATGGTCAGGTCGTCGAAAGGGCCTTCAAGGTCAAAAACATTAAAGGTTACCTCCACCAGGTCACCGGGAATATCCGGGCAAATAGTAGTTACCGTATTCTCCTGATTGGAATACTGACCGCCCGGGCCACCTGAATCATAGAAAAAGTCACCGCAGCCAGGTGGATAAATACAGGTGCCATCATCGAAGTTGGCGGTAGGGTCGTAATTGGTAGCCAGCGGGTCTGTACAACCACAGACAGTGGGAGGCACCCCGGGGAAAATCGGAGCAATACTTCCTGCAAAACCCACATCGACGTTGGCATGGTCCGTAATACATAACTCCATAGTGTAAGGCCCGCTGCCACAAGCTGCTGCGAGATCCGCAAAGGAATTGACCGTATTAACGTTACAGGGGTCGGTGGACAACCCGTAGTCGCCGCCTCCAAAGGCAAGGCCATCATCAGGATTAGGGCCGCCCCCTTCCGAAAAAGTAAAATACCCATTTACACTAGCGGAGGAGCCGAAAGGCGCACCTGCATTACAGGATCCGCCACCGGGGCGGGTTACCAACATCAGGGTTTCTCCGCAGGCATTTACCCGTATAGACAGGTCGCCGATAAAGGTATGTTCCAGTTCCATGGAAAAGCCTATCGGGTCCCCCGTAATGGCCGGGTTGATGGGGATATTGACACAGTAAGACACCGAGGGATTGGCTACCGGTTGATTCTCATCAGGCAGGCTTATGCTTGGATCCGTACATTGGGCAGCCAATGGTGTGATCGTCCCCAAAAAGCTTGCTCCGGATAAAAGCATGGCAATAAGACAAACCGCAGTAGTCGAGTAGTTGTTCCGCATAAATTGAGTTCTGTTAATGCTTTAAGCACTGATCATACAAAGCCTACAAGGGCTCCTTTGGTTAATTCCCGGGGCCAGGTATTGATAATATTGAGCATAGGTAATAAATGCCAAATAATGACAGGCTAATGTACGGTTTTTTGAGCAAGCTGCATAAAGCCCCCATTAATTACAGGGACAGACACAGCCTCCGGAGCAGGGCGGAGAAAGGCCACAACCTGATTTATACTACCCCAGGGCACAATAACACCTTCAACATCCGGTTACTCACCTTACCGCTCTTTTGGCGAGGGCTCAACGGATAAAGAATACCAGAACTAGCGGACAAGGTTTACCCCTCCCTTGAAGAGGCGGACCTCCCCATCCACAAACCGAATCTGAGCAAAGTAGGTAAAAAAGCCGATATTCATAGGCTGCCCTCTGAATACACCATCCCAGCCGTATTGCGGATCATTTGGTGGGAATTCCTGCATTTGGAAGACGGGTTCCCCCCAACGGCTGTATATCTCAAAGTTTTCCACCTCAACGACATCACTGCCTGCGTAGATGAGGAAAAAGTCGTTGCTGCCATCTCCGTTTGGAGTAAAAGCATTTGGGATGTAGACCTGATAATCCCGGATCACCCGAACGAGCAGGTTATCGGTAGCGGTGCAGCCAGCTGTATCGGTTATGGTGGCAAAGTATTGGGTGGTGCTTTCCGGCTGATCAATCCAGAAAAGGCATTGATCGCAGGCCGCCGAGTCTTGTGGCGCCCATTCAATGGAGGTCCATTCGCCATCCCTGAGATTGGTTAAGGCATTCAGGAAGACCTCCTCACCGAGCCGGATGTCCTGATCGTCCCCCAATTGAAGCTGAGGCAGGCTACCTTCCTCTAAAAGCACTGTTGTTTCGTATTCACAGCCCTCCACATCCTGAATCAGCAATTCGTAGGCGCCGCTGCCCAAACCAGTGTATTGAGGCTCCATAGACAGCGGGGCACCATTCAGGCTGTAAAGATAGGGGCCGGTCCCACCGGTCACGGACTGGATCCGGATTTGCCCATTCTCCTCTTCAAAGCAAATGGGGTCAACTGCAGATACTTCCGCTCCGGCAAGCGTGTTGGGGTTTTCGGCGACCCACACCTGCGCCGTATCCGTGCAACCATTGGCTGAGTCCTGAACGATCAACTGATAATTTCCGGGGGTGGCTACGGTTTGCTGTAATACCCCGTTCGCAAGTCCGCTTTCCGGACCGGACCAGCTGTAGGTCAATTGTTCTCCCACTGAGGAGCCAACCCCATCCAACAGGACCGTTTCGTTGATGCAATCTATGGCGCCCGGGGCCAGAATCATCGCTACAGGAGGCAGGGTATCTATAGCGATTTCAATAGAATCTGTGGCTGAACACCCGTTAACCGGATCCGTAACGGTCAGAAAGAAATGCCCGGGCTCAGTTGTGGTGTAGGTCGGTAGCTGTGCACCGGGAATAACGCCCAGGGTCGCCTCTGACCATTGCAGCAGGGGTTCTCCATAGACGGCGTGTACCGATGCCTGTATCAAAGAGGAGATATTGCTGCAGTCCAAATCGGGTGCATTGGGATTGATCACCACTGTGGGGATATCAAAATCGCCCTGTACGGAGACTGCTTCCACGGCAAAGCAACCCGTTGCGGTGTCCGTAACCATCAAACTAAAGGCTCCGACAGCGCCCGCTCCGTACTCCAGATTAGTGGCACCCGGAATAGGTTCCCCATTGGCATTCAGCCATTGATAAACGGTAGTGGGCCCATTTTGAGAACCAGCGCCAGTCAGGGTTACCGTAGGCGTGTTACAATCGAGCGTATCTTCCACGCTTACGGCTACAACGGGCGTGTAGCTGTTATCGGTCACTTCAACGGTGCTAAGCTCAGATATACAGCCCGTTTGTGAATCGGTAACGATCAGGCTGTAGACCCCGGTTTCGGACACCTCCGGGTTGATGGCGGTTTGGTTGTTAGCATTAATACCGGGACCGGTCCAGATGAAGTTCAAGGTATCAGGTGGAGCCACTTCCGGCCCAATAAAGACCGATCGGTTATCGCAGTCCATGGCTTCGTCCGCTCCTGCATCGGCCAGGGGCAAATCGGTGAGGTCTACTTCGAAAGTATCTATAGCGATACATTCATTATCGCTTTGCGCGCGGGCAGTGTAAAGCCCTTCGGCAGTCACCTCTATGGTCATCGTGGTTTCCCCGGTAGACCAATCCAGGAAAGTGCCATCGGTGGTAACACTCAGCTCATTGGAGGTCCCCTCACACAGAATACTTTGCCCCGAGATATCTACTTCAGGATTTGCGTAGGGCTTGATTTCCCATTCCGCAGAGTTCATACACCCTACGGTATCCTGTACAGTCACAGCGTAGACCCCTTCTTCGGTTACCGAGATCTCCCGGCTTGTCATTCCATTGCTCCACTCATAGGATGCATAGCCTTCTTCAGCTGCAAAAATGGCAGCACCGGATGGGCAAAAACCGGTATCACCATCTATCTCGGGGGCATCAACCACAAAGACGAAGACCGCAGTTACGGCATTCGCTGTGCAGCCCAGGCTATCCGTAACCACCACCCCATAGCCACCCTGCTCACTGACTATAATTTCGTTGGTGGTGGCCCCATTAGACCATTGTACAGCCGCCCACTCTCCTTCCACGGAGACAGTGGTGGAACTCCCCAGGCAGATGTTTTGGGCCGGTGTTACCTCCAGCTCAGGGGTGGGCTGAATGAAAACTTCTGCGGTATCAACGGCGCTACAACCATTGCTATCGGTTACCAAAAGGGTATAAATACCGGGGGACTGTACATTAATGCTCAGGTCTTCCTCTCCGTTGCTCCACAGGTAGGACTCAAAGCCAGGCTGAGCTGCAATCTGGAAGCTTTCTCCGTCACAACCGGCCTGGTATTCCGGCAATTCGGGGTCTGGTAAAGGAAAGGCAGTGATTTGGATCGTATCCGCAGCGGTACAACCAACTGCATTGGTAACCGTTACCGCAAAATCGCCGCTCTGGGTGACGGGTATGATGGATGTCGTTTCCCCTCCTGACCACTGATAGCTGGCATGGCTGCCTGCATCCAGAAATAAGGAATCGCGCTCGCAGAACGGTGCTGCGCCAGTGATCTCAACGTCAGGGGCCACCGAGGCTGTCACAATTGCATTTGCGGAGCTTACGCATCCAAAAGCATTAGTCACCGTCACCATATAGGACTCTGGATTGGTTACGAGAATTTGATTGATCGTATCTCCGGTGGACCATAAAAAGGTGTAATCATTGTCTTCCACGCTCAGGGCGTTCGCTTCTCCCGGGCACAAACTGAGGTCGCCTGAAATGAAGGCATCCGGTTCGGGTATTTCTTCTACGGTTATGGTGGATTGGCTGGTACAGCCTTCGGGGGTGGTCGCTGTTAATATGTAACTGCCTGGCGTGTACACTTCTATCTCTGAATCCGTCTCCCCTGTGGCCCACTCATAGGCTAAGCCAACCTCTGCCGGAACGCCTATTACAACTGACTCATCCTCACAGTAGCGAGCGGAATCGGGCAGGGGGACTTCCGGCAATTCAAGGACCTCAAAGTCAAAGCTGGCCGTACTGGAACATCCGTTAGCACCGGCGGCAGTAACGAAGTAGCTCGCTGTGCTGTCCACTACAACTTCAGGGGTTGTTGCGCCGGAGGACCAGGAGTAATCCGTCAGTCCGGGGGTGGCTTGCAGAGTTGCGCTGTCGCTGGCACAAATAAAGTCCGGCCCCACAATTTCCAGCATGGGCAGCGGCAGGGCTTCAACGCTGAACACGGAGTCCCGTATACAACCATTCAGGTCAAGAACCGATACCTGATAAACACCGGGAGCCGAGATAATAGCCTCTGCTTCCTCACTTCCGTTAGACCAGGTGACAAAGGGGTACTCGGCAGGGGCAACAGAAAGGGTTATGCTGTCTCCCTCGCAGAATGTTGTGGGCCCCTGTAAATTGATATCCGGTAAGGGGTTTTCTGCCACTGCTATGGCAAAGCTGTCCTGGCAACTGTTCGCATCCGTAACAGTAAGGTAGTAAAGCCCAGGGGTAGTCGCTTCGATTACAGCCGCTGTGTCTCCTGTAGACCAGCTGTACTGCGTGAATCCGGGGGCCGCTTCCAGGTCTACGCTGCCATCGGTACAAAATGCTGCGCTGTCGGGCAGGTTGGCCTCCGGCAAAGGCACTTCTGTAATTTCCGTATTGGTAGCACCTGTGCAGCCATTGGCATCCGTAACGGTAAGCCCGTATGTACCGGGTGTGGCTACATCAAGGGTTGGGGCATTGGTGGCATCTTCCCAGGTGTAGGTTGCGTAAATAGCGTTTGCAGACAATTCCAGGCTGCTGCCAGTACACAGGCTTGGCCCGCCGATGATCTCGGGCTCCGGCAAAGGTAGCGTTGCTGCTACGGCAGAATCGATAACCACACAGTTGTTCGCTCCGGTAATGGTCACATAATAAGTGCCGGCGGCATCTACCGTGACCGAAGGGCCGGTACCGGGAACCGACCACTGATAATCAGCGTAACCGGTATTGGCTTGTATTTCGGTGTCTTCATTTTCGCAAAAGGTGTAAGGCCCGGCCAGCCCGCTTACCGGGACGGCTTCCTCCTGCACCAGGATATCGTCGGTGGCGGTACATCCAAATTCATTGGCTACTTCCAGTTGGTAGGTGCCGGCGCTGTCCACAACTGTTGTGGCGGTTGTGGCACCGTTACTCCAGTTGTAAGTTGAGTAAATACCATTGGCACTGATTTCCACTGTGCTGTTGGCGCAAAAGACGGCTTCTTCATCCAGGGTAAGCTGAGGATTGGGGAATTCCGCCACTATGGCATCTATACTGCCGGTACAGCCATCTTCAGAGGTTACCGTGACGCCATAGGTGCCGGGGGCATTCACCACCAATAAGCTGTCTGAACTGCCTCCATCCCAGGACAGGCTCGTGTAGGGCCCTTCCACAAACAAACTGACCGCACCGCCCTCACAAAGGCTTGTGTCTCCATTGATCTGTGGCTCCGGCTCAGCGTACGCCAATACATTTAGGGTATCGGCCCCAATGCAGCCGTTTTCGTCCACCACGGTTACACTATAGGTGCCAGGTGAGGATATAGAAAGCGTAAAGTCCTGATTAGCGCCCCCCCAGTCTACGGCAACGAAGGGGTCCACACTCAACACCCCGGAAGCATCCGGACAAAGCCCCACCGGACCGTCAATCTCAGGCTCAGGTGGCAAAAATGCCTCCACCTGAATGGAATCTACCGCAGTACAGCCCCGGTCATCCGTAACAGTCACACTGTAGGAGCCCGCCTCTGCTATTGCGGCAGCCGGGCCCGAAGCTCCCGTACTCCAGAGATAGCTGGGATACATTTGATCCACGAAGGCAAAGATGGTATCCCCCGCACAAAGGCTTTCAGCATTGACAATGGCGACATCCAACGCAAGGGGATCGTACTCATTGACTTGCAGGGAGTCTACGCCCGTACAGCCATTGGCTGCCGTAACGGTGACCAGATAGGTGCCTCCCTCTTCCACGGTAATCGTATTCGTGGTATCACCGGTAGACCAAAGGTAGCCTTCGTAGTTTTGTACTGTCAGCAACAAGCTGCTGCCTCCATCACAGAATACGGTATCGCCATCCACCTCGGGCAGAGGGGCATCAACAGGCAATAGGTCCGTATCGGTGAAATAGGAACAGCCAAAGGTATCGGTTACGGTCACGGCATAGTTGCCCGTCGTATCCACGACCAAGAGACTATCGGTGCTGCCATCAGACCATTGGTAAGCTGCCCAGGGTTCGTTGAGGGCGAGGGTGGCATTTCCGTCCGGGCACAAGCCAGGTGGCGAAGCAATCTGTGGCTGTTGAGCAGGTACCTCCTCGATTGTTAGCGTTGTATCACCCTGACAGCCGAAGGGGTCCGTCACACGCAGCAGGTAATTGCCGGGCTGATCAATGACCAGGAAGCTGTCTGCCGACAAGCCCACCCAACTGTAAGTATCGTAATTGCCCTGCACGACCAGGGTATCTGTAGTGCCCTCACAAAGATAGGGGCCGCCGTCAATGATGGGCGCAGGAGTAGGGATTTCGGTGACGTCTACTTCCCGGATGATGGTGCACCCGTTGCCCGGTGCGGTGACCGTTACGGTATAAATTCCGGGCTCATCCACCACAATAGCCGGATCGGTGACCGAAGTGGACCATTCATAGGAAGCAAAGTCAGGCCCGGCGTCCAGCGTCAAATCCGAGCCTTCACAGAAAAAGGCTTCAAAGCCAACCATGATGGTTGGAGAAGGCTCAATGCTTAGGGTCATCGTATCGGAATTGGTACAGCCATCGGAGCTGACTTCAAGGATGTATTCGATGGTGCCGGAAAAGTTATCCGGGAAAACAGCCTGTGGTGTCGGGCTTGAGAGGTCATCAAGGTAACTCAGGGCTTCCGGGGTACCCATCCAGGTATACGATTCGAAGCCCGTAGCGTAAGTCACCTCACTGTTAAGGGTAAATGGCACATTACCAGAACAAAGCGCCGTGTCCTGATCAAGGGCCACCACCTGTAATTCACAGTTGGGATTGGCCGTGCAATCGAAATAATCTGCCGCCTGGCCGGAAAAAGAGATATTGAAACCGTCAGATTCCGACTGCTCCCCTCCTACCCCGTAAAATTCATTGATGTAGAGATAAAAGCCCTGCCCGGGCTCTACGATCATTGGGGCTACATAGCCATTGGCCATGGCCCCTGTTTCGTCAAAGAAGATCCCCTCTGAAAGGTCTGTTTCCCCATTGCCCAATCCGGTAAACGGACAAAAACCACACTGAAAAGTCTGGGTTTCCTCCACAGACCAGGCATAGGAACAGCGGTCAGGCTCGCCGAGGCTGTCACAGCGGGTATCGGCAGCAAATAAGGCGAAATCGTAGTCGACATCACCACCTTCGTAGGGAGAAATGGTAAAAAGCAGGTCACTGCCCGGGGGCATATCATTGCGAAAGCGAAAGTAGAGCCATACGCTGGAAGACTCCCCAGTCTCATGGCACCCAATAGAATTATCGGGGTTCTGGAAATCGTTGAGCTCGCCCGGAGAATCCGGAACGTCAATATTTCGGTCGCCACAGACCACTATCGCACCACTGCAATCGGAGACGTTCTGTGCTATCATCCAAAGGGGCAGCACGGTCAGGGTTAGGATCAGACGGCTTTTGAGATTACAACACCGCATCAATATAGTTTTTCATTCCGGCAATAGCCAGCAATGGATGCCAGCAATTATAAAATGCTATGCATCATGGGATTATAACTCTTCCGGGGCTATTAGGCAAGTGTATTGTTTATCGAACTGAAAGCGGTTGTGTTCCTGTTTAGTACGCTGTGTTGGGAGCTGTACCCAGGTATCTGGTAGATAAAGACAACTAATTCGGGGGGGTGAACACGATACAAATATAAAAAAAGTTAAACAGTAATCCCATCATTTGGGAAAACAGCCCGAATTATTCTCTTTTTCTGCTTTGATACAAGACACCTGAGCCCGGTGAATTGCTGCCTGATCATTATAAAACTAAAATATAATTTTCTTCTGCTTCTGTAAGGTTTTGTTTTACAGGAACTAAGACAATCCCCGGCGCTTCATTTCTTCATGAACAAGGCGGTGTTCCCGGGTCATATCACCGGTCACGGAGGAATTCTCCTCGGCTCTGCGGATCAGATAAGGTACGACTTCCCGTACCGGGCCATAGGGCAGATACTTCCCTACTTTAAAACCGGCAGCAGCGAGGTTGAAGGTCAGATTATCACTCATACCATAAAGCTGGCAAAACATCAGGTGAGGGTGGTCGCGTGAAATACCTTTGCGGTAAATCAACTCGGCTTGCAGCAGGTTGCTCTCAGCGTTGTGTGAAGCATTACAGGAGGCGATGCGTTCGTAATTGTCAATACAAAACTTTATTCCGGTATTATATGCGTCATCGGTTGCGGCTTTTGTAGGATGGATGGGAGATTCATAGCCGTACTCCCTTGCCCGGGCTCTTTCCTTTTCCATGTAAGCCCCCCGTACCAGCTTCGCGCCCAAAATGTAGCCATTGCGTTCGGCCTGATTGTAGGAGCTAATCAGGTATTGCAGGCGATCCTTCCGGTACATTTGGAAGGTATTGTACACCACCGGCTTTTCCCGGTTATAACGGCGCATCATCATATTGACAAAGTGGTCGATCGGACCCTGTATCCAGGACTCCTCCGCATCAAAAAATACACTGACGCCCTTTTGAGCAGCGATATGACAGATCGCATCGATACGCTTCAGGATGTTTTTATACTCCGATCGTGTCTCTTTGGTAAAGGCTTCTCCCTCCTGTATTTGCTTGAGCAGACCAAAACGGGCCATGCCAGTCACCTTGGTGCTCACCACCGGCACATGATCCGCTTTGGCAGCGAACTCAATAGCACGGATGGTTTCATTCATCGTCTGATTGTACTCGTCTTCGGAGTCTTTGGCTTCGGCCCCGTAGTCCAGTATGGTCAGACAGTTCTGCGCTGCGAGCTTATTGATAGAAGGCTGACTGTTCAAAAGTGTCGTCCCTCCGCAGAATTGCTCGTAGATGGTGTTTTTGACAATGCCTTCAACAAAGGGGAGGTGCATCTTTATGGCTGCCAGCCCCAGTTTTGAGCCGATGCCGACCAGCCAGTGCCGGTTCATCATACCAAAAATCCAGGCTGACTTGCGCAGTTCCTCATCGGTTTTGCCTGCAAAAGCTACCGCTGTATTAGAGAAGTCCACAAGGGGCGCGTCCTTGCTGTTGATGACGGCTTCAACCGCTTTCTTCATTTTTTCTATGTCCTTCACAGGTTTACCTATCTTTTCCATGAATGTAATTTGGTCCGGTTAAGAGCTATCCCAAGGTAAGCTATATTTATCATTTTTTAATATCCGGTCCGGTCCAAATTGTCCACGCAGCCTCGGCCTGTCCATGCAGCATTTGTAAGCCATTCATAGCTTTTGCCCCCTGCTTCAGCCCAGATTCCATGAATGCGGTGGAGGCGGGATTGTAGACCAAATCGTATAAATAATGATTGCTGCCCAGGGCATGATAAGGTAATTCGGGCCTGCTTGCGGTATTGGGAGACATCCCCAGCGGGGTGGTGTTGATGAGGAGCTCATGGGCGGCTACCACTTCGGGAGTCACCTGTCCGTAGCTTAGCCGGTCTTTCCCGGAGGTACGCGAGACCATTTCAAACGGAATCTCCAGCCGGCCCAATACAAAAGCTACCGCTTTAGCGGCCCCTCCGGTTCCCAGCACCAATGCCTTTAGCCCGGACCAGCCTCCACGCGTGGTCTCCAGCCAGCTGCAAAGGGAGGTTTCAAAGCCCACCACATCGGTATTAAAGCCCTCCAGCTGATCTCCGCTGCAGCGAATTGTGTTCACTGCACCAACGGCTGCGGCTCCTTCTGACACTTTGTCCAGATACGGCAATACGGCTTGCTTGTAAGGAATAGTCACGTTTAGCCCGACTAAATTGGGATGCTGTCGCAACAGCTCCGGCAGGGCTTCAATTTCGGAGAGGGGAAACAGCTCGTAACAGGCATCAGTGATTCCGGCTTTGGCAAACTTCTCCGAGAAGTATTTTTTGGAAAAAGAGTGCGAAAGCGGATATCCGATCAATCCAAACAGCCGCTCATATTCATTCAGTGGCTTCATCAAAAACTTTTTTACAGCCCACGCTTATCCAGCCGGTCCAGTGCAAAAACAATCGCCAAACCGGCCACCATGCAAAGGAGCGCGCCTGCCAGGAAGGAAGGCCCAACCTCTGAGGCGTACTGCCCCGGCATCAGGTTGACTTCTTTGATGACTTTGTCCACCATCATGCCTGGCTGCAGCTCTACCATTTCACCCTCCTCGGTAAGGCCCAGCACAGCTTTGCGCCAGGGCCAGATTTTATTGAGGGAGCCCAGCATAAAGCCGGTCAGGACGGCCAGGGTCAGGTTATGGTAGTGCTTGAATGTCCAGGACAAGACCCGGGAGAAAGTCGCCAGGCCCAACAGGCAACCTGCGCCGAAAACACCAAGGACAACAAGACTCTCCGGTGCCAGCGTTTTGAGCGCATCCTTAATGGTCGGTATAATAATGGTGTACATCCCCATCAGCAGGAGGATGAAACTACCGGAAATCCCCGGCAGGATAAGTGCAGAAATGGCAATCATACCCGATACAAATACCAGCCCCAAATGAGTACTGCCTTCCGAAGGGCTGGCAATAGTGATAATGTAGGCGACAAGTGTTCCAACTACCAGACCAACCACTTCCGTAGCCTTCCAAACGCCTACCTGCCGCCCAATGTAAATGGCGGAGGCGATGATGAGCCCAAAAAAGAAAGCCCAAAGCTGTATCGGATAATTTTCCAGCAGATGGGTAATGCCAAACACGCCTACTACGATTCCAAAAACCATACCGGCTAGTAAGGTTAGCAAAAAGGTCCCATTGGCTTTGCTCCAGGCTGCAGCCAGCCCTTCCCTGCCGAGGGTTCGCCAGACTTCAGGGCCCAGGATGTGCTTGATGGTCTCAAGCAGGCGCTCATAAATACCAGTGATGAAAGCGATGGTACCGCCGGATACGCCCGGTATGACTTCTGCCATGCCCATTGCCATACCCTTGAGTACCAGTCCGATTGTTGCTGTCCAGTTTTTCATGGCAGCAAAGCTAAATATTCAATTTGAAAAATCCGGCCTTTTCTGGTGGGCACCCTCTTTATTCCGCTGTGGTTATCATGGCAGATTTGGCCTCCTGCAGACCCGGGCTTAAACCGTAAGGGTAGGATGGCCCGCCGGAAAACTGCTGCCATTGCCTCGCGGCGTAGGTGCGGATGTCGGACAGGTGGGGAAAATCATATACCAATTGCCCACGGTCGAGGACAGGGACTAAAAGGTCATGCCCGTTTTTGGCTTCCAATGGCAGGTAGCGGTTTTGGCTTTCCTCCCATAGCTGCGCCCCCTCAAACCCATGACGGATATCATAAAGGACATCCCCCTGATACCGACCGTCCTTTTCAGACCGCCAGACTTGCAGCAGCCCGGGGTGAGAAGATTTTATGGCCTCCTCCGACCGCTTGATCCGGTCTTCCCATTCTCCGTGTTCATTTTGTATACCGGCCAGTTTGTACACGCCCCCCAGCGCCGGGTCGCCATGCCCGGTCGCCAGGCGCGTACCGACTCCCCAAACGGTAATTTTAGCACCTTCTTTTTTCAGTTGCGCAATTCGGTACTCGTCCAGGTCATTACTGGCCACGATCGCTGCTTTTTTGAATCCAGCTTCATCCAGCATTTGGCGGGCTTTCTGGCTCAGAGCGGTCAGGTCGCCGGAGTCGAGTCGAATGCCATTCATTTCGTGCCCTTGTTCGCGCAGCCACTGCCCTACCTGTATGGCATTGCGCACCCCGGCTTCTGTATCGTAGGTATCAACCAGGAAAATGCAGTTGCCGGGTAAGGCCTGGGCGTACTGCTGAAAAGCCAGCAGTTCATCTTCGTAAGCCATCACCCAGCTGTGGGCGTGCGTGCCCTTGACGGGAATGCCGTAGATGCGCCCCGCCATCACGTTACTTGTGGCGTGCACGCCACCGATGTAAGTGGCCCGGGCCGCCGTCAATGCACCGTCCAGCCCCTGGGAACGGCGCATCCCGAATTCCAGTACGCTGTCGCCCTGCGCCGCATCAACAATACGGGCGGCTTTGGTCGCCAGCAGGGTGGAGAAATTGATCAGCGTGAGCAGGCCGGTTTCCACCAACTGGCACTGCAGGATAGGCCCCTCCACCCGCAGTATCGGCTGATTAGGGAAAGCCGCAGTGCCTTCGGGCATGGCGTGCACTGTTAATTCGAGCTCCATACGCTGCAGATGGTTGAGAAAGGCTTCATTGAACAAAGGAGCGCCAGTCGAGCCCTTCAACCCACCCAGGTACTGAATGTCCGCTACGGAAAACCGGAACTGCTGCAAAAAGTCAACAGCGAGCTCCAGGCCCGCACTTATGGCAAAGCCATTCTGAAACGGTGGCTTCCGGTAAAAGAGATGAAAGTTCGCCTGCCGGTTATGCAGCCCTGATTTCCAATACCCGTAGGCCATAGTCAACTGATACAGGTCGGTCATCAGGCCAAAGGGGCCGCAGTAAAGTTGACGGAGGTGCGTATTCGGCATGTCAGTAATAGTTAGTTTAATTTCAAAACTAAGTTAAGCCCTTTAAGGTTGACATGCAAGTAAAATTTTTATTTTCTGCACCTGCTCAGCCAACCCAAGGGTATTTTTCCGGGTTTTTATGCGGAAGAGAAAAGCTGTCTATGAATAATTTATTTGTTGTACCCCTACTTTTGTTCTCCGCTCTGGGTTTCGCTCAATCGGATACCTGGGAAGAGGTCAAATCCTTTGAGGGGCGTTTCCGGGTCCTGGCTCCCGGCACCATGCAGCTGGCGGTGGATACGATGGAAACACCGGTTGGGGCACTGACCTACTATACCTATTACTACCAGCCGCCGGCGGAGGAAAAATCGGCAGAGAACCTGATGTATATGGTCAGTTACTGTGACTATCCGGAGGGCAGTTTGCATGCGGACAGCACAGAATTGCTCGCGGAATTTTTTGAGACGACCCGGGAGTCCGGCGCTTTTTCCATCAACGGCGACCTCATCTACCATTCTGAGCGCAACCTGGGGGACGCCACCGGGCAATACTGGCGAATCGATTATTTGGATGGGAATGCCGTGCTGAAAACATGGGCTTTGGTAAACGGGCGGCGTTTTTATTCAGTGCAAACAGCGACCGTTGCCACCCGCAGCCTCAACCGGTCAACCGACCGCTTTTTCGAGAGCTTTACCCTTATTGAGGCGGAGCAGCCTGCTCCACAAAAGCCTTAGCGTGCCGGATAGCGTCCGGAAAAAAGGCGTTGAACTCCGAATTTAATTCCTGAAAGTGGCTAACCATGGTGTCAAGGGCGCCTGCAAGTAGCTCAGGGCGGCTTACCCGGTGGCTCATCCGCCTGAAGGTGTAGGCAATGCCATTGTGAGTGGCGTAGGTCTCGAGCCAGTTGTCCGCAATCATTTTGGGCACATAGGTGTGGACGGGCTCGGGCATGAGGTGGTGATGGCGCTTCAGGCAGGCGTAGGTATCCAAAATAAATTCAGGCAGCGGCTGCTCCGAGTAGGCAGACCAGTTCAGGGCAAGGAAATAATCGTAAAACACATCAATGATAACGGGCGCATACTTGGAGTGGCGGTCGTACATCCGCCGTACGCCTTTCAGCACTTCAGGGTGCTGATCGGTGTAGGAATCAATGGCCCGGTGCAGGGCTACGCCCTTTTGTACTGCCGGCGGCAATTGACTCACCTGCGCATTATTGAGGTAATCTCCCAGAAAGTTGCCCACCATGAGGTGGTCGTCTTTGCCGGAAAGAAAAAAGTGGGCGAGAAAATTCATGAATTAATAACGCTGCTGAACCCGGAGAGTTGCAGGCCCATTCTTACTTAAGGTATGGGCACGTCCGGAGTCTCGGGCGCGTTCATACCCAGAAAATCAAGCATCGCCTCAGGCAGCAGCTCAGCGAGGGCCAGGTCAGCGCCATAGGTCAGGTACCCAATCAGCGCGATGTGGAACAGGAGGGTAAACAACAACGCCTTGGAACGGATGGCGCGGGCACTACGGATGGATTTGCTTTGGTAATACATAGCCATTGGGTTTTGGTACGGTGAAATAACGCAGCCCGGACTGCATATATTTTTTACTAAAATGTTAAGGCGAGTTACATCGTTGCCACAGTAGTGCTTACCATAATAGCAGCTAGCATTTCCTGAATGGCCTTGCCTACTTCTTCCTGCATTTTTTCGCCATCCGTGAGTTGCTCGAGCCGGGCTTTGGCGGCTTTGCGCTGAGCTTTGTCTTTAATCATCTCTGCATAAAGCTCGCACTTCAGGATAATGACCAGCAGCATGCGTTCCTTTTTGTCGGGCTCGGTGGTTTCGTCCAGCATTAATGCCTTTAGGCGCTGCCGCAGTTCATTTTCAGGCGCTGCATCTTTGGTTGGATACCGGTCTACGGAAAAAACCCAGAGTACTTTGCCTTCGGTTTTCTCCAGTACGCCTTCCTGCACCAGTTTGTCTACCGTCAGCTGCCGGAGTTTGGTCAGGCGCTGTACGCAAGTGTGTATCCAGTTGGAAATCCGGTCCGGCTTTTTGCGCTTTGCGATGCGCTCGATAAGGTTATTAAGGGCCCGGCTGTCGGTAATGGCATTGGTAAGCAGGTGAACGCGGTCCTCTTCAATTTTTATCCGCTCTTCGAGCAGGAGGTCTAAAATAAAGGCAGCGCCGAAGGCGTAGTTGATATAGCCCCCGGCGTGCGTAAAGTTGCCTTTTTCGTCATCCAGGCTGATCAGTGCAATGGCTTCGTGCAGGTAAAGGTCCATATCTTTTTTTGTGATAATATAAGCTTCTTTACCGGATGATGCCAGAAAACTCTACCGACCAGTGCCCTGATTAGATGAATACTATTTAAAGTAGTTCTTCCATTTTCCGATTGCTTTCTCAAAATCTTCCTGAAATTCCTTCCATTCTTCTTTGGCTTCGCTTTGCCACTCCACCGTTTTCTTTTTGAGTTCAGCAATGCGCTTTTGGGCTTCTTCCCGGGCTTCCTCGTACTCTTCTGAGGCTTCTGATTTGGCATTGGCGGCCAGCACATCCATCTGAGCCCGGAACCGCATCAGGCGATCTTGTAGCGAACTTGCGGCTTCTGCCGAACCGGCTTCGCCTTCTTCTGCTGCTTTTTTAGCTTTAGCCTGAAGGTTGTCCAAGGTGGAGCCAAATGAGGCTTGCTGTTCTGCAAGGTTTTCAGCAGCGGCTGTCTTTGATTTTTTGAGCTTCGCCAATAGCTCGTCGTATTCTTCTTTGAGCTCTGCCCGGGCTTCTCCGAACTCTTCTTTCACTTCGGCCTGCTGCTCTTCCAGCCAGTGCTGAAGGCGGGTTTTCTGCTTTTCAAATTCCTCGGCGGCTTCTTTTTTGCCCAGATTGAACTGTACCTGCAGTTGCTTCAGGTCGGATTGCCAATCCTTAAGACGGTCTTGCATGCGTTGCTTTAGTGTAGACATAACATTTTGGTTTTATGATAGAACAAAAAATATTAACGGAATGCTCACCTGTATTTAAAATAATTAGATGCATTCGAAAATCCAATCGACCAAATGAATCGTAAGTGTGGTAATTTTTCACCCGATAACTCAAGATTCATGAAAAACCTTACCATTCTTTTGGCATTACTACTTTCCGTTCAGCTCCTGGCACACAACGAAGACGATCCCGTGATTGGCTTTCAGTCCAGCGAAATCAGCTTGGGAAAAGCGAAAAAACTGGGTTACCCCCTACCCTATGGCAGCCGCGTTGACCGACTCTACCCGGGGACGCCGGCACAGGTGGCTGGGCTTCAGCCCCTGGACTATGTTTATGCTGTTAACGGACAAACCGTCAGTAAACAAAAGGGCCTGAGTGACCTGCTCGAAGATTTTGTACCGGGCGACAAAATCGATATTGGTTTCTACCGTAAAGGCGAAGCACTAAGCCGGACCTTATTTTTGAGCCGACGTGGAGATTTGGATATGCCGCACCAACCAAATTCAGAAGATCCCTTTCTCGGCATCAGCCAGGTTCATGATGAACTTCCAGAGGGTGTAGCCGGTGTGCCGGTCAGCGTAGTGCATAACTCTACCGCTCAGGCCATGGGACTGGAACGCGGCGACATTATTACCGCTATTGATGGCAACCTTGTAGCAGACTGGCACGACCTTAGCCCGATGATCGACATGCGGAAGGTCGGAGACCCCATACAAGTGTCTGTTTACCGCAACGGGGAAATATTTACCCGCAACCGCCCCATTAAATCTCAGGCCGCTACCCACGGCAACCACAGCAGACCTAACGGACCTGAAATCATTCAGCCTCAGGAAGATGATTTGCCGCCTGTTGCTCAGGTTGAGCTTCAGCCTGTTACGCGGCAGGAGGCGACCGTTCTTCCGATCTCCGTGGCGGATAACCCTTCCAACATGAGCCAGACTTTTGCCCCAGAAGCAGAGATTCAGGAGCCTATTGTCCGAAATTTGGCCATTGAAGCCCTGAATATTTTCCCCAATCCCAATACCGGCATCTTTGATATACAGTTCGAGCTGCCGCAAAGGGGCGAGACAGCCGTGTACATTTACAATCCGGCAGGGCAAGCTGTCTATTTCAATACGCTTGGCGAATTCACCGGCACTTTCAGCGACCGCATTGATATTGCCAATGGCGTGCGTGGAATTTACTTCTTGGAGATCCGGCAGGGGCCGCGTTCACTTACCCGCAAAGTCGTTTTGCAATAAGGCTACAAATAACACAGGCTCGCCCCGAAACCGGGGCGAGCCTGCTTATCATTCAGACGTTAACAGTCAAAGCTTAGCTTAGCTTTTCTTGTCTTCGTCTACTTCTTCAAATTCTACATCAGTGACATCGTCCGCACCACCGGCATCAGCACCGGCATCGCCTTGTGCCTGATCAGCAGTAGCGCCTTCGGCACCGCCTGCCTGCTGAGTGGCGTTGTAGATGTCCTGGCTGGCTTCCTGCCATGCGGCATTCAGCGCTTCGGTTGCTGCGTCGAGGCGGTCCAAATCTTCAGCTTTGTGAGCTTCACGGACGTCGGCAACTGCTTTCTCGATTTTCTCTTTCTTATCGGCTGGCAGTTTGTCACCGTATTCCTTCAGCTGCTTTTCGGTCTGGAAAGCCAGGTTGTCGGCAGCATTCATCTTTTCGATGCGCTCCTTCGCCTTTTTGTCCTCGTCGGCATTGGCTTCCGCTTCTGCTTTCATCCGTGCGATCTCTTCCTGAGAAAGACCGGTGGAAGCTTCGATGCGGATAGACTGTTCTTTGCCTGTACCCTTGTCCTTGGAAGCCACCGTCAAAATACCGTTGGCATCCATATCGAAGGTCACCTCAATCTGAGGTACACCGCGAGGTGCCGGTGGAATACCGTCGAGGATAAAGCGGCCTACTGTACGGTTGTCCTTTGCCATTGGGCGCTCGCCCTGCAGCACGTGGATTTCCACACTTGGCTGATTGTCTGCGGCAGTGGAGTAGATTTTCGACTTTTTGGTTGGGATGGTCGAGTTGGATTCGATTACCACATCGTAGACACCCCCCATGGTTTCAATACCGAGTGAAAGCGGTGTTACGTCAAGCAAGAGTACATCCTGTACATCACCGCTGAGTACACCACCCTGAATGGAAGCACCGATGGCAACGACCTCATCCGGGTTTACCCCTTTGTTAGGCTTCTTACCGAAGAATTCCTCTACTGCCTGCTGAATGCGCGGGATACGCGTAGATCCACCTACAAGAATGACCTCGTCGATTTCACTTTTGCTCAGACCCGCATCATCCAACGCTTTCTTACAAGGCTCAAGGGTACGCTGTACCAGTTCATCAGCCAGTTGCTCAAACTTGGAGCGGGTCAGCTTCAGCACCAGGTGCTTAGGCACACCGTCCACCGCCGTAATGTAAGGCAGGTTAACTTCCGTTTCAGAAGAGGAAGAAAGCTCGATCTTTGCTTTCTCCGCCGCATCCTTCAGGCGCTGCAAGGCCATAGGGTCCTTGCGCAGGTCCATATTCTCCTGCTCCTTGAAAGATTCTGCCAGGTGATCAATAATCACGCGGTCGAAGTCATCACCACCAAGGTGGGTGTCACCGTTGGTAGACTTCACTTCGAAGACACCTTCGCCCAGTTCCAGAATGGAAATATCGAAGGTACCACCACCGAGGTCATACACGGCGATTGTGGCATCCTGATCGCGCTTATCCAGGCCATAGGCCAGTGCAGCAGCGGTAGGCTCGTTGATGATACGGCTAACCTTGAGGCCGGCGATTTCACCTGCTTCCTTGGTTGCCTGACGCTGAGAGTCATTGAAGTAGGCAGGAACAGTCACGACTGCTTCTGTTACTTCACTGCCCAGAAAGTCTTCAGCTACTTTCTTCATTTTCTGAAGCACCATCGCTGAAATCTCCTGCGCGGTGTACATCCGTCCGTCAATATCTACACGAATGGTATCGTTATCTCCTTTGACAACCTTGTAGGAGGAGCGGTCTACTTCACCTGCCACCTCGCTATACCGTTGCCCCATGAAACGCTTGATGGAAGAGATGGTGCGCTGTGGGTTAGTGATTGCCTGCCGCTTAGCCGGGTCACCAATTTTACGCTCACCATTGTCCATAAATGCGACTACCGAGGGTGTCGTGCGCCGACCTTCGTCATTCGGAATGACAACGGGCTCGTTACCCTCCATCACAGCCACACAAGAGTTGGTCGTACCTAAGTCGATCCCAATAATTTTACCCATATTATGTGCTTTTGAATTTTGTTCTTTTAGTTTTCAGTCTTCGTAACATCAAGCTACATGCCAAGCCGGATAGCCTGACACTTTCGCTGAAATCGCGGACTTTTTACTGACAAGTATTCCCGCTATGCACCGTCAGGGACTGACAGAATGACAAAACGGCAGGAAATGGCAGTGACGATTCTCATCTGCCGGGGACGGAGACCGCCCTATCTTTGCGCAACTTTTAAAATCCGACCTGTATGCTGATCTTCAAGGAATTCACTTTCGATGCTGCCCACTTTCTGCCCAAGGTGCCACAGGAGCACAAATGCCGCAACCTGCACGGCCATACCTACCGGCTTAAACTTTTTCTGGAAGGCGAAGCAGACCCGGAAATGGGCTGGGTGGTGGACTTCGGAGAGGTAAAAAAAGCCTGGAAGAAGGTGAAACCCCTTGTGGACCATCAGTATCTAAATGACGTGCCGGGGCTGGAAAACCCTACTGTGGAGAATATCGCGCCCTGGATTTGGCGAAAGCTCAAACCCGAGCTGCCCCAACTGGCCAAAATCGAACTTTGGGAAACACCTACGGCAGGAGTGATTTTTGAGGGGTAAACCTCAAAAAGTGAGTACGTAGGCTATGCCTAATAATAAGGTGTAGCTACTCCACCATCCTACCGGTGTGTAAGCTCCCGGCGCAATGCCAAAACGGTAGTACAGGTAAAGACAAAGCAATAATTTATCGGCGGTGTAAGCAATGACTGTAGCCCAGGCTACGCCCAAAAGGCCGAAGGGCACCACCAGCAAAAAGCCCAGCACCACATTCAGCAACAGCTCCACCAACGAAAAGTAGAAGACCGCCCGGTTGGCGTCCAGCCCGATGAGTATGGTGCGTGGGAAAAGCATCCGGCTAACCAAGATCAGCAAAAAGGCATTAAATACCGGAACACTGTCTTCAAATGCAGCACTGAACACCCAGGTAAACCAGTATGGACTGCTTAGCATCAATGCCAGGGTAAGCGGAAAAAGCAGGTGGTAAAGCCGCAACGACTTCCGGCGCATCACCGGCAGCGCTTCCTGCAAATTAGCAGAGACGGCAGGCAGCATGGCCGTCCCGAAGGCCGCAGCCAGTGCCATGGCGAGCGGCAACTCCCTTGCCCCATACCGAAAAACGGCGAAGATGTCCGGGTCGCCATCAAAATGGTAATTGACCAGCCAGGGGTCGAATGCCAAACTCATTGTGCCCACAGCTGCGTAAAGGACCAATGGCCAGGCAGACTGCAGCCATATCCGTACGGCTTCCCCATGCCAGCCCCATTGCCCCAGATGGCTCAGGCGGATCAACAACCAGAGGAAACGCAAACCGCCCAGCCCTGCCAGCGCCCAGATGGCTGGCCCCAGCCCCCATCCCATCCATGCCGGATAGACCACCGCTGCGATTTGTGCAGCGTAAGTCAGCCCGGCAAACCAAAGTAGTTCACCGGGGCGGTCCCAGAGCAGGTAAAAATTTTCCAGCAGAAAGGTCGCCAGATTGAGCCAGAGAAACAGCAGGAAGGGGAACAGAAAGGGCAAGCTCGCCTGACCAGTCAGCAGCGGCACCAGCCAGTACCGCCCCCACCAGAAGCCAAGCGTCAGGGCAGCGCCAACACCCCCGAAGATAAGGGCTACATTAGTCAGAAAAACTGCCCGCCGCTCTGTTTCCACTTTGCTGAAGCGGGACAGCAGAGCCTGCATCAGCCCGGTCACCCAGAAAGAGGTAAGCACATAGCCCAGGTACAATAACTGCTCGTACCAGCCAATGCTTTCCTTGGGCAGTGCCGTTTTGGCCAGTAGAATAGAGATTAGGATGGCACTGCCCTGCCGGGACAAAGCATTGCCCTGCATAGCCCTAACATTATCAATTTGGAACAGCGCCTTCAACATCCGGGCTTAGAGGTCCCGGACCTCATCCTTGAATACCACCCCGAACTGTTCCAGCTCGTCCAAAACAGGCTCGTACACTTCGGGGATAACCGGGATATTCACACCTTTGGACTCAATACGGCCCTCCATGACCAGCTTAACGAAAATGCCCAGTGGCAGCCCCACCAGCTTGGCCATTGCGGTATCGTTGGCGTTGCCCCCCTTCATCACCAGCGTGGATATCAGTTCTTTCTTTTTGCCCTCAAGTTCATATTCAAACTCGTGCTGCATGATAATCATGTCCTTATCTCTGGGCTCGAGTTTCCACTTTTCCATGAGCAGGTTTTCCAGGATGAGTGCCGGTGTGGCGTTGGCCAGCCCTACTTTCTTTTTGCGGAAAAGCCCCAGCCAGTCCAGCTTCTGCATGACCTCATGATCGGGGTCCAGCTTTAGCAGGTCGGCAATTCGGTCGCGCACGGATCCTGACTTATTCTGAGGGCTGAGATAGCCTTCCATCAGCTCGTGGTAGCTCACCTGCTCACTTTCCAGAATAGGATAGGAACCATCGGTCAGCCCGATTTTCACTAAGGCATTCCACGCATCGCAGAAGCCCCGGTAGCGAATGGTGCCCCGCAGAATGTTGGGGATATCTGAAAGCCCGTAAACCTCACGGTAGAGCAGGGAGTCGCGGTTGGCATAAACTTCGAACTCGCCCATGCCGGGAATATCAACCACCCGGTATTCCTTAAATAGGCGGTTGTAGGGAATGTACTTGTACTTGCCGTTTTCCAGGTACTGAGCGGTACCCTGCCCGGCGAGGACTACGTTGCGTGGGTTCCATGTGAATTTGTAATGCCAGGGGTTATTGTCGCTTTCGGGTGCAATCAGGCCGCCGGTATAGGAGCGAAAAGCAGTGATTTTACCGCCCTTTTCTTTAATCTCGTTGATTTGCCGCATAGCCGACATATGGTCGATGCCCGGGTCCAGCCCCATTTCGCCCATAAAGATGAGCTCCCGGTCGCGGGCTTCATCACCCAGGCGGTAGAGCTCCTGAGAAACGTAGGAAGCGGTAATGAGGTGCTTTTTAAGCTTGATGCAATCGTGAGCCACCTCGAGATGCAAATGGGCAGGCAGGAGAGAGACCACTAAATCGGCACGCCCGATCAGGTCGCGGCGGTCGTTCACCTTGGTGACATCAAGCCAGGCAGGGCGGCCATTGGGGTGCCCTTTCACCCGTGCCTCAGCCAGCTGCGGATCCGCGTCTGCAACGGTCACAAACCAGTTTTTTTCCTGTGCCTGTCCAAGCACGTAGTTGATACAGGCACTGGAAGAGCGTCCGGCTCCGATGATCAATATATTTGTCATGGTTGGTTTTTTCTATTTATTGCGGTAATTTGCCGATTCGCGCAAGATAAAACTTTGCCTGAAACTGTAAAGCGGGACCCACCGCTAAATTCCAAATTGTACAAAAACGCTATGCGATATCGAAAGCTGGAAACCAATATCCGTATTTACGATAGTGCTGATGAGTTATCAACAGATGACCAGACACTACTGAAGGCAGCTGCCCGTGCGATGGATTTAGCTTATGCCCCTTACTCTAATTTTAAGGTCGGCGCTGCGGTTCGGTTGACAGACGGTACCATAGTGATAGGCTCTAACCAGGAAAATGCGGCTTATCCCATGTGCCTGTGCGCAGAGCGGGTGGCCCTGGGCAATGCCTCCCTCAATCACCCAGCCGAAAAATTACAAACCCTGGCCATTCGGGTAAGAAATGAGAATAAAGCCATCCCCGAACCTGCTGCGCCCTGCGGCTCCTGCCGGCAGGCGATATCTGAAATGGAAGACCGGCAACAGCAACCCATCCGTATCCTAATGCAGGGGGACGATGACATGATTTACGAGGTGGAAAGCGGGCAGTCCCTTTTGCCCTTAGGTTTCAATCGTCATTTTTTGTAGCCGAGCCGGGGTAATCCAGCTGGCCTAAATGCAACTGATGGCGCCCTAGTTTGCGATCGGCGAAGTACCGCTGTAAACTGAATATTGAAGAGGTGAATGCGATTTCATCCCAGGGGATTTCCGCTTCGGTAAACAAGCGTACCTCCAGGCTCTCCTCCCCCACTCCAAAGGCATCCGGCCCCTGCAACTCGCCCAGAAAATGCATATACACCTGATTGATGTGGGGTATACTATATATGGTGTGTACGCCGGTAATCTTCACCTGCGCCATGGCTTCTTCGCGTACTTCCCGCAGCGCACCCTCTTCCACCGTTTCGCCATTTTCCATATAACCGCTGGGGACATTCCAGTAGCCGAGGCGGGGCTCAATAGAGCGCTTAGCCAGCAACACTTTGTCTTCCCAAATGGGCAGACAGCCCGCTACAATTTTCGGATTGGAGTAGTGGATGCGACCGCAGTTGCCGCAAACGTAGCGGGGCCGGTTATCTCCGTTTGGGATGGTAAACGCTAGTTGGTCAGAACCGCAATGGCTACAGTAATTCATGCTTCTGTCTCTTTTTCCAGTACCCGTTCATACCGTACCCGCTGCAATATAGCATCGCCAAAGATGCTCAGCCCACTGTTGAAGACCACCAGGGCCAGAGTGCCATAGGCTACCCAATGCCAGACCGGGGCGCCATCATATTTGTCCATAGCCGCTTCGGCAATCAGGCAGGCACCAAAACCAATGAGCACCAATCCAATCGGTGCGCGGAGCAGCCAGCGGCGATAGTATTTTTGCTTATCCATGTTGATTGCTTTTGTTCCAAAGGCGTTCGGCAGCTTCCAGGTCTTCCGGGGTGTCTATACCCACTGTTTCGGTCTGTGTGGTGCCGATGTGAATGCGATAGCCGGCTTCCAGCCAACGCAGTTGTTCCAGCGATTCCATTTGTTCGTAATGCCCGGGAGGCAGTTGGGCGACCTCTAGCAATACAGACCGTTGAAACCCGTAAATACCCAAATGCTTGAAAAAAACACCATGCTTCATCCATTGTTCGGGCGGTACCCCCCTCAGGTAGGGAATGGGCGACCGGCTGAAATACAGCGCCTGGCCGGTAGCGGACTTAACGGCCTTCACGACGTTGGGATTGTGCAGGACCTCTGCTTCTCTGAGCCGGACGACAAGGGTGCTGATATCCGCAGGATGATCGCCCATGAGCGGTGCCACCACGAGGTCAATCTGTGCCGGGTCAATAAACGGCTCGTCTCCTTGTATATTGACAATTAGGCTGTCCTCGGGATATTGCAGCGCCACTTCCGCACAACGGTCGGTCCCGCTAAGGTGGCTGGCATCGGTCAGGATGGCTTTGCCCCCAAACCGTGCAGCAGCTTCCAGGATACGCTCGTCATCAGTGGCGATGCATACCTCATCGATTTGGCGGGCCTTTTGCGCCCGTTCGTAGACATGCTGTATGACAGGTTTGCCTCCCAGTAAAGCCAGAGGTTTGCCGGGAAAACGCGTACTTGCATAACGGGCTGGAATCACCGCAATTGATTTCATATATTTGTTTATATTGCTCTTCTGGTTCAGCAAAACATGAACCCCAAACAGGAACCTAAACTATGAGGAAAACGACTGGTGCGACTAGACTGGCAGGGACTGACCTGGCCCCAATTGTATTTAAAGCCACTGTGCTGTGCGCTTTCCTGAGCCTCCCGCTGATGGCCAAAGCTACCGGGGACAGCCTCAATTACCTTACCCCCAAAGATACCATATTTCTATCGGTGGGGCAGTTTAATGAAAAATACTTCAACCACCGCCTGGAGCCGAAGCAGACTTTGTTTTCTCTGGCCAAATTTTACGGGCTTTCTCTTCAGGAGCTGTATTTCCACAACCCGGGGCTTAGCCCCCAGACGATGCGGGTGGGCATGCCCGTCCGTATCCCAATCCCTAAACAGGCCATTGAGCAGTATCAGGAGAAGGACATTATCCCCGGCCGGTTCGCACCAGTGTACTATGTGGTGCGCAAGGGCGATACGCTCTACAAAATATCCAAATCCTACTTTGATATCCCCATGGAGGAAATTATGATGCGCAATGGCTTGCTGGACCATACCCTGAAAAGTAACCAAATCCTTCATGTGGGCTGGCTGAGCCTCAACGGCATTCCGGACAGCCTCCGTGCCTACGCAGGGGGCGAGTTGGGCAAACGCAACGCGGCCTACCGCAAGCTTTTTCAGTACGATATGGCTGGTGAACGGGAGCGGGAGCATCAGGGGGTGGCCTTCTGGCCAAAAGACATGAAGGATGAAACAGACCTTATGGCGATGCACCGAAGAGCAGCAATTGGATCGGTGGTGTCCATCTACAACCCGATGAGCCGCCGTACCGTTTACGCCAAAGTGGTTGGCCGTATACCTGATACGGTTTACAAGGATGATGTGATCGTAGTCGTCTCGCCCCTTGTGGCAAAATTATTAGGCGCCATCGACCCCCGATTCTTTGTGAAGGTCAAATACCACCGATGATTTTTTTACCTTTGCGGCAAACCAAGTAAAACCCATGGAATACTACGAAAATATCCTGCACACCATTGGAAATACACCTCTGGTAAAGCTTCATAAAGTCGTTAAAGACATCCCGGCTACGGTACTGATGAAGGTGGAAACCTTTAATCCGGGCCACTCGATCAAAGACCGTATGGCACTGAAAATGCTGGAAGATGCAGAGGCCCGGGGAGATATTAAGCCGGGTGGTACACTCATTGAGTGCACCTCTGGCAATACAGGCATGGGCCTGGCGCTGGCCGCGGCGGTGAAAGGTTATAAATGTATCTTTACGACCACAGATAAGCAGTCACAGGAAAAAATAGACCTCTTGCGCGCCGTAGGTGGTGAAGTCATCGTTTGCCCTACAAATGTAGAAGCTGATGACCCGCGTTCCTACTATAGCGTAGCCCGCCGCCTGAGCACCGAAATCCCCAACAGCTACTGGTGCAATCAGTACGACAACCTGTCCAACCGCACGGCTCACTACGAAAGCACCGGCCCTGAAATCTGGAAACAGACCGAGGGTAAAATTACGCATATGGTGGTGGGCGTAGGCACCGGCGGTACCATTTCCGGCACCGGGCGCTACCTCAAGGAGCAAAATCCGGGTGTTAAAATCTGGGGGATCGACACCTATGGCTCCGTTTTCAAAAAATACCATGAGACGGGCGAGTTTGACGAGAAGGAAATCTACCCTTACATCACGGAAGGCATAGGCGAGGATATCATACCACAGAATGTTGACTTCAAAGTAATCGACCGCTTTGAGAAGGTGACCGATAAGGATGGTGCGCTTATGGCCCGCCGCCTGGCCCGCGAAGAAGGCCTGCTGCTGGGGTATTCTGCAGGCTCTGCCGTTGCCGGGCTGCTGCAGCTCAAGGATGAACTTACACCTGAGGATATCGTGGTGGTGGTCATCCACGATCACGGAAGCCGCTACGTCGGTAAAATATACAATGATGACTGGATGCGGGAAAGGGGCTTCCTGGAGCGGGAGCTTTGTGTCCGCGACTTACTGCAGATGAAGCATGACAACCGCTTCATTACCCTCAGCGAGTCGGATACCGTTCAGTCTGCCTTTAAAATGATGAAGGACCACGATATTTCTCAGCTCCCGGTTATGCGGGAGGGTAAGATGGTGGGCTCGATCACGGAAACGGCTGTCTTGTCTTATCTGTTGGAAAATCCGATGAACCACGCTGAGCAAACCGTTACGGCCATCATGGGGGCTCCGTTCCCACTGGTGGAGGAAGACCTGCCTTTTTCTCAGCTGAGCAAATACGTAGACCGGACCATTCCGGCTGTTATTGCGAAAGACAAGGCAGGAACCCTGCACATTCTGACGCAGTACGATATTATCCGGGCGGTTTAAGGCTGTTTTGAGGGATTCGTTTTTATAGAGCGCGTCCCCCAACCTAATGGCCTGTCAAGTGTTAATTTATGGGTTGAGTGGGAGCGAATTTTGAGGCTAATCAAGGCGGATGTTCCCGCGCATAGCAGCGCTACGTAAGGGGTTGTCCAACGAAGAGTAGCCTCAAAAGTCGCCGCAGGCAACCCCTGGTTTTAGCCTTGACAGACCACTAGTCTAAAAGAGCTCTACCTGATTGGAGATATGCCCGCTCACCCGGCGTTTCACCTGCCTGGGCGTGGCTTCGGTCTTCAGCATCCTGCGGACGACGCGCAGACGGTGGGTGTATCTTTTTGCAGACCGGTCGTAAATCCCATAGTGGTCAATTTTATCGATACGCACACTGCCGAAAGCGTGAATCACCTCCGAATCCGGCAGAATGATACCGCAATGGGTAATACGCCCGGTACGGTTTTCAAAGAAAGCCACATCACCAGGCATGGACTGCTCCACAAAGTCCACTATACTGCCAATGTAGACCTGCTGAGCCGCTTCCCGGGGTAAAGCGACATTAGCGATTTTGAATACCATCTGTACAAGGCCGGCGGCATCTATGCCCATAGGGGAGCGCCCACCATGAAGGAATGGCGCGTGCAAGTAACGCCGCGCAATCTTGAGGATAAACTCAGCAGTTGGCTTAATGTGCTCCGGAAAGACAGCCTGCCCGCTAAAGGTATAGACGGTGTTGTCGAGTTTGAAGCGCATGCCATCGAAGTTGGGCAGACGTGCGCCCATGACCACCGGAATGACCTCATTGTCCGCCATAAGCGGCTGAAAGAGCTCCAGGCTGTAGGCAAAATGCTCCCTAAAGACCGACAACTCACTGGGTGTGATGGCTTTGAGCTGATTGGTCGCCACCCAGCCGACGTAATTGTCCCAGATGCAGCGGATTTTCGCCCATTGCCGCCCTTTGGTTTCCAATACCTCAGCCAGCTCACCAAACAGCAATTGGGACACAATCTCGCTCTTATCCGAAGAATTGCTCCGGATGGGCACGTTGCTCAGTGGGCAAATAGCGTAAGAGGGCATGCATGCGGGTTTACGGAAATCAAGATATTTTCAAAAATAATAAATATCAGCCAATTCCGTTCCTATTTCTGACTTATCAGCACGAAATACTCGTTTTAGTCCGGCGGCCTGTTTAACTTTGGCCGCACAATCACATGAACCGATTCTATGAAGAAGCTATTCCTGCTCCTTTTTTGTCTTGCTTTGCTGAGTGGCCTGCGCCTTACCGCGCAAGACCAGCACTTCACTCAATTCTTTGCGGCACCGCTCACCCTTAACCCGGCGCTGAGTGGCACCTTCAACGGTAAATACCGGGTGGCCCTCGTCTACCGGGACCAAAACCCTTATCAGACTTATGCCGGAGCGGTCGACCTGCGCTTCGGGCTCAACAGCATCGGCAAACGTTACAAGGATGCCTTTGGTGTGGGGGTGGTTTTTTACAATGACCGGGTGCCCAAATTCGGTTTTTCCAATAATCAGATCAATGTCGCCGGAGCGTTCCACAAAAGCCTCAGCAAATCCAACGATCAATTCCTGAGCGCCGGGTTTCAGGCCGGGCTGGCACAGCGCAACTTCGGCTACGAGCGCTTCAATTTTGAGGATCAGTTCGGAGGCGATGATGGGTATACCAATCCGACTGGTGAAATTCTGCCTGCCAATAACTTTGCCTATGGCGATATTTCAGCAGGTATTAACTATACCTACTCGCCTAAACGGGGCGTTTCCGTTTTTGCGGGGGCCGCTATGCACCACATTCTGGAGCCGCAGATCAGTTTCTTTTATAACGAGGATCAGCCCGAACTGGGCAATTCCGACTTCCTGCACCGAAAATACACCGCTTATGTCAATGTGAATATCCCGGTGGGCCTGGGTATTCAGATACAACCACGGGCACTGCTCTACGCACAAGGGCCACACCTGGCGGCTAATGCCGGTAGCAATGTCCGCTTCCTTATTGATGAAATCTCAGGCGTAGCCCTACACACCGGTGGCTGGGTGCGCCCGGTACGGGACGAGCTGGACAACTTTATGCTCGACGCTGTGGTAGGCATGGTGGGTATTGAGTTCAGCAACTTCCTGCTGGGGCTGAGCTACGATGCCCGCATTGACGGCATTGGCTCCCTGCGCAAGCAAAGGGGCGCGTTTGAGCTTTCCCTGGCTTACCTGGGCGAATACGAAGATGAAGTCGTACTTTGCCCTAAGTTCTAACCATAACAAAGGTTGATACCCATCACAAATTTGGAGTTCTTGCTCAACCGAAAGGGCAGGTGCTGCAGGATGAATGCCGTATCTTCATCTTCCTGCTGATCATACTTCACTTCAATTATAATAGCGGAGTCGGCAAAGGGCAGCACCGTTTCCCGCTGTGGCTGATAGGGCCCGAAATGCATCCCGGTATCCATAGTAAGCCGAAAAGGTAATGCTGGCGCGCCCCAGTAAGAGCGCTGATAGGTATTAAATAAAACCGGCTGTAAATCCAGCCCTTTTTGCAGTGTTTCCCGGCACAGGCGGACCAGTTTTTCCCAATCTGAAGCACCGTACCCGCCTTCCGGTAATGGGTAATGCTGCTTCCACCCTACCAGATTGTCTTTGATTTTTACCTCCAGCACCGGATTTCGGATAGAAGAGAAATCGTCACCATACCAGCGCAGCCGGTACTTCAGGCGCTGAGGCGTACCCGTTACATTATCCTGAAAAGCTGCAAAATCAGGCGTATCGAAGTATAAATTATTGATTTGGCGGGGCGGGAACAACGGGCGGAAGCCTGCAGGATGCTGCCGGATCACCATACTGACCACCTGTGGATGGGTGGCTTCTATGCGATACTTGCGTTCGTAACGCATACCTACATGGTGATATTTTCCACTACTTCCAGCCCATAACCGATCAGCCCTACGCGCTTTCGCGGCGTATTCGTCATCAGGCGCAGTTTGGTCACATTCATATCGTGGAGGATTTGCGCCCCCACGCCAAAGTCGCGTTGGGTCATTTCTGCCCGTTTGTTGAGTTCCGGATTTTCGCCGTTGTACTGCCGCTTCTGATAATCTGCCAGGTGGTGTAGAATGGCATCTGATTTCTCGCTGTGGCGCATGTAAAGCAGCAGGCCCTGATCTTCTTCAGCGATCATTTCGATGGCTTTTTGCAGCTGTACGCCATAGTTGTTGAACAGCCCACCCAGGATTTCACCGGTTTCAGTGGAGGAGTGCACACGCACCAGAACGGGATCGTCTACCTTCCAGTCGCCTCGTTTGATCGCCAGGTGGATATCATCTGTAGTGAGCTGCCGGAAGGCGATAACTTCGAAAGGCCCGTATTGGGTATCAATGGAAACAGAGAGCTCCCGCTTGATCAGACGCTCATTGCGCATGCGGTAAGCCACCAAATCTTTGATGGCAATGACTTTCAGGTCGAAGCGCTCCGCAATTTTCATCAGTTCCGGCAGGCGGGCCATTGTCCCGTCTTCGTTGAGGATTTCCACCAATACGCCGGCAGGTTCAAAGCCAGCAAGCCGGGCCAGGTCGATAGCGGCTTCGGTATGCCCGGTACGGCGAAGGACGCCCCCGGTCTTGGCCCGCAGCGGGAAAATATGCCCCGGGCGGGCGTAATCAGTAGACTTGGTAGCCGGGTCCACTAATTTTCGGATACCGGTAGCCCGGTCGTAAGCCGAAATGCCTGTGGTGCAACCATGCCCAATCAAATCGATGGATACCGTGAAGGCCGTCTCATGCAAAGCAGTATTGGAAGAGACCATCATATTGAGGTCCAGCTCATCTGCCCGTTTTTCATCGATAGGCGAACAGATCAGCCCCCGCCCATGAGTAGCCATAAAGTTGATAATCTCCGGCGTCACACACTCGGCTGCGCAGATAAAATCACCTTCATTTTCGCGGTCTTCATCATCTACTACAATGATGACCTTGCCTGCTTTGATATCACGGATGGCCTCATCGATGGTGTTGAGTTGAAAGCCTTGTTGCTTAGTTGCGTTTAGTTGGTTGCCAGACATTTGAGCGTACTCCTTTTATGAATTTGAAAAAACCGGCAAGCAAAGCCAGGTTCATTGCCAGAAAATAGTGGGCGCCCCGAAGAGGCAGCCAGTGTAAACCAGCTTTCTTCAACAGCTGATCGAAAACGGGCACCAGGATAATGCCGCCTGTCAATACGGCAAACAACCCCTGCCAGAATAAGTTGCCCGATAGCGCGAGGATACCGCTGCCCGCCAGGATCAAAAGTAGGAAAAACGGGCCAAGCCACCGAAGGGCTTTATGAGAAAAGAAGGCAAACTGCAGCGGGCGCACCGGTGGCCACCACAAATGTGGGAAAGTCGTCAGGTTTTGAAAATTGCCGGCTGAGATACGAGCTTTCCGGCGGTATTCCTCCTGGATTTCATGAGAAACGGCTTCGTAGCAGATGGCATCCAGTTCGTTAATGGCCAGCCCGCCCTGCTCAAACATACGCATGGTGATGTAAAAGTCATCTACCAGATAGGTTGGAGGCACTTTGCTGAAGTAACGGGCCCGGATCGCATAAAAGCCACCAAAGGGGCCCATCATCCGCCCCCAGGCCAGCCCTTCGTAGTATTTCAGGCGGACCTCACCGGAGATGTAGGTATTCTCCGCTTCGGAAATGCCCTGCTGTTGCATGCCCGTATGCAATATGTGTGCATCGACCAGCCCGATTTCCGGATTGCGAAAGTGTTGCACGAGCTTGAAAAGCACCTCGGGAGCAGGCATCACACTGGCATCCGTAACTACGAAAACAGGGTCGGTTCCGTCTGACACGAATTGCTGCCGGGCGTAACCTGCCAGTTCATTGATGACTTCCGGTTTGCCCCGCCTTTGCTGAAAGGCGAAAAAGTGAATGTGCTTTTCTTGTGCAGCGATGGGCGCAATGATATCATTTGTTCGGTCATCGGAACAGTCTGAGCCGATAAAAACCGACAACCGCCCCTCCGGATAACGCAGGGCAAGCAGGTGAGCCATTTTCTCTTCGATTACCGCTTCCTCGTTGTAGGCCGACATGATCACGGCGACCTGCGGCCATTCGGATTCGGTGGAGTAGACTTTCTGATTGGGCGATTGGCGGCGTGCCAGCCAGCGCATCAGCAAAGGGTATAGCAGGTAGGTATGCACCAATGCCAGTGCGCTCAGCCAAACTATGATATGTACCAGGATAAGCCCCATGCATCAGAGGGCTTCAACGCTTAACTCACTGTAGGCCTGCACCAACTGCCGGGCCACTTCCAGGCTGTCGTACCGCTCCAGCACGAACCGGCGGGCAGAACGCCCCATGGATTCGAGCTGCTTTTGCTCCTGCAGTTGAAAGGCTTTAAAAATTTGCCGGGCGAATTCCTCCGGGCTATTGGCAATCAAAGCGTGGGTGCCGGGCTTAATGCCGATGCCTTCCATCCCCATTTGTGTACTCAGGACTGCCTTGCCCAGTGCCATGCCTTCCAAAATCTTAGCCCGCATACCACTGCCGGAGAGCAGGGGCACCACCATCAAACTGTGCTGATTGATAAAAGCCGATGCACTGGGCACCTCTCCTTCCACGATGATGCCGGGGCGTTTCATTTTTAGTAGCCACTTTGGCGTGTTGCGGCCGGCGATGTGCAATGTCAGGTCGGTATGCTCAGCCTGGACCAGGGGCCAGACTTCATCCAGGAACCACTGCAGCCCTTCCAGGTTAGGCATCCAGTCGAGAGAGCCTATGAAGGACAGGGACAGCGGCTTTTGAAAACTGGAATAGTCTGGTTGGTAGGCCTGGCTGTCTACGCCAATTGGTGTGACCGTAGCCGAGCCTTCATAACCCAGCTCGCGAAAGCGTTCCAAATCCCGCCGGGTGATGGCCGCCAGGTGGTCATAAGCTTGTAACTGGCTGACTTCGTATTGCCGCAGCCTTTCTGTCAGGTGTCGGAGGTACCAGCGTTTGGGCCTGAAACTTGTATGCTGACTGATACGCTCCCAGATTTCAAACTCCACATTGTGCGCCCGCATACTGACCACGGCATCTGAATGCTTCCGGATAGCCGGAATATAGGGCGACAGGTAAGGCGTTTCCAACTGTATAACGTCAAACCCGGTTTGTTGAAGTAGTTGTACCAGGTGCTTTTCGAAGTCAGGAGAACAAAAACGGGCGATGTGGTAGGAGTCGTTTCCCCATAGGTGGCGCAGTGCGTGCAGGGGCTTCACCCGGTTATCCACCTTTACGTCCTGAATCCGGGTATAGTGGTTGAAGGACTTAGGGAGTTTTTCTTTGGGAAAATAGTGCTTGCTGGTATTCATGGCGAGCAGGTGCACTTCATGCCCCAGTGCCTTCAAAGAGCGGCTAAGGGCCGTCACGGCAATGGATTCGCCATCTTTAAGCGGAAAAGGAAATTTTTTACAAAGCTGAAGAATTCTCATTCATCCTTTTTTTCCGGCGGCTTGACCTGGAATTGATTCGTAAATAGCTCACTACATGGGGGCTGGCACCAGCTAAGGACCAAAAAACCAGCAAAAATTCAGACTTGTTGCGCTGGCGGTCAAAGGTCTGCAAAAATAACGGTTTTTTCCAAAATGCGGGGTGAATCTGGCTTGGGGCTTTGGGGTATGGGGTTCACGCAAAGACGCGGAGTAGGAGCGCAAAGGGCGTAAAGCGTACAGAACAAGGGCTCGCAAAGGCGCGGAGGGGAAGCGCAAAGGGCGCAGAGTAGGATGTACGAACAGGACATCAATCGACCTCTTCTGTTTCTGCGGTCCAGGGTGGGCAGACGATGCACCAAAAGTGGAGCGGTTCTTCACCCGTATTTTGAATGTACTGCTCGGCGCCGGGTGGGATAAAAATAACGCTGCCGGGGATGGCTTCCATGGTTTCACCGGCAACGAAGGCGGTACCCTGACCCTGCACGATGATATAGGTCTCTGAGCGCCCGTGCAGGATATGTGGCCGGGAAGCCTCTCCGGGCTGCAGGGTGGCGTGTGCCAGGCTGAAGCCAAAATCCACACCGTCATTTTTAGGGTGCAGGACTTCCCGGATTTCGGTGTCGTCTCCGGCAGTGAAGGAGGCCATGGACTGCAGCTGCTTAAAAATAGGATGCATAGCAATAGGGAATAAAACCGGGCGGTGACCGATACCGCCCGGTAATAGTTAGTTTTATTCGTCACTGATCATTTCGTAGGTGTTGTTCTCCCGGTCAATATCGGCCATGCCGAAATCGGGATCGATCACCACCTTTTCGATGTCTTTGGCTTTCACACCCAAATCCAGCTCATACTGAGGGTGCGTCCATGGCCAGTCTTCAGCGAGCTCCATACCATTCAGCGGTTTGTGGCCCCGCATGATGCGCAGCGGCACCAGTATTCGCCTGCTCGTACCATCGGTGAGTACGACTTCCACCTCCAGTGGCATAGGCATGATGCCTACCCGGTTCAGTACAGCTACGGCAGTACGCCCATCGACCTTCACGTTCTCAATGCCATAGTCTATGGTATGGGTGGTATTGATCCAGTATTCACGGTACCAGTCCAGCTCTATCATGGATTGCTTCTCCATAATGCGGATGAAGTCATTGGAGTTGGGGTGCTTGAACTTCCAGGTATCAAAGTAGCGTAGCATGCCCTGATCGAAGGCTTCTTCCCCGATGATGTACTTGAGTTGCTCCAGGAAGACGGCGCCTTTCACATAGGAAGCCACGCCGTAAGCGGAGTTGGTGTTAAAGTGGTCGGAATGAGTGATCAGAGGTTCCTCCAGCCCACTTTGGGAGAAGTTGGCGTAGCCCATGTAGGAGCCCAGGTGAGGATTATCAGAAGCTTCGCCGGGGATCAGGCCTTCCCGGCGCAGGTGGTTCATCACATTGCTGCTGGCCCAGCTGGTGAAGCCTTCGTCCATCCAGGCGTACAGGGCTTCGTTGGTGCCCAGCAGCATTTGGTACCAGCTGTGCACCAGCTCGTGTACCGATACGCCAACCAGGCTGGGCAGGCTGCGCTCGCCGGTAATCAGGGTCGCCATTGGATATTCCATACCGCCATCGCCGCCCTGAATGAAGGCGTATTGCTCGTAGGGGTACTGCCCGTAATGCTCGTTGATGAAAGCAAAGGCTTCGTCCATAATGGCAGGCAAGGCTTCCCAGTTCTCTTTGGTACGCTCGTTCTCCTGATAGAAGAAGTGCATCACCATGCCGTCTTCCCGATCGTAGGTGGTATGGGTGTATTCCGGATCAGCACCCCAGACAAAGTCGTGCACGTCAGGAGCGACAAAATGCCAGGATAGCTTTTTGCCTTTTTTCACCTTCACGGCTTTTTCGGTATACCCATGGCCGATTTCCTTTGGATTTTGCAAATAACCCGTAGCGCCGATGATGTATTCGCTGTCGATGTGGATAGTCACATCAAAATCGCCCCAAATGCCGTAAAACTCCCGGCCCACGTAGGGATTGGCGTGCCAGCCCTGATAGTCGTATTCTGCCATCTTAGGGTACCACTGAGCCATAGAGTAGGAAATACCCTCTGCATTATCGCGTCCGGAACGACGGATTTGTACGGGTACCTGAGACTCAAACTCCATTTCAAAAACGGCTTTTGAATTCGGGAGGATGGGCTGAGGCAGTTGCACTTCGAGGATGGTGCCCACGACTTCGAAGGTGGCCTTTTTGCCATCCACGGTGAGGCTGTTGATTTCGTGGTAGCCGATCTCATCCGGCTCCAACTCACTGATCCGGCCACCCACCCTCGGGTCGGAGTCCTTCAGGTTTTGGGAACGGACATCCATCATGCTTTTCGGTTGGAACGCATTGAAATAGAGATGGTAAAAAGCCCGGTGCAGGGTGTCCGGCGAGTTATTGGTATAAACCAGCGTTTGCTTACCTTCGAATTGATGCTTTTTAACATCAAAGTCGATATCCATTGTATATTTCGCAGCCTGCTGCCATCGGTCGGGTTGTGCCTGCAGAGTGGCTAGTGTGATGCAACAGAATAAAAGAGAATGCCAAATTTTCATATAGTCAATTGATTGTGTTTCTAAAGTGTAGTCGTGGGTAAAGTTAATAAGCCCACCCTGATTCTGTGGGTGCAAAAATTGGGAGCTATTCCTCAGATTGCTGCTCTTCCGGGTACTCAATGCGCACATGGTGCACACTGCGCATGAGTTGCTGAAAGACGGTTTTGCAGGTTTCCAGTTCCGAAAAGGTCAATTCGGAGTCTTCCAGCTGCCCCATCGCCATTTTACCGGCTATAATTTTATCAATTAGTTCCAGCAGAGCCTCTTCTGTGGGGTTTTTCAGGCTTTTGCAGGCCGCCTCAATGCTGTCCGCCAGCATTAGAATAGTCTCTTCCTTGGTGACCGGCTTGGGGCCCGGATAGCGAAAATCCTGTTCGTCCACTTCCTCGTCCGGATGATCTTTAATGTAATTGCGGTAGAAGTATTCCACCCGGGTTGTGCCGTGATGGGAGGTGATGAAGTCGATTAAAATGTTGGGGAGCCGGGCTTTCTTGGCCATTTTCACCCCCTCTGTGACGTGGCTGATAATGATTTCAGCACTTTCCTTATCAGAAATATCCAGGTGCGGGCTTTTATTACTTTGGTTTTCAATAAAAAAGGAAGGCTGTAGGGTCTTTCCTATATCATGGTACAAGGCAGCGACTTTCACCAGCAGGTGGTTTGCACCGATGGCACGGGCCGCTTCTTCCGATAAGTTCGCCACCTGCAGAGAGTGCTGCAAGGTACCCGGTGCCTTATTGGCCAACTGACGCAACAGGGGCCGGTTCATATCAGACAACTCTACGAGAGAAATAGCTGAGGTAAAACCAAAAAAGCGCTCCAGTAACGGAATGAGCGGATAAGCCAGCAGCGTCATAAAGGCACTAATGCCCAGCCAGGAAAGCACGGATAAATCAATATCCTGATAACTGCCTTCCTGAATCAGGGATAGCCCCGTGTAGCCGAGTAAGTACACCACGAAAATGTACAGGATGGAGTAGAAAAAACGAGTCCAGTCGCGGGTGTCCACATCGCTCAAAAGCACGACGATACCGGCCAGAATCTGAAGAAAAGTAAACTCATACCCCAGGGAGGATAAAAAACTCGCCAGCAATATGACCACCAGGTGGGTGAACAAGGCCAGTTGTTCATCGTAGAAATTCTTGATCACAATTGGCACGATACAAAACGGGATCATGTAGGTGCTCAGCAAAGCCACCTGCTCCACTGCGTACACCAAATAGCTGAAGGTCACCAGCCAGAGCATGATGAACACCAGTTTGTTGAAACGGGAAAAGACCGCCTGAGCGTACAAGCGCACATACAGCAAGAAGATACCTATGATGAGGGTGGACAACAGAGCATACCCTGCCAGCACTCCGGTATAAGACTGCTCCTCCGTCACTTCCTCCCGGTACTTGGCTTTGAAGGATTGGAGTTTCAGGTAGATCTCTTCGGTGATGTAGCCGTTTTCGGTTACGATAAGGTCGCCTTTGGATACTCGTCCCCGGTAGAGGCCCACCTGACTCAGCTCTTCTGCCAGCAGGCGCTGACTCAGGGTGTCGTTATAGAAAATATTGGGCGCGATGGACGACTCCAACAAGCCATAGAGGAAATCCGATTCTGCCAGTTTACTGTAAGGCAAAGACTCCGACAAAGACGCTTCTGCCTCTGGCACTGTAATCAGGTTTTCGATAGTCTGAGGGTGGGTGGTATTCCCCCTGAGTACATTCACCACGAAGTCTGCCGGTTTGTCTCTGTGCGCTTTGTCCAATTCTGCGATACCCGTCTTGTACAAGTCCTGCAGCAGGTTTTTGCCGTAGGAAAGGTATTTATCCGGATTCCGGGTGACATCCGGGAACTGCTCCTCGTTGATTTCCTCCAGTTGTGCGGTAAATCGGTCCTCAAAGTCTGTGACCTGCCTTTCAGTTACAGCGGGTAGCTGCTCGTAGTAAGGAGAAAAGCTATCCTTGATGCGGGCTCTTTCCGCTTCAATCTCCTGCTCCGGTTTTAGAATAGCGAAATCAAAGGGTGCCCGAAGGTCTTCATAGCGCCACCGCTGCCCCTTGTCAAATTCATATTTGAACTTCACATTATTCGGGAACAGGAAGCTGATGATGGCTACCACACCAGCCACCATGAGGTATTTGACTAATGTGGGGAGCCCTTCTATCGTCGTTTTCCATGCACTCATAGGCGTAAAGATACGGTTTTAGGGCTAATGAAGCTCACCCTTGCTCAAGGTAGTCCAGCACGCTCCGGTCAACCTTTTTTGCGGGGCGCCCATACCACTTCATCAATCCCTTTGGAGTAGCCTATGAAACGGGCCAGGATGAACAGGTAGTCCGACAGGCGATTGAGGTATTGCATCACGACAGGCTCCACACGGGATTCCTGCGACAGGGCGACCACGAGGCGTTCTGCGCGGCGGCAGACACAGCGGGCGATGTGCGCGCTCGACACCGCCGGATGCCCGCCCGGCAGGATGAAGTTTTTCAATTCCGGAAGGACTTCGTCCATTTCATCCATAGCCTTTTCCAGGGCTTCAATATCGGCAGCCTGAATATCGGGCACGGGCATATCTTTATCCGGATCGGAAGCCAGGTTCGAACCAATGGTGAACAGGCGGTCCTGAATGTCTTTCAGCAATGCACGTACAGCAGGTTCTGTGAACTGATCCCGGACCATACCGATGTGTGCGTTCAGCTCATCCACAGTGCCGTATGCTTCAATGCGGAGGTGGCTCTTGGGCAGGCGTTTGCCACCAAAAAGACCGGTGGTACCAGCATCGCCTGTTTTTGTATAGATTTTGAAACCCATGATTTGGTTGTCGTTTTCATGGGTCAACAAGCAGCGGCAGCCGGAGGTTTTGAAAAAAACCCTAATCTTGATTGTAGCGGTGAGTGGGGTCGCTGGCTTTGACGATGTTTTCGTTGCGCTGATCGACTTCCACGATGCCGTCCCGCAGCCGCACCATGCGATGGCAATGTTCGGCAATATCGGGTTCGTGAGTCACCAGAATCACCGTATTGCCCATTTCGTGGATGCGCTCGAAGATGCCCATAATCTCAATAGATGTTTTCGTATCGAGGTTACCGGTAGGCTCATCTGCCAGGATGATGGAGGGTTTGTTCACCAATGCCCGGGCAATAGCAACACGCTGCCGCTGACCGCCGGAGAGCTCATTGGGCTTGTGGTCCACCCGGTCGCCCAATCCTACTTCAGTGAGGACCTCCCGGGCACGATCCAGGCGAGCCGACTTGGACTGCCCGGCGTACACAAGGGGAAGGGCTACATTCTCCAAAGCCGACAATCGCGGGAGAAGGTTGAAGGTCTGGAAAACGAAGCCAATCTCCTTATTACGGACTTCTGCCAGCTCATCATCGTCCATAGTGGACACATTGGTGCTGTTGAGCCAATATTCGCCGCTTGTAGGCGTATCGAGGCAGCCCAGCAGGTTCATCAGAGTAGACTTCCCCGAACCGGAAGGCCCCATTAAGGCCAGGTATTCATTGGCTTGGATATCCAAGTCTACCCCGCGCAGGGCATGGACCTGTGCGGTACCCATGGTATAGGTTTTGGTAAGTCCCTTAACGGCAATGATGGGCTGCATAAATTTTTATTTTTTTGAAGGTATTACTTTCGGTACCCGGAAGTACTCGCCATCCTGATCCGGTGCGTTCCGGAGCGCATCGGCCCGGTCAGTTTGCCCGCGTACCACATCTTCGCGCAGGACATTTACGTCCTCATTGACGTAAGTCAGGGGCTCAACGCCTTCGGTGTCCAGTTCTTCCAGCTTTTCGACCATCCCAAGTATCCGGTTGAGGTCACCCTGAATGGAAGCGCGCTCAGAAGCCGACAACTGCAAGCGAGCTAGTTGTTCCAGCTTCAATATTAAGGACTCGTCAATTTTCATGATAAAATATTAGATGTTTGGCGCTAAATCATCGGTAAACAACCATTTACCGTCGAAGGAGCGGATTGGCCCCGATTATTTCCGCTATCTTTTATATTTTCGCAGGAAATCCTGAAGAAAATGAGCGAAAACAGCGCGAAGTCGCCGCCAAATATAAAACATATTGCTATAGCGGGTAACATCGGAGCGGGCAAAACCACCCTTTCGGAAAAACTGGGGCACCACTTTGGCTGGGATGTCCACTATGAGTCCGCCAACGACAATCCCTACCTGATCGATTTTTACGAAGACATGCAGCGGTGGTCCTTCAACCTGCAGGTGTTTTTCCTTAATAACCGTTACCAGCAGGTGCTTAAAATCCTGGCAGGCGACCGCACGGTGGTGCAGGACCGCACCATTTATGAAGATGCCTACATTTTCGCCCCTAACCTCCACGACATGGGGCTGATGTCGACCCGCGATTTCCAAAATTACTTTGAGCTGTTCAAGACCATGTCTTCACAGATTCAGCCGCCAGACCTGCTGATTTACCTTAAAGCCAGCATTCCCACCCTTGTGGAGCACATTCAGGAGCGCGGCCGGGACTACGAAGGCAATATGAGCCTGGATTACCTCAAGCGACTCAACGAGCGCTACGAAAACTGGATCAGCAGCTACAAAGAAGGAAGGCTCCTCGTCATTAACGCTGATCATATTGACTTTATGCGCAATCCGGAGGATATGGGTGATATTGTCAATCAGGTTAACGGAGAGCTGCACGGTTTATTCTAACCAATTGCTTACCTTTGCGGCCTTATTAGATAATGGGCAGGCGGCGGTTGTGCCGGTTGCCAGTTACGTTTACCTTCAATCAAATACAGCATATGGCACTAAAGGCGGGTATCGTGGGGCTTCCCAATGTTGGAAAATCTACCCTGTTTAATGCGCTGACCTCAGCCAAAGCACTGGCAGCCAATTATCCATTCGCAACCAAAGACCCCAACGTGGGCGTCATTACTGTTCCTGACCCCCGCCTTGACAAACTGGCGGAGCTGGTCAATCCACAAAAGGTACAGCCGACCACGATTGAGATTGTCGATATTGCCGGCCTGATCAAAGGGGCGAGTCAGGGAGAAGGCCTTGGCAATCAGTTCCTGGCGAATATCCGGGAAGTGGATGCGATTGTGCATGTGGTGCGCTGCTTTGATGAAGGCAACGTGGTTCATGTCGACGGTGATGTTGACCCCGTGCGCGACAAGGAAACGATTGACACCGAGCTGCTGCTCAAGGACATCGAGACGGTGGAGAAGCAGGTGGACCGCTTCAAGCGTCAGGCCAAGAGCAACAACAAAGAAGACCTGAAGAATCTGGAGATCAGCCAGAAAATACTGGCCCACCTGGAAGAAGAAAAACCGGCCCGGGCCATTGAGCTGGACGAAGCGGGACAGGCCCTGCTGAAGGAGATGTTCCTGCTTACGGCCAAGCCTATTCTTTACGTCTGTAATGTGGAAGAGGACGCTGTAAATGATGGCAATGCACATTCGGAGCGCTTCAAGGCTGCCGTAGCTGATGAGCCCGCGGAGGTCATTCTGGTCAGTGCGGCCATTGAAGCCGATATCGCTGAGCTGGAAACCAAAGAAGAGCGGCTGGAGTTTCTGAACGATATGGGACTGGACGAGCCGGGTGTTAACCGGGTTATTCGTGCCACGTACAAATTACTCAACCTTATCACCTACTTTACTGCCGGTGAGAAGGAGGTCCGTGCCTGGACCATTCAGGATGGCTGGAAAGCCCCACAGGCAGCTGGTGTTATTCATACCGATTTTGAAAAGGGCTTTATCCGGGCTGAGGTTATTAAGTACAACGACTACGTAAGCCTGGGCTCAGAGCAGGCAGTCAAGGAAGCTGGTAAAATGGCAGTGGAAGGCAAAGAGTACGTGGTAACTGATGGGGACGTCATGCACTTCCGTTTCAACGTATAATGTCCGATTTACGATACTACATCCTTAATAAGCCTTACGGGGTGCTCAGTCAGTTTACACGGGAGCACCCTGATCATCGCGTGCTCGGGGACCTCTACGATTTTCCCGGGGATGTTTATCCGGTGGGCAGGCTCGACAAGGACAGCGAAGGACTGCTCATCATCACCAACGACAAGGCACTGACCCACCGGCTGCTTGACCCAAAATTTGAGCACCCCCGCACTTACTGGGTGCAGGTGGAAGGAGTTCCGGACCGGGAAGCCTTGTCTCAATTGCGCAAGGGCGTTGCCATACGCATCAAAAAGCAAACTTACCAGACCCGGCCTGCCAGAGTAGAGCTTTTCACCTCCCCTCCTGCCCTCCCTGAACGCGACCCGCCTGTCCGCTTCCGCAAAACCGTGCCGGACAGCTGGCTGTCTATCCAACTGACTGAGGGTAGGAATCGTCAGGTGCGGCGGATGTGTGCAGCGGTCGGGTTCCCGGTACTGCGTCTTGTGCGGACTCAGATCCAAATGCTGACTCTTGGCAATTTGGCTCCCGGGCAGGTTAAAACGCTCGAACCTTCTGCCATTCTGCGTAAGCTTGGGATGGTTTAGAAGGTTGGGTCATAGGGCAGCCCGTCTGCAGGCCATAAATCCCTGAAAAGGATTCGGAAAAAACCTACAGTTACCCAAATACCTAATCCTCCAAGCGTAAAAAGCTGAACCAGGCCGATGCCAAAATACCCGAGATAGAATCGATGTATGCCTAATAAGCCGAAAAACAAGACACAGAGGAGAGCGACAATCTGACTCCTGCCAGCGAGTTTATCCGTTGATTTGCCAGTCGATAGGGTTCTTACCTTCCGACTTGAGGTATTCATTAGCTTTGGAAAAGTGGGCACTGCCAAAGTAGGCGCCTCCTGCAAGCGGAGAAGGATGGGCAGCTTCCAGGATTAAGTGCTTGTCTGCGTCAATCAACGTTTTTTTCTTACGGGCAAAACCACCCCATAACATAAACACCAGCCCCTCGCGCTTTTCTGACAACTTCCGGATTACAGCATCTGTAAAATCCTGCCAGCCGATTTTACGGTGGGCACCGGCTGTTTTATGCTCTACGGTCAGCATAGCGTTTAGCAGGAAGACGCCCTGTGTTGCCCATGCCGTCAGGTCACCGTGATTGGGAGGAGCAATGCCAAGATCGGACTGCAGTTCTTTGTAAATATTGCGAAGGGAAGGCGGCACCCGAACGCCTTTAGGCACTGAGAACGACAGCCCCATGGCTTCCCCCGGGTTGTGGTAAGGGTCTTGCCCCAGTATCACCACTTTTACTTTGTCGAAGGGCGTGGTATTAAAGGCATTGAAGATGAGACTACCTGGCGGATAAATCTTTTTCCCGGCGGCCTTTTCCTTTTTTAGAAAGGTGGCAATGCTTTGAAAATAGGGCTGCTGGAATTCCTGCTCCAATACCGCTTTCCAACTTTCTTCGATTTTTACCTGGCTCATATGCTTAGCGGATCATTGTTTAGTGCTCTACGGAAGAGAACCCATCCACTCCGGCATACTTTCCGGTAGTGACCTGAATGAGTTTCTCGAGCGACTGTTCCAGCAATTGCCGTTTGGTCCAAAGCAGGTCATGCTTGCGCCCCTCCAGCAGCTTAAACTCTAAAAAGGATGCATTCACCAGCCGCTCGCTGGCGAATATAGCATTTTCGGGGTAGATGAGGTTGTCCGCATCGCCGTGCAGGATGATGGCTGCGCTTTTAATACGATTCCATAGCCCGGCCATCGAATCCAGCTGCATCTTGTGGCTTAGCTTTTCCATGTTCGCCACGTGAATAGAGCCAGGTAACAGCCAGCGAAATGGCCAGTGCTTAGTGATGTGGGTGAAGGTGAAGGTCTTTTCCTTACCGGGCATGAGAGAAGCCGATTGCAACAGTATCCCATCGACAAGGTCCGGGAAATCCATAGCAATACGAGCCGCCACGGTACCACCGTAACTAGACCCGTGCAGGATGACAGAGGGATGCTGCCCCCGTTTCTCCCGGATCACTTCGGCGATTAGAGCCGCCTGTTTCTTTACCGAAACCTCAGGCTCTCCATAACCGGAATAACCATAGCCCGGCCGGTCTACTGCCATCAGCTTGGCTTTCGCCAAAAGGCTGGTGTCTTTTAGGAATGTCCGCCAGAAAGAAGAAGAGCTGGGCGCACCGTGGATAAAAACGACTAAGGGAAGGGAGTCCTGCCCAATTTCCAGATAACGCAATTCACGGTCCTCAGTAGAGAGTGTACCAAATTCGGCCTGCAGACCAAGTGGGTTTTCAGCCAAAATTTTCTGGTAAGTGGGCGTACTGATCCGCATTTCCATAAAGTCATATCCATAAATGAGGAGGAGAAGGAATGCGAAGGAGAAGTAGATTCTTTTCTTCTTAACGATTTTTTTCACGGGATGTCCAATTATAAGCTAATTGTATTGATAAAGTTTTTTTCACTATTGATCTGACCTCTAATTGACCACTTTATCTTTATTTAATAGATTTACACCATTGAATTAACATTCTAAGAAAAGTAATGTTTGAAAACACCCCACCTTCAACCTCCTCAATGACAAAAGAATGGGCTCCAAGTCTTGCCTTCAGGAGGTTTCAGGGTAAGCAATATGAGCTCAACCGTTTATATTGGACACAGGTGATCAGCCACGAAGCACTCGGGCAGGTACTGGAAATGAAAGACAAAGCAACCCAGACCCTCAATGCCCTCAATATGGATATTCCTGCAATGCGACACTTCCATACTGTGGAAGAAACCAAACAGTGGGCGCCAGAATACCTTAATCGGTCAAGGCTTCATTTACTGGTTATTTGTGCTGCTAATCTTGAAAGCTATCTAAAAGAAATAACGTTTTGGCATCTATACAGCAATGGGTATAAGAGCAAAAACGCGAAAAAGCTCGATGCCATAGGGAATGCTATTGGTCGGCCTATTTTGAGCAGGTCTTCCTTGCCTGAACCTCTTAAATATGCACAATTGCTTTTTCATCTCGATTTTGGAACAAACCTGACCAAATGGCAGAGGTTTTATAAGCTGCGGTGTGCAGCGGCACACAATGGCGGCATGGTTACTGCAAGGACTTTGAAAGACATCCCGGATCTCACCACTCCCCTTCATCACCCCATAGGATTAAGCTGGAAGGAGCTAAAAGACGCTCTTGCTTCTGCGGAACATATTGCAAAGGCCATTGATCAGAAGGCAACAGACAAGCGCCTTCGGCTCAATGAAGTGAAGCATGAACTTGATGAGCTTAAAAGCATTGGAAACTTACCAGAAAAAGAACGCCTTTGGGAATTCATCCATCAAAACTACGGTTTAAAAGGATTGAAAAGGCGGGAAAAAGCAAATATAGAAGCTGAACTATACTAATTTTTTGTTTTATTTGCAGTCCAGAACCGGTCCCGTAGCTCAGTTGGATAGAGCGGCGGACTTCTAATCCGCAGGTCGTGGGTTCGAACCCTACCGGGATCACGAACGTAGGTTGTTGGTTGTCAATTGACAACCACAACTTACCTACAATCAACGAATTGAGCGCATAACAGCGCCTTTTGACTATCAAAGGATAGGCTGCATTTGTACTGATTTTTGTACTGAAAGGGTTAATGATCCGCAATTACTTAACCTTTCAACTTTATCAGTCATGGCAACGCATTTCAAAAAGATCAAATTCTCAGTGGTCTACAATCGCAACAATATCTTAAACCAGGATGGGGAAGCCCTCATTCAGATACGAGCCTATGCTCCAGCTGAGCAACGGGTACGGATATTGTCAACCGGCATCTACATCGAGCCACGCTATTGGGATGCCACCCACCGGCGGGTAATGGAAACGCACCCAGCCGAGCTGCATTTAAACGACCTGATCCACGAACAAATTAAGGGCTACAAAAAGAGAGAGCAGGAACTCCTGCAACGGTTTGGAGCGGCACCGCTGCGGCTGCTGGATGACTGCCCGGCCGTAGATGCCCCAGACCTTGACCCCTATCTGACGTTTACAGCGTTTTTCGAGCGCGAGATCGAGCGCCCGGAACTTCAGGAAAGCACCAAGCGGCAGCACCGTGTAACGCTGCGATACCTCAAGCGATTCCACGGGAACGTGCTGTTCTCAGATTTGAAGTATTCCTTCCTGTCGTCCTTCAATAAATTCCTACTCTCCCACGCTATGGGATTGAATACCGCCTACCGGCACCATAAGTGTATGCGCACTTACATCAACCTGGCAATAAAGCACGACTACCTGCCACTAGATGGCAACCCCTACCGGAAGTTCAAGCCACGGCAGGAAGAACCCCACCGGGAGTACCTGACCGAAGCTGAATTGCACCTACTGGAGCAACTGGAGATCCCCACCGGTTTCAAGTACCTGGAGAAAATCCGCAATATGTTCTTATTTGCCTGTTATACCGGGCTGCGGTTTGGCGATGTGGTGAAGCTGGCCCGGAAACATATCGAAGAGACGGCGAAGGGTATGCAGATCACGATGCGGATTGAAAAGACCAGGAACAAACACACCATACCGCTGTGGCTGCTATTCAAGCGAGACGGCATCCAGTGGAGCAAACCGGAACAGATCATTCGTGACCGCCTGGCAGAGCAGAGACTCGACAACCGGAAGGACTTACAAGCCTTCCCGCTGTTCAAGCTCACCAACCAATACACCAACCGCTGCCTGAAGGAGCTGGCAGGACTCGCCGGCATAGATAAGCAGCTGAGTTTTCACGTCAGCCGGCGCACCTTCGCCACACAGATGGCACCACGGGTTCAGATGCCAGTGCTGCAACGGCTGCTTAATCACTCCACGCTAGATATGACTAAGATTTACATTCGCCTGGCTAACTCCCAGGTGGAGCGGGAACTCGAAAAAATTGAATGGCAGTAGATGGCTAAGGAAAAGAAAATAGGGGTAAAGTTCTTTTTGAATACTCGGTTAAAACCTAAGGTTTTTGCAGGGGTTAACAGGTATCCTGTCTACTCCAGAGTTACATTTAATCGGAAAAACCACCAATCACCTTTTGAGTTTGAAAATACCTTTGATGGTTTAATGAGTGAAGTAGAGTTTGAGAAATACGTCATTGAAAAATCAAACCCTAAAATCACTACTGAAATTGAACAATACGAGAAGGAAATCAAAGGAATAGTCAGAACCTGGTATAATAAGTTTGGTGACAATTTCTCTTTACTTGGACTTAGCGAGACTCATAAAGAATACAAGGTTACACCACTTCTTTTCAGAGTATCGTTCCAAGCAATAGAGGGTATTAGGAATTACGTCCTAGACCATCGTCCAGATAAGTATAAAGATGTATTTTATGCTGATGATGTATTTCCTACAACCCTCTACTTTGCTTTAAGCGATTTTTTTAAGCGTGATGAGGAAACCAGTTTTTCAGATTGGCCACTTATTCTGCAATACTCTGTTTTTAGTTTTGTTTTGCTTTCCTCTTACTTAAAAATGGGGTTTTGGTCTGGGGATTCAGATAAGGTTTTTGAATCCAAAGTCAAAATAATTGATTGGGTATGTGGTGAAACCAAAATAGACTTCACCAATTACCTGACCCACAAAAAGTACATGGAAGAGGACTTGCAACTATCGCCTGATGACCCTTTTGCAAAAGGGCCTATTCAAGCGGTCAACCTATTAAAAAAGACTACTATTGATACTCAAATGATAATCAATATCATAGATGCATCATTGTTTTTATAGCTTTTTTTTCATCAAAATGTTACGTTAATACCAATTCGATAGCGTACATTTGATAACGAAAGCGGATTTATTAACCCTATTTTTTCTTATCACTAAAACATTACGATGTATGAATGTCAACCTTTCAAAAGTAGTCAGGGAAGCCCGCGAAAAGCTGGCATCCGTGACGGCAGACTTGACAGAGTTAGCCGCCGTAATCGAAGACGCCAACAAGCAAGGCAAGCCAGCCACCGAGATTGTCGTCATGGAAGAAATGTGCGACATATTGCAGGTTTCTATGCCAACAGTAAGGCGATACCACAAAGACGGCAAGCTGGAACCCTCCTACCGGAAGGGCAAACAGATTTACTGGCTACGGTCAGAACTGAAAGAAGTATTGCGCAATTCGTAACCACCATTAAAAAAGCCCACCCCGAGCGGACACTCGAAGCGGGCTATTCACAATTAAAAAATTGTAATTGAACTATGACAAATTTACGGAATTTCGATGTAACTCCAATTATGAACAAGATCAGCGAGTATGCACCCTTTGCCCTACTCATTATGGCAATCGGCACCTTTGTAATTATTGGCATCTTCCGCACCGACTACTACAGTCATTTATTTGAAGTCCGGTTTGAACCCTGGGCTGCTATGGCCATGGCCGTTTTTGCCGCCTTCATCGAGGAAGGTGTTCGCCTGGCATTGCTCATTTCCTCTATCCGCGACTTCAGCGACAATAAGAAAGGTAACGGTTGGTTGGGCCTGATCGCTTCAGTGGCTTTAGTCTGGCATGAGATCACCACCGCCACCCATGTTGCCGAACTATGGGCCGGAAGCCAGATTGCAGATGTCAGCGTCTACAAAGGTTGGTTTGTGTTCTTCATCCTGGTTGGTCTGATACTGGAAATCCGGTTGATCCTCACCAGTCAAAACACAAGCCTGGGAAACCCTCAGCGCCGGTCAAGCCGTCCGGCAGCATCCAGCAACGGGCACCAGGTGCCAGCCTACAGCAACGGCACCCGATAAAGCCTGTGGCCGTTGTGCCACAAAAGCATTGCAAACAGTGTCATTCGGCTATGCTGGAGAGTACGCCGAACCGGAAGTTCTGTTCTAAACGATGTAAGAATACGTACTACCGCAACAGGCGTAATGAGCCAGCCACGGCCCTGTAAGTGAATGCAGTACACTTTATTTTCTACCACCATGCCGGGAGTATTGACCGCTCCCGGCCCTAAACTCTTATTGTCTATGAAAACCCACATCCTCAATAGTGCCATGATGCCAGCGGAAGGATATTACCATCTGCGGGCCATAAGCGCACCAGCGTTTTTCCAGGGAGTTGTGACGGCCTACAATCGTAACCAGCTGAAAAGCTGGATAGGCTATGAGCAGAACGCCGAACTCATTAAGCAGGAAACCGGCATTCCGGTTGAGCTATGCCGGGACGTGACCGAGATCAAACACGGGGACGATATGCTGATAATGAAATTGAAATACCGGGTAAGCACCCAGTACAAGGGCAAACCGGTTGATCCGGCAGACTTTGACTATTTCCGGGCCTGCTATATGGATCGCCCACCGATACCCGCATTCCATGACCTTATGAGCATGGACATTTTCGAGCCGAGCGCCCAACAATTTATTAAAGACCTGTACCACTTCACCGGCGGGAAACGATGGGAAGATGTAGAGCGGAAACGCATTGCCCTGGCGAACACAGATGGCATCGGCGAAGAATGGCAAAAAGCGCATGCACAGTACGTATTGGCTTTGCAATTCCACTTTGCCCCAGACCTATGGGAGGAAAATTACTTGCGGGAAAATTCTTGATCCGAAATACAGCCCTTGCCCTGGAATAGGGCCGGGGCATTTTCAATTTAGGATTGAATGAACATCAATTCAGGATTGAGAAAAGCGCAAGAACCCAGCAAATACAAGGGTTCAAACCTTGTCCTTTCATATTGTCACACAAGGTCTGACCTTTGGAAGGTCGTTAGTATTCATTCATTAAAAAAGCCCGCAACACGGCTACCGAAGCAATGGCGGGCTTTAACTAAAAAATTTCTGATATGCCAAAGATACCTTTTTCTATCGCAAAGAACAAGTTTGACGAAAACCCACCAACCCAGTCAAGCAAGATTAAAATGCCTATCGGCATTATAGGATTTACAAGAAAAATAAAATCTCAGATTGCTTGGTCTAAACGGTCTAAGTGGTCTAAGAATGGTAGAAAAGCTTTCTTTTTTCTTGTTTATCAATGCTTTATAAGCTTAAATCTTGTCATTACCCTTACCCTTGCTTTAGACTTTTTAGACTTTTTTCAGACTTTTTTCTCTGATTTTAGACCAAAACACCCTGACTGGTCAGACTGGCTTAGACCTTTTAGACCAACTCAGACCATCTTAGACCAAAACTGGTCTAAAAATCAGACCTCCATAACATCTTATCTATCAATGAATTAAGTCTAGCTAAATGAGTTTAGACCTTTTAGACCTTTTAGACCAGCGTTTTTAGAACTTTTAAAATTCGCCAACCATGATCGACATAGAAAAGCTGAAGCAAAAAGCCCCTCATGAGCAGATTTTTGAAGACTATCTTCAAAATTTCCATTCTGACTACATTCGGAAAAAAGGCAAGAATCCCAAAAATATTTCCTCTCCATTCTGCCAGGATAAAAAACCTTCATTTAGTGTATTCGTTGGTGAGTCCGGCGAACTTCGATATAAATGCCAATCAACTGGAAAGACCGGCGACTCCATCCAGTTGGTGCAAGAGATCGAACGCATAAGCTTTATAGAAGCCGCCAAAAAGATCAATACTCGTTATAAGCTCGGATTGAACGGAAGCAGCCACTCCAGTATGAAACATTCAGGTGTACCGGCATCCTATTACGAGCAATACACCGCTGATGCCGTAGCCTGGATGAAGGATTTCAGCATCAAACCGGAAATTGCAAGAAAGTATGGTGTAAAGCAGATCAAGCAGATTGCATGGAAAAGGGAAGATGGCAGGAAACTCAAATTCGATTTTGAGAAACAGGGTAAAGTGGCCTTTGATGTGTGGGGCAACAATAGTGGCGTAAAAATCTATCAGCCCGGGATTGAAGGCAAACAGGATAAGAAAGTCTACCGGGCACCAGGCAGTAACTCTGACCACATATTTGGACTAGAGCCATTATCCAGTAAAAAGAAAGCCGACATAGTACTTATTGCCGCCGGTGAAAAGGACGTGTTGTGCGCTGTCTCTAATGGCATTCCTGCTGTATGCTTCCAATCTGAAAGCCAAAAACCGAACAGGGATCAGATAGCCAGGATTAAGCGCAGAGCGTCTGAAATTATTTCATGCTACGATAATGATGATGCGGGCCGAAGCGGAGCCGAGTACCTAAAGAAAGAATTTTTCATTCCTGACTGCTATGTGCCTACAGGCTACAATGATATTGCCGAGTATATTCCTAAAGGTGACAGCCATGCTGAACATTTAATGGAACTAGCCAAAGAGGGTCTTTACAAGTTCCGAGCTGGGAAGGGTATCCCCATAATACAAAAAGAAGGTGCCTATTGGAAGCCTACTACACAAACGGATAAGAATACCAGTGAAACCAAATACAAATGGGATCAACTCTACAGGCTGACCAACTTCACCATATCAGTAGAGGCATTCGTGAGTGACGGTAAAGACAGTCAGCGTGTTTTTCGTTTGGAAAATGAAAAGGGAATGACTGCCCCCATATCTGCCAGTACAGATGTTTTTACTAGCCTTGAAGCATTCCGGAAGGAATTAGCCAGGCAGGGGAACTACTTTTTTAGAGGGAACGGGAAAGACCTCATTGCTTTAACTGAATTGACGTTCAACTTATCAGTAAAAGGTGAAGCATTAGACTACATTGGTTATAATAAGCGCCGGGATGTATTGGTATTTGGCAACGGAGTAGTGAAAAATGGGGAGTTCTTGGAGCCAGACAGTCTGGGTATGGTGGATGGGCTATATCTGCCATGGGCTTCAGAAGAAAACCAGCATAACCCTAGATATGGCAATTTCCGAAGAATGAGATATAAGGAATCGGATATAGGTATATCTGAATGGTACTCTGCAATGGCTGATTGCTACGGGCACGATGCATCTGTGGTAATGGCTTCATTCATTATTGCGAATTTTTGCCATGATCACATATTTAAGGTGAAGAGCCGGTTTCCTATACTGCTGGTTTACGGTCAATCCCAAAGTGGGAAGAGTACCTTCGTTGAAGAATTTGCACTTCGTCTTTTCACGCCTGATACTCCACAACCTCCCTTCCTAAAAAATATTACTCAGTCTGCATTGAGTAGGATCCCTGCGCAACGGTCAAATGTGCCGGTTGTATTGAACGAACTTAAAAACGACTTAAAGCCACAAATTCTAGAGACACTTAAGGGGTTCTACGATGGCGTAAGCAGGGAAACTGGCACAAAGGATCAAAGCAATACAACCAAAAACGCTGAGATAAGAACCCAAGCTATTCTTATTGGTGAAGAAAAACCGGTTGATAGTGAGGCAACAATTAACCGTATGGTAATAATTGACTTGCCACCACGGAAAGATAGTATCGATTCAAAGCGGAAATTCGAGCAACACCGGTCACGACTGAAAAGAGGGTTAGGAAAGGGGGTTCTTCAATTGCTGTCAGTGCGGCCTAATATCATTGAACGGTTTGATGAAGTCAGTCAGCATTTATACGAAGAGCTTACGGATTACTTAATGAGCAAAGACATTACTGCAGCTGACCGGCTACGCCAAAACTATGCTACATTAATGGCGCCTATGATTATTGCACTGGAGTCTGGACTCCCTGTTCTTGGTACTTCCGATGAAGTCTCTGTTTATGTGGACTTTGTAAAGGATACAATGAAAAGCTTAATCGTCTCCCAGGCAGAAAGCGAAGAAAAGACCGACCAGGCAAATGTGTTCTGGGAACACTTCATAACGCTATCTCAGCAAAGCATCCTAAAAAAACATCTGCACTACAACATCGATGAAATAGGGGACAACACCTTACTCGGCATACGTCCTGCCGCATTTGACGAATTTCAGACCTACTTCCGTAGAGTGAATAACAGGGAGTTTGTCCCAACAAAAATACTCAAAGACTATCTGTCCAAACGCTCCTACTACCTTGGCGATGGCAATAAGGGATGTACAAGTAAATTGCTTTTCTATAAGAACGAAGAGCAATACAAGCAAGCGAAGTATTGGAAGGATGAGGACGAGGAAAACAAACCTACACTATCCCAACAGAAATCAGTGCTATTTGACTTCAGTAAACTTCCTGACTTCCTAAGGGAAGCTTTGGAAGATTAACCAATCATTAAAACTATCGAACATGAAACTAGGATTAGGCATAGGGCTAAAATACGGAAGGCGACCACGCCCCCAGGCGAAAGCACCGCTGGAAATGAGATCAGCCGCCCCCATGCCGGAGCCACCGGAGGAAGCGCCCACCCCACCCGATGACGAAGAGCCACCACGTAGTTGGTGGGGCCGTCTGCGGGCATGGATGCGCCGACTGATCCCCAGGCGATGGCGCAAAAAGTAGGTGTAAAACCTTGTCCTTTCATATTGTCACAGAAGGTATGACCTTTGAACAAATGATAGAGCTATGATAACACCACCACCAAGTGCCGAACGGAAAACGAAAATGATTTCGGTGAAAGTTGGGCCTACATTGAAAAAGGAACTTATCGAACTCGCAACCCTCCAGGGAGTGACCCTAAGCAAGTATCTAAGAATGCTCGCACAGTCTCACCTGGAGAAATTATCTAACTCAAACTATAATTAAGCACTATGAAAACTAAAGGTATTAGAGACCTATTCCAAGGCGCGATGATGAAAGAAGAAGACGCGCAGATGGTGAAAGACCTTTTGCAGCAATTCAGCCAACTGAATGCGGATGCACAAAGTAAGCTGATCGACTTCCTGAAGGCAGTCAATGGAGACAGCCAGGCAGCACCGACACCCGAGCAGCGGGAAGCGGAAAAGGCATACCGAAAGACGATGCAGCATTGGGATAAGATCGCAAGAAAAGAAGTAAGAGGGTGACAGTTTTTGGTTTTGATCCGATTGCAGGCAGCCGGGGAACCGGTTGTCTGCATATTTCCTGGTCTCCAGGCACCACAATTGCAAACCACGACAGGCGAAGTCGGGTATCTTAGCTATTCCACCGTTTCACTGCTTCGCTTAACCCCTACCTGAATGCACCCTAAGTGATTCAGAAATAAAGGTTTAGCCTTATTAAAATTTCATTGCTGCATTTTTGGAAATCGCTTTTTTACATTACATAAATTTATAATTTATTAAAATCCATCATATGACTGCTTTACAACCTACCGTTTTTGAAGTCCGTACCGATGAAGCCGACCGGCAGATCAAAGCCCTAGAGCAACGGCGGGCCGATAATGCAGAAGCACTGGAGGCACTGCGGCATGCCGTCTGCAAGCTCTACCGGAAAGAGGCTGTACTCTATTCAGATATTGAGCAGTTTCTCCTGTTCAGCACCGTACCGGGATCAGATTATTATATCGAACGTAACGAACTCCGAAAAAAGATCAAGGTCGATGCATTTGGTCTTTGGCTGAAACTGGAGGGAGGGAAGTTCAAGATCAAACCAGAGTTTGCAGAGGATGCACTCGGTTTTGTGCCGGATGAAGTCTCTGCCCTGGTTACTGCCTGGGAAGAGGTGGATAAGCTTGCCACCCAGAACCCACGGAAGTATTGGTCAGATAGCGGCCAACAATTCAAAACTATTCCCGTCAGTGCTACGGAACGGAATGAGATCGAGAGCCGAAATACAATGATGGTATCAAAACCAGAGCTGGCGCAACTGATCGAAAAACTACGGGGAGAGGTGCAACTCATTAACCGGGCCAACATCTACCACGATGCCGGGATAAATAAAGCCAGGCTACGGCAAAACCGGCCGGAGCTGATCCCATTCATTTCCCACAAAGAAGTGGAGAGCGGAAAAGGGCTGAAGGCTTACGAGTTCTTTGTAGTGGAAAACATGCTGATGCAGTCAGCCAATCCAGAGTACAAGGCTTTTGACGAGCAATAAGAAGCATTCATTTATTTTTTAACCAAGGTTCAGAATAGTTTGCTGACCGTGTCCCTTAATTGCGGGCACGGTTTTTTTTTGTCCATTCAGAATGTACTGTTTATTCAAAACAGACTTTGCGCTCCACTCCCCTATTCAGAAAAATCTAACCTGCAGTTCAGAAAATTCTTAACACTGTATTGTACTGAAGCCAATACAGCCTTTACCGCTCCACTTAACACCCTGACGTTAAACGCGTTAGCCACAAACTACCGGGATCACTAGAGAAAGCAGCAGCCTGTGCCCCAGAGGGGTGCAGGCTGTTGTATTTGGCAGCGGTGCAAAACCTTTTTGCAGGAGCGGACAAATGCAATAGTCTGCACGAGCGCGGCGAGCAGGCTGCAGGTTTTTGACCTTGGAGCCCAAAGGAAGGGCGCAGCCAACCCTGCCGGGATCACCCCTCCTCCCTAAGACTATGTTTGGAGCTTGATACTATTGCAAACCAAGGACTTATGAACCCACGGTCAAACCGGGACGTCATCTTTTTTAGCTTATTTGGCCCTGGCGATAAATGTCTGGATGTAAACACCCCCCAAACGCGCCAAAAAAGATTTAGCCAGAACCACAATTCCTTGATTTTCATGACGAATCCGCTCCAAACATAGTCTAACAACCGGCAACTTCAACGTAAATGCGCTCCCTTTGCCTGCCCGGTTTTCCAACTCAATTCATCATCGTTTTCACCAATACTTTTAGACTAGCCTAAATCTTTTATTAAACTAAGCATATATTTCTATTAGTTTTTACTAAAAAACTGAGCTAATACTCGAACCTCTCTCTCCTTAAAGATGTAGTATCCCATAAAAAGCAAAATGGATAAATGGATTGGGTTTTGCATGAGTTTTATGCTGCTTAGCACGATGATCGGCTATGCTCAGGACAGCCAGGTCTCCGGAACGATCAAGACCGGTGGAGAACCCCTTCCGGGCGTACAGGTACTCCTTTTGGGCTCCTCCAATGGCACTATTGCCGACGAATACGGCAACTATCAGTTGACAAACCTGCCCGAAGGGCCCACCCGCCTCCGCTTTTCCTACCTGGGCTACCGCACCAAAGAGGTAGAACTATTGCTGGAAAAAGGACAACACCAATCCCTGTCGGTAGAGCTGGAAAAAGATGTGCTGCGGCTGGAAGATATCGTGGTTTCGGCTACCCGCAATGGGGTTCCGGCCCACCGCGCCCCGGTTATGGTCAATCGCATTGATGACCGTATTTTTGAACAAACGCAATCGCTGAGCCTGTCCGAAGGACTGAGCTTTTCACCTGGTTTAAGACTGGAAAACAACTGCCAAAACTGTGGCTTCACTCAGTTACGCATGAATGGGCTCGATGGCCCCTACACTCAAATCCTCATCAATAGCCGCCCGGTATTCTCCGCGCTCGCCGGGGTCTACGGGCTGGAAATGATCCCCTCCAACATGGTGGACCGGGTGGAAGTGGTCCGGGGTGGTGGCTCTGCCTTATTCGGGGGCAATGCGATTGCCGGCACGGTCAATATCATCACCAAAGACCCAACGGACAACACCTTTGAAGCAGGGACTAATCTGGCACTGATCAACGGTGAAACGCCTGAGTATACGCTCTCGGCCAATGGGACGATAGTAGACGAACAGCTTAGAAAGGGTATGAGCTTTTTCGCCTTCAACCGCAACCGGGACCCCTGGGATGCCAATGGTGATGGTTTTTCCGAAATCACGCAATTACAAAACACCACCTTTGGATTAGATGCCTTCTACAACCCTACGGAGCTGAGCAAGATCAAAGTCAACTTATTCAATATCAGCGAATTCAGGAGAGGAGGCAACCAATTTGACCTGCCACCCCACCAAACAGATATTACTGAGCAACTGGACCACCACATTCTGGGGGGCGGGCTCTCATACGAGCAGTTTTCAAGAGACAAGCGGCACAAAGTTGCACTTTACGGTTCTGCGACTCACGTCAACCGGCAGAGCTACTATGGTGGCGGTGGCCGGGTGCTGGGTCCACAGGATACCCTGACCGAAAGTGATATTCTGGCACTCAATGCCTATGGCGAATCAGAGGATTTGTCGCTGGCATCAGGCCTGCAATACACCTACAACATCAGTTCAGAATGGCTGCTCACCGCTGGTACCGAGTATCAGTACAATGATGTTTTGGACGCTATGCCTGGCTACAACCGCGAGATCGACCAACAAGTACGAACCTGGGGCACTTACGCTCAGTTAGAATGGAAGCCTACGGACAAATGGTCACTGCTGGCCGGTGGCCGGTATGACAACCTCCGTATTAATGGCATTTACCGTTTGGATGTGGAAGACCTTAGCACGGATCAGGACTTCAATATTATCGTACCCAGAGCTACGGCAATGTATTTCATCAATCCAGACCTGAAACTACGCGTTTCCTACGCTCAGGGCTACCGGGCACCACAGGCTTTCGATGAGGATTTGCATATTGAAACCGTTGGGGGAGCAGCGCTTTTCACCCGTCTATCCCCAGACCTGGTGGAGGAACGCTCCCACAGCTATAGCGCTGCGCTGGACTACACCTACCGCTCGGGAAGCTTTGAGTCCAACTTTGTTGTGGATGGCTTTTTTACCCGGCTGAACAATCCTTTCATCACCGCTAATGCCATGGAACTCCCAAGCGGCGTTGCTACCGTGACCAAGCGCAACGGTGATGGTGCGACCGTAGCCGGTGCCAATTTTGAGGCCAACATCGCTTTCGGCCCCAAATGGATGCTCCAAATGGGTGGCACCCTGCAAACCGCACAGTATGACACGCCGGAAGAAATCTGGGCACCGGAAACACTCACGGATGCGAACCAGGATAGCGTGGTCACTTCTGAATCCCTGCTGCGCACCCCTACCGCTTATGGCTATTTTATGGCTAATTACAGTCCGGTACAGCCCCTGCAGCTGTCCCTGTCCGGTGTCTTTACAGGCACTATGGACGTACCGCATATCATCGATCCGGAAACTGAGTTCACCGTATTGGAAAGCACGCCTTCATTTTTCGAGCTGAATTCCAAAGTGACTTACGAGCTGAAACTCGATGACCGCTTTCACCTTGATATTTTCGGAGGCGTCCAAAACATCTTCAACAGCTTTCAGGGGGACTTTGACCGGGGGGCAGACCGCGATGCCGGGTACATTTACGGACCAGTACGCCCAAGGACATTCTTCGCCGGGGTGAAGGTGCATTTTGAGTAAGCGCCCCGCCTTAAACCAACAAATGCCCAGGCAGCTCTTTCTACCGGGGCATTTGTTGGGCTGGAAAACCTGATAAACGCCTACGGATAAACCTTTTCCAGGCTGCCATTTGTATCCCGAACGACATAGGCGGTATTATACCCGTTAGACTTGACTTGCTGCCAGGCCCGAATCGCCTGCTCCATTGTCGTGTAGCCTGAGAGGTACAGGACGGTTAGCCCATCGTCTCTTTGGGACTGCCGGATTTCCCCCAGACCACGAACGGTTCCCGGATCAAACCAGCGGATGTCCTGATAGGCAGCCAGCTGTATCATGTAATTACCGGTAGCGGGACGGGCTTCAGCGGCACGTACCGGAGGGTTTTGATTGTAGGACTGAGGAGCAGCGTTCCCTCCCGGCGTAAAGCCAGTCCCCGGAGCATCATAACCTTTAGGGCGGATACTCTGCCCGGTGCCTTGCTCAGTGACGATAAAGGCTTCCTTGTAGCCCTCTGTTTTGATGGACTTCAGCGCCTGATCTGCCTGAGCACGGGTACTGAATACGCCCACCCTGATTTTGTAAACGCCATTCTCCACCTTGGAATAAACCTGCCCGATAGAAGTGAGTGCACTAAACTGATCCAAACCAGGTTTGCTAAGGGCAGCTACCTGTACGGAAAAACCACTCGTAGCAGGTAGTGCATCATTGGGATCCTCTACCTGAGTTCCCGGGCGGGTATCCATCCCAGGCTGCATCGGAGCTGCCGGCGCAGAATCGATGGGCAACATGGAAATAATGCCCAATATCGAGCGGTCATTCCCTTCATTAGTATTGATATTGCGGCTGATGTCACGGAAGCCAGGCCGGGAATACCGCACCGTATAAGCCGCATTGGGGCTGAGTGCCAGAGCGTACTCCCCGTTGGCATCCGTTTGTGATTCCATGCTGGTATTGGTGGACAAATTGGTGGCAGTAACCAGCACCCCGGTAACTGGCATGCGGGACTGATAGTTCAGCACCTGCCCGGAGTATTGTTCACCCTGCTTGGCCAGCATGATGTCATGCTCCCGGTTTTGGCGCAAGCCCAAAGTAGAGACCCGGAATACAGCATCAGAGTACCCATCGGCCCGGACTACGATTTCACAGTCCAGCCCTTCTACAGCCTGAAAGCTGTACTGCCCACGGCTATCGGCCTTAAACAGCCCCTCCCCGCAATTGATAAAATCAATGGTCGCATACGGTATCGGTGTGCCATCGGAGGCGTTACGGACCTTCAAAACGATATTGTCAGCCGATTTAAAGACTTTATAGATATCCTCATGCCCGCGGCCGCCTGGCCGGTTAGAAACCATATAGCCCAGGTTTCGGAAGCCATCATAAATAAAGCCATAATCATCTCGGCTGCTGTTGATCAGGTTGCCGAGGTGGAAAATACGGGCATAACGGCCATTGGCTTGTTCAGCACGAAAGATATCGTATCCCCCCATACCCTGATGGTAATTACTCGAAAAGTACAAATAGTCGCCATCATGGAAAGGAGAAATCTCATCGCCGGGCGAATTCACAACCGGGCCAAGGTTCTCAGGTGCGCTCCAGGTGTTGCCCATCCGGTAAGAGACGTAGATATCAAAACCACCGAACCCATCGGGACGGTCAGAGGCAAAATAAAGCGTATTGCCATCCGGAGAGATGTTCGGCCAGCCGGTGGAGAAGCCCGAACCGTTGTATGGAAAGGGTATCTCCTCGGTCCATTCTCCATTCTGATTGATGGGTGACATGGCCATGCTCAGCTCCAGCCCTCCGGTTGGGATGTGGCGGGTACCGTCGATGAAGTTATTTTTGGTATACACCACCTCCTGCAGGTCAGGGCCGTAGGTCAGCGGACCCAGGTTAACAAATCCCTCCCGCATACGGCTTTGCAGCGCCACTTCGGCTTCCAGGAATCCGTTCCCACCCAGGCGGGCCATGTAGAGCTGATTGTTAGAACGCCCGGTCCAGGAAGCCCCCGGCTGCTGCCGGTTATTGCGCGAGGAAGAAAAAACGACCTGATCACCGTAGAAGGTGGGCGCAAAATCTGAAGCGTTGGAATTGATAAACTCATTGCTCACCAGATATGGAGAAGACTGCCCGATCTGATTGCGGGCAAAGCGGCAACTCTGGGCAAAATGGTTGCCTCGTTCCCGATCCTCTTTATTGGCACGGGCATAGGCCAGAAACCACTGTTCCGCCTTTTCGTAGCTCCCCAGCGCCTTCAGCACCTGTGCATACTGAAACATCTGTTCGCCTTCCAGCCGATGTTCGCGAATCACCTTCTCGAACCAACTGCGGGCTTCTTCCATTTGGTTGAGGTAGCGATAGGAATCCGCCAGCTTGACCATGGCTTCATAATTAGCCGGGCGTTTCTCCAGCAATTCCAGGTAAGAACGGACGGCAAGGTTGAAAGCGCCTAGTTCGTAGTCTTTGTTCGCACGCCCCAATTGTGCCTGAACTGGCAAAATGGCTGTGAACAGTAATGCCGCCGTAAGGGCATTGAGCAATAGTTTCATAGTCGTGTGTTTTCAATTCCGGATTTGAGGATACCGAAAGTCTTTGATCAAAGGTAAAGAAAAATTAAATATCAGGATTTGTACCATATTCTACCTACTGCTTTTGTTGAACACTTTTTCAAAATGTCGCATCCTAAGCATCAATACGGGTTTATCGCCAGAAATCAGTACAGCGGCATAACGGCCGCCCTTTTTGTTTTGTTGTGTTCACAAAATCTGACTGGCCTATGAGATGCGCCGTGCGCATAAAAATATGCTGTTTTCTTTTCTGCCTTGTGATTGGCACGGCCACACATGGGCAATACGTGCCCTGCGAGCTTATTGTACAGTTCAGCAGTGCACAGCCCCTAAACAAAAGTACGCTCCCTGCAGGCTTCACATACGGGAAAACACTCTCCCGACGTACTTTCATACACCTGCTGGCTTACGATACACTACGCTACAGCCTTACCGAAGCCACTCAGCAGCTTTCCAAAAACCCGGAAGTGGCGCTTGTACAGCCCAATCATCGGTTGCAAACCCGGGATACTATACCTGCCGACCCCTTCTTCCCGGAGCAATGGCAATGGCAAAACCTGTCGGCACAAAACAGCCTGCCCGATGCAGATGTCGATGCCGAACTGGCCTGGAGCCTCCCATCCTACGGACCAGCTACTGCATTTGGGGACACCATTGTCATCGCTATGCTGGACGATGGCATTCAGGCTGATCATCCCGACCTCTCCGCCAACCTGTGGCACAACCGGGCTGAGATCCCCAATAATCATATCGACGACGATCAAAATGGCTATGTTGATGACCACAGGGGGTGGAACCCTGTCTTAGAGAGCGACCATATCCATCAGGGGCACCACGGCACACCGGTAGCAGGTATGATTGGAGCGGCCTGGCAAAATGGCAATGGCGGGACGGGCATTGATCCTCAGGTTAAAATCATGGTGGTAGCCGGTAGCAGCCAAACCGAAGCGGATGCTATCGCGGCTTATGCGTATGTGCTGGAGCAACGACTGCGCTACAACGAAACGCAAGGGGAAGCAGGGGCGTTTGTGGTGGCTACGAATACCTCCTGGGGTGTCAATGGCCTTTCTCCCTCGGAAGCACCAATCTGGTGTCAGATGTACGATGACCTTGGCGAAGCAGGCATTTTAAACTGCGCAGCCACCTCCAATTCAAGCTGGAATATCGATGAGGTGGGCGATATGCCTACCGCCTGTAGCAGCCCGTATCTGATTACCGTTACGGCTTCTGACCGCATGGATGAATGCACAGGAGCCTATGGTCCGGTTACGGTAGACCTGGCGGCTCCCGGAAAGGAGATATTCACTACCCATCCGGGCGGACAGTACGGCTGGAGCTCCGGCACCTCCTTTGCCAGCCCTATTGTCGCAGGTACTATCGGATTGCTTTACAGTGCTGCTTGCTCCGATTTGAGCAGCCTCGCCCATACCGAACCTGCTGCTGCTGCACTCGAAGCCAAATCCATCCTGCTCAACACCACGGAGGCTATCCCATCAATGGCCGGCCAAACCGTTACCGGGGGCAGGCTCAATGCTTTCCGCGCCCTTGAAGAACTTACTCTTAATTGTTCGCCCTGTACCCCGGTTTACAACCTAAACCTTACTGCCAATGGCCCGCAGGAAGTGCTTGCTCAGTGGACGGCTGCAGATACCAGCCTTGCAGTTACACTGTATTGGCGCCCTTCCGGTTCGGCCGAATGGGAATCTGTCCCGAATGCCTCCTCTCCTTTACTACTGACGGAACTCGATACCTGTACCCAGTATGAGGTCAGGCTGATTCGCCAATGTGCGGACAGTCTGACTTCAGTATCGCCAGTGGCCGAAGTCCGCACGCAAGGGTGCTGCCTGCCTCCGGCTCAAATCACCACCACATCAATAAGCAATACCAGCGCTACATTAAGTTGGGAAGCTTCAGAAAACAACGTGGCCTACCAAATCCGGGTACAGGATGAGTCAGGATGGATTTTTAGTACGACCAGTAGCGGAACCAGTATTCAACTGAGCGGACTTTCCCCCTGCACGGCCTACGAAGCCTACCTATCAGCTGTTTGTGCGGAAGATAGCAACCGTTTTTCCAGTTTGCGTTTTATAACCGCAGGTTGTGGTGGTTGCACTGATTTTGAGTACTGTACGTCCTATGGAGGCACATCAGGCACCGAATGGATTGATGCAATTGCATTCGGAGAGCAGTACCATCACAGCGGCCTGCATGAGGGCAACCCTTTATTTCCAGGGGCGGGCTTCTCGGCTACGCGCGGGCAGGCGATCCCGGTCAGTGTGCGGCCGGGCTTTCAGCATATCCCCTATCCGGAATACATCCGGATCTGGATTGACCTGAATCAGGACGGGCACTTTGCGCCGGCAGGTGAGCTGCTACTCGATACGATGCTCCTCCCGGATCATGACAGCCTTCTAACACAGTTACTACTGCCTGCTGATGCCTTGCCCGGTACAACCAGGATGCGGGTCAGCCTCAAGTGGGCGGGTTTTGGCAGTATGCGTCCGCTACCCTGCGAGCCCCACATTCATTTTGGAGAAGTAGAGGATTATTGTGTGGATATTCAGGAGCAACCTCTGATCAGTAGTTCGGTGGCGCCGGAAAGGACCGGCAGTGACCTGCAGGCCTGGCCCAACCCTTTTGGAGGCGCTCTGCAACTAAAAATGACTTCTGATGCCCCGGAGGCGGAAGTACAGTTGATTGGAGTGGATGGCCGGCTCATATTGCAAAGAACCCTACGGCTGCGTTCCGATCAACCGGTCAGCTTACCCGTACCGCCGTCTTTGCCCAGGGGCTGGTATTTGCTTCGCGCTAATGTGGGGGCCGAAGTCTTCCAGCTGCCCGTCCTCCACCACTCGGCAGAATGATGTAATGGCCATTTACCATTACCCGGCATACCGCTGGTCCAGTGCGAACTGCTCCGGGTATTTGCCAGGGATATCCTTATAAAAGTCCATAATTTTTTTCAGGTCTGCTTCGATGTCACCGGATGGATATACCGGGCCGCCAACCCCTGCCTCTTTTTTTGCATAATCCAGATAGCCCAGGCATATCGGGGCTTTGGCCTGAAGGGCAGCGTAGTAAAAGCCCGTTTTCCACTTGTCCCGCTTGGAGCGGGTCCCCTCCGGAGTGACCATGATGGCGATTTGGTCGTGCTTTTCCAGCAGCTCCGCCATCAGTTGGGTGTAACTGGGCCGCTCGCCCGAATCTCCCCGGGGGCGCCGGTCGATGGCTAAGCCACCAAGATGGCCGATGATTAAGCCAAGCGGAAAACGCATCCACTCCCGTTTGATGGTAAACTTCAGGGGCACCCCCATGATGTAGAAACCAAGCCGGGCATAGTAAATATCCCAGTTGGATGTATGCGGTGCCGCAATAATTACGCAATGGCTCACCTCCTCCGGCACAGAAGGGTTCAGGCGCCAACCGGATAACCCGAGCAAAAATTCTGCAAGTCGCTTTCCCATGTCAATAAGTTCTGCCACAAAGATGGGAAATAATGCCGAACAGGAAACTTATCTCTGCAAACAAACGTTAAATGTTAACTTTGTGTTAACTAAATATTAATTAAACGTTACTCGCCTGCATTCAGGGCAGGCCGAAGTGGAGAAAAGACCAGAAGAGATGAAAAAACTACTCACCACCCTATTACTTGCCGCTTTTTGCGGCCATACTGTGCTTCCGCAAAGCGATAATTTCAGGAAAATACCTTTCCGCCTGGTTAATAATATGGTCATCGTTGAGGCCCGAATAAATGGAGAAACCGGCAATTTTATTTTGGATACCGGCTTCCCTCAATCTGTGGTCAATCCGCAACAGGTGAATGGGCTGGTCAGGGTTCCGGCTCAACAGCATCGGTCTGTTTTCAGCGGCATTCCGGTAAGCGTAGAGCAGTTTGAATGGGCGGGTATGGAACGGCAGGACATGAAGGCGGTAGCTATGAATATCGGACACCTGGAATCTACGGCGAACCAAGAGATTATGGGGATTATTGGTGCGGAGATATTGCAGCAATCTGAAGTGATGTTTGACTTTCGTAATCAGGTCGTCCTCCTCTATGACCGCAAGGATACCTGGCTGCACGAACAACACAAGCCACAGTTTAGCCTGCCCTTTGAGCTTGAACAGGGCCTGCCGGTACTGCAAGCTGAAATTGGTGGTAAAACCTACCGGCTGGGACTGGACATCGGTGGCCGGTACAACCTGATGCGGGAGCACCTCCTGCCACAACTTCCCAAAGCCGTTTTGGGCCGGGTGACGCAGCAAAAGTTGCTGGACTTTGCCAATATGCCGGACTACTTCGACAAGGCGCCAGTGTCAGAGATGGTCATCAAAGGGCGTTCCTTTGACCCGACTACCTTTGTTTTTGCGACGCTGAAAAAGGGGATTTCTTCCGATATTGATGGCATTCTGGGACTAGAGTTCCTGGCACGCTACCGGTTTGCGATCAACTATCACAAAAAAACCATTTACTTTTGGCCGCACGGTTCAGAGATTAATCATCGTCAGATTTAGGTGTTTCCAAACCGGAGGACCGGGCCGCTTCCACAATATCTTCCGGGAGCTGCCGCGAGGTTCGGGCCCCCAGTTCCCGAATGCGTTCTGCCCGCCCTACCAGGGTATCGCCGTACTTTTTAGAATCCACGAGTTTGTTCATGGCATCATCGTAGGCGTGCTGTGCCTGCTGAATGCGCTGCCCCACCCCTTTGAGGTCTTCTACAAAGTTGACAAACTTATCGTAGAGCATGCCGCTCTGACGGGCAATCTCCAGTACGCTGCTCTTTTGTTTTTCCTGCTTCCAGATATAGCTGACCGTACGCATTGTAGCCAGCAGAGTGGAATTCGATACGACCACCACGTTGGCATCGAGCGCATCCACGAATAGCTGCGGGTCCTGCTGTACGGCCAGGGCAAAGGCCGGCTCTATCGGAATGTAAAGCAAGAGGTAATCCGGCGTATGGATCTGGTACAGATTGGTGTAATTCTTGCTGCTCAGGTCGCGGATATGACGCCGGATGCTGTCGATATGGGCCTTCAGATGGCGCTCCCTTTCCTGTTTATCTTCTGTGCTGAAGCATCGGTCGTAAGCCTTTAGAGAAACCTTAGAGTCGATGATCAGAGTTTTGTCCTCTGGTAAGTGGATGATGAAGTCCGGGCGTTTGGCTTTGCCATTTTCATCCCGAAAGGTCGGCTGCACCTGGAAGTGTACATTTTTTTGCAGCCCTGCTTTTTCCAGCAGGAGTTCCAGCTGCACCTCTCCCCAGTCGCCCTGCGCTTTATTATCCCCCTTGAGCGCGCTGGCGAGGTTGTTGGCATCTTCGCTCAGCTGCTGATTGAGCGCCCGCAGCCCTTCAATTTCTTTCTTCAGGCTGATGCGGTCCCGGGTTTCTTCCAGAAAGCGTTTCTCTATCCCTTCCTCGAAGGTTTTAATGCGTTCCCGCAATGGGGACAACAACTGATCCAGTTGCTGATGGTTTTGGACGGTAAACTTCCGGCTCTTTTCTTCCAGCAGGCGGTTCGCCAGGTTTTCAAACTCAGCCTGGAAGCGCTGTTGCAACTGCACGGATTCTGCTTTTTGATGGCGCAGGGTATCTTCCAACTGCAGGTTGGCCTGCTCCAGCCGGGCGGCTTTTTCAGATGCCAGGCGGTAAGCTTCCTGTAGCTCAAACAGGTCTTCACGCTGTGCATCTGACTGCTGCTCCAACTGTTGGTACAGGCTGCGGTGCACGTACTGTGCATCAATCTCCTCCTGAGAATATACATTGCGCTGAAAACGCAATTTTGCAGCCAGCCAGCCGCCCAATCCACCGGCAAACAGCCCGATGAGCAAAAACAGTAACCCAAGCAGTATTTCGTCTGGCATAAAAACAGGTTGTCAACAAAATAAGGGAACTCTATCGCCAATAAAGTTACACCATTTGATGCAAACCTGCACTTTTTGTCTATCTTTTTACGCCAATTTGCCGTAGTAGCCCGCAATAAGGGATCGCTTCCCACCCCCGGTTTTGTTGCAGCTCAAAGCCCAGCTCGTAGAGGTGACGCTCCAGTTGGAAAGTATGCATCAACAACTTCCAGTCTTCATCGGAAGACGGGAGGAGGCCGGCTTCCCGGGCCACCGGCAGGTACCCTTCCAAAAAGGCGTTGTGGATCGCATCGTACCAAGCCTCTGCATAAGGCAGCAATTCGCTTTCGTTAGGCTGCAAAGGCTTGATTTGGGTGATCAGTGCACCCAGGGCTGCATAATACAACGAGCTCAACAGGCTGGCCAGGTCACGTACCGGTGACTTCCGAAGCCGGAGTTCACTGAAGCTACGCGTCCGGTCGCCTTCAAAATTGAATAGCACAAAGGAATTGCCTGTAAACAGGACCTTTTCCAGCTGTAAATCGCCATGTACCCGGATTTTCACCGCATCGAGCTTATGGTCATAAATCTGACGCAGCTCGTCGGTAATGCGCTTTTTATGCTCCAGGAGCATGGCTTTCTGATGGTCAAGCATCCGGTTGGACTTGTTCATCAGCTGGAAACTCGACCGAAGCTGTGAATTCCAGGCGGAGAACAAGGAGCGCTGATAATGCAGCGAGAAAGCCTCCGGCTGAAAGTCAGGAAGGTCATGCTCCATCAGTCCTGTGTGAAATTCCGCCACGGTCTGCCCCAGTAACTGTGCGCGGGTCAGCGGAATATCACCGAAAAACTGTGCCTGAATCCCGTTGTCCAGAGAAGGTAGATTCTCCTGCTCCACGCTAATGTATTCCAGAAATCGCCTCGCGTTATCATAAAAGTAGGTCCAGGCGGTACCCTGATTGGACACGTAGGGCTCGAGTACAGCGAGGATGTAAGGGTGCTTGTTTTTATCCTGGTACTCAAAGTGGCTCAGGTAGCCCGGTACGGGCAGGTCAGAGTCATGCCCGTATTTGTTGATTTCCAGTTCCGGATTAGGCGTGTCTTCCAGCCGGCGGAATACCTTCAGGAAGTACTGATCGCCAAAAGCCAGCGCCCGGTGATTGCTTTGAGTGGCAATGACCCGGGCAGGCGGAAGCGGCTGATCGGAAGTATCGCCATTCAGGCGTTTACTCAGCTGGAAGCTGAAGCCTTCAGGCAGTTCTGTTTTGCCTTCAAGCAGATAGCGCAGCAGGTAGTTCCGGAAACCGGTGCTTTCGTCTGCTTCGAAAATATAGCCTTCCTGCTCTGTACCGGTGAGGCAGCACAGTATCTGATTGGCTGCCGGAGCATTGGGCTGACGCTGATAATCGCCTTTGCGCATAGCCAGGGGCATAAAATACAACTCGGGGAACCCTTCGGTGTAGTGGGTCCGCAGGATCATCAGCAGGGAGCGGCCGCCTTCGTAGCGAAGGGGCTCTACCTTGACGATCTCCACACTGTCCAGCTTACGCCCGTCGATATTGTATTTTTGAGTACGGCTTAGGAACTTCCGCACCACTTCCCGGAATTCGGGATGGTATTTCTTATCCTGAATAAGGCCCGTCCATTGCTCAGGGCTCCACTGCAGCTCCGGAATTTTTACGTTGGAGCGTCCGTTTTGGTAGACAGGCTCCAGCTCAAACCAGTAATACCCAAACGGCCCAATGGTGAAGCGGTTCTGCCCACGGGTGATGGGCGGAAACTGCGCCTGCCCAAACGTCTCGATGGGCTGGTAACGCTCAAACTCGGGCAGCTCGAGGTCAACCGCCTGCGCATGACGGGAGAGATTAGCAATCACCAGCAGGTGCTCGTCTTCAAACGAACGGGTAAACGCCAGCACCTTGGCATTTTCCGGCGAGAGGAACTTGATGTCCCCACGCCCAAAAGCTTTGTACCGCCGCCGGACGTTGATGATGCGCCGCATCCACCAAAGCAACGACGAAGAATTGTTTTGCTGCACCTCTACGTTGATGGTGGAATACTGGTACTCCGGATCGTTGATCAGGGGCAGGTAGAGCTTATGCGGATGGGTATTGGAAAAACCGGCATTGCGGTCCACGTTCCACTGCATAGGCGTGCGTACCCCGTCCCGGTCACCGAGGTGGACGTTGTCGCCCATGCCGATCTCATCGCCGTAGTACAAGACCGGCGTACCGGGCAGGCTTAGCAGCAAAGAGTTCATTAGCTCAATCTTCTGCCGGTTGTTGTCCAGCAGTGGAGCCAGCCGGTGACGAATGCCCAGGTTAATCCGGGAGGCAGAGTCTTTATTGTAGGCCCGGTACATGTAATCCCGTTCCTCATCGGTCACCATTTCCAAAGTCAGCTCATCGTGGTTGCGCAGGAAAATGCCCCATTGACAGTTTTCCGGAATTTCCGGTGTCTGCTCAATGATATCGATGATGGGATAGCGGTCTTCCATTTTGATGGCCATGAACATGCGGGGCATGATTGGGAAGTGGTAGTTCATGTGGCACTCGTCGCCATCACCGAAGTAAGAGGCGGAGTCCTCGGGCCACATATTGGCTTCCGCCAGAAGCATGACGTTGGGGTTGCGTGCTTCGACGTGGGCACGTAGTTTTTTCAGGAAAACATGCGTTTCCGGCAGGTTTTCGCAGTTGGTCCCGTCCCGCTCAAAGAGGTAAGGGATGGCATCAAGACGGAATCCGTCCACGCCCATGTCCGTCCAGAAATCGATCATCTTGAAGATTTCATCCTGCACAGCCGGATTGTCAAAATTCAGGTCGGGCTGATGGCTGTAGAAACGGTGCCAGTAGTAGGCCTGTGCCTGATCATCCCAGGTCCAGTTGGACTTCTCAAAATCCTGGAAAATAATCCGGACATCTTTGTAGCGGTCAGTGGTTTCGCTCCAGACGTAGTAGTCGCGCTCAGGGCTCCCGGCCGGTGCTTTCCGTGCCCGCTGAAACCAGGGGTGCTGATCGGAAGTGTGGTTGATGACCAGCTCTGTGATGACCTTCAGCCCGCGTTTATGAGCTTCATCCAGCAGGGTTTGGAATTGCCGGACGGTACCGTAGTCCGGATTAATCGAATAATAATCAGAGATATCGTAGCCGCCGTCCCGCTGCGGAGAGGGGTAAAAGGGCAAGAGCCAGATAGCCGTTATCCCCAGGTCCTGCAGGTAGTCCAGCCGTTGGATTAGCCCGTTGAAGTCGCCAATACCATCGGCATTGCTGTCCTGAAAGGCTTTAATGTGGAGTTCATAAATAATGGCATCCTTGAACCAAAGCGGGTCCTGTTGTGTCTTGTTTTGCTGCGGCATGAAATTAGATTAGTGCGGTTTTAAGATGGAACGAAATGGCCAAGACCAAAAATCGCGGAAAGGCAAGCACAGCAATAACACCTCCTGCTTGCCAAAATTGATAGTTTCAATACGGTTTTCGGATAGGAAACGTCATAGTGGCGGTCCTTGTGCAGCCCTGCCAGCGGGTTTCCTGCCTTGGTCTAATGGTAGGGAGAGCGATAATAAGCATATCTGCTGAGAAATGAAAATCTACCGCATAGAGAAACGGCTAAGACTGACTGTATTGGGATTTCACCCTTTGGGCTGCATCCGCTCCAAAAGCGAATCCCCAACACAGTCTAATGCATGCGGTCGCCACGCAGGTCCAGCTCTTCCATGATCTCCGCTTCACGCTCCAGGAATTCCTTCCAGCGGGCACGGACTTTGGCTTCATCGCAGTAGTGCTTAGCCAGGTCGATAAACAGGCGGTAGTGCCCGGCTTCGGCCACCATGAATTTGTGGTACCACTCTTTGAGTTCTTCTTCCCGGATATTCAGGGAAAGCAGGCGAAACCGTTCGCAGCTGCGGGCCTCAATGAGTGCACAGGTCAGGAGCTTGTCCAGCAGGCGGTCTTCCCGGCTGCCACCTTTTTTATGGAAAGCCAGTAATTTATTGACGTATTCGTCTTTGCGCTGACGGCCGAGCTTGAGACCACGCTTGTCCAACTCCTTAAGGACCATGCGGAAATGCCCCCACTCTTCAGTTACGATTGGGGCCAGGTCCCGGACAAGGTCTTCATGCTCCGGGTAGCCCTGAATCAGCGAAATACAGGAGGTGGCCGCCTTCTGCTCGCAGTAGGCGTGGTCAGTGAGGATTTCCTCAAGTTCCATCTCTGCCATATTGACCCAACGGGGGTCGGTAGGCAGTTTCAGCCCAAGCATTTGTACAGCTTTCAGTTCTTCATCGCGGGTTCTGACGTCCATAACTTAGTGGTGGTATTTTCTTTGCGGAGGGCAAATATAGCCAATCAAAGGGACTCCAGGCACTGAATCTGATGCATAAACAGACCCGGGTGGTAAGTTTCGTACTCTTCATAACCGCTGCTCCAGCCCAGAATGATCTTGTCCAGCTCAAAACGCTTCAGCAGATTGATCTGACTTTGGTCTATCGGATAAATGACCCGGTACGTCAGTTCGCCGGTCTTTTCATTGAGCACGCCATTGCTCCCGTTACCCGCCAGGAGTTTGACATACTGATTATTGAGTGTCATCATCACCAGGAAGGAGCCTTTCTGAATCGTGCCATACAGGCTTTGAGCGTTGTCCATAGCGAAGGTAAACTCAATAGACACAAAGCGGTAGCCGCCCAACTGATTGAACGCAGCCCGGCAGGTCAGGTACTCTTTGCCATTCAGCACGGGCCGGAGCCGTTCGGTTGGGGTATGGGTAAACAACAACTCCTCCTTCTGGCTGACCTGATACTTTCCGTTGGAATTGACGCCCTCAAACTCAAAGGCGCAGTCGTGTTCGGGGAACTGCACCACTTCATTGGTATGGCCGAAGGGCCGGTAATCATCGTCGAGCAGCACATTTTCGTAAGAATCCGAGGAAATCACATCTACACCTTCAAACTGCTGCAACTCCAGCTTTTTCCGTTCCTGCTCCCGCTGATAAACTTCCACGTAGGTCTGACTGTCCCGGATCTGCCTGGCATTGGCGGCTTCCTGCTGCGCCATACGAGCCTCCCTGATGGCAATGGATTCAATTTCCCGGGCATTTTTCAGCCGTTCTTCCAGCTGCAGGACCTGTTCCGTATTATTTTGCCTTGTCATAGCGGAATCCAGCTGCTCCTGCAGGGAAAGGGTATGCTCCCGCGCCTCGTCTGCCCGCTGCCGGGCGATCTCAGCAGCCTGTTGTGCGAGCTGGGCTTTTCGGTCCGCAACCCGGCGCAAATCCTCAGAAGTGATGACTGTGGCTCCGGGCAGCGGCGTCACCTCAACATCAAGCACCGCATGGTCCGGCCCTGTTGCTTCTCCTTCCGGAATGGGAACCAAATAAGCGCGTTTACCTTCCTGGCTCAGGACATAAGGCCGTTCTTTTTCATCATATAACACCTCGTCCTGAGCATAAACATTGCTGATTAGCAGTCCGGAGCACAGCAGGATGGCGAAAAATGCTTTAATTTGCATGCTATGAAGTTTTTATGCGGTTGCAAATGGTATGAAGGATTGGGCGTTCCTCCTCTATCCCGGTAGCAAAACAAGTAAAACGGTCCAGCTATACGACCTGATGTGGAAAACCGCTGTGGGCCCCAAAGGTTTTAATCGTTATGCCAAACCATTCCAGGCCACAGCGACTACACCTCAGCCTGGAACGCTCAAGATAGCCATTAATTGAGATTCGGGTCAAGTAAAGGGCCAAACCAAAATTATTACCTAATGAAAAATACGGGCTTAGTAATTTTATGTTGCGCAGCATTGCTGTTCTTTGGTTGTCAATCCGACCCATCAGAAAAGGCTTATGACTTTCCGGATATTCCGGTTGCCTACCCCGATACGCCAAGAGATACAGCCGGGCGCAATGATTTTTCAGGTTATAAAGTGGCCGCGCCTTATCAGTGGCTGGAAGCAACCGATTCTGCGCAAACCCAGGCATGGGCCGCTGCCCAGTCAGAAGTAGCCAATACCTATCTCTATCAGCTGCCGGGCCGCGAAGTGCTCAGACAGGAAATCACACAGCTGAGGGACTACACCTTAATCAGCCCACCCCAGCTGATCAATGGTGCCTACTATTACCTCAAGTCAGAACAAGGCGTGTGCAAAGGCCTTTTCCGAAGAGACAGCCTGAATGCTCCGGAAAAACAACTAATCAACCCGCAAAGCCAGGGCTGGCCAACCGCCTCTGACATTACCAGCTTTATACCTTCTCCGGATGGAGCACTGCTGGCCCTAAAGCGGTCCGTTGCCCATTCCGAATGGGAAGAAATCCTGATTTTTGACCTCGAGCAGGAACAGTTTCTTTCTGATACGCTTCGGTTTGTTCGCCACAGCAATGTCACCTGGTACGGCAGTGGTTTTTTCTACAGCCGCTATGCCCGCCCCGGTAGCGCCACCGAGCCTTATCTTTTCCAACAGGTCTATTACCACCGCCCGGGCACCGATCAATCAGAGGACGAACTCGTTTATGCCGACCGCAGCGACCCCAGATTCAGGTTTGAGGTATACCTCAGCCCTGCACAGGACTACCTCGTGCTCCTGGCCACGGATGCTGATGGCCATCAGGCGGTCTATGGGCGGCCGGCAGGGGAAACAGACGCTGCCTTTACGGCCATTGCTGAAGGCCTGGAGCATCAACTGGAATGGGCAGGAGCCGATGCATCAGGGTTCTACCTGATCACCAATCTTGATGCTCCGAACCGCCGCCTTGTGCGGGTCGACCCGGACCTTCCTGCCCTGAACTATTGGAAGACCATTTTGCCGGAAGGCGCCTCACCACTGGCAGCCGTACATTGGGTGGACGGAAACCTGCTGGCGGTTTATCTGGGCGAGACCGGCAGTGCCATGGCAGTATACAATACGAAAGGAAAACTGCTCAAACGCCCAAAGTTGCCTAAAAATGGCCTTATCCTGGATATCAGCAGCCGGTACGATGATGCAAATGCTTTTATTAGCTATGGCGCTGTTTTGGAGCCGCCTCAGGTCTACCACCTCGATCTTGAGGCAGAACGGATGACGGCTTTCCATACCCCCGTCACTATCCTAAAGCCCGGCAATTTTGAGACCCGCCTGGTGCAGTTGGAAAGCTACGATGGGACAACGGTCAACATGTATGTGGTGCATACCAGGGAGCTAAAGCTCAATGGAAAGCACCCTGCCCTTATTTTCGCCGGCGGGCGTCAGTCTGGCCCTTTTGCGCCCATGTACGATGCGCAGGAACGGCTGATCGCGCAGCTCATGCTGAGACAGGGCGGCATTTGTGCGGTTCCCGCCCTAAGAGGGGGAAGCGCCCTCAATACCACCCTCCGCCGGGCAGGACAGTTGGAATACAAGCAGAATACGTTTGACGACTTCCAGGCTGCTGCCGAATACCTGATTGCCAATCAATACACCAAAGCTCACCGGCTTGGGGTGTACGGTGAAGGCCAGGGGGGGCTGATTGCCATGGCAAGCCTGGCGCAACGCCCCGATCTCTTCGGAGCCGTTGTAGGTGTTGACGGGTTATACGACCTGCTCCGCTATCCGGAGTTGGGGTCCGGGTGGAAATGGTTACCAGAATTCGGAGCTCCTGACGCCCCCAAATATTTTGATCCTATTTACGCCTATTCGCCTGTGCATAAAATACCGGCAGACCAGTATCCGGCGACTATGCTGGCCGCTCACCTCAACAGTGATGTGGTTATGCCAGCGCATACCTGGAAAATGGGTGCCGCGCTACAGTATCAGCAAACCGGCAAAGCACCGGCGCTCATTTATCCGGTACCGCAGGCACAGCCCTTTGATGAAACAGCAGCAGACCTGATGGCGTTTCTATTGTACCACTTAAAAACGCCCGTGCAGGAATAAACCGCGTACATGATTTACCTCTTCGATATTGGTTTTTTGCCGGTCAGAATCTGGGATGTGCTCGACATCATCATTGTCGGGTACCTCATGTACCAGATTTACAAGTTGCTGCGCGGCAATATTGCCTTCAATATCTTTGTGGGGGTCCTGACCCTGTATGTGGTGTGGTGGCTGGTCAATCAGCTGGAAATGGACCTCCTTTCGGCGGTTTTAGACCAGTTTGTGAGCGTGGGCGTCATCATCATTATCATCATTTTCCAGCCTGAGGTAAGGCGCTTTTTGTTGTTTTTGGGCAATACCACACTTCGGCAGCGTTCCAATTTTCTGGGCCGGATTCTGGACCGCAACCTGGAAAGTACCGAGGAGAAAGTCCGGCAATTGCGCGCCCTGCGTTCTGCAATCGTGCGCATGAGCAAACGCAAAACAGGAGCCCTCATCGTTCTGGCCGGCAATCTTGACCTCGAAGGGCTGGTTAGCTCCGGGGTAGCTATGGATGCAGATATTACGGAGCCGCTGCTGGAAAGTATCTTTAATAAACACAGCCCACTGCACGATGGCGCCGTTATTGTAAGCAATGGCAGGCTGCAATCGGCCAGCTGTGTGCTTCCCGTATCCGAAAACCCCAATCTACCGAGCAGTGCGGGCTTACGGCACCGGGCTGCAGTAGGGATCACGGAGCGGGCGAATGTAGCGGCTTTTATTGTATCTGAGGAAACTGGCCAAATATCTATTGCTGTAGAGGGCGAGCTCCGCCGCAGGCTCGATGAGCAGGAACTGAAATCATTATTAAGTGAGTACTACTAATTTACCGGAAGGGATGGAGCTGGAACGAGTGGAAGAGTTCGCGCTGACCAGCTTGCAAAAGCAACATATTCAAAGGCTCCTGAAGACCGCATTCCCGGGCTATCCGGACCGGACTTTCTACCGGCAGCTACCTGATTTTCGCTATCTTGGCTATCGGGAGGAGCGGTTAATGGCACACATGGCCGTAGAGCACCGCCTTCTGCATAATGCCGGGCAATTATACCCGGTTTTTGGAGTGATAGACCTTTGTGTGGACCCCATCTTTCAGCGCCGCCGCATTGCCAGTTACCTGCTTGACCAACTCACCATGCTGGGAAAGGAAAATCAGATTGACTTTTTGGTTTTGATTGCCAGTCAGCATCAGATTTACCTGGATAACGGCTTCCAGCTTGTCAGCAATCCCTGCGTGTGGATGATGATCTCCGGTGATCAGTCTGTGGGGCTGACCCGCCGCTCGGTAAAACACTCCCTGATGGTCAAGCCACTGAGGGGTAAACAATGGAAAGAGGGGCTGGTCGACTTTTTAGGACCTATTTTTTAATGCGGTCAGATATCAATCTTTGCGACCTGTTCGTGCAGCTCATTGACTTTCATTAAGGCTGCCGAACCGTACCAGGGCCGGAGTTCCATGCGCAACGTACCAGCCTTGATTGCCGGATCAGTATTGGTAAGCGCCTCCGCTTCAGCAACCGTTCTGACATCAAATACGTAGATGCCCCGCAGGTCCTGCCCATCCATAAACGGCCCGGCCAGGACCAGGTCGCCAGCTTCCGCCATACGGGTAATATTATCGAGGTGAGCACGCTGTAGCTCAGCCCGTTGCAGAGAATCCAGCCCCGTAGCATCTCCCCGGTACAGGAAAGCCATCACGTAGACCTTCATACCATAGTCATCCGCACCAAGCTCCTGAGCGAGGAGGCTGTCATAAGCACTGCCTACCGGTCGGGTGGCGGCTTCAGGGCTTGCTAATGTTTCTGATGCCGTTTCCACTGACCCCTGCCCGCAGGAGATTATAAACAGGGTGAGCAGGCAAAATAAAGTAAAGTGCTTTAGCATATGCATTGATTTTGTTCAGGAAGTTAAAGCTTTTCCCCGCCTCCGTCAACTTCTTTGTGGTTCACACCATATGAATGGGCATTCCACACATCTAAGCCCGGCATGCAGAGAAGCTCCTAAAACATTGACCTGAATAGGTCCGGAGGTGCGCACCTTTGGGTTTTCCCCGTTTTTCAGTAGCTATACTCCAGCACTTCATCGTACCCTTCCAGCTGAAGAAGGATGGTAGAATGCGCCCCGGAGCGAAGAGGTGTCAAGTCAAAAGTCTTGGTGTAGACAAGTAGTGCCTCGCAGTCATCGTCGTCCTTAAACCCTACCCTGATGAAACGGGTCGGTGGCAGGCGCTCACCTTCACCCACACTGGCAAAAAGATGCGCTTCCACTTCTCCGCACCCACCTCCGTAGCGAAAGGTCACATCCAGGCAATCCTCAAAAATGAAGACGTTGGAAATCATCAGTTCGTCGTCCGGACCATTCTCATAAAGGTCATCACTCACCTGCACCTGTTTTCCTCACAGGTTCCTGTTGGGCAAATGATTAATCCATCGTCTTCTGACTGCTCACAGGCCCAGAACAGGGTGGAGAAGATCAGCACGGCAGTCAAAATTTTTAGCTTTTTCATCGGATGATTGTTTTTGTATACAGACGAAAAGTCAGCTCGTAGGGTTGGGAGTCAATCCGATAAAAACCACGTTCCGGAAAGTTTATGCTGTGGGCACCTCCTTTCGGCGCATGACCGGCACATCCTTCACCACCATTTGAATGGTGGTATCTTTAATGCGTTCTTCCAGCAGGACGATTTTGCCTTTGCGCAGTTCTTCCATAATAGCGGGTTGATGGTGGCGAACGGTAATGAGTTCGAGCCCGCGGTCCATCATCACTTTGAAGTCCTGCTCTATACGCTGGGCGAAACGATCGGCTTTATCGTCCACATCATTGACGCACAGGCTAAAGCTGATGGCTGAGTTTTGCATCATATTCACCTGAATACGCAGATCAGCGATAATGTTGAACAGTTCCCGGATGTGGTGCTCAGCCACGAAGGAAAAATCACGGGTGCTGATTTGCAGCAATACCTGATCGCCTTCGATGGCAACCATTGGCGGGTAGTTGTCCTCCACTTCGTCTGAAATGTAGGTGCCCGCACCTTCCGGGTTGATGTAGGACTTCACCATCAGCGGAATGCTCTTGTTCTGAAGGGGCTTGATGGTCTTGGGGTGAATAACCTTGGCACCGTAGTAGGTCATCTCGATGGCTTCCTTGTAGGAGAGGCGGTCGAGCAGGGTGACATTCTCAAACTTTCGGGGGTCTGCGGTCAGGACGCCGGGGACATCCTTCCAGATCGTCATATCCTGGGCATCCATGCAAAAGCTGAAAATCGCTGCGGTATAATCGGAGCCTTCCCGTCCGAGGGTGGTGGTAAAGTTTTCAGTGGTACTGCCTATAAAGCCCTGTGTCAGGACGAAGCCGGGCTTTTCCAGCAGTGGGGTTACCAGTTTGGTAGCGCGTTCCTGCGTTTCTTCCCACTGTACCCAGCCTTCCCGGAAGATGTCATCAGTCAAAATCACGTCTCTTGCATCGAGCCAGGCGGTCGGCAATTCCATCTGATTCAGAAAGGCGCTCACAATTTTGGAGGAGACCAGTTCGCCAATCGATACGATCTGATCGTACATGTAGTCGTAGTTGTCATGCGGCGGCTCTTCCAGCACCCACTCCACTTCTACGAATACATCATTAACCGCAGCATAGACCTCCTCATTTTGAGAAGGGAAAAGCTGGTCCATAATCCGGTAATGCTGGGCTTTGATTTCGTTGAGCAGGTCAAAGGCTTTACCGTTCTGAGCGGCATGGGCTTCGGCTACGGCTTCCATCGCATTGGTCGTTTTGCCCATTGCAGAAACCACTACCACCAGGCTTTCGTCTTTAAAGTCACGGAGGATGTTAGCTACATTTTGAATAGCCGCTGCATCTTTGAGCGAGGATCCTCCAAATTTAAAAACCCGAACTGGACGCTTCATGATTATCGAACTGTATTACTGGTTACATCAAAATTTTCAGAAATTGCGCAAGGTAAAAAATATCAGGCAATAGCGTCTGCCTATTTCTTTCACTTCCTCATTTTTTACAACATGCGTACAGAAAAAGAGAAAATGATCGCCGGGGAAATGTATGTGCCCCTTGACCCGATCCTCACTGAAGAACGCCAAAAAGCCCGCCTTTTGTTCAAAGCCCTAAACGAGACCGGGGATGACGAAAAAGAAAAGCGTCAGGAAATTCTGAAACAACTGCTGCCCAACAGTCAGCCTGACCTCTGGATTGAACCGCCGTTCTACTGTGATTACGGCTATAACATTTATGCCGGCGAGCGGGTCTTTTTCAATTTCAACTGCGTGGTGCTGGATGTGGCACCAGTGTACATTGGCAGCCGGGTCATGTGCGCGCCCAATGTGCAGCTCTACACCGCTACCCACCCGCTGAATGCCGAGGCGCGCAGTAGTGGGAAGGAGTATGCCAAGCCGATCCGAATCGGGGATGACGTATGGCTGGGTGGAGGTGTTATCGTGTGCCCTGGTGTGACAATTGGAGACCGGGCAGTGATTGGGGCTGGGAGCGTGGTCACCCGTGATATTCCATCGGACAGCTTCGCTGCGGGGAACCCCTGCCGGGTGATTCGTGCCATTGATCAGCAGGAAGAGCTATAAAAAATGCCCGGACAACAGCGCTGCCCGGGCATTTTTTCTTATCTGTTCAAGATAGCTTACTTATCAAAGTAGGCATCCTCGATTGTCTCGCCCGCCTGAATGCGGTCGATACGCTCCTTGAAGACATTGGACTTCTCCAGATCATCTTTACGTGCGTAGATTTCCTTGAGGGCAATCAGCGTGTTCAAGTCGCTTGGGTTGATCGACTCCGCCTTCTGGAAGAATGGCAGTGCGTTATCAAACTCCTCGAAGATATTCTTCTTGAGCTCTTCGTACTTCTTCAGGCCTTCCTTGGAGTAGTCATCAGCGTACTTATTGAGGTCCTGTGTCATAACCGCCGCCTTGTTATAGTACAACGCGCCAATACTGTAGATGGCATCAACGTAATCAGGCTCCTTATCTACCGCCTGCTGATAATACTTCATTGCATTGTCAAAGTTCTCTTTTGCAGCTGCTTCATCGTTGGCTTTGAGCGCCTTCTGATACAAGTTGTCATAAACGTTGCCCAGTGTAGAATATAGGGAAACGTTGTCCGGTTCTTTTTCGATCGCCGTTTGCAGCTTGGTAATCAGCACATCCAGTTTACCGATACGGAGAAAGTGGTTGATTTCTGCAAACAGCAGGGACACATCGTCCGGGAACAGCTTACGACCCTCTTCAAGATAGGCATAGGCTTCGTCCATTTTGGACTCATCCGTTGCTGTAATTTTGTACAGCGATTCGTAAATGACAGGCTTGTCGTATTTTTTTTCATACAGCTGGTCAAAATAGCCTTTAGCTGCGTCCATTTTATTGGCGTTGATCGCAGAAAGCCCGGTGATGTACAACTGATTGAGGTAGTCGTCTTCGCTCTTCAGGTTGCTATCCTCTTTCTCATCAGTCAGAACCTTGTGCAGGTCGAGCACCATTTTGAAGTTATTATAAGCCTTCTCATAGTTCTGCTCGTCCTGAAAAGCCATTACGCCACTGTTGGAGAGATGCCCTTGTGCCTGTGCCATACCCTTGGTGGCGTCACGGGTTTCCCATTTTTTCTCTGCCAATTCGTACGCCTTCAGCAGTGCTTCTGCCGCAACCATTGCCGGGTCATCTACTTCCGGTAGCCCAGCTGTTGCATCTTCGCCGCCCAGCTGACTGGCAATGAGGTATTGATTGGCAATTTCATTGTAAATTTCTCCCTTTGTCAGGTAGGTTTTAGCTTCTTTAGCTGTTTCCGCATCATTCACCCCTTCTTCAATAAAGTCAATGGCTTCCTTAAGCTTATCCTTATTATTGGTTGGATCAAGGTTGAAAGCGCCCAGGGCACTCGAAGCTTTACGAACCGCCTTCTTACCGTCCTGTGCCTGTACTGCAAATACCATCAATACGGCAGTCAGTGCTAAGATCAGTTTTTTCATGTTGTATGCAATTTTCATTTTTGGTTTGTATTCAAATAACCCGAAAAACCGGGCTCAGGATCAGTAAAGACCCCAAAATTCCCGTTTTTTCACTCTATTAGACGAATTTCAGGAAAGAATCGGTATTTACAAAATGTTAAAACCAGTTCCTATTCCTCTTCATCGGATGCAGGAGGCGTTGTTGGCTCGTCCTCATCTTCTGATTTATGAATGACGGCGATATCAGCCATTTCATCGTTTTTACCCAGCTTAATCAGGCGAACGCCCTGCGTAGCGCGGCCCATCACCCGGATATCACTTACCGCCATACGGATAACGATGCCATCGCGCGTGGTGATCATCAGGTCACTGTCTTCGCTGACCGCTTTGATGGAAAATACACCGCCTGTCTTGTCCGTAACCTGCATGTTCTTAACGCCCTTACCGCCCCGGTTGGTCAGACGGTAATCGCTGTACAGCGTCCGCTTGCCCATACCCTTTTCAGAAAGGACCATAATGGCTGTTTCAGCTTCTTCCGGGTCGATGATGACCATGCCCACTGCGATGTCCTTGCCATCGTCGTTCAGGCTGATGCCCCGTACACCGGCAGCAGTACGCCCCATGGTACGCACCTTAGACTCCTCGAAGCGGATCGCCCGGCCGGAACGGCTGGCAATAAACACTTCCTGATTGCCATTGGTCAGTTTCGCTTCTATCAACTGATCGCCTTCGTTAATCGTAATGGCATTAATACCCCCTGCCCGCGGACGGGAGTAGGCTTCGACCAGCGTCTTCTTAATCAGGCCATTGCGGGTGCAGAAAACAATATTGTTATTATTGATGAATTCCTCATCCGTCAGGTCCTGAATATTAATATAGGCTTTGATCCGGTCATCCTTTGGAATGGCCAGGATATTCTGAATCACCCGCCCGCTTGAAGTCTTGGTCGCTTCCGGTATCTCGTAAACCCGCAGCCAATGGCAACGCCCGGACTCCGTAAAGAGCAGCAGATAATTGTGGGTACTTGCAATGAACAGGTGCTCCACAAAATCCGCATCCCGGGTCTTACTGCCACGGGAGCCACGCCCGCCGCGGCTTTGCTTGCGGTACTCGGATACCGGTGTCCGCTTGATATAGCCCAGGTGAGAAATCGTCACCACGACCTCCTCATTGGCAATCAGGTCTTCAATACTGATTTCGCCATCAGCAGCCGTGATATCGGTGCGGCGTTCGTCACCGTATTTTTCTTTGACCTCCTGCAGCTCCTCTGCAGCGATCTCGCGCTGCAGTTCTTCGCTTTCCAGAATAGACTTCAGGTAGGCGATACGCTCCTGCAGTTCGTCGTACTCTTCTTTGACCTTATCGCGCTCCAGACCGGTCAGTTTCTGCAGCCGCATATCCAGAATCGCGCGCGCCTGAGCTTCTGAAAGCGCATTGCCCTCTTCTCTCGGATATTCATCGGTGTCTGCCTGCTCAATCAGCGGGCCAAACTGCTTCCAGAACTTATCCATATCCTCGATAAAGGCCCCTGCCATCAAACCATTGCGGGCATCCTCCGGCGTAGCGGAGCTGCGGATGAGGTCGATGACCATATCGATGTAGTCCAGCGCAATGAGCAGGCCGACCAGGATGTGTGCCCGGGCAATCGCTTTGCGCAAATCATACTGCGTACGGCGCACGATAACCTCGATGCGGAACTTGATAAACTCCGCGATAATATCTTTCAGGTTGAGCAGCTCAGGCCGGCCATTAACCAGGGCTACGTTATTGACACCGTAGGAAGTCTGCAAAGCAGTGTACTTGTACAGCATGCTCAGTACAACGCTGGCCATGGCATCCCGCTTCACATCCACTACGATCCGCAGGCCATCGCGGTCAGACTCGTCGCGTATGTCGCTGATACCGATGATCTTTTTATCATTCACCAGTTCGGCGATCTTGGCGACCAGGTTGGCTTTATTGACCTGATAGGGAATCTCAGTAACCACGATGGTTTCTCTGCCGTTATCAGCCACCTGAATCTCTGCCCGGCCACGCACGACAACCCGGCCGCGGCCGGTTTCGAAAGCTTCGCGTACACCGCTGGTACCATAGATGATGCCACCGGTTGGGAAATCCGGCGCTTTGATGTACTGCATCAATTCTTCGATGGTGATATCCGGATTGGCAATTTGCGCCACGATGCCATCGACCACTTCTGTGAGGTTGTGCGGCAGCATATTGGTCGCCATACCTACAGCGATACCAGAGGCACCGTTGACCAGCAGGTTTGGGATTCTGGTAGGCAGTACCGTAGGCTCCTTCAGCGTATCATCGAAGTTGAAGGTGAAATCGACAGTTTCCTTGCCGATATCAGCCAGCATCTCATCGGAAATACGCTCCAGGCGAGCCTCGGTATAACGCATCGCTGCCGGGCTGTCGCCATCCATAGAGCCAAAATTGCCCTGACCGTCTACCAGCGGGTAGCGCAGAGACCAGTGCTGTGCCATACGGACCATCGTATCGTATACGGAAGAGTCGCCGTGAGGGTGGTATTTACCCAGCACCTCTCCCACAATACGTGCCGACTTTTTATAACTTTTGTTGTAGGTGAGCCCTAAATCTGACATACCGTAGAGGACACGGCGGTGTACCGGCTTAAGGCCGTCCCGTACATCCGGAAGCGCCCGGGACACGATTACCGACATAGAGTAATCAATGTAGGCCGACTTCATTTGGTCCTCGATATTAACGGGGATAATTCGCTGTTTCAAAGACATGTAAGCGGTTTATTCTTGTATTTTCTTGCCCTTTTTTCAAAGACAGGCAAAGATAAGAAAAAAACAGGATTTTGCTTTACTATGACGGCTACTCCCTTCCCAAAATATATCTTTGCAAAAATTTTGAAATTACTATGGCAGAGGAAGTAAAGCCGTATGATCAGTCGGGCAGTAAGAAAGAGCAGGTGTCGAAGATGTTTGATGGCATCGCGCCCTACTATGATTTCCTGAACCGCCTGTTGTCTCTGGGTATTGATGTGTACTGGCGCAAGCGGGCCATCAAGCTGTTGAAGGAGGATGCGCCTAAGGTGGTACTCGATGTGGCTACCGGCACGGCAGACGTGGCACTGGAGACCGCACGGCAGTTGCAGCCTGAGAAAATTATCGGTATTGATATCGCCAATGAAATGCTCGAAATTGGCCGGACCAAAATCGATAAACGCGGATTGAGCACCACCATTGAGCTGCAGCAGGGCGACTCGGAGAATTTGCCGTTTTCAGACAATACGTTTGATGCCATCACCGTTGCTTTTGGTGTGCGCAATTTTGAACACCTGGAAAAGGGGCTCGAAGAAATGCATCGGGTGCTAAAGCCGGGCGGCAAGCTTGTAGTACTGGAGTTTTCCAAACCCCGGGTTTTCCCGTTCAAGCAACTGTACAACTTTTATTTCCGGAACATCCTGCCCACCGTGGGCCGGCTGACTTCTAAGGACCCCAGGGCTTACAGTTACCTTTACGAATCGGTGCAGGCATTTCCTGACCGCGAACAGTTTACCGACATTCTTAGCAAAATTGGCTTTAAATCAAATCAATGCATACCACTAACTCTTGGCGTTTGCGCGATTTATTCCGGTGGGAAAGCTTAAGCTTAGCTTGCGCCCTGCTTCTCCTGCTGCCGGCGCAGCAGTCCTCAGCTCAGGCTACCGGGAATTACAACTTTTTCGACTTCCAGCAGAAGCCTTATTACTTTGGGATTACCCTGGGGTACAACTCCTCCCGGTTCACGCCCTTCAACTCTGATCAGTTCCTGCAAAGCGACTCCATCCGCGTGGTCGAGTCTGCCTCAGGGCCGGGCTTCAATCTTGGTATTGTCACCAACCTGAAAATGGGCGATCATTTCGATTTTCGCTTCCTCCCCACCCTCTCTTTTGCTGAGCGGACGATTAGCTACACCCGTTTTGGGCGGCGGTCTAATTTTTCTGAACGGCGGGTAGAGTCTGTCCTCGTGGAAATGCCTTTCCACCTGCGCTACAAGTCGGCCCCCTACAAGGATATGCGGCTTTTTGTCATTGCTGGTGTGAAGTATGCCTTTGATGTGGCCAGTGATTCGCAAACCCGGCAGGCGGAGACCCTCGTACGCATAGCCCCCAATGAATTCGCACTGGAGTATGGCGCAGGCGTGCAGTTCTTCTTCCCTTTCTTCATCTTTTCTCCTGAAATCAAGATATCCCATGGCATCGGCAATACGCTGATCTATAATGAAAATATCGAGGAGTCTACCGTTCTGGAAAAGATACTTTCCCGGACCTTCACGCTTTCCTTCCACTTTGAGGGATAAAAGCTGTTTCGGGGGCAGTAAAAGCCAGCCTTAGCGATATACGCTCTGTAGGCACAATAGAAAAGGCTGCGGGGATTACCGCAGCCTTTTTCCTAAGTATCCATTGAAGGCCCTAATGGCCTTAATTAATCCCGTTCGTGTTGTTATTGTGTTTGAATGTGGTGTTTGTTCATCGGCGATAAACGCCCGTGCATATTCCCCTAATGTCTAATTACCGGGAAAAGTGTGGTGTTTGTTTGTAGGTGGAAAAAGCTACAGCCCTAACCACCCGTTAAAGGCTGTAGCGTAAAGGTTCCCCATAAAATTCTTAAGGCTAACGGTTAAGTCTTCAGCTCTTAGGACATTCTTTTTGCAATACTTCCTGATACTGTTCTTGATAATCGGTAGGTGGGATCGTTTCAATAACTCAAATCTAAAGAAGAAGAGAAAGGGGATTTGAAATATGTGGCGAACGCCTTAATAATTGCCGTGAACGATCCATAGCGTGGGGTAAACACTATTGTGACATGCTATTGTGACAAACAAAAGGGGGCAGCGCTCATCACTGCCCCCTTCCGGTATCTTTTGAATGCCGCTACGGCCTTACCGGCTGATTAGCAACCGCTGTGCGCCTGGCTGCCCGTCAACCTTCAACCAGTATAAGCCATTCGGCAGGCCGCTTACGGCCAGCGGATGCTCCGTTAAGCCCACTTCGAGGGGCCAGGCCCTCACAGCCCGCCCCAGCCCGTCCATCAGGCGGGCCTGCGCCGGCGCTTCCAGCGGGGCGCCCAGTGATAAAGTAACCGACCGGGAGGCCGGGTTGGGCCAAAGCGCCAGCTGCCCGGTGCCAGCAGCGCCTGTAAGCTCCATGGCCGGGCTGCCCCCAAATTCGGTGCTGTTGGGAGCCCCTATGGTATTCACCGGGCCAATCACAGCTATTGCCGCTCCGCCAGGCGTGTTCGTGAAAGCCCCAAAGCCGACTTCCACGCATTCTTCCAGATGGTCCTGTATTTGGTCGATCAACTGCCAGCCGCTCCCGCCGGGGGTGCGGTACACAGCCTGCAGCAGGCCATTGTGCCGCCGCATGCCCAGCGTTGCCGGGGCTGCGGCCGCCTGAAAGGGCGTAAAGCTCTTGCTGCCGTTCGGCTGAAGGCGACTCTCCCAGCGCAGCAAAGGCGTCAGGTTGGTGAACAGCCCCGCCATGGGCGACCCGGCCGCGCTGCTGTTGCGCATGAATATGCCCGCATACGTATCCGGGCCTACCGACTGTACCTCTGCGCGGATGCCGGACCCTTCGCACAGCTCCTTTACCACGCCCGCCAGCTGGTCCGTACCCCCCGAAATGGGGTTGTAGCCAGGGCTGTTGAGGGTGAAATGCCCTTTGGACGGATTATCAGTAGCACAGGGATCATAAGCATAGGCGCTGCTGCCCGGCACCATGCCGATATCGGCTGTGCCCCAGGGCGGCGGGATGTCTTCACTGATGAGCATTTCCACCTGCGCCGTGCAGCTGCTGTTGTTGCCATGTATATCAGAAGCCGTCAGCTCTATACTCTGTATGCCCAGGCCGCTGCAGTCAAAAGCCGTTTGGCTGATCATCAGCGTGCTGTAGTCCAGCCCGCAGTTGTCGCTGCTGTTGGCAAAGTCCAGCACCTCGTCGGCCAGCAGCTCCCCGGTGCCGTCGTAGCTCAGGGCTACTTCTACATCAAGGCAGGACAGCTGCGGCGCTTCCTCATCTGTTACAATAAAAGTGTAGGTAAAATCCTCCGCATTGCCATAATCATCGGTGGCAACCACTTCCAGCTCGTAGGTGCCCTGAGGTACGGTGAGGTAGAGGGCATACTGCCCGGTGGCCGCATCAAGCAGCACCGTTTCCAGCTGCCCGGCCGAGGGGCCATTCTGGTTTTCCAGGGCAGCCTCTACCGTCACGCCAGAGCAGTCTTCTATGGAAAAAGCCCGCCAGATAGCCGAGTAGTGGCAATCGCCGGAGTCGGTGCCCACTTCAAGCATGCCTTTGCTCGTGAGCGTGTCCCCATTGCTATCAAGCACCTGCAGGGGCGGCGCTTCGTAATCCGGGAAGCAGGGATCGAAGGGCGCCGGGTCGAGCGTATTGCACAGCCCGTCCTGATCGCTGTCAATATCGTAGCACAGCTGCGTGGACACCGTGTCCTGCAGCGCCTCCGGATAGTCGCAGTCTGCTGCCAGGAAGGTGTACGGGTGCGCCCCCCGGAAGGCCGTGTCCTGTGGCGTGACGCCCAGCTGCCCGGCTTCGTCCAGCTCAAAGAAGAAGGGGGAGAAATCGAGCACCAGCGGCTCGTCCGGGCTGCCCAGCTGGCCGTTACCGCCAAAACTGAGCGTAAGGGGCAAGGTGAAGAGGGCTTCGTGGGCTGCGCTGTAGTAGCGCACCTCCATTTCCCCTTCCGGCATGGCATGGTAAACGGTGGCAAAGTAGTACGCCTGCCCGCTGACCAGCTCCGGGGCGGCTGTGCCGCTCAGCTGGCCGTTGATGAAGAAGGCCAGGCGGTCGGCTTCATCGCCCAACGGCAGCCAAGGCGTATACTGTGCCCGGGCAGAGAGGTTCATGCTGAACGGCTGTTGCAAAAGAGGAGTGCTCCAGCTGGCGGGCAACTGTGGCTGGCTGCCTGCCGTAGCCAGTACAGGCGTCAGGCTGTAGTCCAGGCAGGGACCGCCATAGCCCGCCTCGAAGCCGGGCAGGCTCAGCAGCTCAAAGCCGGCCTGCGGCTCCGCGCTCTGTATTGGGATATCCTCCCACTGCGGCCCGGCGTAGGCTTCCTCAACGGTGACGCTGAGTGCTGCGGTGGCAAAGTAAGCGTTGGGCGTCTGCTCGGTGGCGCGCACCGTGACTGTGGTGGAACCAAACCAGGCGGGGTCTGTTGGGATCAGCGTCAGCTCTGCCCCGTTAAAAAAAGTCAGGACGTGCGGGTTGAAATCCGCCGACCAGGTAATACCGTCGTTGTCCTGCCGCTCCAGAAAAGGCTGCAGGCCCAGGGGCGCGAAGGGCACGCCCTGCAAGGTCTGTTGTGCCGGCAATGCCTGAAGCCCGATGGGCGCATCACCGTCTGTGAAGACTTCAATTTCGTAGGGCGCATCAAAACTGCCGCTCACGCCCTGATGGACGAAAGCGTAGGGCTGCTGCGCGATGTAAACCGCATCGGTAGCCGCATGGTAGACCCGCACCTGCAGCTCCTCCCCTATAGCAGTATTGGAGAAAACCGTAGACAGGTGGAAGACCTGATTTCCTATGCTTACCGGCGTGCTCACGCCCCGCAGCTCCCCGTTGGAGAAGAAAGCGATGAGGTCATTGGCATTCGCCGTCAGCGCTCCATCGATGACCAGGGCTGCATTGATGCTTGCCGAGTAGCCGTACACCCCGGGCTCCGGTGCTGTCCAGTCGGGCAGGCCTGCGGATGCCCTGAAGGCAACAGCCATCAATAGGATAATAAATATATATCGCATTGGATTATGCTTTTGGGCTGCTGCCCGCGCAAGGTAACCCCGCGACAGGCAGCAGGCTTATTTAAGGTCGTAGATTCAATTTCGCAGACTGTACCGGGCCGTTGCCGTGCAGGGTAACGAAGTACAGCCCCGCAGCCAGGTGATTGGGCCGCCATTCCAGCAAGTTGTCCCCGGCACCGGCTTCTGTCTCGATACGTGCCACTTCCCGGCCGGTCGCATCTGTGACGACTACTATAATATCGGCAGCAGCCGGCGCCTCAAAGCTCAGGTACACCCGCTCTGTGGCCGGGTTGGGGAAGAGCTCGAAGCGGGGCGCCGTGCCGGTAAGGGCAGCAGCATCCGTCACGCTCTGCAGCGTCAGCGGCTCCGGCAGGTTGACCGTACCCAGGATGTCGTTGGCAATGAAGACAAAGGACTCTTCCACGGCCTTGATTTCACCGTCTGTACTGTCGTAGTACTTGAAGGTGACCGTGCCGCCCTCGGCGTTGCCGTAGACGGTCATAAAGAGCAGGTAAGCATCCACCGCCTCTACGTAGATCGGCTGCGCGCTGCCACGCACCTCACCGTTGATGAAGGCACCGACCTCGTCCCCTTCGTGCAGCAGGTTGTCCGTTTCGGCATCCGTGACCACTGCGATCAGGTTCATGCTGTGCTCGTAACCGTGCGGGTCGACTTCCCACTGCGAAGCGCTGCGGGCTTCGATGCCATCCTGATTGCGGAAGGCTTCCTCATTAGGCCCGTTAAAGTTCTCCGGGTAGGTGAGCGTGCCCGCCTCGCCCAGGTTGATCAGGTAGCCATTGGGAGAGCTCATGAAATTGAGGTTGCCCACCCAGCCTACACCTGCAACATACTGTGCAAAGCCAGCCTGGCTCTTGATGATGTCGCCATTGAGCGGGCTGAGCGATGCCAGGGCCTGATTGACCGGCTGATCCATTTCCGGCAAGGCAAAATGCTCCACGAAGATGCGCCCAACAGTGAGCTCATTGCTCTGGAAGGCGGTGGCCACAACAACCTCCCTGACTTCCCCGAGTACCATGAGGCCCTTTACGAAATCCTCCACGATGAAGATCGCTACGCCCGGCTCGTGCCCCCCTCAAAATGATTGAGTAGGGTAAAGTAGAAGGATGCATCCTTCTACTTTATCCCTCTCACAGAACCGTGCGTACGGGCCTCGTACACGGCTCCTGTTAAATCTTATTCATAGTATTGATGCAACGTGTTGGTTTTCACCCGCTCCATGTCGTACAAGTGCAGGTTATTAAACCACTCATTAGGCAGCGCCATGTGGACCAGTTTGCAGCTCGCGTTGCGCCAGCGGGCCATAGAGATTTTCTCAAAACTCCCTTTGTAACCCATCCGTCGTAACTGTTTATGCAAGCCTTTCCAGCTTTTCCACTCGCGCATTTGCTTCATCCGCAGGCGGCGGCGTATCCAGCTCATTAAATTACGGAACAGGCGCTTGGCTTGCCCAATGCGGAAGTAGTTGGCAAAACCCCGCAATAGCATCGACAGCTCCCTTATCTGGTGCTCTACGTTACGCCCGGAGTTGCGTGGGGTCAGCTTGCGGACTTTGTCCTTAAACCTCTTCACGCTCTTTGGGTGTATGCGCGCACCCCGCCGGCTGATGATAAAACCCAGGTACGCTATGCCTTCCCATATCGTTGTGAGGTGCGTCTTCTTTACGTTGACCGTAAGTTTTAGCTCCTCTTCCAGATATTGGGCGGCTATAGACCGATACCTCCCAGCTTCACTGCGCGTGTAGCCGAAGATCAGTATACCGTCTGCGTACCTTACTATCCGGATGCCTTGACTTTTCATGTACTGGTCAAAATTGTCCAAATAGATATTCATCAGCAGCGGGGAGATTACTCCGCCTTGCGGGCTGCCAGCTTCCGCAGGGTAATACGCACCTTCGTCCATAAATCCCGTTTCAAGTATTTGGCGGACCAGTGACAAAACACTGCCGTCGCTTACTTTAGCCCCCACCCCTGCCAGTATCAAGCCGTGGTCCAGCGTGTCGAAGCACTTCGACAAGTCCATGTCAACGGCATGAGCCAGCCCCCACTTGTTACTGAAACGCTCTGCCTTCGCCACTGCATGGGCGCAGCTGCGCCCGGGGCGGTAGCCGTAGCTCGATGGGTGGAAGCCCGGCTCGAAAATGGGCTGTAGGATGTTGAGCAGTGCTTGCTGCACCACCCGGTCGCGTACCGTCGGTATGCCTAATGGGCGTTCTGGCGGGAGGCAGGGCGTTTCTAGCTCTATGGCAATCTACCCTGTCTGGCTCCACTGTACTCAACGCTCGTGCGGGTTATTGGTCAGGCTGGGCTCGTCACCGCCTTCCCATAATTCCTCATCGGGGTCCCACCGACGATTGTCTTCACTTGTACCTTAACGCCCCCTTGGAGGGAGACGCTTTGATTTAACTTCGCCCCTTCGCAGCTTACCAGCACTTTTGGCGCTGGCTAGTCAAGTTGACTAGCCTTGCGATTGGCTGCCGCAACTTGTCCTCCGAGTTTTATCCTCCACCCTGTTACCAGAGCTTCATAGGCTCGGAGTTTAAAACTACTACGGGCGCATCTGCCACCTGCTGGCGTGTGGCTGCTGCCTCGTCTTGCGACTTGTTAGCTGCTTGTCCAGAAAAAAATCCCGGACACCCCAACAGGCTTCCATGGTTAAGCAAACTTTCCTGTATGGGACCCCGTCCGTTTTAACGTGGCAGGTTATCCGGCTTTTGGGCTTTCCCACTTTTTGCAAGGTTACCCACCTGCCGCGCCACTCCCGGTTCGCTCCCGCTACGTGCCCCATACTTGCTAAGGCTTCCTTCCCACCCTACCGTTGCCAGTAACGCAGTTGCCTTCGCATTGGCTTCCCGCCGATTAGGCGCCAGGGCTT
>CAJXNH010000007.1 GCA_913057245.1 uncultured Phaeodactylibacter sp.
ATTTGTGCCGTGTGCACCCTGTTCTAAAAAACCTCTTTCCCGAAAATCTGCCGCTCTGCTTTCAAAGCGAGTGCAAAGATAAAACCTGATTTCGAAACCACCAAATTTATTTTGCAACTTTTTTCAACCGCTCTTCCGAGCAGCGCCTCTCTTGCGAAGCGACTGCAAATGTAAAACGCTTTTTTATTTCTCGCAAGCAATGCCCCCTTTTTTCTCGATCGGGGAAAGTCAGGTCAAAGGGCTTTGTTTGGCAGTAAGGTTATTTCCCCATGCAAACGCCTAGCCCTAAGTAAGGTTACACGACCGCATTTTGCTTAGCTGTAAAAAGAGCAGTGTAAATTTTTTTCTGCCAGTCTCAGTTACACCTTAATATACAGAAATGGACAGATTTATCGATTAATGATCCAAAGCATGCAGGTGGTTTCTTCAAATAGAACCCTTTGAGGGATGGAGGCCTTGCTCTACAGGCAGGTTTATACCTCCGCCAGGTACTCATGCACCAACTTAATGGCCATAGCCCCCTCTCCTACTGCAGAGGCTACCCGGTTCATCGCACCGGCACGCACATCGCCAGCTGCAAAAATTCCGGGCACACAGGTTTCCAGCAGGAAAGGCTCCCGGCCACGCTTCCAAACTTTGGCGAAAGCCGGATCCGCCATCAGGTCATTGCCTGTTTTTAGGTAACCTTTCTGATTTCGGATGATTTGCCCGTCCAGCCAATCGGTGTAAGGGCGGGCACCGATGAAGATGAATAAGGCGTCTGCAGGGATCTCATAGCCGGATTGGTCTTCCATGTTTTCCAGCAGCAGCGACTCCAGGTGCTCATTGCCCTTTGCCTGCAAGACCTGCCGGCGGCCATGCACTTCTATATTAGGTATGGCATTGATTTGATCAATGAGGTAAGAAGACATAGTGGCGGTCAGGTCAGGCTTACGGATAAGGATGCGTACTGTTTTGGCAAACTGAGAAAGGTAGACTGCCCCCTGCCCGGCAGAGTTCCCTCCGCCTACGATGTAGACTTCTTTCTCCCGGCAGGCATTCGCCTCAGTCATTGCTGCACCATAATATATGCCTGCGCCTGTGAGGTCAGCTGCGCCCTCGGCGGGGAGCTTCAGGTAGTCGACGCCGGTGGTAATGACTACAGCCCGGGTATTGATGGTAGAGCCGTCTGCCAGGTGGATGGTTTTGTATTGCCCATCGGTGGAGATGCTGCTGACCTCCTGAGGGGATAGAAACTCCACGCCAAACCGGGTCGCCTGAGTGATGGCGCGCCGGGCAAGTTCGGAACCGCTTAGTCCTTTGGGGAAACCCAGGTAGTTCTCAATCCGGGAACTTGTGCCCGCCTGCCCACCCGGTGCCCGCCGCTCAATGAGCAAGGTCTTCAGCCCTTCTGACCCACCGTATACGGCTGCAGCTAAACCGGATGGGCCTGCGCCAACGATGACCACATCGTAAAGGTCGGACTTCGCATTGGGATGAAGGCCTATTTTAGCCGCTATGGCTTGTACGGTTGGGTCGGCGATTGCACTGCCATCCTCAAAGAAAACCGCAGGCAGGGTTTTGGCTGGAATATCGTGCAAGCGGAGCAATTCTTTTGCTTCCGGGCTGGTTTCTATGTCCAGCCATTGGTAGGGCAGCAGGTTGCCTGCCAGGAAATCCTTCACCTGATGCGACTTGGGGGAGTAGTTGTAGCCAACCACGCGTATGCCCCGGAATTTTGGCTTAAAGCCAACCTGCCACTCCTCGAGCAAGTCGTTGAGGACGGGATAAAGCCGTTCCTGTGGCGGGTCCCAGGGTTTGAGGAAGTAGTAATCGAGCTGTACATCGTTGATGGCTTTGATGGCTGCGTCTGTATCGGAATAGGCGGTGAGCAGCACCCGCTTGGCTTCCGGGTATAATGGCCGGGCACGTTCCAGAAATTCCACGCCCAGCATTTCCGGCATACGCTGATCAGAGATGAACAGGGCGACTTCCTCCCCCTTTTTCTTTAATGCTTCCAGTGCATCCAGCCCTTCGTTAGCGCTTTCCGTACTAATGATACGATAGTCTTCCTTGTAGGCATTGCGGAGGTCTCGTTTCAGTGAGCGCAGTACCTGGGGGTCATCATCAACGGAAAAGATTATGGGGCGGTGGGGAAACAAAGGGTGAAAACGGTGCGCCCGGGTTTTGAATCCAGGGTAATTTTGCCTTTGTGGCGGTCTACTATTTTTTTGACGATATCGAGCCCCATTCCGGTCCCCTCCCCCATAGGTTTGGTAGTAAAAAAGGGTTCGAAAATCCGGGTTTGGTCTTCTTCGGGTATGCCGCTGCCGTTGTCTTCGATGTCTACACAGACATATTCACGATTGGGGTAAGTGCGGACAATCAGCCGGCCACCGGGTGGCATGGCATCAACAGCATTGACGATGAGGTTGGTCCAAATCTGGTTGAGCTCACCGGCAAAGCCCTGTACTGCTGGTGCCGACTGGCAGAAGTCTTGGACCAATTCGATCTGCTTGCCTTTAAGTTGATGCCGGAGCATGGTCAGGGTGCTTTTCAGGCCTTCGTGGACATCCACAGGTTCGAGGGCAAGGCCCCGGTCCATGTGCGAGTAGTCTTTAATGGAGCGCACCAGGCTGGAAATCCGGTTAGAGGCTTCGTTGATTTCCTCTACGAGGCGTTCCAAGCTGAAGGTACTTTCCATCCACCAAAGGATAGAAGGCAGGGGATGCCCGCCTACGATCTTTTCGATCCCAGACAACTCTTCTGCGGTCATACCAAAATCGGCGAAGGTTTCGGCAATGTCTTCAGCGCCTTCAATATCGTGGTCTTCCAGCCAATCGAGCATATCATCCAGGCGTTCTTCCCGCTGCATAAGGCTGAGGGACAGGGAAGGGGCTTCCTGGATTTTCCCAAACAGAATGGCGTTGATCTGATCGGTCTGTTCAGGGGTAATGCCCATCGTCATGATCGCCTTGAATTTTTCCGGCGTGGAATGGACTTTCTGGTAGAGCTCCTGCGCATTTCGGACCATAGCTGAGGCCGGGTTATTCAATTCGTGGGCCAGTCCGGCGGAGAGCTTGCCCAGCGCCATGAGCTTTTCGGCCTGAAAGCGCTGGGAGGTGAAGTCCCGCACCCGATCACTCATTCGGGCAACGAGTGCCTGCGTAAGGGTATAGCTTCGGTTGACCATTTCTGTAAAGTGCTGCCGGTGAAGTTCCAGAACGTAAGTCGGTTGCAGGGCGATGCCCTCTGCCTGTGCGTGGGTCATGCGGGAGAAGGGCAGGACGCCGGTGATATAGCCGGTTTCAAAAACACCCAGTTCCAGAGTTTGCCCGCCGCGCGTGGTTCGAATGACATACTGCCCGCTGACAATAATCTGCATGTGGTCTACAGCATCACCGGGGCGGAACAGGGCTTCGCCTTTTTTGTAGAGGTGGTAATCGGAGGCATCAATCATCCACTGCAGGGCTTCCGGAGATATTTCGGAGAAAGTATCGAAGGCTTGGATTTGCTGCAGCAGGCCTTCCGGTTTGGGTGCTATAGGCATTAGGTTGTAAGGTTGTACTAATTATAGGTGCATTGCGACCACAAAAATGGTTGCACCCTATGAGCCAGTCAAAAGAACTGGGCGAGAAGCCCATCGGCCCGCTGTTGCGGAAAATGGCAGTCCCGGCTTCCGTGGGTATGCTTGTGATGTCCATTTACTCGATTGTGGATACGATCTTTGTCGGGCTATGGGTAGGCACACTGGGCATTGCTGCCATTACGGTGGTGATGCCTATTATGTTCCTGATTTCCAGCATGGGGATGGCGATTGGCGTTGGAGGCAGTTCGATTATCTCGCGGGCGCTGGGCGGCGATGATCATGACAAGGCCTGTAAAGTTTTTGGCAATATGGCTACCCTGACGCTATTGCTGGTGGTCGTTTTGGGGCTGGGGCTATCGTTTTTGCTCACGCCGGTGCTGGAACTTTTTGGTGCGCAGGGCGATATTATGGAGCCTGCCAAATCCTATTTTACGATCGTACTGCTGAGCGTGCCCGGTCTGGCCTTTGCTATGATGGGCAATAATGTGATGCGCGCCGAGGGTGAGCCGAATATGGCGATGTTTACGATGATGGTGCCGGCTGTGGCAAACCTGATTCTGGACCCGGTTTTCATTGTATGGCTGGACTGGGGCATTGAAGGGGCAGCATGGGCCACTACCCTGTCCTACTATGCGAGTGGCGGGTTCACGCTATGGTTTTTCCTTTCGGGAAGGTCGGAGCTGACGTTGTACCGCAGCAGCATGGTACTTGAGGGCCGGTTGGTCCGGGATATTTTCAGCATTGGTATTGTCACTTTGCCCAGGCAGGGCACGATTAGCCTGCTGACCATTGTGCTCAACCGTACGCTTTTTCAGTATGGCAATGAAGTGGCAGTGGCCATGTACGGCATTATCAACCGGGTGATGATGTTTGCGAATTTCCCGGTGCTTGGTATCACGCAGGGGTTTATGCCGATTGTGGGGTACAACTTCGGAGCGGGCAAGCTGGAGCGGGTCCGCAGCATTATCTATTACGCTATTCGGAGTGGCACAGTGATTTCCCTAGGATTATTTGCGGGGATTCTGTTTTTTGCAGATCCAATCGTGTCCATTTTCACCAATGATCCGGAGCTGATCAGCCAAACGCCCCGGGCGCTCATGCTCAGCTTTCTGGCGGTGCCGCTGATTACAGCGCAGTTGGTGAGTTCTGCCTAATTCCAGGCGATTGGGAAAGCCTGGCCGGCATTAATACTCACGCTAACGAAGCAGGGGTTTTTCCTGATCCCTTTCGTGCTCATTCTGCCCCGGTTTTTCGGTTTGGATGGCGTGTGGTATGCCTTCCCGGTATCGGATGTGCTGGCCGTGGCAGTCACCTATGGCTATTTGCGGTATGAGTTAGGGAGGAAGGCGCCTTATGAAGTTGAAATTGCTCAGGCATCCGGTGGAGATTAGAGCAGCCCTTGATACAGATCCGACATCTGTATTTCAAAAGCTCCGACCTGAAGATCCTGGTTTGTGTCATTGAAATCAGTACTTTTCCAGCGCTCCGAACCTGGCAGGCGCTCAAAAAGGGTCACAAAAGGGCGGTCCTGCTCCAGGTAGAGTATGTATTGCAGGGAGGCGATGGATTTGTACCCCTGCAACTTTTCCCCAAAATCACGATTGCGGCTTGATGGAGAAATCACCTCCGCTACCATCCAGGGGTTAGTATGGGCAGTCTTTCCCTGAGCATATTCATGGATGGAAGGTATTCCCTGTACTACGGAGACATCAGGTGCGTAAGCTTTCGTTTGGTGCTCAATGAATACATGTCGATTGCTACCATAACGCCGGTAATAGGTATTACCTTTTAAGCAAACGAAAAGAACACCAAGGAGATTAGCAACGAGTTGCTCGTGGTGGTCAGATGCTATACTCATAATAATGATTGAGCCATCTTCAAATTCGACCGGATACTCAACCTGTTGCAATACGTCGATGAAAGTAGCGTAATCAGCAGAGAACCGGTGCAATTCCGGACCTAACTTGAGACGATCAGACAATGACAATGGAATGGATACGACTGTACTCATAATCTAAAAATAGCACTTTCCACTCAAAAAAACAACTGATACCGGAACATTGCCCGATTGTGGTCTCCCCTAATTTTAACAACGGTGTTTACTTCGTTTTGAGGAGGCGCAGGGGGTTAGCACCTCCCACCTTTACTTTTTCACTACAGAGGAGGTATTTTAATACTTCACTTATCTTCACGACCAAAACAACACCATGCAGGAAGGCCTCAAGCGCATCGCCACCATGGTTGTGCTCCGCCACGAAGACGCGTTTTTATTGCTCAAACGGAATAAAATGCCCAATGAAGGTATGTATGTGCCCGTGGGCGGGAAGGTAGAGCCCTACGAACGGCCCATTGATACCGCAGTGCGAGAGACGGCGGAAGAAACCGGTATTCAACTGACACGGGAGCAACTGACCTACGGCGGAGTGCTTACTGAGACCTCGCCGGTTCATTACAACTGGCTGTGTTTTATTTTCATCGCAGCTATCGAGTGGGTGCCGCCACCACCCTGTGACGAAGGCACCCTGCATTGGGTTCCGCGCAGTGGTTTGCTTAATCTCCCTACCCCTCCCACGGACTGGCAGATTTACGAATACCTCATGAGCGGGCAGCCTTTTGCGCTTGACGCCCTGTACGACGCGGAACTCAACCTACTGGAAATGAGGGAGGAGATTTCCGGCAAGGTGGTCTTCCCTCAGAACCGGGATTCCAGGTAGTAAGGCAGCATCTTGCGCCAGGTCGGCCAGTCGTGCGGCATATCCGGGCCCCAGACATCAAGCTCATGGCCGATGCCCTTGGCGTGCAGGATGGCAGAAAAGCGGCGGGAGGCATCCGGGTTTTCCCAATCGCCCTGACCGGTAACAATATGAATGTGGTTGCTGCGGCGGATTTGCGTAAGCAAGCCGTGGTCCTCCATATTGGGCAGGTACTGTACCGGCGAGTTGAAATACACATCCTGATCGTGGTACCCTTTGGTGTAAGTGCTCAGATCGTAATCGCCACTCATGCCGATGACACCGCTAAAGAGGTCTGGCCGGCGGAAGAACAGGTTGACGGAGTGCAAAGCCCCTAAAGAAGCCCCGCAGGTGATGATGGGGGTGTCTTCGCTCGTCATGCTTTTGATGAATGGCACGACTTCCTCAAAGACATACTCATTGAACTGCTGATGCCGGATCGCTTTGTGGCGGGGGTGCATGTTGGGATTGAGCCAGCTCTCCGCGTTGATGCTGTTGATGGAAAACACCTTCACTTTGCCCGCGTTGATGGGCCCTGCAATGGCGTCAATCAGGTGGAAGCGCTCGTACTCCAGGTAGTCGGCAGCGGCCGTTGGCAAAAGGAGCAGGGCAAAGCCGTAGTGCCCGTACACGGCTACTTCCATTTGTTTGTTGAGGCGGGGGCTGTGCCAGGAATGGATGTCTCTGTTCATCGTCGGTTTTTAATTTCGCGCAAAGATAGCAGATTAGGCGATAAATAAGCCCAAAAAGTCTGGGGGGAGTCCCTACTTCATCAGTGCCGGCCGCTGCGTCACCTCGTGGTAGCAGATGTAGCCTTCCTTAAAGTAATGCAGGACCATACTTTTGCGGGGCTCGCTTTTATCGCGATGGGGCTCACCGCCGTGCAGCAGGTTGGCATGCCAGATCAGCACATCGCCGGCCTGAGCTTCGAAAATGCGCTTTTCCAGTCCCCACTCCTTAACCTTTTTTTCCATCATCTGCTCGTAGGCGGAGTAAGGCTGATCACCAATTTTCCAGCGGTTGCCTTCATTACCATAGGCGTCGTTGAGCAGGTAGGGCAGCTTGTGGCTGCCGGGGTAATAATGCAGGGGGCCGTTATCTGGCGTCATGTCTTCGAGGGCAATCCATACGCCCAGCAGGCCGCCGAGTGGATAGGTCGTCATGTGGACAGAGTCAGAATGGGTCTTTTGCTCGCTGCCCTCATGCACGAAGTTGATGCTTTGGAAAAGCCGGGCTTCCCCATCAATGAGGTAGTTGAGAATGGCCTGCAGGTGAGGATGCTCCCCAATACGCCTCAGGAAATCGCTGTGGTGGATGGCAAACATCAGCTTTTTGTTGCTGTAGCGAAAGCGCAGAGACTGATCGTCCAACAGGCGCTGCACCTCAGCGTTGGCCTGGCCTACTTCATCGGGCCGCAGCCAGCCTTTAAGCACCGCGTAGCCTTCTTCAGGATAGGACAGCAGGCTTTCCTGAGTGGCAGGATTGAGAATGGAAAACAGAGCGTCTGCCTTCAAGCCGGCAATATCCGGTTCGATACTTTCTTTCCGGGCCCCCGGCAGATGGTCGAAATCGGCACTACTGACAGGCTCGTAGTAGCGCTTGTCCAGCCCGTACTTAGGGTACAAGGTCTTCAGGTGCCCTAAGCGGGATTGCTGAAAGTAGTTGTAAAGGACGTAAGTCCACTTGTATTGCCGTATCCATCCGATCATGCCATTCGGGTTTGGCGGCAAGATAACGGTAATCGGCGGGAATGTCTAAAAAGTCTTGCCCGGGCGTATGTAAGCTAACCCCCTGCGACAGATGTCGTCTCTGGCATTTCTACCTATAACCCGGGCAAGTACTAAAACACTAATAATGTGCCATGGAGTGAGTAATGGGGCATAGCTCATCTACCACAATGTCTCACTAATGTGTGAACTGAGCTTCCTCTGTACTACCTTTCATGGCCACCGTAGAAGCATCCTGTTGTACAGTATTTTGCAGGAAGTCAAAATAGGTTGTACCTACAAAGGACTGATGCTTTACCGCAGCGAATCCGGTATTCTGTAACTCGAACTCCCGTTCCTGTAACTCACTATAACCTGCCATACCACGCGCTTTGTAGGCTTTGGACAGCTCAAACATAGACGTGTTCAGAGCATGAAAACCCGCCAAAGTGATGAACTGGAAGCGGTAACCGAGTGCAGCGAGGTCTTCGCGGAAGGTTAGCATCTGGTTTTCACTCAGATTGGCAGCCCAGTTGAAGGAAGGCGAGCAGTTGTATGCCAATAGCTTATCTGGATATTGTTCATGTATGGCCTGAGCAAATGCCCGGGCCTGCCCCAAGTCCGGATTGGAGGTTTCCATCCATAGTAAATCGGCGTAAGGTGCGTAGGACAACCCACGGCTAATGGCTTGTTCCAACCCACATCTAACCTTGAAAAAGCCTTCTGTGGTACGCACTTCACTCATCACAAAAGGCCGGTCACGCTGGTCAACATCAGAAGTGATTAAACTGGCAGCATCCGCATCTGTACGGGCAATGATTAGTGTAGGGGTACCTGCTACATCAGCTGCCAGGCGGGCAGCCACCAGTTTATTGATAGCTTCCTGCGTGGGGACCAGCACCTTCCCCCCCAGGTGACCACACTTCTTGGCTGAAGAAAGTTGGTCTTCGAAGTGAACACCTGAAGCACCTGACTCTATAAGCCCGAGCATGAGCTCGTAGGCATTAAGATTACCACCGAAGCCTGCCTCTGCATCAGCGATAACAGGCACCATATAATCTTTGCCTCCTACACCACTAACCGATTGAATCTGGTCCCGGCGACGCAAGGCATTGTTGATACGGCGTACCACATTGGGCACTGAATTGGCTGGATAAAGGGATTGATCGGGGTACATAGTGCTGCCCAGGTTCGCATCAGCAGCGACCTGCCAGCCACTTAGGTAGATGGCTTCCAGCCCGGCTTCTACCTCCTGAATAGCCTGATTACCAGTTAATGCACCGAGCCCGGCAATCCAGTCCTGAGTATGTAACTTATGCCAAAACTTCTTCGCTCCCTCCCTGGCCAACGTATACTCCATGTCCACTGACCCCCTAAGTTTGAGGACTTTCTCTGCAGAATAAGGACGCTCAATACCCTCCCAACGGGGATTGGTGAGCCAATCGCTTTTCAATTGCTGTACGCGGATGTCATTTTTCATCGCTTGATAGTTTTGAATGCTCTTCACGATCAGGCATAGCTTGCCCGGCTGGCACAGGAGCACTGCACCAGATCGTGATTTGAAATAAATGTGATAAAATGACCGAGTGACCGTCTGGACTACCCGGATGAGATTAATCGATCAGGTTATATGCTGGCAAAGTGAGAAACGCTATGTATTGCTCTGACTTTACCAGTCGGTCGAATAAATCGATAGCTTCTGCGAAACGCCCCTGCTCGTAAGTTTCATAACCGACGTACGCTTTTATTTTTTGAAGCTCATCCTGTAAGAGCTCCCGGTAAAGTGAGTATGTAACAGGGCGCCCATCGTCAAGCTGTGCTCCCGTGTGTATCCATTGCCAGACTTGAGTACGGGAAATCTCTGCCGTTGCTGCATCCTCCATTAGATGGTATATGGCTGCTGCGCCATTCCCCCGCAGCCAGCTCTCAATATACAAGATACCAACGTTAATATTCAGCCGCAGCCCAGCTTCCGTAATTGTGCCCTTTGCCGGCCGGAGCAGGTCTGCAGCGACCACGTTCACATCTTCCCGCTTGCGGTTGATCTGATTTTTCCCAGGCATCAATTCATCAAATACGGCTTTGGCCACCGGAACAAGTCCGGGGTGTGCGACCCAGGTGCCATCATGGCCGTCCAGAGCCTCGCGCTGTTTGTCCTCGCGTACTTTATTAAGAGCTACCTCATTTGCCGCCTCATCTCCTTTTATAGGGATTTGGGCTGCCATTCCACCCATAGCATGTACCGCCCGTCGGTGACAGGTTTGAATCACCAGCTGGGAATAAGCTTTCATAAAATCCACCGTCATGCTCACCTGAGCACGGTCGGGGAGTATATAACCGGACAGATTACGCAACTTTTTAATATAGGAGAAGATATAATCCCAGCGCCCACAGTTTAGCCCTGCCGAGTGCTCCCGAAGTTCATAGAGTATTTCATGGAGCTCAAAGGAAGCCAGGATCGTCTCAATAAGCACTGTGGCTTTAATAGTTTTCCGGGGAATACCTACATAAGCTTGCGCAAATAAAAAAACATCATTCCATAAGCGGGCCTCAAGATGGCTTTCCAACTTCGGCAGGTAGAAATAAGGACCAGAGCCTTTTTGGATCAACGCCTGTGCATTATGAAAGAAATAAAGTCCAAAATCTACCAGGCTACCGCTCATCGGTTCCCCATCTGCAATGATGTGTTTTTCTTTGAGGTGCCAACCCCGAGGGCGTACTAGCAAGACCGCTGTTTGCGCCTGAAGTTGATATGACTTGCCCCGCTTTTTATCCTCAAACGTAATGTCGCCCCGGATAGCATCCCGGAGATTAATCTGCCCCTGAATGGTGTTCTGCCAGTTGGGTGTATTACTATCTTCAAAATCTGCCATAAAAGTTTTAGCGCCAGAGTTAAGCGCATTGATAATCATCTTACGCTCCACTGGGCCAGTAATTTCAACCCTCCGGTCAAGCAGGTCGGGCGGCAGTGGTGCCACCTGCCAGTCACTTTCACGAATATGTTGCGTATGAGAAAGAAAATCCGGTAGCTTGCCCCGATCAATAGTTTGCTGCCGCTCTTCGCGCGCCTTTAGCAGTTGCAAACGGCGATCATTAAAGTGGCGGTGCAGTGCTATGAGGAATTGCTGTGCTTCTTCTGTCAGGATTTCGGCGAAAGCCGGTTTAAAAGCACCATTAATTACCAGCCCATCGACTGTAGCGTAATTTTCAAGGGTTAATGCATCCATAAAATTCGTTTTTGTTATTCATGTACGCAATATGCGAATTATTATTCATTTAGCGGAATTTCCGCTAAAACTAATTTTGGTAAATTCCTGTGCTTGTTTTTTTGATAGCGTACATTTGCAAAGCGGTCACGCCCGCTGTACCTTTGCTGAACTATCCGAACTCTTAGATTTGAATTCGTAATTAAACCCTCAATATGATCATCAAAGAGGATATCATCAAAATGATATTTGGGTTCAAAGTCAAATATCACCGTCAACAGCTTGGCTTGTCGCTTGAAGAACTCGCCAAATCGTCCGGCTTATCCAAATCTTACGTTCACGATATTGAAAGAGGTAAAAAATACCCCAAAGTCCAGCGGATTGATGCACTGGCAAAAGCCCTAGGTGTAGATTATGACTATATGGTCTCGATGCGGGCGTCGAAAAAATTACAACCTATTGTGGACTTGCTTAGCTCAGAATTCATCAAGGAATTCCCATTGGATCAGTTTGGCATCAGCCCTGACAAATTATTCGAGCTATTCTCTAATACACCAGACAAGGTGAACGCTTTTATTAATACCATCTTCAAGGTCACCCGAAATTATCAAATGCAGCGGGAACACTTATATTTAGCAGCCTTACGCTCCTATCAAGATATGTACAACAACTACTTTTTGGAATTGGAACAAGCCGTACGAAATTTCCGTAAGGAAAATGGCCTGCCCCGCATACTAACTGGCCTGCCAAATGTTTTACGCAAGCTGCTTGAGGAGCGATATGATATAAAAGTCAACGATCAGTTGATGACTACAGTACCGGAACTGAATGGGCAGCGGTCTTTTTTCCAAGCTAAGAGTCAAACTCTTTATCTTGACGGAAAGCTCACAGACGCTCAACAAAATTTCCTTTTAGCCCGGGAGCTGGCTTTTCAGTACCTAAACCTATCTACGAGGCCTTACTTTACCCGAATTGTACAAATGGACTCCTTCGAGCGTCTGCTCAGTAACTTCCGGGCATCTTATTTTGCTGTAGCTTTGCTAATGGATGAAGACAGTGTGGTAGAAGATATCCGCAAATTCGCTCAAAAAGTTAGTTGGTCACCAGATTACCTGCATCAGCTCCTTAGTAAATATAATGCCACACCTGAAACGCTTCTGCAGCGCTGGACAAACCTTTTGCCTCAACATTTCGGAATCAACGACTTATTCTTCATCCGACTAGTGGGGGCTGAAGGACTACAGCACTTTCGTATGACCAAAGAGCTACATCTCTCTCAAATACACAATCCTTATGCCAACCAACTTAACGAACACTACTGTCGCCGCTGGGTGTCTGTAAATATCATAAAACAGCTGAAGTCAGGGCTGAAGCCCACTACTTTACCTATTATAAATGCGCAGATCTCATCTTACTGGCAAACCGAAAACCGCTATCTGTGCATCTCCATTGCTAAACCGGATTTCCATATCCCTGCTCGGGGGGTCAGTGTCACAATTGGGCTGATGGTGAATAGTAGGCTTAGAGAACGTTTCCGTTTCCTCAGCAGTCCTGATCTGGAAACACGCCTGGTGCACACCACCTGTGAGCGCTGCGGGATCACAAATTGCGAAGCCCGGGCAGTAACACCTGCTTTTCTGGAAGCACAACAGCGCAAAGTGGATATCCTAAAAGCTGGGCAGCAATTACCTTAGTAATACGATATTTCACACAGCCTTATTTAATGAAGTGTTCGGCCAGATAGGCACCAATAAAGAGAAAACTCAAAAGGCGCTGCTGATATTCCTAAGCTTTAGACTTGGTTCGCCACCAGAATTATCAGTTCACTTCCTCCGCTTCGCCCCTTCCATAGCAGGGAGCATAGGTGCATTCTTTTCCTGGTACGGCCCCATACTGCGAAGGATGGAATCCAGCAGGCCGATAGCCTGAGTGATGTAGGCGCCTTTGTTGAGCATGACGCACTCCGCCCGTTGCGCCATCACAGCGTCTGTGATTTCGGCCCGGCTGGGGATGCCTTTCTTAGCGAGGTTTTCCAGTACCTGTGTAGCCCAGATGTCTGGCAGGTGGGCCGCCTGGCAGAGTGACATGATCTCTTCCTGTACCCGGCCGATTTGGTCCCAGCCGGCCTCGATGGCTAGGTCTCCCCGGGCAATCATCACACCGATGGGGTAAACGGCCATGCCTTCTAACAAGATGTCAACGAGGTTGTCAAAGCCGGCCTGGGTTTCGATTTTAAGGATGATCCCTATGCCGTTGGCAGCGCCAAGTTGATCAAGCTCATTGATCAAGTCGCGCACGTCCTGAGGGCTGTTGACGAAAGACAGGTTGACAACATCTGCATATTCGGCTACGAAGGGCAGGTCTTTGCGGTCTTTAGTCGTCAGGCCACGGATGCTCAGCTTGCTGTCGGGGAAATTGATGCCCTTATCGGCCCGGAGTTTGCCGCCGCCTTCTTTGGTGTGGAGGATTTCGACATACAACTCGCCATCCTTTACCTCGCGGATCACCCCTTCGATTTGTCCGTCGTCGAAAAGGATGGGTTCACCAGCTTTCACCTGTTCAAAAACCTCCTCAGAAGTACAGGAAATGTGAGCGACCTCCGTAAGCTGCCCATTCTCATCGTATTTGGCGGACTCCCCCAGCTCGTTGGAACGGTGAATGCGCAGGATGTCGCCCGTGGTCAGCAAAATGGGGGCTTCCAATGGCGGCAGCACACCTACGGTCAGCGGACGCGATTTAAATTTCTTATCGGTAAAGAGCTGACTGCCCTCCCCCAGGTAAACGGTACGGTAGGCTTCGGCAAGACAGCCATCATCGAGCACCTGTGTAATCCGGAACTGACGCTTCTTATGGCGGGTATCCCGGCAGTACAGTTTGTCGCCAGGTTTCATTTTCTTGAGCTCTACGGAAGACAGCGGCAGGTGCGGATAAGGCTTGGTGGGATGCGGAGCCGGGGCGATCCACACTTCCACCGGTTGCTTGACCCGCCCCAGGCTATCCTTGGGGGTTTTGAAACGGCGCACCTTAGGGCCAGGTTGCAACTCACCGGTGCGGATTTTGGGGCCGGCGAGGTCCATAGCGACCTGACAGTGGACGCCGAGCGCGCGGGAGGCCGTCCGTACATTCGCAATCATCTTCTTCCAGGCTTCGGGCCCGTCGTGGGCGCAGTTGATCCGGGCACAGTTCATGCCTTTGTGAACCATTTCATAGACTAGCTCGGGCTGTTCGGCGGCTTCACCGGGCAGGGTTACCATAATGCGGGTACGCCGCCCTTCGGTGCGGTAGCCCAGCAGCTTCCGGGTATGGGTACGCACGATTTCCTGCGCCTTGGTGATCGTGAGATTGACACGTTCCTTTTCCACGAATTCGCCCAGGAGCAATGCACGGAGTATGGTGGCGGTTACCGAGAGGCTGGCCATGGTATGCCCTTCGGCTTTAGCCAGGCGGGAAAGCCCCATTCGGCCAAGTTGCTTCTGCAACTCCCGGATATCAAAGCTGCGCAAGGTGCGGTAGTGGATCAGGTTTTTCGCGGAAGCCAGCAGGTTAGAGTGGATGCGGCTCAGCACCTCAGCGTACTCCAGCTCTTTGGATTGGGCAGTCCGCTCGATGGTTTCCACCTGCTCTAGCATGGATTGGATATTGGGTTGGTCTTGAAGCATGAGGATGGATTTATTGCTGACGCTGTTTTTCTAATTCCTGAGCGGCCCATTCTGCTGTTTGCCAAAACCACTGGTCCAATCGTGGGTGCTCCCCTTTAATAATCGCTGCAATCTGCTCTGAGTTCTTCAGGTAAGCCTCTTTTTTGTCCAAAGTCCAGTCGAGCGGGTAAGAAAAGATATCCTCAATATTGGAAGCCTTGTCCGCCAGGCGGATGATTCGGGCGCCACGGCTTAGTTGAGCGGCGGTTTCCAGTTGCCGTTGTTTTCGCACCTCATAAGGCAGGCTCATATCATCGGTGAGTTCCATAACGATAGCTGCTACTTCATGACCAAAACGTTCAGCCAGTTCCTCCCCGGTCACGTCGGTGTCTTCCACAATATCGTGAAGCACGGCGGCAAGCAGTAGCGTATCTTCTGTAAACCCACAGCGGTTCACCAAGCCGTTGGTCACTTTAATCAGGTGGTTGATGTAAGGCAGGCGGCTATAGCCCCCGCGGCGGTCGTATTGGTGCTTCACCGCAGCAAACTGAAGGGCTTCTAAAAGTTCCGGAAGCGCAAGTGCAAACATACTTTTTGCTTTTGAATGGGGAAGATAACAGGATTGCCCCGGAATAAAGCAGATCAGAGTTAAGCCCAAGGCATCATTTATATCATTAAAAAATCTAGTTTCCCTCAGGCCTGAAAAACATTACTTTATTTTAAAATATAAATTTCAGCCAAATTAAATCTTAAATCAGCAAATTAACATCCTCTAATAAAAGTAGTCCTTCCTTACCAAATCATCATTTTGAAATCGTATTTCATTCAACTTTTTCAATACCTATCCCGTTCTATTAATGGCTTTGCATTAGGAATCCTTCATTCCCTTTCCGTATCTTCGAAAGCTCACAGTCGCCAACCCTCAAAAAAACCAAGTTTAAACAGACCGAGCCCTACCAAACCAACCAAACCAAAACGTAGCCAGGGAAGAGCTAAATCCATTGGCTCCGGTTACAAACTTACCTGGCTTTCCGAATTTACAAGACCCGGCTGAGGTGACCACACATTTCAGCTCTATTTTCTGACGCTTACAATTGATCGTATGAGTGAACCTCAGCAAAAAGGGCTATATGTCCCGGAACTCGAAAAAGATTCTTGCGGTACCGGATTGATCGCCAACCTGAATGGGATTAAATCACATAAAGTCATCGAAGATGCCCTGACCATGCTCACCAATATGGAGCACCGGGGCGCCTGTGGCTGCGAGCCGAATACAGGCGATGGTGCTGGCATTCTGATTCAGACGCCACACGCATTTTTCGCCAAGAAATGTAAGGAGCAGGGATTTGAACTGCCCGAATTTGGCAAATATGGCGTGGGCGTGGTCTTCTTTCCGGCCGACCGCAACCTGCGCAGACAGTGCCGGGTCCTTTTTGATGACTATATCGATGAGCTGGGCTTTGACCTGCTTGGATATCGTAAAATACCTACCGACCACGAGGAACTGGGCGAGTCAGCGGTCTCGGTGGAGCCACGTATGGAGCAGGTTTTTGTGGCGCCTAAAGAACCTATGGAGCCTAAAGCCCTGGAGCGCAGGCTATACGTACTGCGTAAGTTCTCCACCCATACCATTCACAATACTTACCCACAGTCTAAAGATCAGTTTTACCTGGCTTCTTTTTCTTACAAGACGGTGGTTTACAAAGGACAGCTGACGACTTATCAGCTCCGACCTTATTTCCCTGATTTGCACGATGAACTGTGTGAATCTGCTATTGCACTCATCCACAGCCGTTTTTCCACCAATACAGTCCCCAAGTGGAAGTTGGCGCAACCTTTCCGGTACATCGCGCACAACGGAGAGATTAACACCATCATGGGCAACCTCAACTGGTGGGCCTCTAAGGAAGGGCTGCTCAAATCCACCCTGTTCACAGAGGAAGAACTGGAAAAGCTAAAGCCTATTTGTGGAGAGAGCCTTTCCGATTCTGCCAACTTTGACAACGTGCTGGAGTTTTTGGTCCTGGGCGGTATGTCGCTGCCCCATGCGCTGATGCTGATGATCCCTGAAGCCTGGCAGCACGACGAGCAAATGGAGGACTACAAGCGGGCCTTTTACGAATACAACCGGACCATCATGGAGCCCTGGGATGGCCCGGCTTCCATCTGCTTTACCGATGGGATTCTGGTGGGGGCCACACTTGACCGAAACGGGCTGCGCCCCTCCCGCTACTGCCTGACCGAAGATAATGTGCTCATTGTAGCCTCTGAAGCAGGGGCGCTGCCGGTAGATCAGAGCAAGGTGGTGACCAAGGGCCGGCTTCAGCCCGGCAAAATCCTCATTGCCGACCTGGATGAGCACCGTGTTATTGGGGATACGGAGTTAAAAGATGTGATTTGCCAGCGCCTGCCCTATCGGGAATGGCTGGACCAAAACCGGGTGAGCCTTAAAGACCTCCCTGTTCAGCAGCCTGCCAAAGTGGAATTTGATCAGACGACGCTGCTGCGCAATCAGCAAATGCATGGATTTACGAAGGAAGACCTCAAGGTGGTCATCGGGCCGATGATTGAGGCAGGCAAAGACCCACTGGGCTCAATGGGCGCAGATACGCCCCTTGCTGTTTTGTCTAAGCAGTCGCAACACCTGGCCAACTACTTCAAGCAGCTCTTTGCCCAGGTGACCAACCCACCGATAGACCCCATCCGCGAGCGCTCAGTGATGTCATTGTATGCGATGCTGGGCGGTAGCAGCAATATACTGGACATCAATGCAGACCGGGCTAAGTTCATCCACCTGGACTCTCCTCTGCTGACCAATGAAGACCTTAGCAAAGTTAAATACATCAACCACCCCGACTTCAAGTCCGGTGTGATTGATATCGTATTCAAAGCTGGCAAGCAGGGCGGCCTCCTTCAGGCAGCTATCGACCATGTGTGTGGAGTAGCCGAGGACCTGGTCCGCAACGGCTCCAATATCCTGATCCTGTCTGACCGGAATGCGGGCCCTTATCAGGCTCCAATCCCGTCCCTGCTGGCTGTAGGTGCTGTGCACCATCATCTGATTCAGAAAGGGCTGCGCAGCCTCACTTCCATTGTAGTGGAAGCCGGAGACGTTCGTGAGGCGCATCACTACGCCACGCTCATTGGGTACGGGGCCAGTGCGATCAATCCGTATATGGCCTATGCCTCTATTGCTCAGCTGTATGGCAAAGGGGTGTTTGAGAACAGCAAGACGCTGGACGAGGTCATCAATACCTATAATAAGGCGATTGGCAAAGGATTGCTGAAGATCATGTCCAAAATTGGCATTTCCACCTTGCAGTCCTATCAGGGTGCTCAGATTTTCGAAGTCCTGGGACTAAATAAAGAAGTCGTCGAGAAATGCTTCCGGGGTTCAATTTCCCGGATTCAGGGCATAGGCTTCGATGGCATTGCGGAAGAAGCCATGGTCAGGCACCGTATGGCATTTCCGGAAAACGGTGGTCAAAACCCAAGATTGGAAGTGGGTGGGGTATACCAATGGAAGCGCCGTGGAGAAGCACACCTGTTTAGTCCTCAGGCGATTCATCTGCTGCAGTTTGCTACCCGTACCGGGGACTATAAAACGTATAAAAAATACGCCAGGCTCATAGATGACCAAGCGGAGCAGGCGTTGACCTTGCGGGGCCTGCTCACTTTCCGCCGGGGGGAGAAAGTCCCACTTAAAGAAGTGGAGCCCGCGGAATCCATCATGACCCGCTTTGCAACGGGCGCGATGTCCTTTGGTTCTATTTCCCATGAAGCCCACGCTACGCTGGCCGTTGCAATGAATCGGATTGGCGCTAAGAGCAATAGTGGGGAAGGCGGGGAAGACGAGGTCCGTTTTGAGCGTAAAGAAAATGGCGACTGGGAACGTTCCGCCATCAAGCAGGTGGCTTCGGGCCGGTTTGGCGTGACGAGCCACTACCTGACCAACGCCGATGAGCTACAGATTAAGATGGCTCAGGGGGCTAAGCCAGGAGAAGGCGGACAGTTGCCCGGGCATAAGGTGGACGACTGGATTGGACGCGTACGGCATTCCACGCCGGGTGTAGGATTAATCTCACCGCCACCCCACCACGACATTTATTCTATTGAAGATTTGGCACAGCTCATTTTTGACCTGAAGAATGCCAACCGAAAGGCCCGGATCAATGTAAAACTGGTTTCCAAAGCCGGGGTTGGGATCATTGCCTCCGGAGTGGCTAAAGCCCATGCAGATGCCATCCTCATTTCCGGCCACGATGGCGGCACCGGTGCCTCTCCGCTGACGTCCATACGGCACGCCGGCCTGCCCTGGGAACTGGGGCTGGCGGAAACACATCAAACCCTCGTGAAAAATAAGCTGCGCGACCGGGTGACCCTTCAAACAGACGGGCAGATGCGGACCGGCCGCGACCTCGCCATTGCCACCCTTTTGGGTGCGGAAGAATGGGGCGTAGCTACGGCTGCTCTCGTGGTGGAGGGTTGTATCATGATGCGCAAATGCCACATGAATACCTGCCCCGTAGGCATTGCCACACAGGACCCGGAGCTCCGGAAACGCTTTACCGGTAAGCCGGAACACGTGATTAACTTCTTCCGCTTCCTCGCTGAAGACCTGCGGGAAATTATGGCGAGCCTGGGCTTCCGCACGCTCGACGAGATGGTCGGCAAGGTGGAGATGCTAAAGGCGAAGAATAAACCCACCTACTGGAAATATCGTGGGCTGGACCTCAGCCCGATTCTCTATAAAGAACCGGCGGATGAAAACGTTGGTCAGCACAAAGCTATAGAGCAGGATCACGGCATTGCTCATGTACTGGACCGGCGGTTGATGGCCACCGCACAGGCTGCCATCAATCAGGGCAACCAGGTGGAAGCCAGCTTTGATATACGCAATACCGATCGGGCCACCGGGACTATGCTTTCCAACGAGATCAGTAAGCGCCACGGCGGCAAAGGGCTGCCGGAGGGTACCATACAGTTCCACTTCCGGGGCTCAGCCGGGCAAAGCTTTGCAGCATTCGGAGCACCGGGGCTGAGTTTCCGCCTGGAGGGAGAAGCGAATGACTACTTTGGGAAAGGCCTTTCCGGGGCGCAGCTGATTGCCGTGCCGGACCGGGATGCGAAATTCACAGCAAGTGACAACATCATCATCGGCAACGTAGCTTTCTATGGCGCAACTTCAGGGGAAGCATTTATTAATGGCACGGCGGGAGAACGCTTTGCGGTGCGCAACTCCGGCGTAAAAACCGTAGTGGAAGGCATTGGTGACCATGGCTGCGAGTATATGACCGGGGGCATTGTGGTCGTATTGGGCGACACCGGCAAAAACTTTGCAGCGGGTATGAGCGGAGGTATTGCCTACATCTATAACCCTGAGGGCCACTTCGAACAGCGTGTAAACCGAGGCATGATTGATCTCGATCCTATGGAGGCAGAGGACGTCTCCCGCCTGCATGCCCTGATTACCAAACACCATAAGCTGACGGGCAGTACCCGGGCAGCCACCTTGCTGGCAGACTGGGAATTGGCACAGCAACAGTTCACTAAGGTCATGCCACGAGATTACAAACGGGTACTCGAAGCCCGGAAAGCCGCTGCTGAAGCCGCTGCGAACACAACGGCAGTAGCAGACAAAAAGGCAGTGTAAGTTGATTTTTGAGTTGAAAAAGCAGTTAAAACATGGCAGATCCTAAAGGATTTTTGAAATATACCCGGGAGCTCCCCAATACACGAGACCCACAGGAACGCATCAAGGACTACAAGGAATTGTACGAAGACTTTGAGGAAGAGAAAACGGTCAAACAGGCGGCCCGTTGTATGGACTGCGGCGTACCGTTTTGCCACAATGGCTGCCCCCTGGGCAATATCATTCCGGAGTTCAATGATGCCGTATACGAAGAAGACTGGCAACTGGCCTATGAAATCCTGAGCAGCACCAATAACTTCCCGGAATTCACGGGCCGCATCTGCCCTGCGCCCTGTGAGGCGGCCTGCGTGTTGGGCATCAATCAGCCACCGGTAGCTATTGAGCATATTGAAAAATCCATTGCGGAGGTGGCTTTTGAGAAAGGGTATGTACGTCCGCAGCCCCCTACCCTGCGCACCGGTAAAAAAGTAGCGATAGTAGGCTCGGGACCGGCGGGTCTGGCTGCTGCGGCTCAGCTGAATAAGGTGGGGCACCTGGTCACCGTTTTTGAACGCAACGACCGCATTGGCGGGCTGCTGCGCTACGGTATCCCTGATTTCAAACTGGAAAAATTCGTCGTAGAGCGGCGGGTAGCCCTCATGGAAGCAGAAGGCATCCGGTTCCGCACCAACGCTAATGTTGGTGGGAATGTGGACCCACAGGAACTGATGGACCAATACGATGCGGTGCTGTTGTGCGGCGGCTCTACAGTCCCCCGCAACCTGAATATCGAAGGCAGGGAGCTGGAAGGCGTGCACTTTGCCATGGACTTTCTGGAGCAGAACAACCGCAGGGTAGCCGGAGATGCCATCCCGGACGTGGAAACCATTACCGCTAAGGACAAACACGTGGTAGTGATTGGCGGTGGCGATACCGGCTCGGACTGCGTGGGAACGTCCAACCGGCATGGCGCCAAATCGGTTACCCAAATCGAGCTGATGGACCGCCCACCTAACGACCGGGATCCCCTGACGTGGCCCAACTGGCCGGTGGTTTTGCGCACCTCCACCAGTCATGAGGAAGGCTGCGAACGCCAATGGTCGCTGCTGACCAAAGCCTTTACCGGGGAAAATGGCAAGGTTATCGGGCTGAAACTGGTGCAGATTGAGTGGGCGAAAAATAGCAAAACAGGTAAGTACGGCTTTCAGGAAGTGGAAGGCACCGAGCAGGAAATCCCTTGTGACCTGGCGTTGCTGGCTATCGGCTTCCTGAGCCCGCAGTATCGCGGCATGCTCGAAAAACTAGGTGTCGAGGTCGACGAGCGTGGTAATGTCCGCGATGAAGACTACCGTACGAATCTGGAAAAAGTATTTGTGGCCGGGGATATGCGCCGGGGGCAATCGCTGGTGGTTTGGGCCATTGCAGAAGGCCGGGAAGCCGCCCGTAGTGTGGATAAATTCCTGATGGGGGCATCCAATCTGGAGGCGCGGGACAAGGGTTTTTTAATGGCGGAGGGGTAGCCTTGGCTTAGGACAACTCATTTTGTATTGTTAGATACCTGTCAGACCGAAGTAAAGAATAAAAAACTTCGGTGCAACTCTGCTGCAAAAACAAATCATTCCTGTATTTTGGAGGTTGTATTATTTTTATGACTTTAACCTCACCCTGGTTTGGGCTGCATATAATACTAAGAACGTGTTGGGACTTTGGTTTTCGACTAGAAGACCAAAATCCCAATACGGTCTTAGCCCAAGGCAGGAAAGGAACAAACAAGGAACATTAGGAATGTCAGAGCAGGAAATCAAGCAACAACTAAAAGACTGGAAGAAAATTATCAAGCGTTATCAGCAGCCCGACCGCAAGCGGGCCTGGTGGCAGGTGATCAACACCTTTGGCCCATTTCTGGCGCTGTGGGTACTGATGTATTTCAGCCTAGAGTGGTCTTACTGGATCACTTTGGGACTGGGCCTGATTAACGGTTTTCTCCTTGCCCGGATTTTTATTATTCAGCACGATTGCGGGCACCACTCCTTTCTCGAATCAAAAGGCTGGAATAATGTCATTGGCAGTGTTTGCAGCTTTTTCAGTACGATACCTTACAAGTACTGGTCAAAAATCCACAATTACCACCACGGGCACTCCGGGCAATTGGAGGAGGAGCCCCGCGATATCGGTGATGTCCCTTTCCTGACGGTGGAGGAATACCGAAACCTGAGTAAATGGGGACGTTTCAAATACCGGTTGTTCCGCACGCCGGTGGTCTTGTTTATTGTCACCCCTATCGTCTATTTGAGCGGCCCGATGCGCTGGCCTACGATCAAGGTGCCGATGGTGCGCAGTGCCTATGTGGCGCTTTTCCTCAACAACTTTTGGATCGGGTTGGTATATGCTGGTTTGATTTATCTGTTGGGATGGGAGTTTCTTTGGGTACAGGTGCCAATTGTGATTTTCTTTGGCACGATTGCGTTCTGGTTTTTCTATGTGCAACATCAGCATGAGGAAACCTACAAGAAATGGAAAGACGAGTGGGACTATCTGGTCGCAGCAGTCCGGGGCAGTACGTACTATAAACTCCCAAAGGTTTTTAACTGGTTGACCGGAAATATTGGATTTCACCACATTCACCACTTAAGCTCCCTTATACCCAATTACAACCTGCCGAAGTGCGCGAAGGAGAATCCTATTTTACAAAAATACGTTACGACGATTACCTTCAGGGAAAGTCTGGCCTGCATCTTCAACAAGCTTTGGGACGAGCAGCAGGAGCGCATGATCTCTTTCCGGGAGTACTACCGGCTGGAGCGGGCTGGCGCGCTGGGATAGGCAGGCTGTTTACGAATAGCTTAAAAAGAAAAGGGTTGCCCTGCAGTTTTTCGCGCCGGACAACCCTTTTTTAATGCCTTTCAGCAGTTCGTTTAGACGACGCCCTCGAAGAGCGACTCTACAAAAGCCCGCTTGTTGAAGACTTGCAGCTGCTCGATCCCCTCTCCTACTCCAATGTATTTGATGGGCACTTTGAACTGATCAGAGATACCGATGGCTACGCCCCCTTTGGCTGTCCCGTCGAGTTTGGTGAGGGCCAGGGCGGAAACTTCGGTGGCATCGGTGAAATGCTTGGCCTGCTCAAAGGCATTTTGTCCGGTGGTGGCATCGAGCACCAAAAGGACTTCGTGGGGAGCGCCATCGAGGCTTTTGGCTACGGAGCGGCGGATTTTGGACAGCTCCTTCATCAGATTGACCTTAGTATGCAGGCGGCCGGCAGTATCGATAATCGCGACATCACAGTCGTTTTGGATAGCGTGCTGCACGGTTTCATAGGCTACAGCAGCAGGGTCCGTATTCATGCCTTTGCTGAAGAAGTCGCACCCCACGCGCTTGGACCAGATTTCCAGTTGGTCCACAGCAGCAGCCCGGAAGGTATCACCGGCACCGAGGACTACTTTTTTGCCCTTTGCTTTGTACTGATGTGCCAGTTTGCCGATTGTGGTGGTCTTGCCTACACCGTTTACGCCAACAACGAGGATTATGCTCGGCTTGCTGTCGGAAGGCAGGGTATAATCTTCAATATCAACCGTATTGTTCTCGGACAGCAGCTGTACGATTTCGTCCCGGAGGATTTCGTTGAGCTCTGAGGTATTGAGGTACTTGTCGCGGCGGACCCGCTCTTCGATACGATCGATGATCTTGACCGTTGTATCCAGGCCGACATCGGAGGCGATGAGGATGGATTCCAGTTCATCCAGGACTTCCTCATCAACGGTAGACTTACCGGCAACGGCCTTGGTAATCTGACCGAAGAGGCTGCTTTTGGTTTTCTCCAGCCCTTTATCCAGGTCCTGTTTTTTCTCTTTATTGAAAAACTTTTTAAAGAAACTCATAGGCGTTTGATAAATAGGCAAAGAGGCTTTCCTTGCAGAAGAAAAGCCTCTTTGATGTATACGTTTACTTGCTGTCAGACAAGTGAATTATTTGCTAGCGAAAAACTCCTTAACGGCATCCTTATGGATCACCACTTCTTTGTAGGAGTATTTACCAGTCTTAGGATCTTTAATGCTCTTGATCACCTTGACGTGATCACGACCTGACCCTGCGTTTGCTGCACGCTGTGCAACCCTTGCGTTCTTAGATACTTTCTTAGCCATTATACCTCGCTTTAAGAATATTAAGTAAAGTCAACATCACAAAAATAAGCGATAAACTGCTGTTTTGCAAGCTTACTTGATCTCGCGGTGCAGCGTTACGCGCTTCATGATGGGGTTGAACTTTTTAAGTTCCAGGCGATCTGGTGTATTTTTACGGTTTTTCTCCGTAACATAGCGGGAAGTACCTGGCAGTCCTGACTTTTTATGCTCTGTGCATTCGAGGATTACCTGAATGCGGTTGCCTTTGCTTTTCTTAGCCATCGTTCTAACTATTTATGGTCTTGCTTACAGTTCGACACCTACATCAAACCCCTTCTTCTGCTGGCGCTTGATAAACTCGTAAATGCCTATTTTATCGATTGTGCGCATTGCGCTGGCGCTAACCTTGAGCGTTACCCACTCATTCTTTTCAGGAATGAAGAAACGCTTGGTGTGCAGGTTGGGCAGAAAACGGCGCTTGGTCTTCTTGTTGGAGAAAGAAACCGAATTGCCGGCTACCGGGCGCTTACCTGTGAGTTGACAAACTTTGGACATCGCGTATTCCTTTTAACTAAACAGCTCAACGCTCGGCTACTCAGGCTCGGACATTGAGCTATTCAGGTGATTCTAGGACTTTTAGAATTAAGTAGTGACTCTGTCAGGATTCGAACCTGAAACCTCTTGATCCGTAGTCAAGTGCTCTATCCAGTTGAGCTACAGAGCCATTTCGTTGTTAGCGGCTGCAAAGATAAGATTCAATTTTTAAATCTGCAACTTTGAAACCAATTTTTTGCTGCTTCCGGGCTTTTCTTTCAGCGGGGACTGCAAAGATACAAAATGAATAGAAAAAGCCGACAAATTCCTTTGCCGGCTTTTTTGAAATTCTTTTGTTTACGCGCTTCTTTGACCATAAGGGCTTACTCCCTTAAGAATTCAAGCTCATCTTTGTGGCCGAGCTGTACCATCACCGAAGGTTGTGCAATAGACTTATCGTTTCTACGGTGATGAACGATGTAGTCCACTTGTTCAATAATATCGGAGCTGATGGCACCGAAATTGGCGGGGAAACTGCCGGGCTTCAAATCCGCAGGCAGTGCGACAATCGGGCGGCCAAGTTTTCGGATCAAAGACTGACAGTACTCGTCCTGTACGATACGGATGGCAATGCTCCCTTCCTGATCCAGGGCTTCCTGCGGCAGGTTGCGCCCACGCTCATAGCGCACCGTAAGCGGCCGCAGGTGGAAGGACAGCAGGGTTTCGATGCGCGGATGGAAGTGCGCAATATACTGCTTCAGCATTTTTGGGGAATCGACCAGAAGCTCAAGGCATTCGTGCTGATCAATGGATTTCATAGCCCTTAATCTACGGAGGGCTTCGGGGTCAGTTGCATCACAACCGACACTCCAGACCGTGTCTGTGGGGTAGAGCAGCAGCCCGCCATCGCGGAGCACCGTCAGCGCCTGACCGAAATCCTGCTGCTGTCCGGCAGATGCTCTACCATTAGTAAAGGTGATCATACCTAATGGTGGTTTTATGCCAATTAAAAAATGAATCAATGTCATACAGTTTGGTTGAGTCATGCAGGCCTTCAATGTGGGAGACGCTGCGGGTACGGTTTTTGGGAGGTAGCAGAAAGCACAATTTGATAAAGAGGGTTGCTGATTGTCAATAGCCTTACCAAGCAGCGAAATAGTATTTCAAAAAAGCCTGTACTTCGAAACTATCTGTATCTTGCCTTTGTGATACACAAGCAAATTCTTTTGTGCTTTACTAAATGATTCAGAAAACGATGCCCGGAGCTGACTTATTACGCTACTGCTGTTTTTTTTCAATCTTTTTTGCCAGTCTGTTTTTTAACCGACTTTCGGCTGCTCATATCATTGGTGGAGAAATCACTTATGAGTGCCTCGGGTGGACCAATGATGACCCCGGAACAGGTACCAGGACTTATCAGTTTTACATGAATATCTACCGGGACTGTCAGGGTGGCGGTGCAGACTTTGACTCTGCGCCGGGTGGGTCTTTTCCAGCCACCGTTACCATCTACACGGAGAGCGACGAGGAGCCCTACACGGTCTTGATTTTGCCCAACCCTGCCCGTAATACGGTGAACCCTCAGGAAGATAACCCTTGTGTAATTGTTCCTTCCAATGTGTGCGTGGAGCAAGGGGTTTACACTTTCCCGCTGCTCGATCTGCCCGTGATCGACGAGAGCTACTACATTACGTATCAGCGGTGCTGCCGGAACAACACGATTTCCAATATTCTCGCTCCGGGCGATTCCGGCGCAACCTACTTCATGGAGCTGACGCCTGCAGCACAGCAGGTTTGCAACAGCAGCCCGACCTTCAATAATTTTGCGCCACCGGTGATTTGTGCCAATGAGCCCATCAATTTTGACCACTCCGCTACCGACCCGGATGGCGATCAGCTGGTTTACGAGTTCTGTGCGCCATTCCTGGGCGGAGGGCTCAATTTCAATATGCCTACCGCGATGAACGGCCTGGCTCCCAACCCGGAGTCCCGCCCGCCCTACGATCCGGTCAATTTTATAGGTCCGTTTTATAACCCAACTCAGCCACTGGGTAACAATACAGATGTCAACATCAATGTCAACTCTGGTTTGATTACTGGCGCGCCCAATGCGCAGGGGCAGTTTGTGGTGGGCGTTTGCGTAAGTGAGTTCCGGAATGGAGAATTGCTCAGTGTGGTTCGCCGCGATTTACAGTTCAATGTGACCTTCTGCGAGCCTACGGTCAAAGCTGATATTGCGGAAGATAATGCGGTGGGTACCGACCTGTATATCAGTCAGTGTGCCGACCGGGATGTGTTTATCGTCAATCAGAGTTTTGATGAGAGCTTTATAGAAAACTATTTCTGGAAATTTGATCTGGGCAATGGGCAGGATACGACCCTATCGACCTGGAATGCTGACCTGGAATTCCCGGAGTACGGCACTTTCCGGGGCAGCCTTATCCTCAACCCCAATTCCCAATGCGGAGACACCGCCAGTATTATTGTAGAGCTCTTCCCTGAGATTGAAGCCGATTTTACCGCCGCTTATGATACCTGCGTAGCGGGCCCGGTCGCTTTTACGAATACAACGGTCGCTCCAATAGAAATCACCAATTATTCCTGGAGCTTTGGTGACGGTGGCGGTTCTTCAAATCCTGACCCAACCTACCGCTATCAGGAGCCCGGGCTGCAGCAAGTCAAACTTCGGGTAACCGATATCAATGGCTGTCAGGATTCGATTGTCAAGCCGGTGAGTTACTTTCCGGTACCAGCACTGATTGTAGTGGCGCCTAACCGATTTGATGGTTGCGCGCCGGCGGAGATCAGTTTTGACAACCTCTCGGAGCCGGTCAATGTAAATTACGAAACCTTCTGGGATTTTGGGGACGGGACGACCTCAGTGGAGCTCAGCCCCACCCATATTTTTGAATCCGAAGGCACCTATGATGTCAGCCTGCAGATTACCTCCCCGATTGGCTGTGTGACGGATACTGTATTTAGCGAATTGATCGTTATTGATCCGTCACCCATCGCTAACTTTACTTTTAGCCCGCAGGATCCGGACGTATTCAACCCTGAAGTCACCTTTACGGACTTATCCCAGGGTGCTGACCAGTGGTTTTGGTATTTGGAAGACCCGTATACAGCACAAGAGCCTAACCCCATACATGCTTTCCGGGACACCGGCTTTCAGGAAGTGCGGCTCATTGTCACCCATCCGCTGGGATGCCAGGATACGGCAGTTCAGGTGGTGGATATTCAGCCTAAGGCCACTTTTTTCCTGCCCAATGCCTTTACGCCCAACGATGATGGGCTAAACGATGTCTATAAGGGCAAAGGATTCACAGACGGAATGAAATCCTTTGAGTTGAATATTTGGAACCGCTGGGGCGAAAATGTATTTTCAACGGACGATCCGCTACAAGGCTGGAACGGGCGTTTCAATAATCAGGGGCAACCTGTGCCTCAGGGTGTTTATTTTTCCAGGGTGGCCTATACCCCACCCCGTGGAGCGCCCGTTGAGATAAAGGGGACGGTGACCGTTATCCGGTAAAGGGTGGCTGCCGGCCCTCGCACGAAGAAAACGACACGAGCTATGGTAAACCATTTGTCTATAAAAAACACCATTACAGCAGTGCTGATCCTGCTGTTGCCATTGGGCCTGCAGGCTAAGCACATCATTGGTGGTGTGATGACTTACGCTTGCCTGGGTGATGATACTTATGAAATCACCCTCAAGATTTACCGGGATGGCAATTGTACGGATTGTGCGGACTTTGATGCGCAAGCCTTCATTGCGGTATACAACTGCTCCGGGAATTGCTCCGGCCAAACTCAGGCCAACCCTTTCCTGGAAATCAATGCGCCACTGTTGAGTGTAACGGATGTGGAACGCCCGGATTACCCCTGTCTGATCCCACCGGATGTAAAAGTAGAGGAAGGGCTTTACCGGTTTGAGCTGCAGCTGCCTCAGTCGCCGGAAAGCTACTTCATAGCTTATCAGCGGTGCTGCCGTAATGTGACGATTTCCAATATCATTGCGCCCGGCGACACCGGTTCTACCTTCTTTACCGAAATAACGCCAGAGGCGCAGCAGGTGTGCAACAACAGCCCCGTATTCAATGAATTTCCTCCAATTATTATTTGTGCGGGGGCTCCTTTGGAATTTGACCATAGTGCCACCGATGTGGATGGGCATCAGTTGGTGTATAGTTTGTGCTCTTCCTACGATGGTGGCGGCAACCTGCTCACCGATCCGCTTTACCTGACCTGTGAGGGAGCGCGCCCAGGCCCGGCCTGCCCACCACCTTACAATACGATCAATTTTCTGGGGCCGAATTTTACGCCCACTCAGCCGATGGGACCGGAAGCTAACCTGCAAATCGACCCCAATACTGGCTTGCTAACGGGCACGCCAATTAATCTGGGGCAGTATGTCGTGGCAGTCTGCGTGCAAGAATTCGATGCTACGGGTAATTTGCTGAGCACGACGACCCGGGATTTCCAGTTTAATGTGGCGCCCTGCGACCCTACAGTAGAGGCGGTTGTGGGGGCTGCAGACCTGAATACCGACCAGGAGTACGTGATTGTATCCTGTGGTCAAAATACGGTTAGTTTTACCAATGAAAGTTTTCAGGAATCTTTTATTGAAACCTACAACTGGTCCTTTATGGTGGAGGGGCAGGAGGTGTCGTTTAGCGACTGGGAACCCGCTATCAACTTCCCGGATACAGGGACCTATTTGGGCAACCTAATCCTCAACCCCAATACGCAGTGCGGCGATACCGCCGATATACGAGTGGTCATCTACCCTGCCATAGAGGCTGATTTCAGCTTTGACTATGATACCTGTGTTGCTGGCCCTACGGTCTTTACGGATGCCTCTTTCTCCGGCAGCGGGGAGATCACGGATTGGTCATGGACATTTGGTGACGGAGGTACGGCCGGCGACCAGAATCCGGTTTACACCTATGCCACCCCAGGTAATTTCCCGGCAACCCTCACCGTCACAGATATCAACAATTGCCAGGATACCTACACCTTGCCAATCGAGTACTTTCCTGTACCAGAACTTATTGTGATTGCCCCAAGTGACTTTACAGGTTGCGCGCCTGCGGATATCTTTTTTAATAACCTTTCCACGCCCATTAGTGAGGCGTACGATATTACCTGGGATTTTGGAGACGGAGGAGTCGACAGCGTGATCAGCCCCACTTATACCTACGAAGCCCCGGGGACTTATACGGTGAGTATCGATATTGTGTCCCCAATCGGGTGTCAGATTGATACTACCTTTGGTGACCTTATTACCATATTGCCATCGCCTGTAGCGGGCTTTTCGTTTACACCTGACCGACCGAGCAATTTGGAGCCATTAGTCAGCTTCTTTGATGAATCGACCGGTGCTACCCGCTGGTCCTATGACTTTGGGGACGGCAATCAGTCCATTGCGCCCAGCCCTACCCATGAGTTCCGGGACACGGGCGTATACGAGGTACGGCAGATTGTCACGCACCCCAGCGGATGCCAGGATACGCTGGTGCAACTTCTGGACGTTATTCCGCAGGTGCGCTACTTCCTGCCCAATGCCTTCACCCCCAATCAGGATGGCCTGAATGATGAATATCTGGGTACCGGTTTCCTTGAGGGGGCAACCAATTTCCAAATGATCATCGTCAACCGCTGGGGGGAAACGGTTTTCGAAACCAATGACCCCTTTGATGGATGGAACGGTCGTAAACTTAATACGGGGGATTTTGTACAAAACGGCGTCTATATGGTATTGGTGACCTTTACCGGTCCAAGAGGGGATGACTATGAGTACAAGAGTACGGCTACGGTTATTCGGTGATGGTTTTGGGGTAGGTTAATTCTTTTCCCAACGCACAGCAATAGTACACTGATGAAGCTGATCTGACTGATGACACTGATCTGCCCAACGAGGCTCGCCCCACTGGAGGCCCGCCCGGAAATCAGTGCAAATCTGTGTAATCCGTCTAATCCGTACCCTAAACCTCCACCCTATCAAAACCAAAACCCGTAGCTTAGCAGTAAAAAATGCTATCCAGTCAACGCCACCTTTTTGACCTTCCTGACGATGTAGCCTATTTGAATGGTGCCTATATGTCTCCGCAGTTGCATGCAGTAGAAACCGCCGGTATCAAAGCCCTAAAGCGCAAAAGCCAGCCCTTTAACATCCAACTGGCAGACTTCTTTGAGCCCGTACAGGCGCTTCGGTCTGCCTATGCCCGCCTTATCAACTGCCCGGAGCCGGGGCGCATAGCCATCATACCTTCTGTCTCTTATGGAATGGCCGCCGTTGCGCGAAACCTGAAGCTGCAGCCCGGGGATAATGTTATCCTCACACAAGAGCAGTTTCCGAGTAATTACTATGCCTGGGAACGGGTAACGGAAGCGCATGGGGCTACAATTCGGACCGTAGACCCACCCCGGGAATCCCCCCGGGGGCAAGCCTGGAATGCGGCAATACTGGATGCAATTGACGAAAGGACAGCTATGGTTGCCATTGGGCAGGTGCATTGGGCAGACGGCACCCTGTTTGATTTGAAAGCGATCCGGAAGCGGGCAACGGAGGCAGGGGCCTGGCTCGTCATTGATGGCACTCAATCCGTAGGTGCTTACCCGTTTGATGTGGAGGCAATTCAGCCGGATGCACTGATTTGCGCAGGCTATAAGTGGCTCATGGGGCCTTACAGCATTGGCCTGGCATACTACGGTCCGGCACTTGATGATGGCTTACCGGTGGAGGAAAACTGGATCAACCGGGTAGACAGCCACGACTTCCGCAACCTGGTGAATTACCAACCGGATTACAAACCGTTGGCTGCCCGTTATAACATGGGTGAGCAAAGCAATTTTATTCTGGTCCCGATGCTGAAAACGGGCATTGACCAGTTGCTGGATTGGGGCACCACCAATATTCAAAGCTACGCTCGGCAGCTCCTTGGAACGGCACTCCAGGAGTTGGAATCACTCGGCTGCACGATGGAGCCGGAAGAACAGCGGGCACACCACCTTGTAGGCGTTCGCCTGCCTGCCAGGGCTGATATGGACTTGTTCCGGGAGCAGCTGCGGGAAGAACAGGTACATGTGTCCATCCGTGGCAATGCCATTCGGGTATCCTGCCACCTGTACAATGAAGCGCAGGAAGTAGAACGCCTGATGAAATGCTTTAAAGCGGTGATTGGATAAGCACCGGCAACCTGCACCGGATTACAACAGATTCAACCAGTCCACCCCATTCCGGACCTCTGCCGGCTTTGGCATACGCCCGTCGTGCATCAGCTCCTGAATGGCACAAAGTTCCTGATCGCGGAACAGGGATAGCGTGGCGCTAATGGCGCCGTCCTCTACATAATGCACCAGGAAGCTATCGCCATCGAGGTCGCCCTCAACAATAGTCTCCTCAGGGCTGGAAGCATGGCCAACATAACCCAGAATTTTGTCTTGCTGAGCCGACCAGAAGAAAGGGACTGCCTCGTAGGGCTCCCCGGCTCCTGCCATATTTTTACCGGCCATCCGCCCCTGCTGAGCAGCGACTTTCCAGTGTTCAATCCGCTGGTTTTTGCCATTCACCGGGGGAGCAGCGATGTCCCCGGCGGCAAAGAGGTTTTCCTGAACGCGGAGGAAGGGGTCGGTATGCAGGCTACCATCAGATTGCAACAGGGTTTCGGGCAGGAAACTGGTATTTGGCTGTACGCCAATGCCCATGACTAGCAGGTCGGCATCCAACTCTTCTCCGTTTTCCAGTTTCACCTTTTCAACCTGGCCGTTGCCTTCAATCGCTTTGACATTTTGCCCCAGATGAAAATGAATGCCCGCATCGCGGTGCCATTCCTGAATGCGCTGACCAACTGCATCTCCCCATATGTGCGTAAAGGGTAAGTGCTCGGGTGCAACGACGTGGACTTCACAGTCCAGTTTTTGCAGGCTCATGGCGGCTTCCATACCTATGAAGGAAGCGCCGACAATAAAAGCTTTCTTTGCTGACCTGCCCGCTTTGAGAAGCGCTCGGCTATCCTGCAGGCTGCGCAGTGTGTGGACGTTTTTCAGGTCTGCACCGGGGACATCCAGCTGCCGGGGCCGGGCACCTGTGCAAATCAATAGCTTATCGTAGGATACCGGTGCACCAGATTCAAATTCGATCTTTTGGGCATCCGGATCGACTTTAGTGACGCGGTGCCCTTTCATGAGGACAATACCTTGCTTTTTGTAAAACGCAGCGTCCCGCAACGGCATCCACTCCTCCGGCGCTTCGCCCTGCAGGTAATCTTTACTGCAATTGGGGCGGTCGTAAGGCACCTCTTCTTCCGCAGAAAACAAGACGATGCGCCCGGTGAACCCAGCTTCCCGCAAGCCTTCCGCAGCGTATGCACCCGCGGCACCACCACCGATGATGGCATAAGTGACCTCGTTGCTCACTTCCGGTTTCGCCATGGGGTTTGGGGTACGATCAGAAGTCTCTTCCGGAATATCCACCCAAATTTCACTGCCACGCAGTTCTACTTCGTAAGCAGGCAGGCCATCAATACCAGGCGCTTCGATGTGCTGCCCGGTTTTTGCATCAAAACAAGCATGATGCCAGGGGCAAACCAGCCGGCTGCCATTCAGGACGCCATCGGCAAGAGGAGCACCGTAGTGGGTACATTTTGGATAAAGGGCGGAGATTTCGCCATCGACATTAGTCAGCAGGACTTCCTGATCACCAGCCTTGACGGCCTTAAGGTCACCGGGCTTTAATTCATCGGCTTTGAGTACATAATACTGCATGGTAGGGAACGGTTTAAATTACGCTTTTGGAAAGGATAGCCCCCTGCCGATGTTCACTCGTCAGTGCTTTTTAATGTTCGAACATTAGGAATTCGCCGGATTTGGTATTTCCTGAATGGGCGGCCCAACCTTAGTGGCACCACTCAGGCCGGATTGATACTGCTCCAGCCATTGGTAGGCATCTCTGATGGTAACCGCTAATGGCGTCTGTGGCATTTGCAACTCCGCTACGGCTTTGGCCGGGCTAAAATATTGCCCATCACAGGAAATACGGGCAATAGGAAGAGAAATCATGGGGCTGTATCCTAATTTTGGAGCCACAAAAGAATGCAACCGGCCGTAAGATAAAACCAAAGGGGATGGAATCCGGAAACGGGGTGGCTTAGCCTTTAGGGTTTGTCCGATGAGGTGAAACAGGTCAGCGTAGGTCAGGTTTTTATGCCCTGCGATGTAGCTTTCGCCCACCCGGCCCATTTTTAGTCCATTACAAGCGGCAGCAGCCACATCTCTGGCGTCCACAAAGTTCTTGCCCCCACGGGTGTAAAAAGGCAGCTTCCCTTGAACTACTGCCAGCAGCATGGCGCCTGAGCTGGGCTTACTATCGTAGGGGCCAAACATGAACGTTGGGCAGATCAGCACCGCCGGCAGACCCTGCTCCCGGACTGCTTTTTCCACCATTTGGTGGGCCTGGTATTTCGAGTCTATGTAATCCAGCCCGTACCGATGCCCGTCAAAGGCTCCGGTTTCGTCCCCGGGGCTTTCCAGGGTCCCTTTTGAGAAACTGGCTGCTGAACTGATGAACACCGCGCGCCGAACGCCATGCTTCAGGCAGGAGGCTATGATGTGTTGGGTCCCTCTGATATTCACAGCCACCGTAGCTGCTGACCGGGAAGGCCAAACCGAAGTACTGGCCCCCGCGTGTATGACATAATCGCAGCCCGCTACCGCCCGGTCCACTTCCGGCGCATTCAACAAGTTGCCTTTTGACATTTCTACAGGAAGGCCCTTCAGTACAGGAGATTGGGAAGACGGGAGCTGAAGGACTCTGACCTGATAGCCCTGACGGAGCGCCCGGCGTACAATATTTGCGCCAAGCAGTCCGTCCGCTCCGGTAATCAATACTTTCAAGATAACGGGGTTTTGGTTGTTGATGGATTAAAGGTAGCCATTTCAAAGCACAGAAACGCATGGCCACTGACATTCCTCATTGCCTACCTCCCAAAATTGCCTCAACTTTTACCTGAAGGTATGGGACAACTTCCGTATCAAACCAGGGATTCCGGCTCAGCCACCGGTTGTTGAGCGGAGAAGGGTGCGGCAAAGGCAGCACCCCGGGGCCATACTCCCGAAAGGCGTGGACTGTTTCCGTCAGGTTACGTTTGCGGGCAGCGCCCAGGTAGTATTGCTGCGCATATTGACCAATGTAAAGGGTAAGTGCTATTTTAGGCATCATCCGGAGCAAAGCCGCATGCCATTGCGGGGCGCATTCCGGTCGGGGCGGCAGGTCACCTGTCTTCGCTTTACCCGGATAGCAAAAGCCCATTGGCAAGATACTGAAGCAGGTCGGGTCGTAAAACGTGGCTTCGTCTACATTCAGCCATTGCCGGAGGCGCACGCCGCTGGGATCGTAATAAGGCAGGCCCTTTTCATGCGCCAACCGCCCCGGAGCCTGGCTGATTAAAGCAATCCGCGCTTCCGGATGGACTGCAAATATAGGCCGGGGAGGCACCGGCAAAGCCGCTTCGCAAATCCGGCATTGACGCACCGAGGCCTGTAGTGCCTGTATCATAAATTCAGGTTTTGGCTTCGCCCGTACTAACATCGGCGGGGGTCATCTTGTTATATTAATGTTGCAGGGTTGAAAAGCACTGCATATTCAAAATCATTACTAACCAACTTAAAGCGACAACCTCATGAAAGAAGATTGGGTAAAAGTATTCGAATCCAGAGAAATTCTGAAAACCAAACTGGTCGAAGATGCATTAAAGCAACAGGGCGTTGAGAGCCATATTCTCGAAAAGCCCGACAGTGCCATCCCTTCCCTGGGCGCAGCTACACTGTACACGCCTCAGAACAAGGCACAAAAGGCACTGGAAATCATCAAGACTATTGACTTTTCAGCCGTAGAAGAAGATTAATCCGTATGACAAAAAGTAAAGAGAACTGGAATTCACTCACCCCGGAAGAGGAGCGGGTCATCGTGCATAAAGGCACAGAACGCCCCTTTACCGGGGAATACGACAACCATAAAGCGCCTGGCGTCTATGTTTGCCGCCGTTGTGAAGCGCCACTGTATCAATCAGAGGACAAATTTTCGTCCGGGTGCGGATGGCCAAGCTTCGATGACGAAATACCAGGAGCGGTAAGGCGGGAAACCGATGCCGATGGCCGGCGGACTGAGATCCTCTGCGACAATTGTGGCGGGCACCTCGGGCATGTCTTCATTGGAGAGCGGCTTACGCCAAAAAACACCCGCCACTGTGTGAATTCAATTTCCATGAAGTTTATCCCGCAGGAAGAATGGGACAAGCAACAGCAGTAGCCACCTTTGCCTGTGGCTGCTTTTGGAGCAAAGCGTACTTTTTCAGCAAAGTCCCCGGTGTGGTTGCCACCAGAGTAGGCTACACCGGCGGGCACCGCTCCCACCCGACTTATCAGCAGGTTTGCACCAAAAAGACGGGGCACACGGAAGCGGTGGAAGTGACGTTTGATCCGGACAAGGTGCGCTATGAAGCACTTGTCCGTTTCTTTTTTGAGATACATGACCCCACCAGAGACCGGCGTGGGAAAGGTGGGCAATACCGGTCTGCCATTTTTTGCCATACTCCGGAGCAACAGCACATCGCCACTAATCTGAAAGCACAACTGCAGGAACGGGGGTACGCCGTTAAAACTGAAATCGAAAGCGCTTCTGTATTTTGGGAAGCCGAAGACCGGCATCAGCAGTACTGCGAAAACCGGGGCATCCAACCCAGGTCTTTTCGGGTAAACCGGTGGGCAGAGCAATAAGGCTTTATAGCCAATTTCGCCTCCGGAAATAGTAAATTAGAGCACCACTGATCATTAGCATCAGGCCCCATAGGTAGTAATAGCCATATTCCCAGCTCAGTTCTGGCATGTGTTGGAAGTTCATCCCGTAAATGCCTGCCAGGAAAGTCAGTGGAATGAAAATTGTTGAAATGATGGTCAGCACCTGCATGATGCTGTTCATTTTGAAGCTGATCTCGCTGAGGTAAAGATCATATAAGCCATTCATCATATCGCGGACCGTGTCGATGTTCTCCATGACTTGCACGACGTGATCGTAAAGGTCACGGACAAAGACGTCTGTCCCTTCTGACATGAGCGGGCTGTCGACCCGTGAAAAAGCACCGATGGCGTCCCGCAAAGGGGCGATAGCCTTCCGGAGGGTTATGGTTTGCAGGCGGAGGTTGTGAATCTTCCCTTTACTGTCCCGGTTGGCTTTTGAGAGGATCTCCTCCTCCAGGTCATCCAATATGAGGTCGATGCGGTCCAGCAGCAGATAATACTGGTCCACGATATTGTCAGCCAGCGCATAAGCCAGGTAATCCGCTTTACGCTTTCTGATTTTTGCACGCCCGGAATGGATACGTTCCCGGACACCTGGGAAAAGATCTGTTTCATTTTCCTGAAAGGAGAGCACGAAGCCATCGCCTGCAAATATGGCCACCTGTTCGGTCTGTACGCGTTGCGTTTCCTCATCGTAAGACAAGGCTTTCAGGATTAGGAACAAGCCGTTTTCGTAATCTTCAAATTTGGGGCGTTGCTGGGTATCCAAAATATCTTCCAGCGCCAGTGGGTGGACGCCAAACTGTTGGCCCAGCTGTTCGACGAGGGCTACATCGTGCAATCCGCGCACGTCGTACCACTTGACCATTGCTGGTTCCTTTGATACCGGGATTCGCCCCTCTGTCTTTTGCTCCCTGACTTCGCCTTCCATGCTGTATTCCACCAGAGTGACCTGCGCCTCTTCCAGTTTTTTCTGTCCTGTAAAGATCAGGCTACCGGGTGCCAATCCGGTATTTTGCCGCTTTTTTTTCCGGGGCTTTAGCTTAAGCGCTGCCTTTGTACTAATTTTGGGTAAACTCATGGTGGTAAAATAGCTGAATTCTGCAAAAATGCAATCCACCAGCCCAATAATCGCCAGCTCAACCCATATTGATCTAACAAAACACAGAAAATGAGTGCAACAATCAGTCCCCCTGCATTGCCTGTCGAACAATTTGAAACCACTGCCAACCTTACAGGCACGATCGTGTTAGACGGTCGGGAGAAAAGTTTGTTTAGTGCTGGCTTTATTCCTGGTTCTGTATTTATTGGACTGGAAGGCAATTTTACGTATTGGGCAAAACACGTGCTGCCTGATCCATCGACTAAGCTCCTGCTTGTTGTGCCGGAAGGGCAGGTAGAGCAGGCTGTAAAATTGCTCCGGGAAGCCGGTTTCACCAATATACAAGGCTACCTGAAAGGCGGTTTTGAAGCCTGGCGTGTAGCCGGCAAACCAATTGATGAAGTCCCGACACTTGATGTAGCCCGGTTTGCTGCCGACTTCAAAGGCGGGAAAGTAACTCATGTGCTGGACGTACGCCGCCCTGATGAATTCGGGGAAAGGCATATTTCGGGAGCGCAATTACTCCCACTGGAAGTTTTGCGCGACCGTATTCAGGAAGCAGGCCCGGCCAAAGCCTATCACCTGCACTGCCGCAGCGGCTACCGGTCTACTATTGCCGCCTCCATGCTCAAAGCCAGGGGTAGTGCGCCAGTAGTCAATTTGCACGGTATGATTGACGAGGTCTTTGAAGCAGGCGTGCCGTCAGAATAAATTATACACAGACGCTATTTTGAAGCAGTTTATACCTATCCTGGACTGGCTGCCCAGGTACAAACGCAGCTATCTGAAAGGGGATATTCAATCCGGGCTCACCGTAGCCATTATGCTCGTGCCTCAGGGCATGGCTTACGGGCTGTTGGCCGGGCTGCCACCAATTTACGGGCTTTATGCGAGTTTGTTCTCCCTGGTCCTCTATGCTATTTTTGGTACTTCGCGCGAGTTATCCGTCGGGCCGGCTGCTATTGTTTCCATGCTGGTTGCAGCGGGTATTTTCAGCCTTGGAGAAGACTTGAGTACAGCAGAGATGGTCAGCATAGCCGTCTCCATAGCGCTTCTGGCAGGCATACTGCAATTTTTGCTGGGCGTTTTTCGGCTGGGGGTACTGGTCAACTTTCTTTCGCACCCGGTTATTGCAGGCTTTGCCTCTGCAGCTGCCTTTATTATTGCCTTTAGCCAATTGAAGCACCTTTTGGGCATTCCGCTACAGCGGAGCAACAATATTTTCGTACTGGCCGGAGATGCGATTGAGCACATTGGCCAACTGCACTGGATTACGCTCGGTATTAGCGTGGTAAGTATCATCATCATCCGGGGGCTAAAGCGCATCAGTAAGGCCATTCCCACCGCCCTGATTGTTGTGCTTTTTGGCACCCTGGCGGTGGTTGGATTTGACCTCGATCAGCAGGGTATTGCGGTTATTGGTAAAGTGCCGGAGGGGCTGCCTCCTTTTGCCTGGCCGGATTTATCAGCAGACCGCATCCTGAGCATCTGGCCTATTGCGGTGACCATTTGCATCATCAGTTTTATCGAATCGGTAGCTATTGCCAAAACCATGGGCAGGCAGCAGAGCAGCCCACACATTGATCCCAATCAGGAGCTGATTGCACTGGGCATTACGAAGATTGGAGGTGCTTTTTTCCAGGCTTTTCCAACCTCAGGGAGTTTTTCCCGCTCAGCTATCCATGTGGACTCCGGTGCCAAAACGGGGATTTCGTCCCTGATCAGTGCCTTAATTATCGTACTGACGCTGCTGTTTTTTACCGAGTGGTTTTATTATTTGCCCAAAGCCGTATTGGCAGCGATTATCATTTCTGCGGTGATCAATCTGGTAGACTATAAGGAAGCCCGTCACCTTTGGTCGGCTGACCGGAGGGATTTCTGGACCATGCTGACTACTTTTGTGGCTACCCTGCTACTGGGTATTCAGAATGGGGTGCTGATGGGCGTACTGCTTTCCCTGGCCATTATGGTTTACCGCAATTCCCGGCCCCACATCGCGGTGCTCGGGCAGTTACCCAATTCCCGACGTTACCGCAGCATCAGCCGGTTTTCCAGTGCGCAACAGCATGAAGAGGTACTCATTGTGCGGTTTGATGCGCAGCTGTACTTTGGCAATGCCGATTATTTCAGGGATGAGATCGAGCGGCTCGTCGCCCGGGAAGGGAGAGCGCTTCAACTTTTCATACTTGATGCTTCGAGCATTCATGATATCGATACCACAGGAGCAGAGTCGCTAGGTGAAGTCATTGAGATCCTGCAAGGCCGGAACATTCGCTTTTTCATCTCAGGCGCAGTGGGCCCGGCAAGGGATGCCCTCTCCCGCCACGGGCTCATGCAGGTGATTGGCGAGCGCAATCAGTTCATCCAAATCCATGATGCAGTGGAGTATTACCACACCGCTGCTGACGCTGCGGATAGCAGTTGGACACCAGATGCGTTGCAAACCAATGAACCCAAAAAGAAAAAGCGGAAATAACTTAGACTATGTTTGGAGCGGGTTCGTCATGAAAATCAAGGAATTGTGGTTCTGGCTAAATCTTTTTTAACGCGTTTGGCGGGTCAAATAAGCTAAAAAAGATGACGTCCCGGTTTGACCGGGATTCATAAGTCCTTGGTTTGCAATAGGAGTAAGCTCCAAACATAGTCTTACATTTACCTAAAAAGAAACATGGCCAGACCACTACTCCTTTTCGCGCTGTTGGCCGTGCTGTCAGGCACGCTATCCGCTCAGTTAACGACTTATTACCCTGCTAAGGTATGGCTCAAAAACGGAGACCGCCTTACCGGCGAAATCGAAAAGCCGGACTGGGAGAAAGGCACCGAACGCCTGCTCTACCGCAGCAGCTCCGACCCCGAACCTCAGTTTCTCAACACGGCTGAAATCAATAAGATCATCCTCACGGAAGATAAGCTGGAACGCCGCTACCTGAGCCGGTCCGTTCAAAGACTTTACCTCCCCGATACCATGCCGGTGGGCGACACCTTGCTGTATGTGCAGGACACTCTGCTCCTGCAAGCGGTGGTGGAAGGCACGCTTGGCTTTTATTACCATGAAACACCGGGTGGCCGGCCGTACTATTTTTTGGAGAAGGATGAGGTCTTTACCCAACTTGTGGAGCACAGTTACAACCGGGTCGGGAGCGGGCGCCGTATCCGGATGAAGCACGACCGGTGGAAAGAGCAGCTCCAAACGGCGATGTCAGACTGCCGGCCGGCCCGGACGAAAATTGACAATATCAATTTTGCTGATGAGACCATAAAGCGCTTATTCGTTCAGTACAACGAGTGCGGGGGTCGTAAACGGCTCGATTATGAACTGGAATATAAAAAAATGACCCTCCGCCCGGGAGTGCTTCTGGGTAGCGCCTTCACCCGCCTCAGTACCCGCGACCGCATTTTCCGGGACGTGGGCACCGGAGGCTTCACGCCCAGAATTGGGGGCAGCCTGCTCATCCTCCCCTTCCGCGGAGACGGGCGGTCGGGCTTCCTGATCGAAGCGCTTTATGCTCCGTTCCGGACTACAGACGACTTCGATAACTTTGAAGCGGATGTGGACTACCTGCAACTGAATTTAGGTGTGCGCAACAGTGGCATTGCCACGGTATTCGGAAGTATCTTCGCCGGGTTCAGCATTTCCCGGCAAATCGGCACCCCGGTTCGGCTCAACCTCACAGAACGTGTACTTCAGCCCACACAGATTGGGCTCTTCGGAGGATTTAGCGTAAGCGGTGAAAAGGTGGAAGTAAGCCTGTGCTATGAATTGGACGATATTGGCTTATTCTCGCCCAATGCGCCCTTTTTCTACGTTAGCAGCCTTAGCCTTATGGCGGGTTACCGCTTTTGATATGCCAGCTCTCCGGCCCTAATAAAAACGGGCAGGTGATTTTCCAGCGGTGGAATCGGGCAGCTGTACCCATCGCTGTAGGCGCACCAGGGATTGTAAGCCTTATTGAAGTCGATGGTGAGCCTGCCCTCCTCGATATCAGCCGTACTGATGTCCATGTAACGGCCGCCCCCATAGGTCTGCTCCCCATTTGTGGCATCCTTAAAAGGAAGGAACAAATGATCGCGGTACTGCGGCATACGGATGAGGCGAAGGCTTTGGTAAACCGCCAATTGCAAAGTGGTATCTTTGAGCCGGAAGGTCGCCGTGCCGTACTTTACATAGGGTTGGGTGGCACCGCTGTAGGTCGGCATTTCAAAAGGTTCCTCACCGGTCGCCCGCTCAAATACTGCGGTGACCTGAAAAGCGGCATCCGGTGGGTAAAAGCGTAGTTTTTTCACGCCCTTCCGATCTAGGGGGGCGCGTTGATCTTCCAGGAACTCTTTTTTATAGTGCTTCCGGTGTTTCCGGATGCTTTTGGCGTAAGCGGCATCCGCCTGCCCCCAGCTGCTCAGTGGCAGGAGGAATAAGCAGGCGGATACAGCGAAGAAAAACCTGGCTGTCATCATACTTTAGGCTTCTTTGACCGCGTTGCTACGGACTTTTTCCCAGGCCCAGGCGGTACGCATGATGTCGTTGACGTCCCGCTCCGGCTGCCAGCCCAATTGGTCGGCAGCTTTTTTGTAATTGGCATAAATGGCGACCACATCGCCCGGGCGGCGGGGGCCTACACGGTAGGGCAAGTCTTCGCCCGTTACCGCCATGAAAGAATTCAATGCTTCCAGCACCGTCACGCCCTCACCGATGCCGAGGTTGAAAATTTCCACCGGGCCTTCCTGTTTGCCGGCGATCACATACTGCAAGGCTTTGGTGTGGGCATTTGCCAGATCCATTACATGGATGTAGTCGCGAATGCAGCTGCCGTCCCGGGTATCGTAATCGTCGCCGAAGACCACCAGTTCCTTACGCTTGCCGATAGCCGCTTCGGTAATAACGGGGACAAGGTTGGAAGCAGGTGTGGTGGGGGATTCTCCGATTTTAGCGCTTTCGTGCGCACCCGCCGGATTGAAGTAGCGCAGCAGGATGTTGTTGTGGTTAGGATGGCGGCGGGAGAAGTCCTGAATGATGTGCTCCCCCATTTGCTTGGTACGGGCGTAGGGAGATTCGGCTTCTTCTAAAGGCGTGTTTTCGGTTACTGGCAGCTCGGAGGCATTGCCGTAGACCGAGCAGGAAGAAGAGAAGATGATGTTGGGCACCTCGTAACGTACCATACAGTCGAGGACGTTGATAAGGCTGTTGAGGTTGTTGCGGAAGTAGCGGATGGGTTGTTCCACCGACTCCCCTACGTGCTTCAGGGCAGCGAAGTGGATGACGCCCACCAAATCGCTGTGCTCCCTGAACATCGCTTCTGTAGCTTCAAGGTCACAGAGATCAATAGCGTAGTTTTTTACGCGGCGCCCGGTGATGGCTTCGATTCCGTCAAGGACTTCTTCACTGGAGTTGCTGAGGTTGTCTGCCGAAATGACATCAAACCCATTATCAATAAGGTCAACAATGGTATGGCTGCCGATGTAGCCGCAACCGCCGGTCACTAAGATTTTGTGCATGGGGCAAGTGGTTTAACAGGTGGATAATTCAATGACAAAGAATGGAAGCCCTTTGGTGTCTGCCGGTTTTCGACCTACCTTTGTGCCCTGAAGGATGGGCAGTGCCCCGTTCAGGAATCATCAGGCAGGGTTGGCTTAGTGTTATCCTTGTCCTCCAAAGGTAAGCGAAAATAACAATGGATAAAAAAGAACTTGCACAGGAAGTTGTACAAATTGCCCGTCATGCCGGGGCAGCCATCATGGCCATTTACAGTAAAAAAGACCTTGGCGTAGAGCTGAAAGCGGACGAATCCCCTTTGACACTGGCAGATCAGGCGGCCAATGAAGTCATCTGCCGGGCGTTGGAAAAGCTGTCTGTGCAGTACCCCATTATTTCAGAAGAAAACAAGGCGGTACCCTATGAGACCCGTAAAAATTATGATTACCACTGGCTGGTTGATCCTTTGGACGGGACCAAGGAGTTTATCAAGCGCAATGGGGAGTTTACCGTCAACATTGCACTCATTCATGCGGGCAAGCCGGTGATGGGCGTGGTTTATGTGCCTTGTTTTGACGAAGCCTATTGGGGTGCGGAGGGTGTTGGTGCCTATCTGGAAGCCAATGGGGAAACCACAAAACTCGAAGTGCCAGCCTTTAAGCTGACTGATGAGGGTTTGAATGTGGTTTGTTCCCGCTCCCATCTCAATGAAGACACTCAGGCTTTTGTGGATAACCTGAAGAACCCGTCCCTGGTACCTACTGGCAGTTCCCTGAAGTTCCTGATCATTGCCAAAGGAGAAGCGCACGTCTATCCGCGCCTGGGGCCAACGATGGAGTGGGACACCGCTGCGGCACAGGCCGTGCTGGAGCAAGCTGGTGGTTCGGTCATCGATGAAGAAACGAAGCAGCCCCTGCGCTACAACAAAAAGAACCTGCTCAATCCGTACTTTATTGCCTACGGAGGCCTGCAGCAGTAAGCCGCCACCCAACCACTGGAAAGCCCAGGGCTGTCTATGAAGACAAATACAGGTTCATGCCCATTGATTTCAAGGCACTAAAGCAAGGCCCGTTCCCGCAGCCGGTCCACCATCAGTGGCTGGGGATGGCTTGCCTGGTAGCGATGATGGTGGGCATGATGACTTCCGCTGAAGCGCTGATCAGCATTGCTTTTATTGCGCTGGTTTGTAATGTAGTGCTCAACCGGCAGCTTCCGCAATTGTGGAAGCAGTTCATCCGGCACCCGGCACTCCTGGGCATTACCGGCATTTTCCTGGTGTATGCGCTGTCCGGGCTTTATTCTGAAAACACGGCTTACTTTTTCCGCAGGCTACGCACTTCCCTGCCCTTGCTGTTGCTGCCCTTTGCTATTTTGTCCATTCCACGGCTGGGGCGCAGGTCTTATTATAGCTTACTGTACCTGTTTTTCCTGCTCACCCTGGCGGCCTGTTTGGCAGTCGTGTATAATTACCTGACCGACTATGCCGCGATTACGGCTTTGTACAAGAAAGGACAAGTAATGCCAACGCCTATGCGGCATATCCGGTTTAGCCTCACGGTGGTACTTGCCGTAGCAGGGGGTTTTTACTTATCTGCCCGTCGTTTTTGGTGGTGGCATCCGGCCGAACGTTATTTATTGCTTGGCGGCAGTCTGTTTATGATTGCCTTTTTGCACCTGCTGGCTGTACGAAGCGGGCTGCTGGCACTCTACCTGCTGGCCGGGTTAGCCCTCTTCAGGCTTATCGTAATACGGAGGCAATTTTGGCTCGGAGCAGGTGTAATAGTGGCAGCAGCAGGATTAGCTTACGCCGCTTTTCAATCTGTCCCGACGCTGCAAAACAAGGTGAATTATACCCGTTACACCATTCATCTGCTGATTCACGGCGGAGAGGTCAAGGAATTGTCTGACTCACAGCGCCTGGGCTCCATAAACGCCGGGCTGTCCATGGCCAGGGCGCATCCATGGATTGGAGTAGGGCTCGGCGATATCCGGGGTGAGGCAGAAGCGTACTATGAAAAGAACGCCCCCGGGCTTGCCGGTCGGCAGTTATTGCCTCATAATCAATATATTTTTGTACTTGGCGCAACCGGGATTTTTGGCCTGGTTTATTTCTTGCTGGCTACCATTTATCCGTTGCTGTACCAGCGTGGTTACCGGGACACTTTCTGGGTGGCCTTCCATCTCGTTATACTGTCCTCCTTTATGGTGGAGCATACACTGGAGACGCAATTTGGCCTGACACTTTACCTGTTGTTTGCCCTTATGGGCATCCGGTACATTGATACGCAAAGCCTACGCTGATTATTTGTATTCTTAGCCCGGCAAAGTATATTGCAACCTGCAAACAAAAAACAAAAGATATGATCCGCCTCGAGCACCTCGGAATTGCGGTTAAAAACCTGGAAGAGAGCAATGAGCTCTTTGAGAAAATCCTGGGCCGCCCACTATACAAAGTAGAAGAAGTCGAATCCGAGCATGTCAAAACGGCCTTTTTCAAAATTGGAGAGTCCAAGATAGAGCTACTGGAAGCCACAGCTCCGGAGAGTGCCATTGCCAGGTACGTGGAAAAGCGGGGCGAAGGGATTCATCACGTTGCTTTTGAAGTAGAGGATATCTACGCCGAAATGGAACGACTGAAAGCAGAAGGATTTCGCCTGCTCAACGAGGAGCCAAAGCGTGGCGCGGACAACAAGCTCGTCTGCTTTGTCCACCCCAAAAGCGCAAATGGCGTCCTGCTGGAACTTTGCCAGGAAATTAAAGATTAGCACCGTTAATCTGGTGCAATAATTTCCATAGCGACATGGGCGGGAGTGGTCCCTATGTTGCCCCCTATATCGTGGGTACGGTTAAGGCGGTGCACCCCTTTGATGTAGCGTATGGAGCCGGTAAGAGAGCGCAGGACAATACTCTCGGTAGTGACACCGCCGCGCCGGTCGAAGTGCACGCCATCCAGAAAAGAGGATGGCGTAATGCCCGTGGCTGCAAAGAAGGTATTATTGGACCGGATGAGGGTATCGAGCGTAAGGACTTCCTTTAATTGCACCCCATCCTGCTTAAGCTGCCGCTTCTCCTCCACCCGCTGTGGGGCCCGCATGCACTGCATTCCACCACCCAGCGCTTTTACAGCTGCAGCGGCGATCACCCCTTCGGGAGTGCCTCCCACGCCCATGAGTACATCGACACCAGTGCCAGGCACTGCTGCCATCAGCGCACCGATGACATCGCCCTCTGCATGAAGCGTAATGCGCGCGCCGGTCTGCCGGATTTCCTCAATGAGGGACATGTGCCGGGGTTTGTCGAGCACGAAAACGGTAAGGTCTTCCACATTACGGCCCAGAGCTTCAGCTATATTGTAGAGGTTCGAAGAGGGCGATTTGGTGATGTCGATGGCGTTTTTGGCTTCTGCCTCCACCACAATTTTGTTCATATAAAAACTATTGCCCGGGTCCCACATGCTGCCTTTATCCGCTACAGCTATGGAGGTAATGGAATTTGGCCGCCCTTCTGCCAGCAACGTAGTGCCTTCCACCGGATCAACGGCGACATCAACTTCCGGCCCTTCGCCATTCCCCACTTGCTCTCCATTAAACAACATAGGGGCTTGATCCTTTTCGCCTTCACCTATGATGACCGTCCCCCTCATCTCTACGGTTTTCAGGAAAGTGCGCATAGCATCTACTGCCGCCTGATCGCCCGCCTCTTTCTTGCCCATGCCCATGTATCGGGCAGCAGCAATAGCAGCAGCTTCAGTGGCACGGACCAGCTCCATAGCCAGGTTCCGGTCGGCACGTGGTATCATTTGTTCAGACATAGGTTATGCTTTTATTGAGGATAAAGATAGGGAAGTCAGGTGAACGCTACTGTGCGGAATATCACTACAGCGCCAGTAATTCCGGAAATCGGTCTATAAAATGATCCGGGGCTTCCGTTTCCAGCTTTTTTCGGGAACGGTAGCCGTAGGTGACGGCGCAGGTAGGCATACCGGCAGCCTTGGCAGCTTCTATGTCGTGGGTGGAGTCGCCGACCATCAGTGCCCGGCCGGCAGGCACCCCAAGCTTTTCCAGGATGCGGTGGAGACCTGCCGGATGAGGTTTGAGCGGATAGGCATCCGGGTTAGCGCCCTGCACGATGTCCATGAGCGGGGCCATGTCCAGGGCTTCCGCGATTCGCCCGGTGAAGTGTTGCAGCTTGTTGCTGTAAATGGCGGTCTTTTTGGGCTTCAGGGCCCGCAGGGTATCCATGACACCGGGGTAGGGCTGGGTCTTGGTCACGAAATGCTCGGCGTAGTACGCGTCGAAGTGCACTTTTGCGGTGCGAAGGGTACCGGGATCATCGGTGCCTGCCGCTGCTTTCAGCAAATAGGACAAGCCGCTGCCCAATAAAGGCGGCAAGTCTTCATAGGACAGAGTTGGGCACCCCAACTGCTGCATAGCATGGTTCACGGCATCTGCCAAATCGAAGCGGGAATCTACCAGGGTACCATCCAGGTCAAAAACGATGAGGTCAATGGTGTCTAAAAAAGCCATGCAGTGGTGTTTTGATGGGCTAAAATACAGGAATTATTGGTGTGCCCCGCTGACTGCTTTTCATTATTCCGGCCTGTCTGTCATCTTTTCGTACTAATCAACGTTACAACACCGTAACTGCTTTCATTTTAAATCCAAATTATGCTTAAATCTAACTTTTTACTCTTACTGCTGCTTAGCCTGAGTACTTTCGTATCGGCTCAAACCTTCACCCTGATGAGCGGGGATGTAGGCGGGCAGGCGACCAAGATACAGGAAGCCAACACTTTCGGCTGTGATGGCGAGAATGTATCGCCACAGTTGTCCTGGGAAAATGCGCCCGCAGGCACCAAGAGCTACGCCATTACGATGTATGATCCGGATGCGCCCACGGGCAGTGGTTTCTGGCACTGGGTCGCTTTTGACCTCCCAGCTGATGTCACTGAGCTGGCTGCAGGTGCCGGCAGTAAAGGTGGTAAGATGCCCAAAGGCAGTATTCAGAGTGTGACAAGCTACGGTGCGCCTGGCTATGGCGGCCCCTGCCCACCCGAAGGGCACGGCATCCATCAGTACATCATCACCGTGCACGCCCTGAAAACCGACAAGCTGGGGCTGGATGCCAATACCAACCCGGCTATTGTTGGATTTTACCTCTGGCAAAATACGATTGAGAAAGCCTCGGTTGTGATGTATTACAGCCGGTAACTTACAATCTGCTCGGGTGATCACATGACGAGGAGCAAACCGCTTCCAAAAGCGAAGTCCTCGTCATACAGCCCAATTCTATTTTAAGTTTAGGATGCTCATTCAAAGCCGTGGCGACAATATCTAATTCATGGCATCAGTAAAACAGGAAAAAATGACCTTTGATGTATTCAATTTTGATCAGTTTGTCACTCAACATATGAGTGGTCAGGAGAGCCCTTTTTTTTATCAGTCTAAGGCCTTGCAGATTTATCCCCTTTCTATTGCATCCACCTTTATTAAGCCTCCTATCCCGCTTTTTCGTGCATCCTACAATTTCTTATTGCTGTTTTCTAATGGGGGTGGTCAGCAACAAGTTGACAACAAAGTTTTGACCTTAAATGCAAATGATGCCTTATTCATTCGGGAGGGGCATCTCAATGGGATCAAATCTATTGACCCCACAACTGATGGTTACTTTATTTATATTGATAATTCCAGCATTCCTCATATTTTTTCGGACCGTTCCCTTCTTAACCGGTTTACATTTAATCCAAAGCACTCGATATCAAAGAATGATATGAATTGGATATGCGAATGCTGCAAACTCTTGAGTCCCCATGGTAACAATACCATACTAGCACAAGAAACTTACACTGCTCTAATCAGAGTAATTGTACTAAAGCTGGCAGAGAACTGGCCTGCCAATTGGAATAAGCCGGACAGGCCATCTGAAATAACGATGCAGTTCAAGGAACTACTTTATGCAAATTTCATGTCCAATAAGGATGTCAGGTTCTATGCTGAGACCCTCACTGTTAGCGAAAATTACCTAAACCGATGCGTCAAGCGCGTCACAAGTAAGCCCCCCAAGCAGCATATCCATGAGCAAATCATCAACCATAGTAAAATTCTACTGAAAGACCAGAGCAAAGACATTGCGCAGATCGCTTTTGATCTCAATTTTTCTGACCCCTCTTATTTCAGTCGGCTGTTCAAGCAAATTACCCAATGTACGCCTTCCCAGTACAGGAATCGTATTTCGCAAGATTTGTCCGGATAACCGCATGTTTTCTATTAACACATGCATGTTCATTCGCTGCAGTTTTGTACCAACAAAACTTATAAAAGAATGAATACTCTTAACTCCACACTACAATCTATTTTCCTCCTTTTCTGCCTTTTTGCCACCTCACTGTCAGCCAGTGCTCAGAGTAATGGCAACCTTTCCGGTTATGTCAAAGATGCTAAGTCCGGAGAGCCCCTTATTGGCGCTACTGTACAATTAGAGGATGCAGCAACAGGCACAACCACAGACATAGATGGTTACTTTGAGTTAGAAGGCATCGAACCCAAGGCCTACAACGTTACGGCAAGTTACTTAGGCTATCAGTCTGCCACTTTGTACAATATAATCGTCCGGTCTGCAGGTACCCCTCCTGTCAACTTTGAACTTACTGAGGCAACCAAAACCTTGGATGAAGTGGTTGTACAGGCCAGTTCACTGGATGATATTGTAAGTCCTCTATCATCGCAAACCCTATCAGCAGTTGAAATTTCAACCTATCCGGGCGGAAATAACGATATTGCCAAAGTCGTCCAATCACTGCCAGGCGTTTCCGGTTCTATCGGGGGGTTCAGGAATGACGTGATCATTCGAGGGGGCGCACCTAACGAAAACGTATACTACCTAGATGGCGTAGAAATCCCCAACATCAATCACTTTGCCACACAAGGCAGCGCCGGTGGCCCCATTGGTCTTTTGAATGTTTCTTTTATTGAAGACGTAGATCTTTCTACTTCTGCCTTTAATGCCCGCTATGACAACCCTCTTTCCGGCGTATTGCAATTCAACCAACGAACAGGCAGTGCCCGGGAATTCAAAGGCAACGTCCGGGTCAGTTCCTCTGAAACAGCTCTGACGCTGGAAGGCCCGCTTTTCAAAGGTGACAATGAAGCTTCTAATACCACCTACCTCATCTCCGGCCGGCGCTCCTACCTGCAATTGTTATTTGATTTGATTGGCTTGCCCATACTTCCGGATTACTGGGATTACCAGTATAAAATTAACCATGAGTTTGATGAGTACAATGAAATCAGCTTGATTGGGGTAGGATCTATTGATGACCTTGCCGTTAATGCCATTGAGGAATTTGCCCCCGAGCAACAGGCCGCTCAGGAACAGGTGCCGGTCATCCGGCAATGGACAACTACAGTAGGTTTGTCCTACAAACGACGCTTCAAGTCTGGCAATGGCAACTTCCGTTCAACCCTCAGCACTAATGTTTTGAATAATGAGTTCACTCGGTTTCAGGACAACGTAGCGGAAACCGGAGTGCTCTTTCAAAACGACAGCCGGGAGTCCGAAATCAAATGGCGGAATCAAGTGACCAACTACCTGGAGGAGTGGATACTCAGTAGTGGATTCAGCATCCAACGGGCTAACTACACCAATGCGACTTTAAATTTTATTAACCCAGTAAATTTCGATACAGAGATTGATTTTTATCGCTATGGCCTTTTTGTACAGGCGGCTCGTACACTCTTGAACAACCGCCTGGACCTTTCCTTTGGTATTCGAGCAGATGCCAATACCTTCACCAACCAAAAGAATCAGTTATTAGAAACGCTCTCTCCACGCATTGGAATGTCCTATGCCCTGGATCAGGCAAAGCGATGGAGGTTAAATGGATCAGTAGGTATTTATTACAAGATCCCTCCCTTTACTATTCTTGGCTTTCAAAGCAACGAGGGGGTCTTTGTCAATCAGGACGCCCAGTACATCCGCAGCACTCATTTCGTAGCCGGTATCAAGTATAAACCCCGACCATCAACCACGATTTCCCTGGAAGGCTTCTGGAAAATATATGATGACTATCCGGTCTCTATCGTTGACAGCACCTCATTGGCAAATAAAGGGGCGGGATTTGAAGTACTGGGCAATGAAGCTATTGAATCAATTGGTGAAGGGCGGACTTACGGGCTGGAGCTGCTTCTACAGCAACAGTTCACTGGTAACTTCTACGGTATCCTGGCTTATACCCTTTTCAAAAGCGAATTCACAGGTTTTCAAGATGACTACCGCCCCTCAGCCTGGGATAGCCGCCATCTGCTGACGTTCACCGGAGGGTATCAACTGGGCAAGAACTGGGAAATAAGCCTGAGATACCGATTCGTAGGGGCTACTCCCTATGCCCCAGTCGATCAGGAGCAGACACTTGCTTCCTATCCTGCTCTTATTCTGGATTACAACCGACTGGGCACCGTGGAGCTGAATACCTTTAATCAAGCCGATATCCGCATCGACAAAAAATGGAATTTCAAGAAAGCTTCCCTTAATATCTTTCTGGAAATCCAAAATGCTTTTGCCCAGGAGATACCCGAGCCCCCTACTTTTGGCCTGGACCGCAATGATAATGGGGACATCATTATGCCCAGGACACTTGTTGCTGTTCCGATTAACAATGGGGAAGCCCTTCCAACAGTTGGGGTTGTCTTCGATTTTTAGCCTTTCGTATTGCATTGAGAGTCGTTAGCCTGTTTGCAAAATTATTTGTTTCTTAAAACAAAATAATTTACTTTTGAGGCACCCTCCAGCATACTATGAAACGCTATGTTGACTATGCTTGTCAGCTATAAGGCTGGCAAGCGCCCCCAGCGTAGCCTGAAAACCAAACAGCATGTTTGAACGAGCCATCCTGCATCTGGACCTCGATGCCTTTTTTGTGTCCGTAGAGCAGCTGCACAACAGCGAACTGCAGGGTAAACCACTGATTATTGGCGGCAGCAGCGGCCGGGGCGTGGTCGCAAGCTGTAGTTATGAAGCGCGGCGCTTTGGCATCCGCTCCGGCATGCCTATACGCCATGCGCTGCTGCGCTGCCCGGACGCCACCGTGCTGCGGGGCGATATGGAAAACTACCTGAAGCATTCCAGACTGGTCACAGAGATACTGGCAGAGGATGCGCCCGTGCTGGAGAAGGCTTCCATTGATGAGTTCTACCTGGATATTAGCGGTATGGACCGTTACTTTGGCTGCTGGAAATGGTCGCAGGAGCTGCGGCAAAAGGTGATCTGCGAAAGCGGCCTGCCTTTGTCCATTGGCCTATCAGTCAACAAGCTGGTTTCGAAGGTCGGTGCAGGGGAAAGCAAGCCCAATGGCGCACAACTGGTAGAATCGGGCCGGGAAAAACAGTTTCTGGCCCCACTGCCGGTGCGGCGGTTGCCGGCGGTGGGGCAGGTGACCTGCCACCGGCTAAGCCAAATGGGCATACGCACGGTACAGGCGCTTAGTCAGGTTCCGCCGTTGTTGTTGCAGCGCGAATTTGGCAAGCCCGGCAAGCAATTGTGGGAAAAGGCGCACGGTATTGACCACCGGCCCGTCGTGCCCTATACCGAACGGCAGTCCATCTCCACGGAGCGTACCTTTCAGACCGATACGACGAATGTTGAATTCCTCCGCACCACCCTCAATCAGATGGTAGCTCAGCTCGCTTTCGAGCTCCGGCAGTCCGGGCGGCTGACCGCCTGCATTACCGTGAAGCTGCGGTATACCGATTTCAATACCTTCACCCGGCAGCACCGGTTGCCTTATACAGCTTCCGACAGTACGCTGCTGCATCATGCGCAGGAGTTGCTGGAACAATTGTATGAGCGTCGCCAACTGGTGCGCCTTTTGGGCGTGCGCTTCAGCAAACTCGTGCCCGGCCATCCACAGCTGAGCCTTTTTGACGCCTCAGCGGAGGAGCAGCGCCTGCAGGCGGCGATGGATAGAATACGGCAGCGGTTTGGGAAGGGGGCAGTGGGGAGGGGAGTGCGCTAGTGTCTGTTAGGACGGGGAGAATGGCAAGCGTGGTCGCCCATCTCCACCACTTCGCAGCACCAATGCCCTACCGCACCGTCACCGGCAACGTCTGCACCTGTCCCCCACCCTGTATGCGGAGGTAATACGTACCCGCAGCCCACTCGGTCACATCCACCTCGAACGAAGCAGGCGTTTGTTTCAGGTTACGGCTGAAAATCTGCTGCCCGTTTACCCCGAAGGCAGTCAGGATAGCAGGCTGCCCCTGCCATGCGCCAAAGTCAATCCGAAGCCAGTCCTCGGCGGGGGAGGGAAAGGCATTGGCGAAAGCTACGGTTGAAAGCTCATTGGCATTGACGACTACTACGGAGAGCTCGGCACAGCTTACATCGCTACCCGCGTTGTTGGTCGCAGTCAGGCAGATGGTGTAGGTGCCATTCTCAGTGTAGGTGTGGGTTGGGTTTTGTGCAGTGCTGCTGTTGCCATCTCCAAAGTCCCAGGACCAAGCGGTAGGATCGTTGGAGGAAGCGTCGGTAAAGGCAATCGTGCCCGTTCCCTGGTCTTCGAGGGTAAAGCTGGCGGCCGGTGGCAAGACAATCGTCGCCTCCTGGCAATGGGTATCGTTGCCTGCCAGATTAGTCGCTGTGAGACAAACCGTGTAAGTCCCGGGCGCACTGTAAGTATGAAGGGGGTTTTGCCCGGTCCCCGTGTTGCCATCGCCAAAGTCCCAGGACCAGCTGAGGGGCATATTGGTGGATGCATCGGTAAACTGTACCTGCCCGGCGCTGAGGAGCTCCAAAGAGAAATCGGCAACCGGGGGTTGGTCACTTGGATTAATAGCGGCAAGATAAGTGGCAGAGATGGGGTTGCCATCCACATCAAAGTCGACGCTGCATACCGTGCCTACCCCATCTGCGCCCCACCATTCGTAAGAGACAGTCGTGTTTTCAATTACATCGATCAGGATGAAACTGCCGAAGATTTTCACGTAAATAGAGTCGGCTGTAGTAATGACACTGCGTTGCCTCAGCACCTCAAAGGTACCCGCAGGAACCGTAATTTCACCAAAGGCATCTACCTCGGCATCCACGGTGCCCCCGCCAATCAGGCGGACGGAGTCAGCGCCAGAAGTTCCTCCATCAATTTCCAGCCGATAGCTGAATTCATCTTCAAATACCGCTCCGTAAGTAGTGGGCAGGGGAAGCAATTGCTGTTGATTTTCGAAGGCTACGGTATAAATCGTACCGTCCGGTCCGGGTGCTGACCCTCCTGCGGCAAATAAGGCATCAGGGGTAACTTCAGCAAAGCTGTACAGATCATTGCTGCCTTCAAAGGCGAAAGTGGCTGTGGGGAAAAGATCAGCAGCCGGTGTTTCGGAAGGCATGACGACTGTATTGGTAAATACTTCGTCGGCATCAAAATCGAGGAAAGACCAGGTTTGAGCATCTGCGCTGGCCGGACCTATATCGACACTGGTTAGGAACGTATCCACAGCATTAGCGTAGACCTCACCAAAAGCGGGGACATCATCATCAGTGAGGGTGATTTGTGCCGTGGTGCCAATAGAAAGGAGGCCAAAGAAAAGGAGGAGGATGGAGCTCTTGAGTTTCATAGTTCAGTTTTTGGTAATTTTCTCCAATATTTGAAGCGTTGGTACTTCGTTGCGATGTTGCAGCACTTCTTCGTCGCCCAACAGCTGAAAGCCCCAAAATTACATTTAATTGCCTTCAAATTCAATTTGCCGATGATGTCTCGCTATCTGATCCCGCTTTACTGGGCCCTTGCCCTGTTAGAAATTTACGGGGAGCATACGCTTACCGAACCGGTTATTATTGCCGTAAAACCGCTGTTGCTGACGACTTTATCGGTTTGGTTTTACCTGGAATGCCGGCCAATGGGCAGCCGCTTCAGCAGGTTGGTAATGGCCGGGCTGATCTTTTCCATAGGTGGGGATACCCTGCTGATGTTTGTGGAGTACGGGCCCCGGGCTGAGCAGTTTTTCCTGTTTGGGCTGGGCAGTTTTCTGGTCGCACAGGTGTGTTACGCTGTTGCCTTTTGGACTTATCCGGGTGCGAAATCCGGGAATATCCGCCAGAAACCTTGGCTTGTCCTGCCTTTCCTGCTCTACCTGGTGGGAATATTGGGGATGCTATGGCCGGGCATACCAGGGGGTATGAAAGTGCCGGTTGCGGTCTATGCTGCCGCGATCGTGACCATGGCAATGGGCGCCTTCAACCTGCGGGGGCTGCTGAGCAGGGAGCATTTTCTGGGGCTAATGGCGGGGGTATTGCTCTTTGTACTTTCCGACAGCCTGATTGCGGCTAATAAATTTGGGCAGCCGGTGCCCTATGCACGGGTGCTGATCATGAGTACGTACCTCCTGGGGCAGTATTTCATTGCGCGGAATGCGGCGGCGATTCGCCCGGAAAAGCAGCAGGTTAGCAGCCCTGAATGAGCTATACATTGCTTTTGATAGCCTGTAGAGGGCTTCACCGTGCCATTTGCACCTCCGCACATTTATACCGATATTTATCCAATTGATTGATTTGAACACCAAGCTATGAAATTCAACATCTTAATTTGCCTGCTGCTCACAGCGGGTGCGCTCTCTGCCCAAAATGGACTGGAAGGGCTCTGGACAGGTTCCATTATTGATAAAAGCACCGGGGAAACGCTGCCGGTCGAACTCTACCTGACCCTTGAAAAAGGCTACATCAAAGGCATGTCTTATATCCATATTTCTAAGGATAGCGTGATCACACAGGAGCTGGTGGGCAAGATGTATCAGGATCGATCCATCTACATGCGGGAGGTAACCGATGGAGAGTATGGCATTGATAACATTACACCGGAAACCCTGGAAGGCGGAAAATATGTCCGCAAATACCAGTTTGAATTCAAGCGGAGTATCTGGGAGTCTTCCCTTAATGGTTTCTGGCAGGAGATTACGCCTACCCCGTTTTCGGTAGAACGGAAGCTGGGGCAAATCAAACTGGAGCGGAAGAAATCGGGCGATTCTTCCCGGGTATAGGAAGCCCCCGCTCTACAGCAAGTAAAACGAGGGCTTTGCTATTCCAATTGAGTTGTGATCCTCTTAGTTAAGTAGCTCGTAGATGCCGGCAATACCCTGCCCGCCACCTACACAGGCAGTCACCATACCGTATTTGTTACCACGGCGGCGCATCTCGTTGAAGAGCTGGGTGGAAAGCTTGGCACCGGTACAACCCAGCGGGTGGCCGAGTGCAATAGCTCCTCCGTTCACATTCACGATATCGGGATTGAGCCCGGCTTCCTGAATGACCGCCAATGCCTGAGCGGCGAAGGCCTCGTTGAGCTCGATCAGGTCGATGTCGTTGAGCTTTAGCCCGGCGTATTTCAGCGCTTTGGGGATAGCAGCGCAGGGGCCAATGCCCATGTACAACGGATCCACACCGGCTACGGAGCAGGAGACCAGGCGGGCAATCGGCTCGAGGTTGAGCTTTTTGACCATTTCTTCGCTCATCACCAGGGTGAAAGCCGCACCATCGGAAGTTTGGGAAGCGTTGCCCGCAGTCACTACGCCACCCTGCGCAAAGACCGGGCGTAACTTGCCAAGCGCTTCGACCGTGGTGGAACGGCGTACCCCTTCATCCATGCCTACGGTGTGCTCACTGCTCACCCGCTTGCCGTCTTTTACGAATACATCCTCCACTTTTACCGGCACAATTTCATCATTGAATTTCCCGCCGTCGATGGCTTCAGCCGCCTTGACGTGCGAACGGTAGGCAAATTCATCGGATTGGTCCCGGCTGATGTTGTACTTGTTGGCTACAGCCTCGGCCGTCAGGCCCATGCTCGCCAGGTAATTAGGCGTGGAGGAAGCGACCTTGTAGCTGGGTGCGAGCTTGTAGCCCGTCATCGGGATGGAGCTCATGCTTTCGGTACCGCCGGCAACGTAAATTTCGCCCATGCCTGCGCGGATTTTGGCAACCGCAATGGAGATGGTCTCCAGGCCGGAAGCACAGTAGCGGTTAACAGTCACGCCGGGGACTTCCTTGCCCAGGGCGCGCATGGAAATCTGCCGTCCGATCTGCAGCCCCTGCTCGCCCTCTGGGTTTGCGCAGCCAACGATGACGTCATCGACCAGCTTGGGGTCGAGTTCCGGGGTTTGTTCCAAAAGATGGGTAATGATATCCACCGCCAGATCATCCGAGCGGTAGTTTTTGAAGCCGCCCTTTTTGGCTTTGCCTACGGCGGAGCGGTAGGCTTTTACGATATATGCATCCATGATAATTTCTATTTTATGAATCCAGATTGAGCAGGCTTTTAAAAGCCTCTAACCGGATTACTTTGACTTTAGGAAATTTAAGCAATCAAGAATATCGAAATCGGTACGCCAGAAACAGTTAGCTATCCAACTGCTGCTTCATTCAGCCATTCATCCAGCGTTTCATCAGAAATTCCACGTTCTGCTGCAGCCTCATCCAGTTTACTTTGAAAACGTTCCATGAAAAAGTTTGCTAGCATATGGCGTACTTCCTTCAACTCCGCTTCTGATGGCTCAAAGGAGTATAGCTTTAATAGCTCCAATTGAAGTGAGGTGAATTTCTGACTACTTTCGATTTCCATAACAGACTTGATTTTATGATAAAACTGGATTTGAAAGCCCCTAGTTCCTCAGCGGCTTATTCGTCTGCAGCATGTGCTGAATACGCTCCAGGGTCTTCTGCTCACCGCAGAGGCTCAGGAAGGCTTCCCGCTCAATATCGAGGAGGTACTGCTCTGACACTTGCTGCTGCCCGGTGAGGTCGCCACCGCAAAGCACCCAGGCTACCTTGTGGGCAATCTTGATGTCATGCTCGGAGGCATAGCGCCCAAGGCGTAATTCATTAGCGGCAGCGTAGAGGGCGGCGAGGCCCGTACGCCCCAGTACCGTGATGTCTTCGCGTTGTAAAGGCTTGGTATAGCCCTCCGCTATTTCCAGCACCTTGGCTTTTGCCTGAGCGATGTTGCGGTCGGTATTAAGTACGATGTGGTCTTTCTCCGGCAGCAGGTAGCCATAGTCGTAGGCTTGGTGGGCAGAAGTCGCCACATTGGCCAGCGCGATGGTCTTGAACTGCTCGATGAGGGTCGGGATTTGCACATCGCCTTCAAAGAAACGGTCGGAAGCACGCAGGGCAAATTCCTTAGTGCCACCACCACCGGGGATGAGGCCTACGCCCACTTCCACCAGCCCGATGTAAGATTCCGCGGCAGCCAGGGTGGCATCGCAGTGCATGATGGTTTCGCAACCTCCGCCAAAGACATAGCCCTGTGTGGCCGCTACTACAGGTACGGAGGAGTACCGGCAGCGCATCGTCGTTTGCTGGAAGAGGTTGACGGCCATGTTTAGTTCGTCGAACTCCTGCTGATAGGCCAGCATGGCGATCATCATCAGGTTGGCGCCTACGGAGAAATGCTGGGCATTATTGCCAATGACCAGGCCTTTCCAGTCGCCTTCTTCGGCAATTTGGATGGCCTCGTTCATGCCGCGGAGTACGCCCTCCCCTATGGAATTGTGGGGGCTGACGAATTCCAGGCAAAGAACGCCGTCGCCGATGTCGTGCAGGACGACTTCGTTGTTTTTCATCACCGGTGCGCGGTCGCGGTAGTTGTCGAGGATGATAAATTCCTCAGCGCCCGGCACGACTTTGTAGCTCTTGGATTCGAGGTCATAGTATTTCTTGACGCCACCTTCACGCTTGTAGAACTGCGTATGGCCGGCAGCGACCATGTCCTTCACCCAGGGTGCTATTTTTTCGCCCTGTTCTTCCGCCAGTTGGATACCTTTCTCGATGCCAATGATGTCCCAGTATTCGAAGGGGCCGACGTTCCAGGCGTAACCGGCTTTCATGGCATCATCGATGCTGTAGAGGTTATCTGAAATCTCCGGAATGCGGTTGGAAACGTAGGCGAAAAGGCCCAGGAGAGATTTGCGTACCAGTTCTCCGCCTTTATCGTCCGCATCGAACATGGCCGCGATGCGCTTGTCCTGATCATCAATCTGCTTCGCCATTTTCAGGCTGGGCAGGTCCGGCTTCTGACTGGGCTCGTATTCGAGGGTTTCCAGATTGAGAGCGAGAATGACGCGGCGGCCCTTCTCATCCTTTTCCTTGGTTCTTTTGTAGAAGCCCTGCCCGGTTTTGTTGCCCAGGAATTTATTGTCCAGCAGGAACTGCAGGTACTTTGGGATTTCGAAAGTAGCGGCTTGTTCGTCATCGGGGCAGTTTTGCTTAAGGCCGTTGATGACGTTGGCCGCTGTATCGTGGCCCACAAGGTCGCCCAGGCGGAAGGTGCCGGTTTTGGGGCGGCCGATGGTTGGGCCAGTGAGTTTATCGACTTCCTCAATACGCAGCCCCAGCTCAGTGGTGAGTTGGTAAATCTTTGCCATAGCGTATACCCCCACACGGTTGGCGATGAAGGCAGGCGTATCTTTACAGAGGACGGTCTGCTTGCCCAGATAGACATCACCGTAGTGCATAAAGAAGTCCACCACTTCGGGGTCTGTCTCCGGGGTGGGGATGATTTCCAGCAGGCGCATGTAGCGGGGCGGGTTGAAGAAGTGGGTGCCGCAGAAGTGCTTTTTGAAATCGTCGCTGCGCCCTTCCAGCATCATGTGGATGGGAATGCCTGAGGTATTAGACGTGATGAGGGAGCCCGGCTTGCGGTGCTGCTCCACCTGATCGAACACCTTTTTCTTAATGTCCAGGCGCTCTACGACCACCTCAATGACCCAGTCGCAATCTTTGATCCTAGCGAAATCGTCCTCAAAATTACCGGTCGTGATCCGGCTGGCGAAATCTTTGCTGTACAGCGCGGCGGGTTTGCTCTTAATGGCGCTTTTCAGGGCGGCGTTGACGATACTGTTGCGGGCAGCCGGGTCTTTCTGCTGATCTTCCGGTAAGTCGCGGGGCACGATATCCAGCATCAATACCTCCAGGCCGATATTGGCAAAATGGCAGGCAATGCCAGAGCCCATAACACCGGAACCCAGTACGGCTACTTTAGTGATTCTTCTGCTCATTGAGTGATGATTGGTTTGATTTGATATTTTTGAAGGGATTGTTTTGAGACAACAACCCGGATACGATTTAGTGCTCCAATATTAGCGAATTTTCGCTAGAAAGGCAAAATAATCACATCTGAGGCACCTACATTCTAATAATTTCCATTTGTTTTGATAATTTGGCGTACTTGGAAAGCGTTGAGCTTTACATTACAAAAAATGTCCGCTGTACTCCTAGCCGGGGACAGACGCACCCATCAAAACTAAAAACCATATCAGACATCATGCTGCAACACACGCTATTGTTGTTTCAAACTGCTGAGGGCCTCGACCGGGAAGGCGAAGGCGTTGGTACTCAGAGTTTCTTTGACATTATCACTCAGGGTGGACCACTCGGAATTATCATCGTACTTGTGCTGTTGGTACTTTCGGTTATGGCCATCTACATCTTTGTCGAGCGCTACCTTACTATCAAGCGGGCCGGCAAAATTGATGAGAACTTCATGAATAACATCCGCGCCAACGTACAGTCGGGTAATATCAATGGTGCGAAGGCACTGTGCCAGACGACGGATTCTCCTGTGGCCCGTATGGTGGAAAAAGGGCTGCAGCGCATTGGCAAGCCGCTTCGCGATATCGACGCCGCTATTGAGAACGTGGGTAACCTTGAGATTTTCAAGCTGGAGAAGAACCTTTCCACCCTGGCCAGTATTGCCGGTGCTGCACCTATGATCGGCTTCTTCGGTACGGTAACGGGTATGATCCTGGCCTTCTACAAAATGGCAACCGAGCAGAACGTAACGCCGGATGTACTGGCGGGCGGTATCTATCAGGCCCTGATTACCACGGCTTTCGGGCTGTTTATTGGTATCCTGGCTTTCGTCGGTTACAACCTTTTGGTAGCCAGCGTAGAGAAAGTCGTCTTTAAAATGGAGCGCACCACAGTGGAGTTTATGGACCTGCTGCAGGAGCCTTCCGCCTAAATTAAAGCACCTATGGGACTAAAAAAGCGGAGCAAGGTGAGCGCGGAGTTTAGTATGTCGTCACTGACGGACATTATTTTCCTCCTGCTGATTTTTTTCATGCTCACCTCCACACTTGTGCGCATTCAGCCCTTTGAGCTGCCGAAGTCGGATTCCAAAACGGTGGCATCCACTTCTATTGTGGTGACGCTGGAAAAGAACGGGCGCACCACTGTAAACAATAATGAGACGGCTGCCCGCAATCTGGAACGTGCATTGCGCATGGAAGTCCGCACTTCCGACAACCGGGACAATGCGGCCATCACCATCGTTGCGGAAATGGGCACGCCTTTTGACCGGGTCGTAGAGGTGATGGAAATCGCCAACCGGCTGAAGGTCAATGCGATTATCGCAACGGAGCCTCGATCATAAGCAAAAAAAAACGAAAGCATGGGCATTAAAAAACGAAGTAAAGTTTCTGCGGAGTTTAGTATGTCTTCCCTGACGGATATTATTTTCCTGTTACTGATTTTCTTCATGCTGACTTCTTCTCTTGTGGCGCCTAATGCCCTGAATCTGAAGCTGCCGAGCAGCTCCCGGAGCAGTAAGCCCAGCAGTGGGCAGGTGGAAGATGTGCGCATCAGCCGTTCGGGCAATTATTTTCTGGACAACCGGCGCCGGTCGCTTGGAGACATGGAGAAGGAGATCCGGCGCATTTCCAGGAGTAGTAAACCCAGCATCACCATTTCGCCGGAAGAAGGCACCCCGACCGAGCATGTCGTCGCTATCATGGATTTGGCGATGCGCTACAAAGTCAATGGCGTGCTGGCCACCGAAAAGGATTAGACGTTAAGTTTATGTGAATCCCGGCCTTCGGAAGAGGATTTGTGCAGAAAAGGCGTTAAGTTGAGTATACGCCAATGCTTAAAAGAAAAATACCATGGCAGTAGATACCCGAGTAACCCAGGAAGACGAGCAGAACAAGAAACGTGGCATGATTGTCAGCGTTGCGGTGCACGTCGTGCTTTTGATGCTGGCTGTTTTGCCCCTGTTGACCTTTCCGGACCCGCCTCCGGGGCAGGAAGGCATTTTGGTGAATCTTGGCTTGCCGGATGTTGGCGAAGGCAGTGAAAACGCCGGCCCGGCACCGGCCGTAGAGGAAGACCCGGTGGACATCCCTCAGGAGGAGACCGCTCCTCCCCCACCCGCTGAATCCGAGCCTGAGCCGGAACCCGAGCGTGAAGTCATCACTGCGGATGACAGTGAAGTAGCCATTCAAAAAGAAAAAGACCGCAAGCGTAAGGAGCAGGAAGCAAAGGAGCGCAGGGAGCGTGAAAAGGAGGAAGCCCGCAAACGCGCTGAGGCAGAGGCCCGCCGTAAAGCGGAAGAGGCTCAGCGTCAGAAGGAAGCCGAAGCAGCTAACCTGAAAGAATCCCTGGGTGGGCTGTTTGGTGATGGAGACGGCAAAGGCAATACCGGTACAGCCGGCAATCAGGGTGACCCAAATGGGGACCCGAATTCTGATATTCTGACAGGGATCAGCACGGGCTCAGGTACCGTTGGCGGCGGATTGGGCAGCCGTGGCGTGGCCCGCACTCATAAGCCGCAGGATAACTCTCAGGAGCAGGGCGTTGTGGTCGTGAAGGTCTGCGTAGATCGGTCCGGCAATGTAACTTCTGCTGATTTCACACAGCGTGGGTCTACAGCGACTAGCTCACGACTTAAAAACATTGCAATCAGTTCAGCCAAGCGCTGGAAGTTTGCGCCCGGTCAGGTGGATAAGCAGTGCGGTACGATTACTTATAATTTTAGGGCACAGTAATCATCCCTGCTCGCTAGCGAAAAGGAACCAAGTGGCGACTTTGCTTGTTAGATAATTTGGATTTAATATGAAAACCATGCCAGACACTTCTTTATTAGATCGTATCACTATGGATCCTGCAATTTGCCATGGCAAGCCCATTATTCGAGGTTTACGCTACCCTGTGGAAAATGTGCTTGAATTCCTGGCTTCTGGCATGACCAATGATGAAATACTAAGCGACTACGAAGACTTAGAGCCTGAGGATTTACAAGCATGCTTGCTTTATGCAGCTAAACTGGCATCTGTAAAAAGTGTCTCCAGCTTAGTAGATTAATGGGATTAAAATTTATAGTTGACGCGCAACTTCCCAGGTCTCTAGTGGTCTGTCAAGTGTTAATTTATGGGTTGAGTGGGAGCGAATTTTGAGGCTAATCAAGGCGGATGTTCCCGCGCATAGCAGCGCTACGTAAGGGGTTATCCAACGAAGAGTAGCCTCAAAAGTCGCCGCAGGCAACCCCTAGTTTTAGCCTTGACAGACCACTAGCCAGATTACTTAATAATCATGGCTACGATACACTTCACACTCTTGACCTGCCTAATCAAAATGCTACACAGGATTTAGACATTGTCAAGCGTTCTATGGCTGAAAAGAGAGTGGTAATTTCAAAAGACTTCGATTTTTATGACCGCTTTTTCAGAAAGCTTGAGCCTTACAAATTGCTTTATATTTCGACTGGCAATATTCCTAACCGGCAGCTCTTGAGTATTTTTAGATCTAACCTTCCAAGGATTTCTCAAGTCCTCGAAACGGGTTTTGTTGTTGAAATTACACGAAGTTCAATAATCGTGATCGATTGACCCAGACAGGCTACACGTTAATTTTATGTCAAGGTGCCCCAAACTCTGTGACGCACGGAGACCTCTATCGTTATAAAGAGGTATCATCAAACGACACTTGTTTATGACCAATCGTGAAATCCGTGGTGTTGCCGGGCAGTTATGCTTAGTCTTGCTTTCTTTGCTGCCGATGTATGTTTGCGCTATCCTGGATAGCAATGATACTTCTAAAGAGCAATACGAACAACGGGTAGATTCTTCCCCCAATGAACGCGCTTAATCCTGCTTTTACTTCGTAGCTTTGCCCCCCTGTACTGACGATTAAGTGGTTTGCCACAGCAAACCTACTCAATGCCTGCCTGCGTGTCGGTACTTCGGCAGACAGGTCAGCATTTACGCAGGGAAGTGGCTTGCGCTTGCCCTGACAAGCTATGCTTCGTCAGTGGTCGATGTCGCAAACCACTTCGTATTGCGTGTAATCCAACTCTTATGGCAAAGCGGACTTACCCTGAAACTTTAGCTTTTCTTTTTGAGCAACTGCCCATGTTCCAGCGGGTGGGGCCTATGGCATTCAAAAAAGACCTGACCAACATCAGGGCGCTTTGTGAAGCCCTGGGGCAACCACACGAGCGACTGCGGGCCATTCACATCGCCGGCACTAACGGAAAGGGGTCTACTGCGCATATGCTGGCATCGGTATTGCAGGCAGCCGGGCTCAAAGTCGGGCTTTATACTTCCCCTCACTACCGCGATTTCCGTGAGCGGATAAAAATTAACGGGGCACTGATGCCTGAAGAGGCGGTAGTGGATTTTGTGGAACAACATGAAATACTTTTTCAGACCATTAAGCCTTCCTTTTTTGAGATTACGGTGGCTATGGCATTCGACTACTTTGCGAAGGAGGAGGTCGACTGGGCGGTGGTGGAAGTGGGTATGGGCGGGCGTCTGGACTCTACTAATATTCTGATGCCGGAGCTGTGCGTTATTACGAATATCAGCTATGACCACATGCAGTTCCTTGGAGAGACCCTGCCGGAAATTGCCGGGGAAAAGGCAGGCATTATCAAGCCGGGGGTGCCGGTGGTGATTAGCGAGACGCAGAAGGAGACGCAAGATGTTTTTCTCCAAAAGGCAGAAAAGGAAGGGGCACCTATCGTCTTTGCGGATCAGCACTTCGAAGCCCGCCTGACTGAAGGTGGACTGGAATGGAGCACCTATGAGATTTTCAAGGAAGGCGAAGTTTATCTGGAACAACTGGAGCTAAACGCCTACGGCGACTATCAGCGAAAAAACTTACAAGCCGTGCTGCAGGCTATAGAGTGGCTTCACCCCAAACAGCCGGTTTCAGAAATCCAACTTCGGACCGGGCTGCGGGAGCTCCGGGAACGGACCCGCTTCATTGGCAGATGGCAGGTTTTAGGCAAGGCACCTCTTATACTTTGCGACAGCGCCCATAATGAAGCCGGGATTAAGCTGGCGATGGAGGAACTCGAAAAGCTGAAATACGGGAAGTTGCACATCGTTTACGGCATGGTGAATGACAAAGATCCCAAAAAAGTACTTCAGCTATTGCCCCGGAAAGCCCGTTACTACTTTGCCAAACCGGACATACCGCGTGGGCTGGATGTGGAAAAACTGGCAGATACAGCCGGAGAAGCCGGGCTCAGGGGGAAGCCTTTCCCAAGTGTGGCGAAAGCGCTAAAGGCAGCGAAGGAAGAAGCGACACCGACAGACCTCATCTATGTAGGCGGCAGCATCTTTGTGGTGGCAGAAGTGGTTTAATCTTCTTCAATCTTTTCGTAACGTACACGTACAGCGTAATCGGTTGTCCTGAGCTTCCCGCGTTTCTTTTCGGCATAAACCGCGGTGAATATCCCGCCAAAGAGTAAGATTAGAGAGGCGTAAAAGACCCATAGCATGATGACCATCACAGAACTGGCAGCGTCGTAGAGGTCGGTGGTTTGAGACTGTTCTATGTAGAAGCTGATACCGTAGCGGCCAATGCCGAAAAGAACGGTGGTCAAGAGGGCGCCGACGATTGTATCCCTCCACTTTAAGCGTACATCGGGTAGGTAGCGGAACAGCAATGTAAATAACACGCTGACGACTACGATGGGCAGCGTGACAGAAGCGACTTTGGTAATGAGCAGGGAAATTTCCGGTATAAACTGCCCCAGGTAACCGCTCAGAGCATCCAATAGCGTTTCGATGACAAGTGATACCAGGAGAATGAAGCCAATGCTCAACAGCAAGGCAAAGGAAGTCAGCCGGTCGAAGAGCATTTTGAGCAAACCCGCTTTATCTGGCTTAGGCTGCACTCCATACATTCGGTTAAGGGCACGCTGAATGGTAGCAAATACAGTAGTAGAAGTAAAAAGCAAGGCTCCTATGCTAACCGCTGAAGTTACCCAGTTGCCCTGGAACAAGCCGATCTGATCCAGAGTGGTGGCCAGCTGTGACGCACTGTCCTGCCCTACAATATCGGCAATTTCGCCAAAGATGGTCTTCCGGATCGCGTTGCGGTCGTAGAACAGCGTTGTGGAGTAAATGATGACCATCAGCATAGGGGGCAGAGAGAAAATGGTGTAATAAGACAGGCTTGCGGCGTAGGTGAAAGCCTCCCGCTCTGAGAAACGCTGTACGGTGGTTTTGAGAATTTGGAAGTAAAACTGACCCTTTGATTTAAGTTGGTCAATGCTCATTATGATGGTGGTTGTTGTTCTTCTGCCGGGGCAGCTTCATCTGCCGGTGGGGTGTAATGCTCGTTTACCTTTTCCAGCATTTGCTCCAGAAACAGCAGCCAGGAGGGCTTCCCCGCGCTCGATGCACTTTCCTTATATAGCATTGAGACTAAGCCACCGGCCCCCAGCGGGATAAGAATCTTGCGGATGATATTGTTTTTGACGGTTACCTCTGTGTTTTTGAAACCCGCCCCAATAGCCTGACGGGTCACTTTCATCTCCAGTTTAAGGAGTTCTTTCCGGCGGCGCAGGTCTGAGAGGCTTCGGATTTGGTGGTTAGGCTTTTCGTGTTCCATAGGACTAATCGTTTTGAAAGAATACTTTAATGATCCGGCTCAGTATGGGATTGGTGATGATAACCCTTCGGAAAATGAGCAGGAAAAAAGTGAGCACCGCATATCCGCCGCTCACCGCCAGGAATGCCCTTGGGTAAGACCCCCACTGCTCGCCCCAGTAGATGCCAAGTGCCAGGGAGGCAAACATCAAAATCATGAGGAAGAGCAGTGCGAGCACGAAAATAGTAATGGCCAGAGACAAACTTCGGGAAACCCGCTCTGCCATATCCAGCTTAAAGTATTCCAGCTGTTGTTGAAAATAAGCTTTGGAATAACCGTAGACTTCTCCCACGGCCTCAGAAATGGAATCCGTTGGTTTCATATTGCTTTTGTGCTGATGAGGTGCAATGGTGTAGGTATCCAATTTACAAAAAATGGGCAAATGGAGCGATTCCATTTGCCCATTCTGTTCACTAATGCTTTTTGCACGTTTGGAGTACCACCTGAAGGTCTAAGGTATTGCAACAGTCCTTCAGGTAGTCAGGCTATGCAGGAGCACGAATCCGGACAGATTGTGATCCCTGTTCAACACGTTTACTATCGGCTGCCGTTTTGCTTGCTGAGTTCTCGTGCTTTACGCTGTATATTGTCTATGGCGTAGTTGATGCCCGCCTGAAAGTCTTCACTTGCACCCTCAACGTTGGATGCAGTGCGCTGGAACTGGTTCTTTAACGTATCGCTAGTTTTGCTGATGTAATCGCGGCTTTGTTCGTAAGCCTGATTAAGATTGGTGGATAAGCGATTCGCCTGGTCATTCAACCTGGTAGACAACTCTCCTGCCTGGCGATTTAGGTTCTCTGAAATTTGATCGGCTTGCTCTTTAGCTATCTTGCCGTATTCGTTGGCTTTATCGGCTGCTTCTGAGCGCACTTCACGCCCCTTATCACTATTTAACCAATAGCCGAGTGCGCCACCGGCGATCAATCCTAATCCTAATGCTATTTTTTCTTTAGTTGACTTTTCCATCTTACAGATTTTTTTGGTTTGTAATTAGTTTAACTCTCATCTATACATAGAAAACAACAAAATTCGGTCACGCGTTCACTTTTCATCAATTAAATGAGAAAAAAAAACACATTTTGCGGATTATTTTTTCATTTTTGATTTAATTCGTCTTCAGAAAAGAAATTTTGGTCAATGGAGATAGAAAACCACTTATCCAGGAACATACGCTTCCTTCGTAAATCGCGCCACTGGAGCCAGGAAGAGCTTGCCAATCAGCTGCAAATAAAGCGGAGTAATATTGCCGCGTATGAAAGTAAAAATGTAGAGCCCCGCCTAAGCCTTATATTAAGGATGGCGAAACTCTTCGACGTCAACATGGCAGAGCTGATACATACCGACATCGCACAGAACGGCGGGATTCGGCAAGCTTTTCGTGAACCAGAGCCAGACAATACCCCGCCGTTGTTCTCAGCCGCCCTGAGCGGGCAGATTTCAGCCGAGGCACTTGACAGCTTTGTGGAGCAATCCCTGAGCGTCCGCAAAATGCTGGAAGGGTTCAAGATATTTTATGAATACAAGAAAGAAGCCAGTGCTGCTGACCCAAATACAGGAAGTGCAGTGGATATTGATAACTTTCTTGATTTGATCGGGCATATGATCAACCTCAATGAGTCACTAATTGATCTTTTACGGCAAAATGACGCAGAAGAATAGCACTAAAATTCACAAAAAATGATTAAATACAATCACTTTGATGTTATTTAGTCATTTCTTGTGCTTATTTTTAACCAATACCCTTAAAAACGCTGGGCTTAAGACTTTGGCACGGCTTTTGGACTATAGTTTGTGTATTTAATCAACAATTGATCATTAACCAAACTAAATATATGTCTACCTTAGAATTCAGCCAAGCATTTAACGGATTAGAAAGTATCCTGTTCTCTTTTGCGATGAAACTGACCCGTAACCGGGAAGACGCTAAAGACCTGATGCAGGAAACCGCTATGCGTGCCTACAGGCACCGCGAGAAGTTTACGGTCGGCACGAATTTTAAGAGCTGGTGCTCAACCATCATGCGCAACACCTTTATTAATCAGTACCGGAAGAAAAAACTGCGCCGCAACGTGAATGAGCCCATTGAGAGCTTTCTGTTCGCGGTAGAGAACAAGAATGTCATTCCCAACCGAGGTGAGATGAATATCCGCATGAAAGAATACAAAACGATCTTTGGTGAAATTGGCGAAATCTATAGCGTACCGTTCCTGATGTTCTACAAGGGCTATGAGTACAAAGAGATTGCCAGCCACCTCGACATTCCAATCGGTACGGTGAAAAGCCGCATCTTTCTGGCGCGGAAGAAGCTGAGAGGTCTGATCAAAGATCGCTACGGTGTCCGTCCGGATCATAATGGTTAATGCTTGACGATGCCCATTTACCGATGAAGACAAAAACCAACCCCAATTAACCCTCGAAAGATCACAATGATGACAAATGGGCATTGCTCCGGCAGTGCCCATTCTTTTTTTATGCAAAACCAGTATATGAGAACCATAAATGCTATCCTGACCTGCCTGTTGGCAACCCTCTTTCTAACCACCCTCAGCAATTGTGGGTACGAAGCCAATGAAGGCACAACCAACCAAACGGTAGCGGAAGCCGCCGATACCATCGTGCCCCCGGCTGATGAAACCGATGGTGCGGATAATGTCAAAGGCTACCACACGGTACAAATGTCTACGGTTTATAAAGACATGATCCCAATGCCGGAAGCCGTTATTGAAGGCGAAAACACCTATGCTGCTTATTACCCGGGGAAGGCAGTATTTGATTTTTCACCCGACCGCTATGTTTTTCGGTATCTGATCCCTGATAAAGATGCAGAAGTAGAGCTCCTTAATCAGCAAACCCGTCAGCCGCCGCTTTTCAAAACCAGCTGCGCCCGGGCTGAAGTGCCTTTGGAGTGCTCTAATGCTGCTTACCTTGCTTATAACGAGGCACAGCAAACCCCACTAAACCGGATCGTTTATGCCTATGTCACGCTGAATGAAAAGGGGGCGTTGGAAAGCATAGACCACCTCCAACCTGCCAATGATGCCGCCTGCAGCCCATGCAGGGCGAAAGCGCAGGCTTACCTGGAAAATCTGCCTGAGTGGGAACCGGCTTCCTTTAATGGTTCGGCCGTGAAAGCACAAGTGATATTACCCATTAAAATTTAAGCTTATCAAAAAACTCAAGCTTCGAGTTGCCCTTCGGAAGATTTCCGAAGGGCTTTTTTTTAAGACTTGTACTTCCGGTTGAAGTAGTTGGAAAGACGGTATCGGGCATGGTCGTATTCATTGAGGAATTTTTCTGCGTCGCTGTAAACATCGCTGCTCAGCAATTCGCTTACGGGCTGCAGTGGGGCGATGTGTTCCATGACGACCTTAAGCACCGCTACGAAAGGAAGCGCCAAAATCAAACCTGATACCCCCCAAATCATACCACCCACAAACAGGAATACGATAGCAGCAAAGGGGTTGATGCTTACGCTGCTGCCTACTACTTTGGGTGTGATGAAGTTGCCCTCCAGCGTTTGAATACTCATGTACAGGAGGACAACTGCCGCAGGTTGCCACAAGGTGCCCGTGGTAGCCAGGGCATACACGAAGGGGAAAGTGCCACCCAGCGTTGTCCCGATATAGGGTATGATTGCCAGGCAAGCAGCCAGGAACCCCCAGAATGCAGCATAGTTGATGCCAATCAGCCATAAACCAATACTATTTAGGACGCCCAGAATCAAGATCACCGCTAACAGCCCGGTCAGGTATTCTTTCAATACCCGCTCTACCTGTTCCATAATCACTATCGCTTCATCCCGTTTGGACCGGCTGAACTGCATCAGGAAAAAGTTCTTGAAGGAAGTACGGTAGAGCATAATGAAAAAGGTGAAGAGCACGGTAAGCAAAATGCTAATCAAAATATTGGAGCCGGAGCTCAGGCTTTGCCCCAAAATCTGTAGCGGCGCCTCAATGAGCTGGCTGAAATTTGACTTGAGTGACTCTTCGATACTAAAAGTTTCCAGATCTATATATTGGTCAATAAAGGCGATGACCTCCTCCAAACCACTAAGCAATTTTCGTCCAATAGCCGGGATGTCATTTACTACAGTAGCAAACTGGACAGAAAATAAAACCATAAGTCCGATAACCGGAAGGAGGGCAATCAGCATCGACAGCACGATAGCCAATGGAATATATGGAATGACTTTTTCCAGTTTTCTGGAAATCGGCAGCAATAAAAAGGAAAACAAAGCTGCAAAAGCAATAGGGGACAAAATACTCTGACCAATGATGGTGATGTACCCGCCCAGAAAAAGAATGATCAGCAGGGAGGCCAATCGGTGCAGGTTTAGCGTATCGTTTCGCATACAGGTTGGTAGTTAAATAGTCAAGTAGAGATAACCGATACCCAAGGTATTCGGAATACCTCAAAATTGCAAAGAACTCCCAGGGAAGCAGCAGTGCTATTAGACCGGATAACTCGATAGCGTATGGGGCTATCAAACATTTATGGCTCAATGCACCAGAAATGAATCCCTGGGAGCCCTGTTCTTTTGTATTGGATATAGTTGGCGATTTAAGCGCTCGCACGCGCTTTTACCTTTACCTTGTCCATAAATTCGACAAGGTCCATGTCAGCGTACATACCATAGGAGGAAACGATTATGCCTTTATCTCCACCGTGTGTTTCAACAGCAAATAAAATCGATAGGTCGCTTGGGTTGGACATGCCTTCGAACCGGTGATATTCGACAATTGACATATCACTTGATTTGTACTTTTTATTGTTGCTCAGATTGCGCATCCACTTCTTGCCTTCCAATTTGAAGTCGTCTTTGAAGCCTCGCTTCCTTAGTGCCTGCGTAGCATGTGCCACAGAGGTGTATTGGTTGAGTCTCATTACATATGCATTTCTGTTTAATCAGGATGAAGAATGGGAGAAAACTAATGTTGCCTGTCCACATAAAGTAAAACCTGATTCAAAATGTATTTTGTTTGTGATTATAGTTAGGCATTGCCAGAAGAAAGAACCTCCGGCAATGCTCACATCATCGATACGCTTTAGGCAGTGACATTCGCTTCTTTCTTGGCTTTCCAAGCGTCAAGCATCCAGCTGGACTTCTCGAGGTCTGCAAGGAAACCGCCAATCATGTCTATTGTGCCCTCGTCTTCTACCTTATCGGCACTGCGGATAATTTCACGCATATTGTCAATGATGATTCGGTGGTTCTCCAGAATGGTTTCCACCATTTCAAACTCATCTTCCAAAATCTCTGATTCCTTCACAGCAGCGCGGTCAAGGTAGGAGGACAGTTTACTCACGGGACGCAGGCGCAAGGTTAACACGCGCTCTGCTATTTCATCAATTTTCTCCCGGGCATCGTCATACAATTCTTCAAACTTCTCGTGTAAGTCAAAGAAGTTCTCACCATCCACATTCCAGTGGAAATTCCGGAGATTTTGATAGTAGATGTGATAATTGGACAGCAAGTCATTTAAGCGGTCTACTGTCTTTGCTACTTCTTTGCGGTCTAATCCTAAATAATTCATATTCAGTTGTTTCGAATTTTATTTTCAATTATAGAACGACTTCATGCCATCCATGTTCGAAACCAACTATATCTGATTATTTGTCGATAAAGTCCTTACGGTTGATCCCCAGCTTTCGCATTTTTGAGGCCAGAGTCCGGGAGTTCAGCTCCAAAAGCGTAGCAGCACCTTTAGGCCCGCTAATGCGCCAGCTGCATCTGCGCAAGGCTTCAATTATGTAGTCCCTTTGCATTACTTCGAACGGCTTAAAGACCTGAGCATGGCTCCTCTTATCTGTAGCCGGATTGGAAGACTTATGATAGGCATCTGAAAGCGAAAGTGATTTGCCCTTGGAAATAATAACAGCCCGCTCAATCATATTCTCTAACTCCCTGATATTCCCCGGAAATTCGTAGCGCATCAACTCGTCGAGATCGGATTGACTAATGTGCTCAATTTCTTTGCCCTGCCTGGCGGCAAATTTTTTGACAAAATGCCGGACGAGCAAAGGGATATCCTCTCTTCTTTCCCGCAAGGGCAGGTTCTGAATCGGAAAAACATTGAGCCGGTAGTAGAGGTCCTCCCGAAAGGCCCCTTCGTTGACCAGATCCACCAGGTTTCGATTGGTTGCAGCTACTACGCGGACATCCGCGCTCAGGGTAGCGGTGCCGCCTACACGCTCGAACTCGCCCTCCTGTAGTACACGGAGGAATTTGGATTGAAGCTCCAGCGGCAGCTCGCCGACCTCATCCAGGAAAATGGTCCCCCCATCTGCCAGTTCAAAACGCCCTTTCTTGCGCTGATAAGCATTTGTAAAGGCCCCTTTCTCATGGCCAAACAGCTCACTTTCGATTAAATTCGCTGGCAGGGCCGCGCAATTGACTTTGATCATGGGCTCGTCCTTGCGGTTGCTTAAGGCATGAATGGACCGGGCCAGCAGTTCCTTACCAGTCCCTGTCTCGCCAATGATCAAAACAGTAGCCTCCGTAGCTGCCACCTGCTCCACCTGATGCAAAACTGTTTTGTAGGCTTTGCTCTCGCTTATGATGTTTTCGAAGTTGTAATTGATCTTGATTTCTTCCTTAAGCAAGGTATTTTCTGTCTGCAGCCGGTCGGAGAGCTCCTGCACTTTATCCAGGGCAGCAGCCAGCTCTTCATTTTTTGCCTTCCTCGCAGAAATGTCTCTCAGGAATGCACAGGCGTAATCCTTGCCCTCAAAGCTGATGAAATTGATGTACACCTCAACGGGTAGCCACTGCCCGTTTGCCTTGCGCACCTCTGTTTCTTTGTAAATTACCCGGCGGGCGTCTGAGGCCTTCCATAAATCCTGAAAGGCCAGCGCTGCATCTTTTGGGAACAGTTCGTCCCATTGCTCAAAGGTTTCATAGCCAAGGTTCGTGTAGGCGGTTTGGTTGACAAATTTGAAAGCGCCGGTGTCATCCACCCAGAAGATCATATCCACCGCTTCATCCAACGTAAACTGAGATAGGCGGAGGCGTTCGTCCCGGGCTTTTTTGCGGCGCCAGTCTTTAGCAAAAACACAGTTGATTTCCTTGTCTTTATACCGGATGAGGTTCATAGAACAGTACACCGGAATGACCGTTCCGTCCTTTGCTTTCAGCTCCCCTTCCCAATCCAGTACCCGGTGTTCCCGTAGTGCAGCCCAGGATTCGGCCCTGTTTGCAGCGGAGAAGTTGTGCACCAGTTTGTCTACCTTCATCGCTTTGAGCTCAGCATTGGTGTAACCCAGCTTTTCCCTGGTCGCCAGATTGCCGTACAGGAATGAGCCATCTGCGGTTTCCCAGAAAATCATTTCCCGGGCGTGGTCCAGCGTGTACTGTGTGAGCTCCAGACCTTCTTGTCCGGACTTCAACTCCGTAATGTCTTGTAGGGCTCCGTATAGCTTGATGGTTTGAAATTCGGACTTCTCCGGGACAATGGTCACCGACATTTTGGTGTAATGGCCTTCGGGCTGCAGCACTTGCAGATCGAAACGACAAGGTTCACCTGTCTCAATAGCGCTCCTAATATTTAGATCGAAGGCTTTGTGATCTTCCGGCGGCAACCGGTCTTCCAAAAGCGCGGTCCATTGCGCTTTGTCCATGTGCTGGTTGGGAATCCGCAGCAGATCATACACGCCCTCTGTCAGCATAATGCGGTTGGTGACCAAATCCCATTCCCATCCCCCGACCTGACTCACCTCCGTGGTGAGGCGGAGCAGCTTTTTATAACGGTTGGCATGTAGGAGGTTTTTGACACTCACCAGGCAAAAGGGTTCGCCATCGTGCTCGATGAGGGACAGCCGCAATTGAACCGGGAATAGCATCTCAGAGGCATTCATAAACTCCGTCTCCATTTCCAGGTGACGGGCTTCTACCAGTTCTTTCCATTTCTTCCGCCACTGAATGAGGCTGAGGTGTGGATTGATTTCGAAAATCCGCTTTTTGGACAGCAGCTGGGATTCGTAGCCCAATTCCTGAGCTACACGATTAGAGGCCAGATGAATACTGCCATCTTTACGAACGATTAGCGTCCCAAAGCCAAAGGATTCCAGGACTTTCTGGTAATTGATCAAATTATTCGAGGCTCTAATTTCAGAACCCCCTGGTATGGAGAGCGAACGGCTCATCTTGTCAGGTTTGTCTGTTTCCAGTATGAGTGTTTATTACGAACAGGCTGCCTTTCGCACTCAGATAATACAAAGCGGAAGAGCCCCTTGCTTCAAAGTGATGCAGGAATAGCACTGTTAGTACTTTACAGTAAATCAGGCTTTTGGCAATCTTGGCTTCTGCGGTAGAGAAAACAGATGTTCCCGATCCCGTAGTTAATCGTACAAATCCTGACTCAAACAATAAGAATAAAGGGTTTTCTCGAAAAAACCATATTTCGCATAGCCTCAAAAGGTATGACTTCTCGAATACATACCCGAGAGGTTTGCAGTTTAGTCGTTACGGAGACCCTGCAAATAACTGAATTACGGCAAACGCTAATAGATGGAAGCATCCTTTCGGCGGCGGTCAAGTTCCTCTACGATGATCTTTTCCACAAGGCTTGCATCACGGACAGCCCGGTATTTTTTGTTCAGGATCATATTGCCCGCTGTAAAGCCAATGATCGAGAGCGGCACCATAGCAAGGGTTGCATAAACACCAATGGAATAGTCGAGGCTTTGGAATAAAAAACAGAAGGCAATCCAAAGCGTGGTGGAGGCGCCAATGATAAATACGATACGTCTGTAATAGGCATGCAATTGTACTTTCATCTCTAACTGCCTAAGTAAATCCTGCAAATCGGGCGTAGAATAACACTGTGCCCCAAAAGACAGGATTTGCAGGAACTCATCATTGGCTTCCCGCTCTATTCTTTTTAACTGACGGTCGAGAAAGTACTGTTTCATCAAGCCGGTAACTTTTTTACGCTTTTACTATGGTTTTGAAAGGATGACGATGATTGGATGCCTGGATGAAACACCTGCAGCGCAGGATTTAATCTACAGCGATCGGTGTTTACGACCAAAAATAAGATAAATTAGCCGGAGAAGTCATCTATTGACTGCTTCTTAACATCGGTTTAAGAAAGGTTGTTTAAACTTTGCGGCTGTTATCACGGATGGTGATGTTCTGTAGCGAACACCGGTCAGGCAGGAACCGTTCCCAAAATGAACCAAACCAAACGTAAATGGCCATCCTGGGCAGCATTGTCAAATCTGCAATTACTTTAAAACACAATCTTAGCACCGATAAACAAGACCCCGCCAAACAGCAGGAGGAGCAACTCCTAAAATTACTGCAAACCGCCAGTACCACTGCATTTGGTGTCTATTATGGCTTTTCGGGCCTAAAAAAAGCGGTTAACCCGATAGCTGCTTATCAGCAAGCGGTTCCCATTTTTGACTACGACCAGATGCATAATGCCTGGTGGGCACAGCAACAAAAACTGCCGGATATCACCTGGCCAGGCAAGCCTGAATATTTTGCGCTCAGTTCCGGCACCACCGGCAAGGAAAGCAAACGCATCCCTGTAACGGAAGCCATGCTCGACTCCATCCGCTCGGTGGGCATCGCTCAGGCGGAGCACCTGGCACAATTTGACCTGCCTCCCGAGTTGTTTGAAAAAGAAATCCTGATGCTCAGCAGTTCTGCGCAGCTGCAGCAACACCCTCACGGTCATCTGGAAGGAGAGATTAGCGGCATCAACACCAATAACATACCAGGTTGGTTTGGTGGTTTTTACCGCCCGGGGCTTGAAATTGCGCAGATCGACAACTGGGATGAGCGGGTGCGGGCCATTGCGGAGGCAGCCCCGGACTGGGATATTGGCGCACTTGCTGGCATCCCTTCCTGGATACAGCTGATGCTGCAGGAGATCGTCGATTACCACCAACTCGATAATATTCATGAGATTTGGCCAAGCCTGTCACTTTACGCTACGGGGGGCGTGGCATTCGAGCCTTACCGCAAAAGCCTGGAAAAACTTTTGGCGCGCCCGTTAGTCTACCTCGACACCTATCTGGCATCGGAGGGCTTCTTCGCCTACAATGCCCGGCCCGGCACTATGAATATGCGGCTTGCGGTAATCCATGGCATCTTTTATGAATTCATCCCCTTTGATGAACGCGGCTTTGATGAAACCGGCAACTTGCTCGACCACCCCAAGGTTTTCACCCTACAGGACGTAGAGGAAGCAGTAGACTATGCGCTCTTGGTGTCCACACCCGCTGGCGCGTACCGCTATATGATTGGAGACACCATTAAATTCACGGACCTGGACCAGCTGGAAATCAAAATTTCCGGGCGTACCAAATATTTTCTCAATGTGGTTGGCTCACAGCTGTCTGAAGAAAAGATGAATGCTGCTATTCAGGAGCTGAGCGAAAACCTGGGCATGCCGGTTAATGAGTTTGCAGTAGCAGCGATGAAAAATGAGGACGGTAATTTTATTCATCAGTGGGTAATCGCTACCCCTGAGGACATCGACGCCCACCAAGCTGCAGCGCGACTCGACGAAGCGCTGAAATCCAGCAATAAAAATTACGCAGTAGCCCGCAGTAAAGGGCTCAAATCAGTTGAACTCACTGCCTTAGCTGAATCTACCATTTACAACTGGCTGGAACAACGAAAGAAAAAGGGAGGGCAGATGAAAATGCCCCGCGTGCTCAAGGCTGAACAAATGCAGAATCTGTTGGGCTTTAGCCGTAAGTCAGTGGGTATCTAAAGTAATTGATCAATAGCTAGCGCATTGGCGGGAGCCCCCTGAGCGATCATCGCCACCTCGTCGGGCGACATGTAATACAGCTCGATGCGGCGTTTGTAGGAAGGAGATAAACCTGAGTGGTCTAAAATGTACTTTTTCGTCGCAATAATCGCTTCGGCAAAACCATGCTCGACGGCAAAAAGATCAGCAATGCGCTCTGCTCCCGCCCGGTAATTGGGCAGCAAGAGGTATCCCAGACCAAATTGAAGCATTCTCAACGTGCCCCTGTGCAGATAATCGCATACGTGCCCTAGTGGTCTGTCAAGGCTAAAACTAGGGGTTGCCTGCGGCGACTTTTGAGGCTACTCTTCGTTAGATAACCCCTTACGTAGCGCTGCTATGCGCGGGAACATCCGCCTTGATTAGCCTCAAAATTCGCTCCCACTCAACCCATAAATTAACACTTGACAGACCACTAGCTCATGGGCAAACCAACCGACCAATACGTCCTCCGGAAGTTCGTGAATGGCGATGCGGTCGTCCACATGCATGTTATCAGTTAAGTTGATTAGATAGGACCGCCTGGAGCGGAAAAAAAATGCCCAGTTGAACATGGGCTGGGCATTCATAGTCGTTTTGGCCATTTTGCGTTGCCGGACGACAATATTATGGCTGTGCAATTCAGGGAAGGCCTGAAAAGCTTTCAGAAAGAAGGCTTTGATATGATCAGACTGTAATCCCTCAAACTGAACTGGCATATTCCGCTGTATTTTCTTTTTTCTCAAAAACGGTATGAACGACCAAGTGTTCAGCTTCGAACATGCTACCACCCGCCTCGTTCTATCTATAAACAACTCATTACAAATAACTTATGACAAACCTTTTGAAGAAGCTGCTCTATGCATTTTTTTCGGCTTTGGTCTTTGCGAATAGCCTGATAGCACAGGCACCGGCATCGAGCAACAGCCCGTACAGCGATCAAAGATTTGCAACACCAGATGATCCTGCCTGGCACGAAACGCCTTCCATATGGATTGCGCTCGTATTGCTGCTGATCGTACTGATCGTGCTCCGAATGCGTAAAAAGCAGGAAAAGTATACCTGAAATCCAGAAGGGACTAACCTTCAGTTTTAAAGATTCAACCAAACCAAATCTATAATATGATTGACGAAAAGCAATTTAACACGCTGGCGAAGATGAAAGGCTCGAATTTGCTTTCCATATACATTCCTACCTATCGTGCCAACCACAGCCAGGAAGATCAAATCCGGTACAAAAATGCCCTGAAGACCGCACAAACGAAACTGGAGGAAAAAGGCATGAATGCCAAAGACGCTGAACACTTCCTCCGCCCGGCACGGGCATTGCTGGAAAAAGAGCGTTTCTGGTCCTATCTCTCTGACGGTTTAGCTGTTTTTGCAGGGCCTGATGGTTTCTTCCATTATGAGATTCTGCCTGTTACTTTCGACGCTTATGTTTTTGTCGGAGAAAATTTTCATCTCAGCCCCATGCTGCCGGTACTGGGTGGTAGCAGCCGGTTCTTTCTGCTGGCCCTCAGCCAGAATGAAGTGCGGTTTTTTGAAGGGGACCGGTACAGTATTACTCCGGTAAAAATTGAAGATTTAGTGCCTGCCGGAGGCATGGAAGATGCTTTTGTGCTTTCCGATTCGCACGATGCATTGCAGCACCATAGCAGTGGCCGTGACGGAGGCGAAAACGCCATTTATCATGGTCAGGGCATTGGGCAGGATGACAAGAAAAAAGACATTGAAGCCTACTTCCGCGAGGTCAATAAGGGGCTGATGAAAATGCTTTACGACGAAAAGCCACCTATGATCATTGCCTGTGTAGACTATCTGCTGCCGATTTATCAATCGGTTAACGAGTATGAAAACCTGTTCACAGAAAACATTAGCGGAAACCCGGAACAACTTAACCCGGCTATGCTGCACGAAAAAGCCTGGGGCATCATCAGCCGCCACTTTGAATTGCAGCAGGCAGAAGACCTGAAACAGTTTCAGGCGGCCATGGCAAAAGACAGGGCATCAGCAGCGCCCCAACAAATCGTGCCTGCCGCAGCTTATGAAAAGGTGGAAGCCCTGTTCCTTAAAAAAGGCGAGCACCTGATGGGGCGATTTGATTATGATAAAAATAAAATTACGCTCGGTAAGCGTGATGAATATCGTGATTTGCTTGATTTGGCGGCTGTTCAGACCCATCTCAACGGCGGACGGGTCTATTGGCTCGACGCCGAAGAGATGCCTGTCCCGACAGCAAGCGCCAACGCGATATACAGATTTGAATAGTTTTGGTTTGTAAAGCCCATCCATACGGATGAGCTTGCCATTAGTTTTGGGACATTAATCGGTCCCAATCTCGAATCCAGAGCTGGTTTTCAAGCCAGTGGAGCCCGCCCCTTTCGGCGGGCTTTTTTTATGGCTATCCGTCCTGACGCGCGAAGACCCGCTTTAGCAGATCCGTGGTTCGGGCACTTACATTATTGCGAATTTCCCGCTCCTTTTTCTCTACCATATCAAACAGGCCTGCCAGTGCCTGACGTGTTACATAGTCGTCCAAATCGGGGTCTGCTTTGTCCACAAATGGGATTTTGTTATAAGCGTTTACGGCATCGCCCCAGTATTGGCGGGCGTTAAATTTGTCCAGAGAATTCACGATGACGGGGTTGAACTCGTCATACAGTTTAGTGTAGGTTACCCGATTGAGGTAGGCAGTGGCCGCGTCATCATCACCGGTAAGGATATCCAGTGCATCGCGGAAAGTCATGCTGCGGATGGCATCCACGAAGATCGGCTTGGCTTTGGCAGCGGCATCTTCAGCACCGCGGTTGATTTTCTCGAGGATGATTTCTTCTACCTGATTAAAGCCGGGGATATTCTGAAGGCGGTCCGCTACTTTTCGAGCTTCTTCCGGCAATAGTATTTTGTAGGGGCTCTTGTAGTAGCCGTTTTCCTGGGACAAACGCTGCGCGCCCTCGGAAATTCCGAATTCAAGGGCTTGCTTCAGGCCCTTGCCAATTTCTTCATTGGTGAGCCCGCCACCACTGGCATTAGCGAGGGTGTCCAGGGTAGTTTGAATTTGCTGGGCAGTACAACCGATAAGGAGGGAAGCCCCAAGCAGCATTACGGTGAGTTGTCGCACAATAGTAGTCCGGTTCATTGTCGTTTTTTGACTTGTGACGAAAGGATTGTCCAGAAAGTAACGGCATGGCCCCGCCGTTAAGTTTGATCATTTTAGTTTTTTTATCAGTTGCAGGTAAGAAAGATCCATCTCTCCCCCCGTTGTCATCACCCAGGCACTGCCTACCTGTCCCCCCAAAGGAGGATTCAGCTTACGCAAACGGACGAGGTAACCTGTGACATTCTCAAAAGCACTGATGCGGCTGGCTATCCGCTCCACGACAGTTTCCAGCAGCTTGGCCGGCGTCTTCATTTCCATCTGGCAAATGAAGTAAAGCAATTCATAATTAACAGTGGTGGCAGCGGGTTCGTCCTCTTCTATTTCTTCCTCCTCCAGTTCCTCATACAGCTCGTCGGTCGCAGCAGCCTGTTCGGTATCGGCATTGACGATCACGTCGAGCACAAAAGTATTGCCCAGCTCCTTTTCTTCTTCATAGTATCCGTGCCGGGCAAAAAAGCGTACGCCTTCGAGTGCAATAGTGGCCATGATGATGCATTTTTGTCAAAAATAGGTTCCTGCTGCCTCAAATTACAATTAGACGAACCTCCGTTGTCAAAAAAACGTAGCAACCAGGCAAGACGGTGGTGCAGAACTCCCTAAATGATTACCTTTGAGGCTACTTAGCCAAATAAAAGAATTTTTTATGCATAGCAATGGACATGCCCCTAACGGCACTATAGAAAAAAAGGCCCGCGAAGACCGCTTTCAGGGCCACGACTACTACATGCTGGATGATTTACTGCATGATGACCATCTCCTGGCGCGCGATGCCGTCCGCACCTGGGTCAAGCAGGAAGTCAGCCCAATCATCGAAGAGTACGCAGAACGAGCGGAATGCCCCCAACACCTCTACAAAGGCCTGGCCGAAATTGGTGCCTTCGGGCCCAACATCCCGGCAGAGTACGGTGGCGGCGGAATGGACGAAATCGCTTACGGCCTGATTATGCAGGAGCTTGAGCGGGGTGACTCCGGTATTCGTTCGATGGCCTCTGTACAGGGGTCACTCGTGATGTACCCGATCTGGAAATATGCCTCGGAAGAACAAAAGCGCAAGTACCTTCCAAAACTTGGCAGCGGAGAGTTTATTGGCTGCTTTGGCCTGACCGAGCCCGACCACGGCTCCAACCCGGGCGGCATGGTGACCAACATCAAGGACGATGGCGATGCCTACATCCTGAATGGCGCCAAAATGTGGATCACCAACTCGCCTGTGGCGGATATCGCTGTGGTATGGGCCAAGGATGAAGAAGGCAAAATCCGTGGTATGGTCGTTGAGAAAGACATGCCGGGTTTCTCCGCGCCTGAAATCCATGGCAAATGGTCCCTGCGGGCTTCCATCACCGGCGAACTGGTGTTTGAAGACGTACGGGTACCCAAAGCCAATGTTTTCCCGGATATCAAAGGGCTGCGCGGCCCGTTGTCCTGCCTGTCTAAAGCCCGCTTCGGCATTGCGTGGGGTGCGATCGGTGCTGCGATGGACTGCTACGATTCTGCGTTGCGCTACTCCCTGGAGCGCGAGCAGTTTGGCCGGCCGATTGGTGGCTTCCAGCTGACGCAGAAGAAACTGGCGGAAATGATTACCGAAATCACCAAAGCCCAGTTGCTGGCCTGGCGTTTAGGCACGCTTGCCAATGAAGGCAAAGTGACCCCGGCGCAGATTTCGATGGCCAAGCGCAACAACGTACACATGGCACTGGAAGTGGCCCGGGAAGCCCGCCAAATCCACGGCGGCATGGGTATCACCAACGAGTACCCGGTCATGCGCCATATGATGAACCTGGAGACAGTGCTGACCTATGAAGGCACCCATGACATTCACCTGCTCATCACCGGCCACGATGTTACCGGCCTGAATGCTTTTAGCTAAAACAAACTGCCGGCAGCAGTGCCATTGGTATTGCTGTCGGCTTCCTCACTTCGCAATTTCCGGCTCAGCAAGCAATTTCCGGGCACATTTATGCTAAAAATCTGTTTTCCTTCGTTATTCGCGGAGCATATGTTGCCATATTTCGGATTTAAGTGCAACAATTGACAGATTCCCTTATTTTTACTCCATAACCAGATCAATACGCAACGTTTAGGAATCCGCCTGACAGCTTTAAGACAAAATTCATCACATGAGGAAACAACATTTTCTGTCCTTCGCCCTGCTGCTCAGTTCGGTTGTTTTAGGAACGAGCCAGGGGGCTATTTATCTCAACAACCCCTCCTTTGAAGACTTTCCCCGCCACAGCCACCCCCCAACCGGATGGCAGGATTGTGGTTTCCCGGGAGAGTCCCCTCCTGATACCCAGCCCAGCGGTGATTTTGCTGTGACCTACCCCGCAACGGACGGGTCGACCTATCTTGGCATGGTGGTTCGCGATAATGAAACGTACGAAGCGGTCACCCAAAAGCTGAGCAGCCCTATGAAGCCGGGCACCTGTTACGAGTTTAGCCTGCACCTGGCCCGCTCACCTTACTACGTGAGCATCAGCCGCACGACCGAGCAACGCACCAACTTCAATCAGCCGGTTAAGCTCCGGATTTACGGTGGGTTCAACAGCAATTGTGACCGGTCCGTCCTGCTGGATGAAACCGGGCTGGTCAAAGCTTCACAGTGGATGCAGTACAACTTCAAGTTTGAGCCCAAACAAGCCTACTCCCATATTCTGATTGAGGCTTTCTACGAAACCCCTACCCTGTTTCCCTACAATGGGAACGTACTGGTAGATAACGCATCGGCAATTACCCCTATACCCTGTGCGGAGGATATACCGGAGGCCCCTCAGGAATTACCGGAAGTGGAGCAGCCCTCTGAAGAAGTCTTAACCACGGAGCCAATAGCCAGTAATATTCCGGCCACTACTCCTGAAGCAGACCCGGAGCCTGCTGTCGAGCCTGACCCCAAACCACAACCACAGGAAGTGAAGCCCCCAAAACCGGAGCCTACCATTGCGGGAGTAAAGCGCTCCGAAATGGAAAAAGGCAAAATCATTACGCTCGATAAGCTATACTTCCCTGCCGACAGCTCCAGCATCACCAGCGATTCGCGGAAAGTCCTGAATGAAGTATTTGAATTCCTCAAAACGAATAAGGATGTAGCGATCGAAATTGGTGGGCATACCAATGACCTTCCTCCGGATGACTATTGTTTCAAACTGTCTACTGCCCGGGCTAAATCAGTTGCGGAATACCTCATCAACCGAGGCATCAACCGCGACCGGCTGGAGTACAAAGGCTATGGCAAGACCAAGCCGATCGCCTCGAACAAGACCGCCTACGGGCGAAAACGCAATCAACGGGTGGAAATCAAAATCCTGGATATTTCCTCTGATGGATAAAAGCAAAAAGGCCGGCTGAGTAACTCAGCCGGCCTTTTTGCTTATTGGGCTACTTCGAAGCCTATTTTCTGCAAGTCTATCCAAAAGTCAGGGTAAGACTTAACCACTACGTCCGGCTCTTCAATTTCAATGGGATGCTGCATGGCCAAAGGCGCGAAAGCCATTGCCATCCGGTGGTCTTCATAGGTGGCAAAGGTTGGCGTGGAGGCGAAAAGCGTTTTGCCCTGTGTCTGAAAGTAGGTGCGCGCTCCGGTAGGAGGCAGCTCGATAAGGTTCGCGTTGACCTTTTGCAGTTCCTGCTGAAGCGCCAGTATGCGGTCGGTTTCTTTAATACGAAGGGTTTCCAGGCCGCAGAACGTACCACTGGTACCCAATGCTGTACAGCATACGGCAAGGGTTTGCGCCAGGTCAGGGCATTTCAGGAAATCCCAGGTAAATTCGTCCGGCACTTCCGCACCTGCTGACTTTTTCAGCCGGACACCGGTATCATCGAAGTGGGTCTCTACCCCAAATTCGGTCATCATTTTGGACAGCACGGCATCCCCCTGCACGCTTTCCCGGAACAGCCCATTCAGGCGAAGATCAGTCTCCGGCGCAATGGCAGCCATAGCATAGTAGTAGGAGGCCGCCGACCAGTCTGCTTCCACAGTGAAAGGCTTGCCTACATAGGATTGTGGCGGCACGATGATCGTCTGCCCCTCCCACTGATGGCTTACCCCAAAGTAGCTCATTAGGGAAAGGGTCATTTCGATATAGGGGCGGGAGACGATCTCACCTTCGAGTTGCAGCCGGAGCCCTTCCGGGAGGGTTGGTGCCAGCATGAGCAAAGCTGAAATATACTGACTACTGGTATTTGCGGCGATGGACAGGGTATTGGCTTTGCCGAACCCGTCGGGAGCGCCTATCCGTAAGGGGGGGTACCCCTGTTGACCAAGGTAGTCAATTTTGGCGCCCAACTTCCGCAGCGCATCCACCAAAACACCGATAGGGCGTTGCTTCATCCGTTCCGTACCGGTAAGCACCTGCTCACCGGGCTGCATGGACAGATAAGCGGTGAGAAAACGAAAGGTCGTCCCGGCGGCACCGGCATCAAGGGTGTCGTCAGTGGATTGCAATAATGCATTCAACAGTACGGTATCCTTGGCATTGGCTAGTTTGTGTATGGGAAAGTCAGTACCGCTAAGTGCCCTGATGATCAGTGCACGGTTGCTGATGCTCTTGGAACCGGCAAGGGTAATTTCCCCGGTAAGTGTGCCCTCGGGCCTGCTTAAAGTAAGTGTCATAGTCAGGATAAAGTCTAAAGAGCGACAAAATGAGAAAAAACCTGAAAACCTCAGAATTTCGAAGCGCTAATCTACCAAATCGCGGTACTGATCTGCCACTTCCTCGGCTTTATCTTTCTTAGGTTCTCCGGCATCTTTATCCAGACGCTCATACTCCAGGATCACCCCAAGGGCTTCCAGGGCACTTAGCATTTTGTGGAATGCAGCCTCTTTCTTTTTATTGATGCGAATTCGGTAATTCATCGTTGTATGCAGTTATTCTTCCCGGGCAGCTGCCCTTGAATTGGCCGTTTCTTTTCCTTCTTCTTCTTCTTTTTTCTTTTTATCGCTCTCGCGCTGTTCGCGGCGTTTGCGCATTTCTTCGTCGGAACGCTCATAGGCCAGGATGATCTCCTTGACCAGGCGGTGCCTTACCACATCCTCAGCATCCAACTTAATAGCGGCAATACCTTTTAATCCTGCCAGCAGGTCAATCGAGCGGCGCAGGCCCGATTTCTGGTGGAAGGGCAAATCGACCTGTGAGAGGTCTCCGGTAATGATACACTTCGCCGAAGGGCCCAGACGGGTCAGGAACATCTTAAGCTGGGCAGTCGAACAGTTCTGCGCCTCATCCAGAATAATGAAGGCGTTGTCCAGTGTACGGCCACGCATGAACGCCAGAGGAGCAATTTCAATGACCCGGTTAGCCATGAACTGCTGCAGCTTTTCGGCGGGCAGCATATCGTCCAGGGCATCATAAAGAGGCCGGAGGTAAGGGTCAACCTTTTCCTTGAGGTCGCCCGGGAGGAAGCCCAGGCTTTCACCAGCTTCAACGGCGGGGCGGGTCAGGATGATCTTCTTGACCATTCGGTTTTTGAGTGCCTTCACAGCCAACGCTACTGCGGTATAGGTTTTTCCCGTACCCGCAGGGCCAATAGCGAAAACCACATCATTTGTTTCGCTGGCCTCAATGAGCCGCTTTTGGTTGTGCGTCTTAGCTTTGATCTGCCGACCGTTACGGCCATGCAGGATGGTCTTGTTTGCCGCACTTTCCTTGCTGATGCGAGCTTCAAAGGGGTTATTGCCGTTGATCAGGTCCTGTACCATTTGTGTAGGCAGCTCTTTGTGCTCCCGCAACAGTCGGACCATCATTTCAAACTTAGATTTGGCTTTCTGCGTATCCTTCTTCTCACCAGCCATCTTGACGCTGCTGCCACGGGAGGTAATAGTGACAGAAGGGAAGGCTTCCCGAAGCAGATTCAGCTTTTTGTTGTTTTCACCGTACAGCTCGACGAGGTCGACACTTTCCACAGTTAAAATGATCTCACTCAATATAATGGTATCCCTTTTGGTGAAGAACTTGCCCGTTACACTTTATCCGGAAGGCAACTTAGCCAAGTTCAGATTAATGCTTTCAGAACTCTAATATATTCAATAAAGTTCAACCTTAGGCTGGCTCTTGCTTCAAGATTACGTTAATTTTGACTTAGCCTGAATAATTCAGGAGTCTTTGCGGAAAATTCGGATAAGTAGTGCATTACCTTTAAATTTAGCGCTTCACTTCCACTTTGAGCCTATGGCAATTGTTACGCTTACCACTGATTTCGGCGACAAAGGCTTTGACCTTCCTAAGTTGAAAGGAGCGCTTTTAACGGCTGCTCCCTCAGTGCAGCTGATTGACCTTACGCATCAGGTGAGCAATTACGATATTGTACAGGCTGCCTTTCTGTTCCGGAATGCCTGGCGCAGCTTCCCCAAAGGCACGCTTCACCTGATCAGTGTGAACGATTATCCCTCGGACAAGCCCCGGTTTTTGGCGGCTGCTCATCGCGGGCACTACTTTGTTGCGCCAGACAACGGTTTATTCTCACTTATTTTCCCGGAGGATGCCCCCAACCAATACCATATCCTGGAGTACGCGCCGGAAGAACTGATGTCACTGGAACGCATCTATGCCCGGGCAGTTGGGCACTTAGCTCAGGGGCGGCCGCTTATTGAGCTCGGCCCAGCCACGACTGAAGTCATGCAGCGCATTACCCTGCAGCCTGTCATTGGCCCCTCCCAAATCAGAGGCTCCGTTATTTTTGTGGACAGCTTTGATAACGCGATCACCAATATCAATCGCTCCCTGTTCGAACAGGTGGGTGCGGACCGGTCTTTTGCCCTCTACTTCAAACGCAACGACCCTATCAAAACGCTATGCCGGCAGTATCACGAAGTAGAGATTGGGGAGCCGCTTTGCCTGTTCAATTCCTCAGACTTACTGGAAATTGCCATCAATATGGGCAAAGCCAGCAGTCTGCTGGGGATCAATGTAGAAGACACCGTCCAAATTGAATTCCGCTCATGATCAAACGAATTGTCAAACTGACTTTCCAGCCTGAAAAGACGGCAGATTTTCAAAGTATTTTTGAATCCAGCAAAGCGCTGATCCGGGGCTTTCCCGGCTGCCATCACTTGGAGCTTTGGCGCGACAAAAATCAGCCAGAGGTTTTCTTTACCTACAGTCACTGGGAGGATGAGGAAGCGTTGGACAAATACAGGCATTCGGAGTTGTTCAAGCGAACCTGGGCGCAAACGAAAGTCCTCTTTGGCGGCAAGCCTGAAGCATGGAGTGTGGAAGTGGCTTCACAGGTGGAGTAATAAAGCCCCCACAGCGGGTTGAGCGCTACCGGCAATTCACCTGTTAAGGAATAAATGCGATAGTTGCTGCAGGGGCGGCGTCTTTTGGGCAGTGAAAAGGGGAACCAAATGGCTCCCCTTCTTGTCAATTGGGGTTTACATTGATTTCACAGCTTTACAAAACAGGGTTTAGGGTTTTTAGGTGTGTAGATTGTTTTCAATCGGTACATCACAAAGAAGCATAGAATAAACGGGCGGGTCAATAGCCTCAACCTCCCCACTCCGCGCCTTAGGAGAGTTTAACGGAAATACCAGGCTCCGACTGTAAGTGTTAAATACAGGTCACACCTCAACATGCTGACCCCCAGCCCAATACATAAATTGTTAATTTTTTAATATCAAGGCGTGAAGAACTTTAACAGGTGTGAGTGAAATGTTGGGCAGGCTGTTCGGCGCTCTTTCCGGTTATTTCTGTAGCTGTTTGTTTGTTTTGCCTTGTATTCAAAAATATTACAAAGGGTGACGATTCACATTGACAGGCAGAGTTGGATATATCTATTTTGTTTGTGATATAACCAGAGATATATAATTCCAACATGACTAAACTCATAAATCTCACTCCTGAAAACCTGGCAGAGGAGCATATTTGCTGTGCGATATCTGATAAAAAATGTACCCAAGGATACAACGACAAAAAAGCATGGCTTCGGAGGGAACTGGAAGGTGGCTATGTCTTTCGCAGGCTTGATGCCCGGGCGAAGGTATTCATAGAGTATGGGCCTGCTGAGACCGCATGGCTACCCATTTCTGCACCAGGATATTTGAATATCAACTGCTTTTGGGTGTCGGGAAAGTACAAGAAACAAGGCTACGGCAAGCAATTACTGCAATCTGCGTGGGAAGACGCTCAGGCACAAGGCAAAAAAGGGCTGGTCACTGTATTGGGCACCCGGAAGTTTCATTTCATGTCGGATACCAAGTGGCTGCTGCGACAGGGTTTTGAAGAAGCAGACCGCATCAGCAGCGGGTTCAGCCTGCTGGTTAAAAAGTTACCCCCCAATGATCAAAACCCTGGTTTTAAAGATTCCGTACGATCGGGTACCTGCCCAAATTCTAAAGGCTTGACCGCCTACTATTCCAACCGCTGCCCGTTTGCGCCTTTTCATGCCGAACAACCCCTTTCGGAAACGGCAGAAAAGCGGGGGCTGCCACTAACCCTTATCAAGCTGGAGACCCCGGAGCAGGCTCAGTCCGCTCCCAGCCCTGCAACCATTTTCAGCCTTTTCCTGGACGGGCAATTTGTAACGACTGACCTTAGCGCTTGTATGGACAGCCGCTTTGACAAGGTGATGGACAAATGGAAACAGCAGCAATAGGTTGGGCTATTAATTACCAAAGGGATTCCTTAAGTTAGCTGCTGTACCAAAATATCCGCATCCAACATGCCTGATGATCAAAGCCCCACCGGCCGGCATACCCAAAAAGGTGTTGTCTCCCCCGGCAGCCTCAACCCTAACCTCAGGCGCATCCGGAAAAAGCCGTGGGGACTAGAGGATTACACCTTCGGCATCCAAAAGGGGGACCGGGTGGCACTGGCTAAAGCCATCACACTGATAGAGAGTACCCGGCGGGAACATCAGGCGCTGGCGCAACAGATCATTGAAGCCTGCCTGCCAAAAAGCGGGCGTTCTGTACGGATTGGCATCACGGGGACGCCGGGCGTGGGAAAAAGTACCTTTATTGAAGCTTTTGGACTGCATGTGCTGAAAGAGGGTCGAAAACTAGCTGTGCTCGCTGTAGACCCTACAAGCCAGGTGACACAGGGTAGTATTTTGGGAGACAAAACCCGTATGGAGCAGCTGGCGCATCAGGAAAATGCCTTCATACGCCCCTCACCTGCGGGAGAATCGCTGGGCGGGGTAGCTCGCAAGACAAGGGAGGCGATTATACTCTGTGAAGCGGCGGGCTACGATACGATCTTGATTGAAACCGTAGGCGTTGGGCAGTCCGAAACAGCGGTGCATTCCATGACGGACTTCTTTCTTTTACTCCTACTGCCAGGTGCCGGTGATGAATTGCAGGGGATCAAACGGGGCATTGTGGAAATGGCGGATCTCGCCGTGGTCAACAAGGCAGATGGGGAACGCCTGCCGCTTGCCAAACAAGCCAAACAGGAATACCGCAATGCCATGCACTTATTCCCACCCAAGGAAAGTGAATGGGTGACCCGGGTGGAAATCTGCTCTGCCACCACCGGAATGGGTATCCCGGAAGTCTGGAAAGACATTCAGGCCTATCAGGAACAAACCCGCGCCAATGGCTACTTTGAGCACAACCGCCGCGCCCAGGCCCGCTACTGGCTGCACGAAACCATAAACCGGGAGCTGAGACAGTTGTTTTTTAATCATGAAACCGTGCGCAGTCAGCTTGAAGAGGTGGAACGGCAGGTGATGAACGGGCAGCAGTCCTCCTTTCATGCCGCTGAGGCCCTGCTTCAGGCTTTCCGGGAACAAAAATGACTTCCTGGCATGCGTTCGTCTAACAATTTGGCAGTCCTGGCGAACCGAATGGAACCTTGACTGCTTTTCAATCAACTTTAGACTCTAAAATTCAAAACATCAATGAGATCATTACTTCTTCCAATTATCCTGATCGGCCTGGGGCTGGTACTTTTTGTAAGTGGTTGCAACAGCTACAACGGCTTCGTCGAAATGGATGAGGATGTGGAAAATGCCTGGTCAAAAGTACAGAGTGCCTATCAGCGCCGTGCCGACCTGATCCCAAACCTCGTCAATACTGTAAAAGGAGTGGCAGAGTTTGAGAAAAGTACGCTGACCGAAGTGACGCAGGCACGCTCCCGGGCAACAAGTGTCAATATCGATCCTTCCAACCTGAGTGCAGAGAAGCTGCAGGAGTTTCAGCAGGCGCAGGGCGCACTGTCACAGTCGCTGGGCCGTCTGCTCGTCGTGTCTGAGCGTTATCCGCAGCTGCAGGCTAATCAAAACTTCCGCGAGTTGCAGGCGCAGCTGGAGGGCACCGAAAACCGCATTAAAGTGGAGCGCGACCGCTTCAATGATGTGGTGACGGAGTACAATAAGAAAGTACGCCGCTTCCCGGGCAGCCTCTTTGCCGGCCTGTTTGGCTTCGATCAGAGAGCGCAGTTTGAAGCAGAGGCGAGCGCGCAAAATGCGCCAAAAGTAGAATTCTAGCATTTCTTTAAACCGGGCGGTTCAAAGAGACGGTAACAAACTACTAAATTGAACTGCCCGGCCCAATTCCACTGTATGATCCGCTTTTTCCAACCCGAAGAAGAAGACCGTATTATTGATGCCATTCAGGAAGCTGAGCTTAATACCTCAGGCGAGATCAGAGTGCACCTGGAGGATAACCTGAAAGGCGATGTACTTCAGGCCGCTCAAAAGACTTTCCTGAAACTGGAAATGCATAAAACAGAGGCCCGCAACGGCGTACTCATCTTCATCGCGCCGGAACAGCGCAAGCTGGCGATCCTGGGCGATAAAGGCATTAATGAAAGGGTTCCAAAAGATTTCTGGTCGGAAGAACGGGACATTATGCTTGCCCACTTTAAAAGCGGCAACTACGCTGATGGGGTTTGCGCAGCGGTACAGCAGGTCGGTGCTAAATTGAAGGCCTTCTTCCCCTATCAGTCCGATGATGAAAACGAGCTGCCCGATGATATTTCCTACAGTTAAAACTGAGACGTTGAGATTACAGACCTGGATTTTTGCCCTTTTCACGCTAATTGCCTTACCGCTTGGCGCTCAACAACCCGTGCCTGCGCCCACCAATGAGGTGGTCAATGACTATGCAGGCTTGTTGTCCCGGCAGGAGGATGACCAACTGACCCGAAAGCTGGCACAGTATGCGCGGCAGACTTCCACGCAGATCGTTATTGTAACGGAACCGTCGCTTGAAGGCGGCGACCCTTTCAACCGGGCACTCGAATACTACGAAGCCTGGGGCATTGGCGGCAGCCGGGAAAAGAGCAATGGCGCACTCATTTACGTAGCCCGTGATGACCGCAAGGTTCGCATCATGACGGGCTACGGCGCTGAAGGTTTTCTGCCGGATGCCCTTGCCAAACGGATCATCGACGAAATCATCACGCCCAATTTCCGGGAGGGGCGCTATTACCGCGGGCTCGACCGGGCCACAAGTGCCATCATGGAACTGGCGCAGGGCGAATACACCAATGACACCACGCAGCAGGCGGATGGCAAACAGGAAGCCAAAGGTGGGATTCCTGCCATTCTGGTCATCCTGTTTGTCATTATTCTCATCGTAGTGCTCAGCCGTATGGGCGGCGGTGGGGACGATGATGACGACGGCGGCTATTACCGGGGCGGGCGCTACGATATGGACCGCAGGCGGCGAGGCCGGCGCGGTGGCGGCTGGATGATCTTCCCTTTCCCCTGGATTGGCGGTGGCGGCGGATGGTCTGGCGGCGGCGGTGGTGGCTTGTCCGGCGGTGGCGGCGGCGACTGGGGCGACTTCGGTGGCTTTGGCGGCGGCCTTACCGGTGGCGGCGGTGCAGGTGGAGAATGGTAAATCCGCGCAGACAGTTCGGAAATCTTCGCTATCTTGGCATAAATACCGAACCCCTATGGCAACACCTAAAGAACTCCGCAAGTGGCTGATCGAGGGCGAACTGGAGCGTGTCGTTGATGCGCTGACCAAAATCGCTGAAGCATCGGACGATTCCTATTTCCAACGGGATGTCATTCATCAGGCCGGGCGCTATAACGGCATTAAGAAGCGCTACAACAGCGGCACGCTGGATGCGGATAGCTATCAGTTGCAGCTCAATCAGATACAGCAGTCCCTGCAAAGCCTGATTGAAATAATACCGCAGCCTACTGCTGAAACGAAGCTGCAGCAAACCGCACAGGAAGCAGCAAGCGTAGCCGGGGCGACTCCGGCACCAACATCGGGCGCTTCCTCCTCCACCATGGACTTCTCCCAAAATATACCCTGGATAGCCGGGCTCGGCCTGCTGGTGGGCACAGCCGTCGTTATTGGCGCATTTATCCCCTGTCCTACTGCCGCTCAGGCAATGGTATTCCGCTTGCTAATGGCGCTGGGAGGCGGGCTTGCGGCCATCAAGCTGCCGGGGCTCCTGCAATTTGAGATGCAGGGGGTTAAAGCAGGCAGTGCCGCGGCAGTCTTCGCCATCGTATACCTCATCAACCCTGCCAGCGTAGTGGGCACAGATGGTTGTGGCCCCTTTGAGTTTACCATTAGCCTCAAGCCCAAAGTGACCGGAGCCGGACTTTACCCTGAACTAAAGGATGGCTCCTTGCAATTATTCGTTGAAAACAAGTGGGAAAGCGCCAGGATTGACGCAGATGGGCTGGCGGATTTCAAATCTCTGCCCGGCACCCTGAGAGGCAGCAAAATCCGGGTAAAGCTAAATGCCGATTACTGGAAGCTTCAGGAAAATTCATTAACCCTTAACGGGAAAAGCACTACCCTTGAAGTGCTACCGGATGGAAGCCTGGAAAAGGTATCCGGGCAAATCCTGAATGAGGATGGGACAGAGCCATTACCCGGCGTCAGCCTGCTTATTCTGAACCAAAGGGACACTACCGACGAATTTGGGAAATTTGAAGTAACGATCCCATTGGACATGCAGCGACTAAACTATTCCATTAGTGGCCAAAAAGAAGGCTACCTGACCCTGAGCCAAAACTTCACGCTGGATGGGGGGCCGGTTGAGTTCCGTATGAGGAAAAAATAATTCTACACCACCACCATTTCTTCTCCCACAATCTGTCCGATAGTATTGCCCCATGTACGGGCACGCTGCAGTTCGCCTTCCATCAGTGGCCCTTCCTTATCTGTCACGCAAAAGCCATCCGGCGCGATAACCGCTTGTCCGTCATGGCGCAGCAGGGTTTTATGAATGGTGCTTGCGGCATAGCCTCCGGTTTTGACAATCCACCGGAAGAAGCCGTTTTCGATGGTATGCAGGGCAATCCGGGTATCAAAGGCGGCTACCCACATTCCTCTCAGTGCGTGGTGCGGTAGTTGGCGCAATAGCGTTTTAGTATCTTCAGAAGGTTGGAAGCCGCGAGTGGGCGATCCGACAATCAGAATATCAGCCCGCTCCACATCCTCTGGGGAAGCATTTTGGATACGCTGAAGTTCCACCACTCGCACATAGGGGCGGATGGCTTCCGCTACCGCTTCTGCAATTTGCTGGGTATTACCAAAGAAAGAATCGTACCAGACTAAGGCTTTCATTGTGGTTTGGTTTCGTGAAAGCTTAAGGTAAGCTGTTGGCGGGGAATTGGCAATGATTTATGTCAGAGAGAGCGAATGAGCAGGAAAACAGCAATACACGAATGAGAAACCACGATAGATTGATATCCTTTTCCGCTGTGCCAAGCTTCCTGCTTTAGCTTAAAAACTAAGCCACAACCAGCTGCTCAATCAACCGGTCCAGCTTTTCTTCATCTTCATTGTTTAGCGGGATATCGGCCAGCAAGTCCTGAAGGACGTACTTTCTCAACGCAGCAGCATCACCCTGAGATTGGACGGACAGGAAAGTCTGGACGGTCTCCAAATCCAGTTCTGTAAAGTCGGATAGTTCACTAGCGGGCCAATCCGGGAAACGAACGGCAGCTTTGAACAGATTGAAGATACTCTTTTTGTAGATACCTTTGTCCAGACCTTCTCTGCGGCCTCTCTCCAAAATTTGCTCCAACGTACTCATAACTTCTGGCTTTATCGTGAATGTTGTGTCTTTAATTTGCTTCAGGAATTCTGCTTCCGAACGCTCTGCCACTCCCAGGATGTAGGTCGTCACTGCGATAATCTTTTCTTTCCCCTCCGTTCCTTCAAAGATAAGCTGAAGGTATTTGAATATCAAGTGCTGCCGGTGCCGGAAAGCCATTGACATCAGTACACTGCGGAAGTAGCTCAGGTCAAGCTGCAACAGCGCTGCCGGGCTAAGGCGCGTAACGTCCTGAAATAGAAAACGGAAATCAGGGATGTAGGGTTCCAAAGCAGCGTAATGCGGATGCCCCTGAAACAGCTCGCCCAGCGTTTGCGGCATCCATTTCTCCTTGCCGTTATAAAAAATGAAGGGCAGCACAGGCTCCAGTTCCCTACCCTGTTTTTTCACCATGCTGGATAAGAGTTCCATGATGTACAGCTCAACCTGTACGGCAACGTACTTATCGGGCTTGGACTTGTGCTCAAATAGCAAACAAAAATAGAAGTGGTCCTCTGCCTCCCCCTGAAACCGGCAGCGGTAAATAACATCTGCTTCGAACCGTTTCAGGTTAGGGCGCAGACTGACACCGTTTTGCAGCTTCAGGCTTGCAAGATCTGCAATAGCTGCAATTTTAGGATAGAAATACTCAAGATAGGCTTTAACCACCTCCGGGTCGCTCATTGCCGACTTGAAAAAGCGGTCGTCCGGCTGATGGATATTTAGATTTTGGGGCATGGTACAGTGATTGCTTCAGCCCTAAAACACATAAATTGTTTTAAAAAAAATGCAAAACAAATTAAACAATTTTGTCGTTCTGATCTTCCCACAGGAAAAGATCAGGCTGTACTTCCCAAATCCTACCCCAGAAAGTACAGCCTGTTTTGTTTACTCTCCTTTCACCAACTTCCGGGTATACTGCTGCCCATCCCGGCTAATCTGAAGCAGGTAAACCCCACTTGCCGTGCGGCTCAGGTCGACTTGCTGCTGCCAGTCACGCTGTACCATTGCTGCGGTTTCCCAGACCAGCTTCCCGTCAAGGGTGAAAATCCGTAGCTGATAGGTGTCGGCTACGTTGGCTTCCAGATAGAGATCGAGGGTGGTGCGGAAAGGGTTAGGCGTGGCGCGGACCTCCGCCAATCCCAGATCGAGCGAAGTACTAACAATAGTAAGCGCTTCCGATTCGCGGGTACAGCCATTGGCATCGGTGATTTGCACGGTGTAGGTGCCGCTGCTCAGTGGCGTGTAGGTAGCTGATGTAGCGCCCGCTATGGGCTCCCCATCGAGGTACCACTGATAACTTTCAAAACCGGGTGCGGCAGACAAGTCATCGCCCTGCGTGGAAATGAGGTCACCCGGAAAGTCTGCAACGGTCACTTCAAAAGCAGTGGATACCGGAGAGTTACAATTGCCCGCTTCGAATCCGGCTAATACAACATGGTAGATGCCTGGCTCAGTAGCCGACAGCGTCCCATTCAGCGTTTCCTGAAGGTAGGTGCTGTCGCGGTACCAGCGGTACAGGTAGCCGTCGGGCGTATCTCCTGCATTTAGCACAGCGGGGTCGTTTGGGCCACAGACGATCGCGTTTCCGGAAATAGCAGGGGCAGGCGGCGATTGGTTGCAGGTCGCCTCCACCCTGTACAGACGACCGTTGACCAGCTCTGCCAGATAAAGCTCCCCGTCACTGTCCTGACCAAAGGTGGCGTACTCTCCTCCGGGACCGTCAAAGACTTCGGTGTTTACCCAGTTCCCGGCGAAGTCCTGTTCCAGGGTCCAAATTTTACCGGAGCAAAAATCTGCATAGACATACTTTCCGTACAGCGCGGGAAACGCACTGCCCCGGTAGACAAAACCGCCGGTAACGGAGCAACCATCACTGCTGCCGGTATTGTAGGTGTGAATAGGGGGCGTATAGGCACTTTCCGGCTCACAGCCCCCTGTATTGTAAGCTTCAAAGCCTTCATAACAGCGCCAGCCGTAGTTTTCTCCACCTTCACTGTCGGCGGGCTGAAAGGTAATTTCTTCCCATTCATTCTGACCTACGTCGCCGATCCAGATGTCGCCGGTTTCCCGGTCGAAGCTAAAGCGCCAGGGGTTGCGCAGCCCGATCGCCCAGATTTCGCCCAGGGTGAAGTCGTCTTCGGCGTAGGGGTTATCGGGGGGAATGGCGTAAGGGTCGCCGTTGTCCACATCAATACGGAGCATCTTTCCAAGGAGCGACTGCCGGTTCTGGCTAAAGTTCTGAGGGTCACCGCCGGAGCCACCATCGCCCATGGGGATGTACAGATAGCCATCGGGGCCGAAGGCCAGATCGCCGGCGTTGTGGTTGCCATAAGGTTGCCCAATGTCGAGCAGGATGACTTCGCTGTTGGGGTCGGCAACGTTCGGGTTGCCTGCATTTACCTGAAATCTGGCAATACGGGTATCGCCGTCATTGGCGGTGTAGTTCACAAAAAAGTAGCCGTTGTCCGCATAATTGGGGTGGAAAGCCAGACCCAGCAGCCCCCGTTCGCCGTTAGCAGGGCCGACCCGGTCGTTGATATCGAGGAAAGGTTCGGGCAATAATTGCCCGTCCGTGTCCAATATCCGGATACGGCCAGTACGTTCTACTACAAACAGGCGGTCATCTCCGGCATTCGTAATGTCTGCGGGCTGCGACAAGTCGTCATTGATCAATTCCAGATTGAAGAGGGGTTGGGCTTGCAGGCTGAAGCCAATGCACGCCAGCAATAGGAGAAGTAGGGTACGCATGGATGTTTTGGTTTTGAAGGTACGAAAATACAACTGTCAGAGCAGCAGGTTGTTTTGAAAACTTCGGCTTTGTCTGTGCCCCGGCAATTGATTTTGATGCGCTACCTGTACGGTAAACTTTGTCATGCCAGCCTTTAGCCCTAACTTTACCAGCAATAATACCGATAAGCAATGCTCAAGCAATTTCCGACCATTCTGTTTTTACTCGCTGTAGCCATTGGCCTGCAGGCTCAGCCGGAGTACCCTAAGTCTAACCTTTACCTCTTCAAAGTCAATCAGGAGGACGATGGCAGTATCAGCTTTACTGAGCCCCGCTACCTGACCGCTTTTAACTCCGAGGGCTTCAACAACGACCCTTTCTTTTTTAGCAATACCGAGCTTTACATTTCTGTAAAGGAGCCGGGTGCAGCTCAGTCCGATCTTTACAAGCTTGACCTGGAAAACCAAACCAAGCTGCGGGTGACGGAAACACCGGAGCCGGAATTTGTACCTGCCCTTATGCCGGAGTACTACACCTTCTCAGCTATACGCACAGAAAAAGACGGACAGGATGATGTCTACCGCCTTTGGCAATTCCCTATTGATCAGCTGACTAACGGGAAGCCCGTCTTTAAATACCTCAGTGGCATAAAAGATTACCTCTGGCTCAACAGCCGGGAAATCGCCATCTACAAGGAAGAAGACCCCACGACAATTTCCATCGTCAATACCGCGAATGACAACATTCAAACCCTGGCTACCAACGTAGGCCCGTGCATGTTGCGCCTGCCCAATGGCAACCTCGCTTATGTTCAGAAAAGCCGGTACGACGACTGGAAAATCATGGAAAAGAACCTCTACCGTCGCCGCGAACCCGCCCGTACCCTCATTGAGACACTGCCCAATGCTGACCACTTCGCAGTTCTGCCCAGTGGTGCCTTGATCATGGGCAAAGGCAGTAAGCTGTACCAATACAATAAATTTACTGATGACAACTGGACAGAGGTAGCAGACCTGCGCTTTTACGAAATCCGGAATATCACCAAGGTCATTGTCAGCCCGGACTTTCAGGTAGTGATTGTAGCGGATTAAGCATGGACTATCAGGGGATTATTGAGGAAATTGCAGCGCTGGTGCGGCCAGAATTTGGCAAAGGCAAAGTGGCGGATTATATCCCGGCTTTGGCGAAAGTGCCCGCCAGTAAGTTTGGCATAGCGGTACAGACACTCAGCGGAGACACCTTTCAGGTGGGAGATGCGGAGGAAGCCTTTTCCATACAGAGTATTTCCAAAGTGTTTGCGTTGGCGCAAGCCTACCCGATCTACGGGGAAGCGCTGTGGGAACGCGTAGGCATGGAGCCTTCCGGCAATCCGTTCAACTCCCTGGTACAGCTGGAGTACGAAAAGGGCATTCCCCGCAACCCTTTCATCAATGCCGGGGCGCTGGTCATTACGGATATGCTGATCGAGCATTTCCCAAAGCCCAAAACACGCATGCTGGACTTCATCCGGGAGCTCTCCGGGTCAGATGATGTGTACTACGATTACGGAGTGGCCCGGTCGGAGCGGGAGTTTGGGTTTACGAATGCCGCGCTGGTCAATTTCATGAAAAGCCATTACAACATCAAAGCGCCGGTAGAGCAGGTGCTGGATGTCTATTTCCATCAGTGTTCGGTGGCGATGAATTGCCGGGAGCTGGCCAGTGCCTTCCTTCTGCTGGCCAACCACGGCGTCCTGCCCCGAAGCGGCAAACGCATGCTGACCAAAAGCCAGGCCAAGCGCATCAACGCCATTATGCTGACCTGTGGCTTTTACGATGAAGCCGGGGAGTTTGCATTTTGTGTAGGCCTGCCGGGCAAAAGTGGCGTGGGCGGCGGTATCGTAGCAGTCATCCCCAATGAACTGGCCATAGCCGTATGGAGCCCTGAGCTGAACGAGCACGGCAACTCACAGGCGGGCATCAAAACCCTGGAGCTCTTCACGACGATGACTGAAATGTCTATTTTTTAAACCTTTTGCCTATGCCTGCTGCCCAAGTCTACGGAAAGTCTTTCATCATCACCGGTGCTGCGAGTGGCATTGGCAGGCAGCTGGCTACCGGGTTAGCACAGCAAGGCGCCCGGTTGCTGTTGGCCGACCTGAATATCGAAACCCTGCAAGCTGCTTTTAGCGAAAGCGATGACCTGGTGCTCCGGCAAATGGACGTCACCTCGGAGGCAGACTGGGCGGAATTGGTGGAGACGGCAGTGAAGGCTTTCGGGCAACTTGACTACTGCGTGAACAACGCCGGGGTCATCCGCCCGGGGTTCCTGTTGGACAGCACACCGGAGCACATCCGCTACCACATGGAGGTCAACGCGCTGGGGGTTATGTACGGCACCCACTTTGCGGCTAAATTAATGGCGCGACAGGGGCATGGCCACATCATCAATATGGCTTCTCTGGCGAGTATCGCTCCCGTGCAGGGACTAAGCTTGTATTCCGGGTCGAAATTTGCAGTCCGCGGCTTCAGCCTTGCTGCGGGATATGAGCTGGAAGACAAGGGCGTCCATGTCAGCCTGCTTTCGCCAGATTTGGTGCATACCAATATGCTCGACGTGCAGCTGCAATACCCGGAGGAAAGTGCCCTGAGCTTTTCAGGCGGCGCCCAACCGCTTACTGTGGAAGAGGTGGAACAGGCTTTCTACCAGGTCTTACGCCAAAAACCCCGCGAATACTGCCTGCCCGCGAGCCATGGATGGCTGGCGAAAATCGGGAGCGCCTTTCCCGGCCTGGGGGCGAAAATTGGAAAAATCGTCAAGAAGCAGGGACTGAACCGAATCAAAAAGCGCTATCAAAAAAGATAACACCATGAGTAAAACCTGGAATTGGGGCATCATCGGCCCCGGAAAGATCGCCCATAAATTTGCACAGGACATTGCCAAACTAGACAATGCGCGCCTGAGTGCCGTAGCCAGCCGCTCTCAGGACCGGGCCGACCAATTTGCCCGGCAGTACGGTGCCCCCTACGCTTACGATAGCTACGAAGCCTTGCTGGAGTGCCCCGAATTAGACGTCGTTTACATTGCCACTCCCCACAGCGAGCATTATCGCAATACCATGGCGTGCATTGAGGCTGGGATACCGGTGCTTTGTGAGAAGGCTTTTGCCTTCAATGCCACCGAGGCAAAGGAAATGGCAGCACTGGCGCAGCGCAAAGAGGTTTTCCTTATGGAAGCCCTTTGGACCCGGTTTTTGCCCACCACTCAAAAAATACTGGAGCTCATTCAGTCGGATGCCATTGGGCGGGTGGTTTCTGTGAAAGCTGACTTTGGATTTAAAGCGGATTATAATCCCCAAAGCCGACTGTTCAACCCGGAACTGGCAGGTGGCGCGCTGCTGGACATCGGCATTTATCCAGTCTTTATTGCCTACCTGATGATGGGGCGGCCGGAGCGCATACAGGCCATTGCCCGCATGGGGCAGACGGGGGTAGACGAAGAGCTGGGCATCCTGTTCCAAATGGCGGACGGGCGTATGGCTCACCTCCATGCCACCCTGCTGGCGCATACCAAGACAGAAGCTTTCATCTACGGGGAGAAAGGGACCATTCACATTCATACCCGCTGGCACGAGCCTACACACTTCAGCCTGATTGGAGAAGACCGGCGGCCGCAGAATTTCCACTTTGACTACAACAGCAATGGCTATTCCTACGAAGCACAGGAAGTGATGCGGTGTCTAAATGAAGGGCTGACGGAGAGTCCGCTCTGGCCCCTGAGCCGTACCCTGGAACTTATGGAAACGCTGGACCGTATCCGGGCAGAGATTGGGCTGGTGTACCCGGGCGAGCGTCAATAGTTGATCTCGAAGCTGCCATCGGTAAGGATGACTGCTTGCTGCCCGTTGGTAGCTTCGAAGTTAAAATTGCCTTTCAGCCTGCGCTGGTCTTCATCGAGCAATTCAATGGCAAGGGTGCCTGATTCGGCGCTTAGGGTGTCGCCTTGAATGGTGATGTAAGTCGCGCTAAACAACCCGCTGGGGTCAAGATCGTAAGTGTCAGGATCTGCATTTTCCGGAATTCGGAAACGAATCTGCCGGTCATTTCCACCCAGTGACTGCACCTGAATTTGCCCGTTGCTAAGGGTCGTGGTGATTGAATCGGAGGTCCAGGTTTCCCCATCAATAACAGCCCGCACACCGCTACTAAAAATGGGCGGAAGGGTGTCCGTGTAGGGGACTTTAGTGAAAACCCCTTCTGTAATTTCAACGCCACCACCTTCCTGCAAGCGATAGCAGCGGGCTTCAAAGCGGCCACTGATCCACTCCTGAGCGGTATCTACTTCAGTGATGCGCAGGAAGCCATCCCCATTAGCCGTATTGGATACGTAAGTTCGTGCCCCTCCCACAGAGGTGTACGTCAGGCCATCCGGGCTGCCGGGGAGGAAAGCTACGGTTTGGGGCTTTAAATCGCCAATGGTAGCCCCCATGACGATGGCGCGTTCATCCAGTGAGCTGCCACTAAGGGTGAGGGTGCCATCCACGTAAGCCGCTTCCAGCACATCAGCCTGCCAGGGGCTACCGTCGATGGTGGCTTTCATGCTGCCATCGGGGTTCAGGGCAGGACCTTCATCGCGGCATTGTGTGAACAGGAGCACAGAGAGCAGAACAGGCAAAAAATACTTCATGGGTTTTCTTTTACGATCCTGGAAAATGGGGCATACCTTTCTTTTTAACCGGATTTCAATAGCCATGTTCTGCCGGGGAGAAAATTGAAATGGGCTAAAAAGCAGAGAACAGTCAACTGTTACTGCGCTTAGTCCTTCTGAGTGGTGATCAGATAAGGGCGAAGCTCTATCCCTTTTGGGTTGCGAAAGCGGCGGGAAAGTTCCAGTTGCTGAATTTTTTCCGGCGTTAGCGTTGCTGTAAAGGACAGGCGCTGCCCATCCGGACTGAACCCCAGGTATTGATCAAGCCGGAGCACATGCGCTTCCCCCATAGGTCCGTAGTCAAAACCCCGGTGCAGGGTATCCATAGGCACTGAGAAATGGACGGTAAAGCGATTGCCCTCCTGCTCTACCTTCGTGACGGTTGGGCGGGCTGCTTCGTAGGCTTCTTTGAGCTTTGCTAAGGGTTGCTTGAAGTACCCCATCTGATCTACAAATGACGCCACGGCAGCGGTATCGCTGTAATCCAGTTCAATCAGGTCGGCGATGGCTTGTTGTTTGTCAGCGGCTTGATTGTAATAGTGTTCAGACAATGCATAGCCGATGTAGTAGCCCATATCCCGCTGCCCAAAAGGGTTCGGAGCCCCCGACCATACCCACCATCCCGGGTGCTGGTTGAAAAACTCCTGCTTAAAGCGCTGAAAGACGGTATCGCGATGATTCTTCCCGTAGGCAATAGCCGGCACCACCGATGGCGACTCCATGCAAAGCGATGCGATGAACTCGGCGCTGCCTTCCCGCAGGACGATCGCAAGCAGGCTGGTATTGTAAGCCTCTATCTGCTGCGTATGCACAAATTCGTGCGCCGCCAGAAAGCGGACATTATGAATGGGGTCGTAATCCCGGATATAGTCTTTGAAATATTGGTAGGAAGGAGGGAACTCTGAAGTATTAACAGTGGAGTCTGTGAAAGCCATCTCCGCCCCAAACAACACCATGGAATCGACGGTAGTACCATTGGTCCGGAAATTGCCCATGCCGAGATAGATTTTCCCACGCTGCATCGGTGGGTACAACTGCCGGAATTTGTCCAGTGCCGCACGGATGTCTGCTTCGATAGGCGCCCGCTTTTCCAGTAAAGGCCGCAGGGAGGCATAAAACCTGGGGTAAGCCCGGATATTGGCCAGGTACTCTTCCGGTCTGTAGTTGCGTATGGCAAACAATTGCTGCTGCCCTTCGCTGGCGGGGCTGATGAATACGTCTTTGAGGATTTGCAGGTGCCGGGCGGTATCGGGTTCTGCCAGAATCTGATCATAAGCCGACCAAAACCGGTCGATATCGGCGGAAATCAGGCGCTGCTCCTGGTCTTCAGGACTGGAAGAGCTGCAGGCCGTTAATAGCCCGATCAGTATGATTACAATAGCGGGTTGTAATAAATTCATAAAGTGAGGTTTTAGCTTATCGCTCAACATGAATTTCCCTAACCACCCCATTTATGGGAATCACGATAGGGGTTGATCCCCTTCTTTCCAGGCAAAATAAGTAGGCATGATTCTGCCCGATGACCTCTACCTGCCTGGCGCCCTGAGAGATAAAGACAATCTGGTCTTTGTAGTCCAATATGCCTTCCTCGTGCCTTTGTTTTTGCTTCAAGCCCTCGTAAAACCCGGCCCCCAGCAAAAGAACAGCAAATAAAACAGCAGGTATAGGGTCTTTATGCCTGTGCGGAGACTGTTGTTGCTCCTCCCGGGTCAACTGCGCAATATCGAATTGTTGTGATGGCTGCCTCTCAGGACCAGCAAATGAATGCACCACGTAATAGTAAAATATCCCCGCGAAAGCCGCCAACATGATAGGGTGGGTTACAATATAATCTATAGGATTGAGCAACAGGCTTGTCAGCGTAGTGTACCGGATCACACTAATTCCAAAGGAACTGTAGAACAAAGCCTCTCTCAGCAAATTGGTTAGCACCAGCAACATAAATGTGAGCAAGAGCCATTGTGTGGTTGATTTTTTCATAATGAAGTTTATAGAGCGTTTTTAGCCAGAAATATACTTTTCATGATGACGAGCCAGCAATTCATACCGTTTGCCATCCTCGAAAAACAGATTACTCCAACCAAGCCTTTATTTGCTGCATCTTCCCCTCCCGTTCAAAGTCATACACTTGCTGCACCTGATTTAGATGTTGGAATAGCGCCAGGGCTTTGCTCAACCGGAGCCGGGCTGCCTCCACTTCAGTGGCACTCATCAGGATTTCCCCTTCTGCCATGAGCAAGTCAGCCAGCAGGGTCAGTTGCCCTTCGTCGTATTGGATGGCAAGTGCTGCCACAGAGCGCCCGGACAGGATTTCACTTTGCTCCTGAAGCTGCTTCTCGTACTGTTCGTCCAGCAATTCCAGTGCAGCTTTGGCGTCGCCGCTGTGCGATAATTGGAGCGCCCGGGCGATGACCTGCGTGAGTTGTTGCAAGACTTTGAGGAAGTAATCTTTTCGGATCATAGGATTAAGCTCGTGTTTCTTTCTGAACAGAACCGTTTTTTTTCGACGAACTTTACCCCTCCATCGGAAAAGGGCAGTCATTTTGCGCTCTTGGGTTTACGAAACCGCCTCAGCACCTTTCCGCCCCGGTTTCGAAAGCCGGCAGAGCCATATTCCAGCTGGCTTTCAATGACCAGGCAAACTTCTTTCTGCAATTCAGGGATACCCGCTGCTATTTTGGCGGCAAGCGAAATAGAGAACACCCGGACCGCCACACCTGCTTTGGGGTCAAGTATCCAGCGGATGGCCCGGTCGTAAAGCACGCCCTGATGATCCTCCGGAATATCAGGCAGACGGTCAAAGCCCTTGAGCAGCATACGGTACACTGCATCGTGCTGTGGCTGGAGCAGGGCAGCTACGGCATCATCCAGAATGGTATTCAGCAGCTCCGGTCGGCGATCCAGGGTGTGGTCCATAGCCCAGGCGGCCCGTTGGGGCAGTGGAGGGGCTCCGGTTTTGATAATGTGCCACAGTGCTTCGAAAGGCCAGGCGCCTTTGGTTACCTGAGTGGCGATATGCTCCATCCCGGCTTTGCTGTAGTTTTCGTAAAGGGCGGCCGTTAGTTCCATAGGTGCTCCGTTTTGCGGGTTTCAAAATACGGAATTAAGGGAGAATACGCCTGGCTTGGACTATCCTGCTATTTTAACTCCTACCGTGACCCGTTTTTCACACAGGGATGTTGGATTTTTTTGTATCTTATTTCTGCATTGGTAACCTTATGAGTTATGCATAAATTCTACGTTTTCCTGCTTGTTTGCTGTCCTTTGTTGATGCAAAGCATGCCCTGGCCGGGTTACATCGTGAGTAAAAACGGGAAAAAGCTAACGGGCCATATCGGGGTCATGCAGCATCAGTCCAGGACCAGCACCATCGTATTCATCAATGGGTTTGGCGATACTTATGAGATTGAAGCCGAACGCATCAAGGGGTTTGCCTTTGAAGCTGAGGGCAGGCTGTTTGCCTTTGAGAGCAAAGACCTACAGCATGCACACCGGTTTTTGCGGATTTTGCACAAGAATGGGCCGATGGAACTGTTTGTACTCACTTATGACTCGGGAGCCAGCTGGGCTTATACCTTGCAGACGCTGCCCAGTATTCAGCGGTCGTACTGGATCCGGCTGCAGGGAGAGGAGACAATGGTGAAGGTTTCACGCTGGGGGTTCCGGCGCAAGCTGAGGCGTTTACTTAAACCGAAAACGCCAGCACTGGCAGAAAAGATAGGACAGAAAGGCTACCGATTTGATGATATGCCACGGATTGCCGAAATTTACAATCATTTGCTGACCCCAAAGCCAAAGCCAATCGAGATATGAAGAAAAAGTGTGTGGAGTGTGGAGAGCCTTTTCACGGACGGGCAGATAAAAAATTTTGCTCTGCGCACTGCCGCAGCAGCCATAACAACCGGCTGAACCGTGACTTCAACAACTTCATGCGTAACATCAACAACATCCTGCGCAAAAACCGCCGCATTATGGCGGATCTAAACCCTAACGGCAAGGCGTACGTCCACCGCGATAAGCTGCTGGAGCAGGGATTTAAGTTCGCCTATTTTACCAATGAGTACGTCACCAAAGCAGGCAAGGTCTACCGCTTTTGCTATGATCAGGGGTATATCGAAAAGGATAATGGGTTTCTCACCCTGGTGGTCAGGCAGGAGTATGTGGAATAGGACTACCAGATATCTAACCCTTCTGTAAAGGATAAGCGCTTAGATTCCAGTACACTCCCTTCCGGGCTGACTTCTTCAATGTGAACAGCTTCGTACGTTTCCCACTCGATGCGGTAGGATTCCGAACCATCCGCATACTGCACGCTGCCGATGAAGGAAACGTCCTTGTCTTCATGATTCGCTTCGTAGTACAGACGCACCGGACGGGGCAATTGAGAAGGATAAAGGCGGGTGTGGGTTTCCTCCCATTCGCCTTCGGCAGAGAAAAAGGCTTTCGCCAGGCGGTCACGGGCATCAAGGAAGGTCGCGACGAAGTCTTCCTCTTCCACGCCCCAGGTCACAGCAGCAGTTGGCACGTCCATGTACTGACGGCTAAAAGCGTCTTTTACCTTAGGAGGCACGGCGTCTCCCGCTACAAAAAGCGAACAGCTAATCAGTACGCTAAGTAAAATGGTCATAAATTACGTTTGGCTTTGTTGCACCAATGACATTAATTACGCTGAGGGGTGACAAATGTTTTGGCTTTAACGCAAAAAATTATTTAAGGAGGTACGCTTTCCAGCAGGCAGGATTATGGACTTTTTTGGCCAAACGTTTGTTATTTTCACAAATTTGAACCTGAAACGCAATGTATACCGCCTTTTCAAGACCCCTTAACCGGCTCTTTTTATGGGCTGTCCTTTTGGTTTTCGGCCTTTTGCCAGCCCATGCGCAGTATGAGGCTGTCGATCGTTATGCCCGGCAGGCACCGGACAGCCTAAGCAGTGACTTACCTGGTTTGGCGGCGTATTTATCGGAAGGCGCTCAAAATGAAACGGAAAAAGCGCGGGCGATTTACACTTGGGTGTCCGGGTATTTGAAGTACGACCATCAGGCAGAACGCAAAGGGCAACGCATCAACCAGAATCTGCGGGACATCCTGGACCGGCGGCGGGGCCTGTGTATGGATTATGCCTTACTGTACCAGGCCCTTTGCCGGTATGCCGGCCTGCTGTGCGAGAAAGTCGATGGGTATGCTGCGCCCAGGCTTGCTGAGGGGCGTCAGGTTCCGGAAAAGGCAGACCATGCCTGGAATGCCGTTTGGGCAGATGGGCAGTGGCATCTGCTCGATGTTACCTGGGGTGAGGTGCAGGATGAGTCTCAACTGGCTTACAGCACGTCCTATTTTTTCACTCCTCCGGAAGTTTTCATACTCACGCATCTTCCCGAGCAGCCAATGTGGCAACTGCTGCCCTGCCCGGTTTCCGTGGAGGATTTTGCGCAATTCCACACCATGCTATACCGTCAGGTTACCCAAAAGGATACCTGCTGGTCGGCAACGGACTCTATTGCTGCCACGCTCAGCCTGCCCCCTGCTGCGCGCCGGCTTGCCCTTGCCCGGCAGAGTTTTGAATTTAATGACACGCCCTACACTACGAGGCAATGGGCGGCGGCTCTATTCGATCAGGCCGTGGCTTATGATGAACAAACCGAAGGCCTCCCCTACCCTGATAGTGCCAATACGATCGTCCGGCTAAGGCAGCAGGCCATTGAACACGCCGAAACAGCACTGGAACTAAGCGAACCACAAACCTGGCAGCGCGAGCTGTACGCACAGTTGCTGCTCAATCAGGCGATTGGGCGCTATCAATTACCGGGCGACCATCCTTTATCTACCGATGCGGAGGCTACTGTGGCCATTTTGGAAACCGCTAAAGTTCAGCTGTTGCTGCTGCCACCTGAGGGGTATTTCCGGGGCTACGCGTTGCAGCAGTGTAATCGCTTGCTGGAACAGCTCTCGGGTGATAATTGAAGATTTTCACTACATTGAGACCTAAAAACATGCCCATACAGGACCAATTTCAGCTCAACGGCAAAACTGCCATCATCACCGGTGCCAGCAAAGGCATTGGGGAAGCTATTGCCCATGCCCTGCACGAAGCAGGGGCCAACGTCGTCGTCTCCAGCCGCAAACAGGAAGCCGTGGACCAGGTGGCTCAGGCGCTGGGGGAACGAAGCCTGCCCGTTGCCGCCAATGCTGGTAAGCCCGAAGAGCTCCAAACCCTGATCGACCGTACCCTTGAGGCGTTTGGCGGGATTGATATCATCGTCAATAACGCTGCTGCCAATCCGGTATTCGGGCCGGTGGAAAATACGGAGACCTGGGCGTACGACAAGATTATGGATGTCAACGTCAGGGGCCCGTTTGAGCTGTGCAAGCGGGCACTACCACACCTGAAATCTGGCAGGGGCTCCATTATCAATATTAGCAGTGTTGGCGGACTGAGCCCGGAGCATCAGCTGGGTATTTACAGCGTGAGCAAGGCTGCCCTGATTTCCCTGACGAAGGTAATGGCTAAGGAATGGGGACCACAGGGCGTCCGGGCAAATGTCATCTGCCCCGGGCTGATCAAGACCAAATTCAGCGAAGCGCTTTGGAGCAACGAGAAAATCCTGAAGTATGCCCTGGCGCAACTGCCTATTCCGCGGGTGGGCTCGGTGGAGGAGGTAGCCGGACTGGCGCTTTTCCTGGCGGCGCCCGCCAGTAGTTACTGTACCGGCGGGGTGTATACGGCAGATGGCGGATTTACAATCTAACTCCGGCTATTCACCTCTGCAATCACCTTGCGTACCCGGTCAAGCTGCACCGGGTAAGCCAAAATATTCTGAAACAGGTACTGCTTTTTGAGGTCCGGGTAGGGCTTCAGTACTTCTGCGATCAGTTCATCTGTTACGATTTGGGGCATGCCGGTCTGCATATCGATGAGGATGCCGACGGTCTTGCCAGAGGGGATGCCAGCGTCTACAAAGGTAGACTTGATGGGGAAATGGACCCGGTCAATTAGGAAAAGGTAGCGCCCCTTCTCCAGCACGCGGGTGTAGTAATGGGCACCTCCGGGGTAGGCATTGCCGCGAATAAAAAGCTCATTGCCATCTGTGAGGGCATAAAAATTATGGCGCTCATGCTGATCGCGGTTGCGCAGCCGGTAGCGCTCCAGCCTGCCCATCAATCGCTTGAGCTTGCCCGGGAAGGCATTCGTCCGCCCCTGCTTGAGGTCCAGGAAGTTGCTGGCCGTTTGCAAGCCCCGGGAGGTGGACGCCCAGGCCTCTGTTTGACTCATTTCGCGGAAATCCTCGTTTTCCCAGCGCTCCTGATATTGCTGCAGGCAACGAAAGAAGGCGTCCTCCATGCGCGGGGAATGCCCCTTGGCGACGGTGAGCTGATCGCCGGAAAGGGTTACGGCCACTTCTTGTGTGGGTTTGCCGGGCGCGTCAAACAACAGGTGTAGGCGGATGTAGCCCTCGCCGTCATCCAGCTCGCGGCGCAGGTGCTCCCAGAGGTAAAGTTGCTTTACCCGCAAAACCACAGGTACCGCTTCAGCATCGTGCATGAGCCAACCATTCATACGGGACTTCAGGTTGGCGAAAAATTCGGTTTCAGCAATCAGCGGGCGCTTGATATCACAATCTGCGCCACGGTTGACAATACCCAGGTTAGCTGTAAAACTCCGTTCATCCTTGATCTCGGCAATATAAAAATCGCTTTCCATGACCTTATCGATGCGCTGGGCGGCACCGATAACGCGAAATTCGACTTGCGCCTGCAGGGTGGTGCATCCGGTCAGCAGAAGGACAAATATGGGTAAAAGTCTGGGCCTCATAAGCAGTCATTTCAGGTATTCATGGAATTGCCAATGAAAAATACGGCAACCCGTAAGTTACGAAACAATCTACTTACAAATAGCCAGCCTGCGGTACTTGTTTACCGGAATGTCCGGTATCTAACAGCAAGGCCTACATTTTCATAGGGCAAACGCACCACAATTTGAATGTAATTGGAGCAATTTTGGAACATGTCGCGAAACTCGTAAGAGCGGGTGGCGGCTGCCAAAATTGTATGTTCGTCGGAGGAGTCCCGCAAATCGACCGTGCCCTTAGTAGGCGGCACCTGGGCGCTCAACCTCGCCCGGCGCTCTCGCTGTCCGACGTAGTATGAAACGCCAGTATACATCCGTATGGACTGGCCCGTATGGGAAGTCGGTCCTTTCGCCGGGCGTGCTTGTTAGGTTGGTCTTGGGTTTCGAGCGGTGCCGGTCGGTTTGGCTTTGGGCAAATCTTCCGTTTTCTTTTGCCTTGACGCAAAAGAAACAAAAAGTCAAGGCTATGCATCGTTCTTAACGGGAAAATCGCAGGCAGGCGACTCGCGCCTACAAACTCGCCTTTTTGCAGGGTAGGTTGAGGGGGCGCGGGGAATAGCTTGATGTTATCTTTTCACTTTGATAGTGCATGTTGGCTCAAACAGTGTATCCACGCCACTGCATGGCCGTCGCCTGCCTGCGATTTTCCCTAAACGCTGCAATGCCGGGGCCAGGCTGTGGCTGCTGAGTGCGGTCCTGGGTTTCGAGCGTTGCCGGTCGGTTTGGCTGGCACGCCCGGCGCTCTCGCTGTCCGACGTAGTATGAAACGCCAGTATACATCCGTATGGACTGGTCCGTATGGGAAGTCGGTCCTTTCGCCGGGCATGCTTGTTAGGTTGGTCTTGGGTTGCGAGCGGCGCCGGTCGGTTTGGAGCTATTTTTGGGTAATGAAAACTTAGTTTGGTGCGTTTGCCCTGGTGCCTTATCCCTTTCTGATCGCTGCCGCAAAGCCTTCCGTGTCCAGTGCGTTCAAACACTCCGAAGCGGTCAGCCCGCCCTTCCTGCCTGCTAAGACCCCGTACCGAATATCGTGCATGCCGCTGGTGCTGTGGGCATCCGGATTGATACTGAGCAAGATGCCTTTTTCCAGTGCATAGGGCACCCAGGTCCAATCCAGGTCCAGCCGGTAAGGGTTGGCGTTGATTTCCACGCTCACGCCATTGGCCGCGCAGGCGTCCAGGACCTTTTGATGGTCGATGGGATAGCCTGGACGGGACAACAGCAGCCGGCCGGTGGGGTGGCCGAGCATCGTGGTGTATGGATTTTCAATCGCCGTGATGAGGCGCTGTGTGGCCTTGTCTTCGTCCATACGCAAGTTACTGTGGACGGAGGCGATGATAAAATCAAAGGCTCTAAGCACATCCTCCTCGTAGTCCAGGCTGCCATCGTTGAGGATATCGCTTTCTATGCCTTTGAAGATGCGGAAGGGTGCCAGTTCCTGATTCAGGGCATCCACTTCCTCCATTTGTTCGAATACGCGCTCCGGCTTCAGCCCGTTGGCGTAGAACGCAGACTTGGAATGGTCGGTAAGTCCGAGGTACTGAAAGCCCTGGGCTTTGGCGTACTCTGCCATTTCCCGTAAGGTGTGGGCCCCATCGCTGTAGGTGGTATGGGCGTGTACGATGCCCTTGATGTCCGCCTCGGTGATGAGCTCGGGCAGGTCGTTGCTGCGGGCGCGCTCCAGTACCCAGGCTTGCTCGCGCAGCTCCGGGGCAATGTAAGGTAATTTCAGGATATTGAAGACGGCGGGCTCGTCGGCTTGCCCAGCCCAGTCCGCAGCGGGGTCTTGGGCAGTTACGGCTTCCAGAAAGGCATCACTGGCGGTAAGCGTGAAGAGCTGAGTGCCAAATTCGGCTGCCGGGCAGGTGTAGATTTTAATGGGTACTTCTGCTTCGGTGGTGGTCTTGGCGGCATGTGCGTTACCTTCGGGGTTTACCTCCTTTAGAACGCCTAAATCTGACAGTACTTCAGCGGCTCCCTCCTGCCCTATCAGGATTTCTATTTCATCGATGACCACCGCCTTTCGGCGAATCGCACCGCAGTAATCTACAGGCACTTCGGGCAGTGCTTGTTGAATGGCTGCGAGCAGTTGCTCCGCTTCTGCCTCGATGGCGGCGTAGTGGAACCGGTTTTTAGACTTTTGGTAGTATTCCAGCTTTTTGCGGAGTTCTTCCTGCGTCTTGGCCCCGAAGCCTTTGAGTTCCACCAGGCGGTTTTCGTTGACTGCGTAAAGGAGCTCGCCTACGGACTCCACGCCCAGCCCTTCCCAGACCGCCATGATTTTCTTGGGGCCGAAGCCTTTGATGTTGAGCATTTCCTGAATGCCCTCCGGTGTCTTGGCCCGGTATTTTTCCAGGGTAGCCATCTGCCCGGCATCCAGCAGCTCCTGAATTTTGCCGCTGATGGCTTTGCCTACGCCCTTGATGCTGCCGATCTCCTCGGGACTGAGCTCCGAGAGGGGTTGCTCATAGGCGCGCAGATTGCGGTAGGCACTCTGATAGGACCTGATTTTGAACGGATTCTCCCCGTGCAGTTCCATCAGCTGCCCGAGCTGCCGAAAGTGTTGTGCGATTTCTTTGTTGGTCATTGGGGTGTTTTTAAAACTCGACTTCCAGTTCCAGGGTCTCTTCGCCCCGCTTGACGACCACATTAGTCTTGTCGCCTTTCTCAAATTGGCCCAAGCCTTCCATATAGCCGTAGATGTCTTTGACTTCTGTATCACCGATTTTCAGGATGATGTCACCCTTTTTGATGCCTGCATTATCGGCCGTGCGCCCCTGCATCACGCCATCGATACGCATGCCAGTGCCCTGAAAGACGTAGTCCGGCATGACACCGAGCGTCACTTTGTATTCTGCCGGGCGGCGGCTTTCCTGCTCGTCCTTGGTTTTGGTGAATGCAATTTTACCTGCATCGTCCAGTTCCTCGATCAGTGCCAGAATGTAGTCTGTTGTGAGCAACAGGCCTTTGTAGTTGACCAGCTCGGAGTCGTCTTCCGGCTTGTGGTAGTCTTCATGCTGGCCGGTGAAGAAATGCAGCACGGGGATATCCTCCAGGTAGAAGGAAGTGTGATCGCTTGGCCCAATGCCAGACTCTGAAACGACCGTGGAAATACCTCCGACGGATAAGTCTGCGAGCAATCCGTCCCATTCGGGTGAAGTGCCGGCACCGTTGACCGAAAGCGTTTTTTCTTCATTGAGGCGGCCCACCATGTCGAGATTGAGCATGTAGTTGACTTTCTTCAGGTTGATGGTGGGGTTTTGGACGTAATACTTCGAGCCAAATAAGCCCATTTCCTCACCCGAAAAGGCGATGAACAGGTAGTTATTGTTGGTGGCTTTGCCTTCAGAGAGCACCTCTGCCAGGCGGAAAATCCCGGCTACGCCGCTTGCGTTATCGTCTGCCCCGTTGTGGATGGCCGGGTCGCCTGTATGGCGGGACCCCATGATGCCGTGCCCCAGATGGTCGTAGTGCGCACCAATGACGATGGTGTAATCGGCACCGTTATCGAGGTAGCCAATGACGTTGCGGGCGGTGCGTTCTTCGGTCTCTTTGGCGTGAGGATGCGCCTTGTACTGCACCTCAAAATCCTGATACCATTCGCCCCCGTACCCTTTGGGCTCCAACCCTATTTCTTCGAAGCGATAGGCGATGTAATCGGCGGCCATGCGCTCGCCCTTTTTGCCGGTCTCCCTGCCCTGCAGCAGATCAGAAGCCAGGTAGACGACATCGACCTGCAGTTGTAGGGCAGGGTCGTGCTGCGCGGTTGAAGTCATTGGCGAAAGCCCCAATACAAGGGCTAAAGCGAGGACGGATCCTATCTTTGAAGTACCGTTCAGAATCATTGGTTGATGTTTTTGTAGCGTTTATTTGGAGTGAACAGCCAAAGCGGCATTCCGGCTGTCACCCGGTTGTCAGAAAATCAAAATTTTTTAGACTTGTTCAACTAGAGCCTCAAACGGCTGCAAGTGGTAAATTTTATCTTGCTCGTCGTTAAAAAGCCTCGCCGATGCTTAGGCATCGACTACGTTTTTTGCCTGGATCAAAATAAAATTTGCTACACTTTCGCTCATTCAGGCCTAGCTGAACAAGTCTATTGGAATAAAGCCTCCACATCCACATCCGCCCCTTTGGCGATGCGGCCCCGGTCATTGCGCTCTACCTGCACGCAGGCAGTGGCGGGGTCATGCTCGAAGAACAGGTAATGCCCCCGGTCTACGCCATCTTCCAGGATACGCCCCTTTTCCCGCATGGTATCGAGGGGGCGCAGGTCGTAGCTCATCACGTAGGGCATACCAATGTGGAAGGAGGAGGGGATCACATCCGCACAGTAGACGAGGGTATGGTCGCCCTGATGGAAAATCGGCACCATCATCGCTTCCGTATGCCCGTAAACGAAGCGGATATCAATACCGGGCAGCCATTCCAGATCATCTTTCTGCACGTCGATGAACTGGAGGACACCTGCCTTTTTCAGGGGCACAAAGTTTTCTTTCAGAAAGGAAGCCTTTTCCCGCGGATTGGGGTAGTATGCCCAGTTGTAGTGGACCTCGTTCGACCAGTAAGTGGCATTGGGGAAAGCCGGCACCAGGTTCTGATTGGCGTCGTACTTCACCGCTCCGCCCACGTGGTCAAAGTGCAGGTGGGTCAGCAGCACGTCGGTGATAGACTGAGGCTCAAAGCCTGCCTGCTGAAGGCTGCCCATAAGGGAGGCGGCTCCGTGCGGCTCGAAGTGGGAGCGGAATTTTTCGTCCTGCTTATCGCCAATGCCGGTGTCTACCAGTATGCGGCGCTCCCCGTGCTCAATGAGCAGGCAGCGCATAGACCAGGTACAAAGGTTATTTTCGTCGGGCTTGTTTTTCTTTTGCCAGAGGGTCTTGGGCACTACGCCGAACATGGCGCCGCCGTCCAGCTTGAAATACCCGGTTTCGATGATGTGGATGGTCATAATAATGGTGTTTTGGGTGTGGTCAGTAAAAGAGCACTAAGAAAAACCAATACGGGACTGTGCCGCTTTCAGGTCTTCCTTCAAAGCCGCCATACGGATAGCAGTTACGGCAGCTTCCACGCCCTTATTGCCGTGCTTGCCACCGGCGCGGTCCCGGGCCTGCTCTTCGGTATTTGGCGTCAGCACCCCAAAGATGAAAGGTTTGCCGTAGACCATGCTCAGGTTGGTGAGCCCGCTGGCCACCGCCTGATTGATGTACTCATTGTGGGAAGTTTCCCCCTTGATGACGCAGCCCAGGCAGATGACGGCATCGAGTTTGTGCTTGTCGATCATCATTTTGGCGCCAGCCGGCAGCTCAAAGGAGCCGGGCACCTGAGCGGTGTGGATATTGGCTTCCTTTGCGCCGTGTTTGATCAGGGTGTCGTAGCAGCCCTCGTAGAGCGCGTGGGTAATTTCGGGGTTCCAGTCGGCTACCACGATGCCAAAGGCAAATTCCTCTGCGGAGGGCAATTGCGCTTCGTCGTAGGTGGAAAGGTTCTTTAATGCACTTGCCATAATTGATGTGGATTAGGGGACAAATTAGAAAAGGTAAGGCTCTCATCAAAGAAGAACCTTACCTTTCCGATAGTAGTTTAACAAAGCGGGAAATTATCCCTGAGAAGCGCGGACGATATACTTTTCGATATCGCGGCTTACCGGAGACCCGGGGTATTCTTCCTTGATGCGCTCGTAGGAAGCCCTGGCATCGGCCATGTTGCCGTTACGCTCGTGCAACATTCCAATCTTCTTCAGGTAATAAGGGGTCAGCACTTCGTTGTCGCCGGCACTGACTGCCTTTTTGTACTGCTTCATTGCTGCGTCAAAGTCACCCAGTTCGGAGTACGCATCGCCCAGGGCGCCGTGCTTCATGACCGGTGTCACTTCACCCGCCGGGCTGTAGTCCTTCAGGTAGTCGAGTGCAGCCTCATACTTGCCCAGGTGCAGGTAAGAAACGCCAGCGTAGTACTTAGCCATATTACCAGCATCGGTACCGCCGTAGTTATCGATTACATCGAGGAAGCCCATGTAGCCACCACCGGGGTTGGTGAGTGCCAGTGCAAAGGAATCCTGCTCGAAGCGCTGCTGCGCCCGGAACATCTGCTCCACCGCTTCCTGCTGCTTCGGCTTCTGATAAAAGTTCTTATAGGCGAGGAAGCCGCCCACGATGAGAACGAGCGCCACCAGGCCACCAAAGATATAATTCTGATTGGCGTCCATGAAGCCCTGCGCCTGATCGCGCACCTCCACAATATCTACCAACGTCTCGTCTGACTGCTTCTGATTTCTTTTTCTTCTTGCCATTATAACTTACAGTTTTTGAAAAGCTGGGCAAAAATAAGGTAAAGTTTGATAGCGGCAAATTAATTTCCTTAATTTCACCCAACGTAATTCAACCCGTTGGCATGGCTTATACTTATGAGTACCCACGGCCGGCCCTGACCGTGGACTGTGTGATTTTCGGACTGGATGAGAGCCATCAGCTGAAAGTGCTGCTGATACAGCGCAAGAACGACCCGTTTGCCGGGCGCTGGGCCCTGCCGGGCGGCTTTGTGGATATGGACGAGAGCCTGGAGGCGGCTGCCCTGCGCGAGCTGGAGGAAGAGACCGGCGTCCGGGATGTGTTCATTGAGCAGCTTTTCACCTTTGGTGCGCCGGAGCGCGACCCCCGGGGCCGGGTGGTCAGCGTGGCTTACTACGCGCTGGTCAACCTGAGCGAGCACCCCGTTGAGGCGGCTTCTGATGCCCGGCGGGTGGAATGGTTCCCGGTGCAGGAACTCCCGCCACTGGCGTTTGACCATGACAAAATCCTGCAGATGGCGACCAACCGCCTGCGGGCCAAGGTGCGCTATCAGCCCATTGGCTTCGAGCTGCTGCCCGAGCAGTTTACCCTTTCTCAGCTGCAGCAATTGTATGAGACAGTACTGGGCGTGGACGAGCTCAACAAGCGCAACTTCCGCACCCGCATTCTCAAAATGGGCGTGCTGCGCGAGGTGGGCAAACAGGAAAACGTGGCCCACCGCCCTGCCAAGTTGTATAGTTTTGACAAGGAAGCCTACGAGCAACTCTTCCGGGAGCGGTACGACGACTTACTCCGCCGGGGAGTAGACTTCGAAATATAAATTGAATCAGCCGAACTGCCTGCTATGCCTGCCGCACGTTTCTTCACCGGTACTTCTACCATGATTTTGCTCAGCAGCCTTTTGCTTTTGCCAGGTTGCAAGGATGACCCGCCACCTGCGGAAAAGCACGCTCAGGATTCGACGGCAACCTTACCCGGCCGGGCGGAGGACTTTGATAGGGCAGAACAGCCCTGGGGCTTTATTGGGCGAAACGGGCGTTTTCGCATCCCGCCCCGCTTCGACGAAGTACGGGCTTTTTCAGAAGGGCTGGCGGCGGTGCGCCTGGGCGGATACTGGGGTTATATTGATCCGGAAGGGCGTATGGCCATTGAACCGCAGTTTCAGGCTGCTTTCCCTTTTCGGGAAGGGCTGGCACGGGTGCTGACCTACCCCGACAGCAAAATGGGTTTCATCAACCGGAGTGGCGAATGGGTGATCGATCCGGGCTACGATCAGCTAAATGACTTTGAAGAAGGGCGGGCCAGGGTGCGCGTTGGAGCACAATATGGTTATCTTAATGGTCAAGGCGCCCTTATCATTGAACCGACCTTTGAGCGGGCTTCCGATTTTCAGAATGGCACAGCCGCAGTGAGGTCAGGAGGCAAATACGGACTTATTGATACCCTGGGGCAATGGATGATACCCGCCGCTTACGCGAAAACGGACCCCATGTCAAACCGGCGTATACGGGCACGGCAGAAGGGGTATTATGGCTTCCTGCGCCCGGATGGCAGCACAGCCGTCCCCTTTGAATGGCTGGATGCCCGGGACTTTGCGAATGACCGGGCGGTAGTCAGCCGGGATAGCCTGTACCAACTTATTGACCCCAACGGGCAGCTCATCACAGCTACCGCTTACCAGCAGCTCTGGTACGTAGGTGAAAGCTTCTGGGCCTTTGAGCAGGAAGGGCGTTACGGCTTCATCGACCGGAACGGCGAGGAGATCGTGCCGGCACAGTTTGACCAGCTGATGTCCTTTAGCGAAGGGCTCATCCCCTACCGGATGGGGCGGCGCTGGGGGTACCTGCATCAGGACGGGCGGGTCATTACCCCTCCTGAGTTCTTTCTGGCCTGGGGCTTTTCGGAGGGGCTGGCACGGGTCGCCACCCGCAACGGCATGGCCTTCATCGACACGACCGGAGCGATTGCGATCCCCACCAACTTTCAGGATGTAAGAGATTTCTCCGAGGGGCTGGCACCGGGACGATAATTTTGACAGGAAAAAACAAAATAAAAGATATGATTAGCATTATTATGGGATCAGACTCCGACTTGCCCGTTATGCGGCAGGCCGCCGATGTGCTAAAGGAACTGGACATCCCCTTTGAAGTTACCATCGTTTCGGCCCACCGGACGCCGGAGCGGATGTTTGAGTTTGCCAAACAGGCCCACGGCAGAGGGATCAAAGCCATTATTGCCGGAGCTGGTGGGGCAGCCCACTTGCCCGGGATGGTCGCCTCCCTGTCGCCACTACCCGTGATTGGCGTACCGGTGAAATCCTCCAATTCTATTGACGGCTGGGACTCGGTCCTTTCTATCCTCCAAATGCCCAATGGCGTGCCGGTAGCCACCGTAGCCCTCAATGCTGCTAAGAATGCGGGCATACTCGCGGCTCAGATCATCGGTGCGCAGGATGAGGTGGTACAGGGGCGTATTTTGGCCTACAAGCAGGGCCTCGCTGAAGGGGTCAAGGTGAAGTATACCAAACTGGAAGCGGAGGGGTATGAGGATTACCGGAGATGAGTTGAGCTGGAAGGAGGCTTTATTCTTTAAAGTCCGGTGGCGGCTTTGGAGCCGCGACCGGACGCCCCCAAGGCTCAGGCCGCGATTCCACAATCGCCGCCTGAGTAGACTTCGGGCAGATGGCTTTTTATTTGTACAAAATTCTTCCCCAAGGACAAAGTAAACCAAAGCCCCTTGTCGGGTCCTGGTCTTTACCGGAATCCGATAGGTTCCCCAAAGTAAAGCTGGAGCAGAGCTCCTGGCAATGCCCTGGATTAAGCCTTACAACAGCAGTATCATTGCTTCACAAACTTCGTCCGCCCTACTGCTCCGTCTTCAAAGATAACAGTGACTGCATATATCCCCTTCGAAAGCTCCCGCACAGATAGGGGTTGGCCACCCTGCAATATAGTTTCTGCAATAGGCCTCCCACCCAGGTTAAAAATGGCCACCCGGTCGATAAGGTGATCACGGGGAGTCGAAAGAAAAAGCGCATCGGTAGCTGGGTTGGGATAACATGTAATCCCCTCCGCAGGCACCTCTTCCGTTTTGGTATTCGTCAACATACAATCCCCCAGCTGCCATTCCACCATGTCGTCCTGATGAAAGCAATTCAATTCCACCCAAGTGTCTAGGAAAAAGGTATATACAGGGTTCATGGGAGATAAGGCACTCCCCACGCCTTCAATCCAATAGGTGGTGCGGTTAGGGGATAGGGCATCTGCCATTTCCATCCTTTTTCGCCTTTCCCCGGAAATGAGGGTCACCGAATCTATGGACAAGACCTCCAGTTCTATGCTGTTATTGGAATCGTCAATGAGGAACAGGTCGCCTACTTCCAGATTGAAATCATAGATGGCAAATTCTTCTGAATTGTCATCCATTTTCATGAAAACAACACCGCCTTCCTCCCGGTAGTACGCTCCTACTTCAAAGATGGGTTCGGGATCGTTGGTTTGCAGCTCATAGTAAACCGTTGAATCGATGGTCACAGTGTCTTCAAACCAATAGCTTTTTGTATCGCAAATAGTCGTCATCTGTAAAGGAGCGATATAGCAGTCGTCTATGTACCATTTATTGGAGGGGCTGACGAATGCCTGCCCCATCATCTGATTAGGGGCGATAAGTATAAAAAGAAGCAGGGACCATAGAGAGTAGGCGCATTTTATCTTTTTCATGTTTTGTAGTTAATGGGTTTGATGATGAATGACAATGTTAAGTTAGCTCATGCGGTGCAGGATTCCTAAATGTGCCCTGCGGTAGTAGGTAAGGCAAACTGCAAAACGATTTTTTCTACCGCACCACCACCCGCTCCGCCGCCAAAACCTGCCCGTCCGCCACATAGCGGAGGACGTATTCACCGGCAGGTAGGCCCCGAACCGGCAGTATGCTGGTCACCTCATCGATGCGGCCGGCGGGGTGCGACTGCAGGATGCGCCCCTGCAGGTCCAGCAATTGCAGGGCAGCGCCCCGGCGGTGGGCAATGCCCGCATCCCGCAGCAGCACATAGAGGTACTCCTGCGCCGGGTTGGGATAAAGGTGGAGCGACAGGGCCGGGGCAGCCTTCTTCATCCACCCGCAGCAGCCAGCCGCGCTGTATGGGCCCGGTAGGCTCATTGCCGTATATGGTCTGCCCGCCCATGATGTAGCCGCCGCCGGGCATTTCTTTTAATTCAAATATTTCGTGTGTTTCTCCATCCACTCCTTCCTCAAAGAAACGGTAGTGGCGACTCCAAAGGCTATCGCCCTCTGGAGAAACCTTAACCAACCACCCATCTGAATCGGCATCAGGGGGCTGAAATGAAATTACACGGTGGATATTCCCGGCAGCCAGGTACCCAGTCCCATCTGAAGCTTTAATGATTTTCGTGAGGCTGCTACCGAACATAGTTGGAAAAGGCTCATGAAATTCCACTCCCCACTCCAACTGATGCTGCGGGTTGAGCTTGTAGATGTAGGCCGGGCTCCAGTTGATCGCCCCCGAAACCGCATTCACCGAAAACTCTTCGCCTTTGAAGCCGGCGGCAATGACGCTGCCGTCCGGCTCCGCGTGGATCGCCATTTGTTCGCTCAGCAGCTCATCAACCGGGCTGAGGTAGTTCCATTGGACGTTGCCGAGGGTGTCGATGGCGTAGATGTGGTGTTGGTAAGTATAATTTTTTCTGACTCTATTTGAGTTTGTCCGTGCACCACCAATAATGAATTTATTTTCAACAGACTGCACACTCACTGGTGCGTCCCAAAAATTAAAAACACCAAAGTTTTTTCGCCACAGTAGTTCACCGCTTGCAATAAATAACTGCAGTACAGTTTCTGTATTGTTAATACCCTGAGCGTTTCGGTCGCAGGTGGGCAACAAGATCATGCCATTTGGCCCGACGATGGGCTCGTAAGTAGTCAGGAAGGACTGCTCGTGAGGTGGAAAAAAACTATGAAGTTCAATCGTATGACCGATATGCCCCATCGAATCCAGGAAAAGCAATGAAGCCCTCGAGCTAGTATCCCGCTTCATTCCACTAGTAAGGAAGCCTGCTCCATATGGCTTTAACCCTCCTCCCCAATTTGTGATAATCTGCCCTTCCGGATGGGCAAAAGCTGTATGTTCGACTTCCCCATTCAGGTCCAGCTTAGCAAAAAATAAGCCTGAAGGATAAAAGGGCGGTATAGTATCAGCGGCCAGCCCCGTGATGTAAATGCAGCTGTCTGTAGGGTAGACCCCATTGATAATAGCCGCAGCATAACCAAAGTAATAGCGCTTATTGAAAGACTCCTCCTGTGCAGGCAGCAAGGAAGCGCTGCTGAGCAGGAATAGAAATAGCAAAAATCTGAGGTGCATGAGAAGCCAGTTGTTATCTTGAGAATAGCCCTGCCTGCCTGAGACAGGCAAGCAGGGCATTAATACTTTGGTTGCTCAACCTACCGTAAGATAACCAATTTTTGGGTCGCTAAACGATGATTGGGCAGGTGAAGGGTATAAAAGTACAGCCCGGCGGGGTAAGGCCGGCTGTCCCAGGAGGCCGTCGCCTGGCCCTCCACGACGGGCAGCACGGCTATCGTTTGCCCGTTCACGTCTTGTATGCTAAGCTCCGCCTGTTCTATGCCTTCCGGCAAAGTATACCGGAAAGTGACCGACTGCCGGGCTGGGTTGGGGAATGCCTGTACCTGAGCCGGCACTTGGTGCGCTTTCCTGGTTTCGGGACGGTTGCTGCCCGGTGTGGATAGGGCTTGTATACCAGTAGGGAGAATGGGCTCGTGGTAATGCCCCGCCCCGTAAAAGGCATTCAGGATGTTCTGGGCGCGGACTCCTGCCCCGGTGCTCCCGTAATAAGCGATGTCTTCCAGGGCTTTCAGCTCTGCTTCGCCCAGTTCATGCCACCCTTTGCCCTGACTGATCCGGGCGATATCAACCTCCTTGAGCGTTTTCATCAGCTCATGTTCCTGTTCTTGTGCCGGGTCCAGCCCAAAATCAGTTTCCATGCTTTGCAGGGCAGCCCTTGCGGCTGTAGTATCTCCTGTTGCTAAGTACGTATCTACGGCCCGGTAGGCAGCAGGCGCGCTCCATTTGGCAGTGGTCCAAAACCGGATACTGTCGAGCTGCCAGGCGGAAGTGTCCACCAGGTAATGCCGGATCAACCGGTTGGCACCAAGGTGCAATATCGCCTGCTTACTACCTAAAGCTTGCTCCACGGAATCCCGGGGCGTGGTGCGGGCACGGGCCGCCCGCAGGGTATCCATTTCCACACCAGAAAAACCACCGTAGTCCAGTACTTGCTCCCTGGTTTCTGCTTTGCGCAGGCTTTCCGGGTTGCGCTTGAGTACTTCGGTCTTGTGGGCACTGCTGAGCAGAGGCTGATTAATGACTTCCTGCAAGACTTGAGCGGAGAGGTATGGAGAGGTATTGTAAAGCTCGTTCAAACGGGTACCCCGGTTTAAAAGAGTGATCCCTTCGACTTTATTAAACAGTTCTCCGCTATCGCCCCCGTCCAATAAATTAAGGTATGCTTCATAAGCAGTCAAAAAATCACCTCTGGTTTCCAGTACTTTCTCCTGAAGATCAGCCAGGTCTTTGTCAGGGACTTCTTCGGATGGGGCATCTAGGTTGCATTCATTCTCAATATCCTGAATCTTTACGACCGTAGCTGCCGGAAAGCAAAAAGGCTCTTCCTCTGCATTAGCAGACAGCGGGTTATAGAAATACCGGAACGGGCTGCCCCCATTGCTCAAGTGCTCATAGGGGAAACCGGTAGAGCAGCCTGATGCCGGGGTGGGCGTGAAGGTGTTGCCTGCTGCACGGTTATCCTGCGAGCGCTGCAATTCAGCAATACTGCCTTCCACCACTGCAAAGTCCGTAGCATTGCCAGCGGTCTCGGCATTACGGTTGCAGAGGTAGGTTAGGCCTGTATTAAATGCTATATTATTATTTTGCCCATTCGCCAAATTCGCAAACTGCAGGCCATCGAAGGCATTGCCAATAATCTCATTGTAGTCACCCAGAGCTTGATTGCCAATGAGGGTTAGGTTCGTGTTCTGAGCACAAATGCCAATCTTTTCAGCGGCGCTCCCTTGCCCAGCCAGAATGCACCGTTTCCGAACTTTTTACACTCATCTGATTGTTTTATATTTACAATCAAAGTAAAAGCA